>PXST01000001.1:0-2854 GCA_003023405.1 Halobacteriales archaeon SW_8_68_21
CGTAGTGACATACCGGATAAGTGACAGCGGATCCCTACTTCAATCGCCCAGCGCGGAGTCCGATCTCGCTCCACAAACGGCAAGTTAATCCACGCGATACCTTCGTTGAGGCGTTCGATTTCGGCCATAGACACTCTGAACTCAAGCGCCTCATCCTCTAACTTAACGCGACCGGGCAAACGTCGCCGACGATTTTGGGATCGCCACCTCGACCCTGAAGAACGCATACACCAACCGCGCCGATCTCTACCTCCACGGCGATGCTGGTGACGAGCATCTTGAGGCGGCTGTCGACGAGATAACGCCACTCCAGAACCAGAAGCGCTCTCCGTCACGTCCGAAGGGCTCGTTCGGGAGATCGTTCGCGACGAGCTACAATCAGGTCATAACTGAGAGATTGGCTCTATCTCTTTTTGTTCAGCTGGATATTGTGTGAAACAGCTGGTCACTGAACAATACAAATTGATCGCTGAGAATCCTACCAGTTTGAGACGAACCAACTACGCACTCGCGGGGGCGCTGTCGGCATCGCCGTTATCGATGAGCGGGTAGTCGATATGGACTTCGATGCGGTCGAATGGGACGACCGGTTGTATCGCGCCGCTGGGGCCTCCCTCTTCGAGCGTAAGGATGCCCAGTACTTCCAGCTGCTTCAGGTCAGAGTGGACATCGGATACGTCTCGCTCGACGAGCCGCGCCGCTTCGCGCATGCTTTCGGGAGCTTCCTCAGCGATCGCTCGGATGAGCTCTAGGCGGAGCGGGGTGAGACCGTCGACGAAGTCGTCGTAGGTTCCGAACTGGAGCGTCGCCTTTCCGTCCTGGTCGTTGAGATCGTCGTTCTCGACATTCTGAACGAACTGGAGTGCGTCCTCACGGAGCTGTTCTCGATCGCCGACGGTGATGTGGAGTGTGGTCATGGTCGGGGTGGTGGTGGGTCGGGTGGTGTTTGATCAGTGTGGTCTGGGTGGGTCGCCGCCGATAGCGTCCCAGTACTCGTCCGCACTCGCCCAGAACTCGACGAGCAACTCCTCCATCCCAGGGAACTCGACGCCGTTGAGATCACCAGCTGCGGTGTGATGCTCGTGCCCCTTCGTGTCCTCGTGGGAGTTGTCGTACCGGACAAGCGTGAGATCGTCGAGGGTGCCCAGATGGAGCGTGTACTTCCAGTCCGAGGGGTACGTCTCGGTGTCGTCAGTCGGTCGAAGCACGACGTTCTCGACGAGGCCGGTTTCGACGTGCGTGTACTGGAAGAACAGCTCTGAGGGCATCCCTTACGTGTTGGGACACTCCCCAACGGCATAAGCGTTGGGCAGAAGCTCAACACCAAACAGAAACGCCGCTCATCGGCGACATCCTCAGTGGATGTCAACTTGTCCGTTGGTCATTGATCTTCGAATAAGGGATTCTAACACCGCTCTTCTGTAGGAGATTGTTGATACTGCTGAGCTGTGGCTGTCGAGTCGAAGAGGACAAGGACACCGCGGAAGCGGTGTCCGACAGGAATGATTCCACTAGACACGTTTGGGCCAGAATCAGTCGCAGCAGACCTGCTCCAACAGGTTCGCTGGCGTGACGGCGTTTCCTGTCCTCGCTGCCGTTCTGACCGAACGGTCAGAAACAGTAGCTACGGGCATTTTCATCGGTACCTGAGTAAGGATTGCGACCGCACGTCCAACGATAAGACCGGCACGATCTTCGCTCACTCGAAGATTGCGCTCCGCAAATGGTTGTTCTCGAATTACTGAAACAGTCGGAGCAGGAGATACCAGTGTGTTTTTTAGCTTTTGTTAAGAACCCATGGTGATATGAGTAGACGCCAGATCGCTGCCACCCTTGCCATCAGTATGATAATGGTCACTGCAGGGTGTGGATTCATTACGGGTCAGGGAGCACTCTCGTTTAGTGCGTCACCGGGGACAACATCTGATCAAGCAGTTTCGGAGACGGGATACGAAGAGGTCAGCGTCACTGAGCAGGTTGTCACGCGGAATTTCAGTGCCGCTGACCAGACTCGGCAGGTCGAAGTAACGAATCAGCTCGCCCAATACGAACGCCAAGTTGATCTAGGTCCACTTGGTTCCCAACGAGCCGCTGTCTTCGTTGCGTTTGCGAGTCCAGAAGTGGAAGTTGCGACCCAATCGTTCAATCCAATCGCCGAGATGTCCGAACGTGAGATTCTCCAGCGGTTCGAAACCGAGTATGAGAGCATTAGCGTCGGTGAGCAGATCAACAGTCGAAACGTGACTACCCTCGGACAGTCGACGGAAGTCAAAAAATTCGAGGGAGCAGCTCAGCTGGCGGGCTCGCAAATGGACGTCTACATTCACGCGGCGAAGATCAAACACGAGGGCGACTACATTGTGACCGTCGCAATCTATCCACAGCAGCTTGATGACGAAGAACAGAACGTTGTCACACTTCTGGAAGGGCTGGAACACTCCAGAGAAAATAATTCTGAGTAGCGATATATTTCGGCCTATCTCACTTTCCAAAGAAGGAAAAAGACACTCGACAAGTGGGGGCGTGTGCTACTACACGAACCTGGATTGCCACCGCTACGACCACCCGCTCCCTCGCGACACAGACCCGTGCCCAGATTGTACAACGGCTGAGCTACACGTCGACGGTGATATACCGATCCACATGTGTTCAGAGTGTGGGACCGCAAACGCTGGTGCCGATGCCGACTGCTGGAACTGTGGGGCTTCACTCGACGACCAGGTTCGCAAACTCTGATAGTGATTCGTGTAGCGATTTACCAGAATTGAGGCGAGAATGCCCCTTCCTCAAGGAGCGACCATCGGGAGCGAGTAGGGAGGAGATGAATCGCCGCACATAGTACAAACCATTAACT
>PXST01000001.1:2941-6320 GCA_003023405.1 Halobacteriales archaeon SW_8_68_21
CGATGGAGTACAGTCACCGCTACCACGCTTATCCGACACAAGAGCTGGCGGAGACTGTTGAGTATCACATCGACGTTCATCGCCAAGCGTACAACTTCACGCGGTACGAGTACACGAATCACAACGACGCCGATGACGTTGGGTCGGCGTACAAGCATCACGACCGTCTCACCGACTGGAAAGACGAGTTTCCCGTGTTCACAAAGGTCCACTCGAAAGCACTCCAGCGAACTGTCACGCGGTTCTATCAGAATCTCTCGAACCTCTCTCAAAAGAAACAGAACGGTCACAAGGTCGGGATGCTAAAGTGGAAATCGCCAAGGGAGTTTCAGAGTATAACGTATTCGCAGTCCGGCTTCGAACTCAAAAACACGAGTGGCCGGCGGGCGACCCTCTGGCTCTCCAAAATCGGTGAGATCCCGATTCGCTACCACCGCGAAATACCGGCCGAAGCGTCCATCAAGGAAGTCACGATCAAAAAGGAGACAACCGGCGAGTGGTTCGTCTCTTTCGGTCTCGAAACCGATGAGGCCGATTTGCCGGAGAAACCCGACGTTGACGCACTCAACATGAACAACAGCGTTGGAATCGACCTTGGCATCCTCAACTATATCCACACTTCGGACGGGAACAGTGTGGATTGGCTCGATCTCGGAGACGAGTACGAACAACTCCGCCGCGAGCAACGCAACCTCTCTCGCAAAGAGCACGGGTCGAACAACTACGAGAAACAACGACTGACGGTTGCGAAGATCAAGCGTCACATCCGGCGGAAGGTGCTCGACTACCAGCACAAACTCACGACGTGGCTCGTCCGGGAATACGACGCGGTGTTCGTCGAGGATTTGGACGTGAAGGGAATGTTGGAACAGTCGCACAACGCTCGTAGCAAGCAGGATGCGGCGTGGCGACGGTTCATCACCTTGCTCGAATACAAAGCCGAGCTGTACGGGACGTACGTTGTTCAAGTCGAAGCACGAGGTACGACGAAAGAGTGCGCATCGTGTGGTGTGGAGACAGCGAAACCCATCTGGGTCAGAGAGCATTCATGTCCCTCGTGTGGGTTTGAATGTGACCGTGACGCGAATGCGGCGATGAACGTCTTACAGAGAGGCTTTGCTGAATTAGGGCTGGGATGGCCCGAAAACACGCCTGTGGAGACTGTGCTCCCTACGGACAGCCATTCGGTGTCTGCAAAGCGCGTCATAGAAACAGGAAGCCCCAGCCTCAACGAAGCCACTGCTGTGGCTGAGTAGGGTGGGGTAGTTCACCGACGACGAGGAACGACTCCGAGACGCGTACCGAATCCATCGACACCACGAAGCCGCAGACGATCAGTACGGTGAGGAACGCCTCGAAGCACTACGGACCGACGACACGGATACGGTGTCGTGACTACCCCGAACCCGTTCGCCCCGCCGAGCAACCATCGCCCCGACGCGGCGGTTTAAGAGTCCCGAGCGACAGGGGCGAGTATGAGCGAACAGCAGCCGAGAGCCGACGACGACGAGCGGCGTCGTCGCCGGGCGGACACCGACCGGTTCGCCGGCGGGAAAGACAAGGACTTGCGGAGCCGCGAAGTGACCGAGGGACCGGACAAAGCGCCGCACCGCGCGATGTTCCGCGCGATGGGGTTCGACGACGAGGACCTCTCGTCGCCCATCGTCGGCGTGCCCAACCCGGCCGCCGACATCACCCCCTGTAACGTTCACCTCGACGACGTGGCGGACGCCGCGCTCGACGGCGTCGACGCCGCGGGCGGGATGCCCATCGAGTTCGGGACGATCACCATCTCCGACGCCATCTCGATGGGGACGGAGGGGATGAAGGCGAGCCTGATCTCGCGGGAGGTGATCGCCGACAGCGTCGAGCTCGTCTCTTTCGGTGAGCGCATGGACGCCCTCGTGACGGTCGCGGGCTGTGACAAGAACCTCCCCGGGATGATGATGGCCGCGATCCGGACGGACCTGCCGAGCGTCTTCTGCTACGGCGGGTCGATCATGCCGGGCGAACACGAGGGCCGCGACGTGACGATCGTTCAGGTGTTCGAGGGCGTCGGCACGTACGCGCAGGGCGACATGGACGCCGACGAACTCGACGAGTTAGAGCGCCACGCCTGCCCGGGAGCCGGCTCCTGTGGCGGCATGTTCACCGCGAACACGATGGCGTCGCTCTCGGAGGCGCTCGGGCTGGCCCCGCTCGGGTCCGCCTCGCCGCCGGCCGAGGACGCGGAGCGCTATGCGGTCGCCAAGCGCGCGGGCGAGCTCGCGATGGACTGTATCGAGAACGACCGCCGCCCCTCCGACGTCCTCTCGCGGGAGTCGTTCGAGAACGCGATCGCCGCACAGACCGCGATGGGCGGGTCGACGAACGCGGTCCTCCACCTGCTCGCGCTCGCCGGCGAGG
This sequence comes from Halobacteriales archaeon SW_8_68_21, assembly GCA_003023405.1. Classification (GTDB taxonomy): domain Archaea; phylum Halobacteriota; class Halobacteria; order Halobacteriales; family Haloferacaceae; genus Halorubrum. The sequence continues at coordinate 5,348 of PXST01000001.1, forward strand.
CGGACGTCGACCTGACGATCGAGGACTTCGACGAGATTTCCCGCCGCACGCCGAAGATCGCGGACCTCCAGCCCGGCGGGTCGCGCGTGATGAACGACCTCCACGAGGTCGGCGGCGTCCCCGTCGTCCTCCGCCGCCTACTGGAGGCCGACCTGCTTCACGGCGACGCGATGACCGTCACGGGGCGGACGCTCGAAGCGGAGATCGCCGAGCTGGAGGCGAACGGCGACCTCCCGGACGACGACGCGATCGAGGCCGACTTCCTCTACGCGGTCGACAACCCGAAGGAGGCGGAGGGAGCGATCAAGATCCTCGACGGCAACCTCGCGCCGGACGGCTCGGTGCTGAAGGTGACCGGCGACGACGAGTTCTACCACGAGGGACCGGCCCGCGTGTTCGAAAACGAGGAGGACGCGATGGAGTACGTCCAATCGGGCGAGATCGAGTCCGGCGACGTGATCGTCATCCGCAACGAGGGCCCCCGCGGCGGGCCGGGCATGCGCGAGATGCTCGGCGTCACCGCCGCCGTCGTCGGTGCGGGTCACGAAGACGACGTGGCCCTCCTGACGGACGGCCGCTTCTCCGGCGGCACCCGCGGCCCCATGATCGGTCACGTCGCCCCCGAGGCCGCCGTCGGCGGCCCGATCGGACTGATCGAGGACGGCGACCACGTCACCGTGGACATCCCCGAACGCGACCTCACCGTCGACCTCTCGGACGAGGAACTGGACGAGCGCCGCGAAGACTGGGACGCGCCCGAACCGCCCTACGAGGGCGGCATCCTCGCCAAGTACGGCCGCGACTTCGCCTCCGCCGCCGACGGCGCGGTGACGAACCCGCGACTCACGCGGGACCTGTAACCGGTCACGAAACCGCGAAGCCATCGAGAACGTCCACCTTTAGCGAGGCTTCGAACGGGCGATACCGACGCTCACTCTTCGTCTACCACCGTGGCGCGCGCCTCCGAGCGGCC
>PXST01000001.1:6420-31583 GCA_003023405.1 Halobacteriales archaeon SW_8_68_21
GGCCCGATCACGTCCAGCCGAGCGATCCGGAGTTCAAAGGTGGGCGTCCCGTCTACCGGGCCGCGCTCAACGATAAAACGAAAATCGTCCGCAGGCTCCCGTTCCTATTGTGTTGACCCGCCATCGGTGACCGCGGTCTCGACGGACTCCGCACACCAGACGTTGCTGCGGCGGCCGGCGCGAGACAGTTCCATCTTGACCACCGACCCGACCGGCAGGTCGGCGACGCGCTCGCGGGCGTCCTCGTCGGCGTACTCGACGACGTGGTACGTCTCGTTGCGCGGATGGGCACGTACCGTGGTACATTCGTGATCGTTCTGTTCGGAGATGACGGTGTATGCGTTCGATTGCGACATCTTATCCCGTTATTCTTGGACACCTCACTTTAATTCTCCGTATATTCGCTACGGTCGTGAGAGAGGTGGTAATACGGATATAAGGTGTCCAAGTGCCGAAACGATCAGTCGGCGCGGAACGCGTTGAGACCGCCGAATCCGGCGTCACGGCGCGTTGTTCAGCATGAAGAGGACGAGTAGCGCCGCGAACCCGACCGAAACGGCGAGGAGCGCGAGGAACCCCAGCCGGAGGGCGAGGATGAGCGTCGTCCGCTCGCCGGAAACGAACTCGGAGACGCCCAACAGCACGAGCGTCGCGCCGACGAACGAGGGGATCGAGTGGAACGTCCCGAGTGACGACAGCGACCTGAGGCTGGCGAGGTTCACCGCGCAGATCGCCAGCCCGAGGAGGACGAGGAAGGCGCGCTCGACGAGGGCGGTCGGCTGGGCGACGAGCAGGTCCCTGAGCCGGCGGAGTCGGCTGTGAGAGTTCGGCACGGACGATAATTTCATTTTTTAATAAGTATCTTGTGGTCGCCGGGATGTCAGCGCCACTCGCGGATCACCACGCCTATTTCCGGCGACCGCGGAGGGCGTCCATGGAGCAAGGCGACGAGGCGGTCGAGGGTCGCGACTCGGACGCCGCCGGGCAGACGGACCCGAACGCCGGCGGCGTGGCGCTGTTCGTCGACGGCCCGAACGTGTTGCGCGAGGAGTTCGACATCGACTTGGACGACGTGCGCCGGGCGGCCGAGGCGGAGGGCCCGTTAGTGACGACGCGGCTCTACCTCGACGAGCACGCGACGCCGGGGCTGATCCAGGCCGCGGAGGCCCGCGGCTTCGAGGTCGTGATGACCAGCGGCGACGTGGACGTGAAACTCGCGGTCGACGCCGCCCGGTTCGCGGCCGAGGGGCGGATGGATACCCTCGCGATCGCCTCCCGAGACACCGACTTCAAGCCCGTCGTCGAGACCGCCAACAGCCACGGGATCCGGACGCTCGCCATCGCGCCCGGCGAGTTCGGACGGTCCGACGCGCTCCGGAACGCCGCCAACGGGTCGGTGACGCTCGACGGCGGCGAGCACGCAGAAAGCGAGTCCGACGACGGCGACGGTTCCGTGGCCAGCTCCGAGACCGACTCCGAGTCGTCCGCGACGCGGTAGCGACCGAGTAGCGTCGTCCGCGGCTATTTATAAGCGAACGGCGACTCCGCTGGAACCATCTCTGAAGTGCCGGCCGCTCGCTTATACATCGCCGATCGACACGGACACCACCGAAGCCCCAGCCGCGAGGCGGACAGACGCTCGCTGTGCTCCTCGCTCAGTCGCTTCGCTCCCTCGCTGCGGTGCTTACTTCGCCTCTGCCCGCCTTGCGACTGCCCCTTCGAGTCCCACCCCGCACAGCACAGCACCTCACGCCTCCCCAGCCTCGTCAGTCGCCGTCGCTTCGCTCCGGCGACTGACTCCAGCGAGAATCGGAGATTCTCTGGCAGCGAGGGACACGGTCCCTCGGGCAACCGGGCTTTATAAACGGTTGTCGCCCCCGTTCACTGGTATTTAAATACCGTCTCGTCACCGGTCCGGCTCACCGCCGTGTGTTTCGCCGGAGCCGTCCCAAGAGCAACGCGCCGAGTCCGCCTGCGAATCCCGCAGATCCGACGAGGACGACCGCGGTCGCGACCCCGCCGTACCGCGCGGCCGCCGCGTCGACGCCGACCCGGATCCAGCCGAGGTTCGGGACCGCGAACAGCGCCTTCCCGGCGATCCACTCCTCGGGGACGACCGGGGCGATGCCCGCGCTCTGGTCGTACAGCTCGTTCGCGTCACCGTGGGTGACGTACCCGTCGTAGGGGGCCGGGCAGGTCGAAAGCTCGGCGCAGTCGCCGGAAAGGAGGGTCGGGTCGGCGCGCTCGGTCCAGTCTTCCCCCGCCTCGACGGGGAACGCCAACCGGTGGAACACCGGTCTGTCTCCGGCCCCGGGGACCGCGTACACGACCACGTCGCCGGCCCCGCCGAGCCGCGTTGGCGCGTCCGGGTCGGTCGCCGTCGCGAGGTCGCCCCACGGCGGCCGGTCGCTCGCAGTGACGACGACGAGGTCGCCGCGCTCGACGCCGGGGGTCATGCTGCCGCTCTCGACCGCGACGAACGGGGGCCACGTCCCGACGAGCGCGCCGAACAGGACCGCGGTCAGGAGGACCGCGACGGCGGGCGCGACCGCGCCGGTGCGATCGGGGCGGGGACTGCTCACGCCCGGTAGGGGGGCCGGCGACCGCTTGAGGCTGTCGACCGAGTCGCTCGCCGACGGCCTCGGTCGCGCGGATCGCGACCGTGCGGGCCACCGATGTCACAACACATTAGGTCCGTCCGAGAGAGCTTCGCGTATGACCGATCGCCTCCCTCCGCTCCACGGGGCCCACGACGCGCGCGGCGCGACGTTCACCGACTTCGGCGGCTGGCAGATGCCCGTCGAGTTCGACTCCATTCGGACGGAACACGCCGCGGTCCGCGATTCGGTCGGGGTCTTCGACGTCTCGCACATGGGCGAGATCGAGGTCGCCGGCCCGGACGCAACCGCCCTGATGAACCGGCTCACGACCAACGACGTGAGCGCGCTCGACCCCGGCGACTCCCAGTACGCGGCAATCACGAACGAGGAGGGCGTCGTGCTCGACGACACGGTCGTTTACCGGCTCCCCGACGGGACCGCGGCCGGCGAGGCGGCGGCGTCTCTCGCGGCCCGTGACGCGGCCGGCGACGCGACCGACGCCCGCCTCGACGCGCCGACTGGCGACCCCGCGTACCTGTTCGTGCCGAACGCGGGCCACGACGAGCAGACGGACGACCGGTGGGTCGACCGCCGCGACGAGTGGGGCCTCGACGCGACCGTCGCCAACGTCACCGACGACTGGGCGATGCTCGCGGTACAGGGGCCGGACGCGGCCGACGCCCTCGACGAGGCGACCCCCGGAGACCGCGTCGTCGGCCTCTCGAAGTTCGAGGCGACGACGGCGGCGGTCGCGGGCATCGAAAGCTGGGTCGCGCGCACCGGCTACACCGGCGAGGACGGGTTCGAGGTGATGTGTCCGGCCGACTCCGTCGACGCCGTGTGGGACGCGTTCGTCGACGGTCCCGACCCGGCACAGCCCTGCGGTCTCGGCGCTCGCGACACGCTCCGCACCGAGATGGGATTCCTGTTGTCGGGACAGGACTTCGACCCCGACGACGAGCCGCACACCCCGTACGAGGCGCGGATCGGCTTCGTCGTGAAACTCGACACGGAGTTCGTCGGCCGCGACGCGCTGGAGGCCCAGAAGGAGGCGGGCGTCACGGAGCGGTTCGTCGGCGTGCGACTGCTCGAACGCGGCGTCCCCCGCGGCGGCTACGCGGTCACCGACGGCGACCTCACCCGCGTCGGGAAGCTGACCTCCGGGACGATGAGTCCGACCCTCGATCAACCGATCGGGCTGGGCTACCTCCATGAGTCGCACGCCGACGCCGGCACGGAGGTCAGCGTCGTCGTGCGCGGCGACGAGAAGCGCGCCGAGGTCGTCATCCCGCCGTTCCTCGACCGGTAGGGTTACACTCGGCAACCGCCGGCCGCCGTCGGGCCGGCCGGGACTACTCGCCGACCGTCTCCTTCCGCTTCTCGACGACCTCGACGCCGGTGATCCCCGTGTCCGGGTACCCGCCGTCGGCATCCTTCTCGGCGGCCTTCACCATGTCCCAGACCGTGTTGAGGCCGGTCGTCACCCCTTCCAACGCCTCCATCTCACAGCCCGTCTTCCCGGTGGTCTCGACCGCGACGGTCAGCTCGATCCGGTCGTCGCCGACCGAAAAGTCGGTGTCGACGTTCGTGATCGGGATCTGGTGACACATCGGGATCGTCTCCCAGGTGTGTTTCACGGCCTGAACCGCGCCGATACGGGCGGTCGCCAGCACGTCCCCCTTCTCGACCGCGTTCGCCTCGACCGCGGCGACCGTCGCCGGCGTCAGCCGGATCTCGCCGCGGGCGACTGCCCGACGGCTGCTGTCGGGCTTGTTCCCGACATCGACCATCTGAACGTCGCCCGCGTCGTCGGTGTGGGTCAGCGCGTCCGCGCCGCCCGACCCCGCCTCTCTCCCGGTCCCGTCCTCGCGTCCCTCGTCACTCATCACGCATCGCCTCCGGCAGCCGGTCGGATACGTCCGTCGCCACCAGTCCGGTCCCGTTCGCGTCCGCGGCGGCGTCGCCCGCGCGTCCGACGACGTACGCGCCGACCGCGGCTGCGTGGAACGGGTCGGTCACGGCCGCCAGCGCGCCGACCGTCCCCGCCAGCACGTCACCGGTTCCCCCGACCGTCATCCCCGGGTTTCCGGTACGGTTCAGCCGGACATCGTCCCCGTCGCTGACCACGTCGACCGTGCCCTTCACGAGCAGCGTATGGCCGAGATCGGCCGCGAACTCGCGGACCAGTTCGGCGCGCTCGTCGGGGTCCGCCGCCGTCCCACCGCCCATGTCGACGAGCTCGCCCCGATGCGGCGTACAGATCAGGTCGGCGTCGGTGTCGACCTCGGGGGCGACGCGAAGCGCGTCGGCGTCGACGACCGCGAGGCCTCCGTACCCCGTCAGGAACTCGCGGACGAACCCCTCGGTCTCGTTGCCGTCTCCGAGTCCCGGCCCGAGGACGACGACGTCGCCGTCCGCCGCGAGCGACCCGATCCGTTCCGCGTGCGACGGCCCGACGCGGTCGCCGGGGAGCTGACGGACGATGAGGTTCGGCGAGAAACCCTGAACCGCGTCCGCCACCGACTCTGGACAGGCCACCCGGACGAGGTCAGCGCCCGCGCGGAGCGCGGCGAGCGCGGAGAGCGCCGGCGCACCCGCGTACGGCCCGCCGCCGACCACGAGGACCTCGCCGTTCTCGCCCTTGTGCGAGTCCGGGTCGCGCCCGAGTCCGAGGAGGTCGCCCGGCCCGGTGTACCGCTCGGCGGCGGCCGGGATCCCGATGTCGGCGACGGTGACTGCGGCGTCGAGCGCGCTCAGTCCGGGCTTCTCGTCGTGGAACGTCACCACGCGGTCGGCGTTGACGAAGACGGGGGCGGCGGTCCCGTCGACGGAGCCACCGGCTCCCGCTCCGGTCAGGTCGCCGGTGTCGGCGTCGACGCCGGAGGGCACGTCGACCGCGACCACCGTCGCGTCGCTCGCGTTGATCGCCTCGGCCGCCGTTCGTTCCGGCTCGCGGAGCCCGCCCGAGATTCCGGATCCGAGCATCGCGTCGACGACGACCTCGGGGTCGTCGCCGTCGGGACCAGTGAGACCGAACTCGCGCGAGTCGGTGACGGTCTCGGCCGGAATCTCGGCCTGTCCGAGCGCCGCCCAGTTCTCCTGGGCGATGTCGGTTCGGATGGCCTCGGGGCGACCGAGCAGGTGGACCGTCACGTCGTAGGCGTCGAGGAACCGCGCCGCGACGAGGGCGTCGCCGCCGTTGTTCCCGCGGCCGCAGACTAGCTCGACGGTCGCGCCCGGGTCCGCGACGGCCCGCACCTCGCGGGCGACCGCGTTGCCGGACGACTCCATCAGCTGTTTCCGCGGCACGCCGAGCGCGGCCGCGTTGGCGTCGACGGCCGCCATGCGGTCGGTCGTGATCATGGCCGGCGGTTTGAGCGCCTGGGGATTAAGCGGGCGGGTTCGACGGGACCGAGCCGCAACGCCGGTCGAGACTCCCGACGAGATCGGAAATGAAAATGTTGAAGCGGTCAGGTGGTGAAATCCGCAGATAACCGTGGTATCGGCACTACTCGTCGGCGCGACCGGTTCGCGAACGCCCTCCGCGGCCGACGTACCTGCCGCGTTCCCTCCACACCGAGCCAGCCGCGACGGCCGCGGCCGACCGCGACCGCTCGACCGCCAGACGCCATCATGAACATCGGCTTTTTCACCGACAGCTACTTTCCCGGGATCGACGGCGTCACCTACACCATTCAGGCGTGGCGCGACCGACTCGAGGCGCGGGGCCACGACGTGTACGTCGTCTACCCCGCGAGTAGCCACGAGCCGGACGACCACGAGATCCCGGTCCCGTCGCTGCCGAACCCCTTCTACAGGCAGTACCGCTTCCCGCTGTACCGCCGCCTGTCGGCGCTGCCCGACCTCGACGTGGTCCACTGTCACGGCCCGGCGTCGACCGGGTTGATGGGGCTCCGCTACGCGAAGCAGTACGGCGCGACCTCGGTGTACACCCACCACACCCCCGTCGAGGACTACTTTGTTCAGGGGCTCAAATCGGATCAGCTCACTGCCCTCGCCGGGCGGGCGTACGTCGCCTACGAGAACCGCTTTCTGAACGCGTTCGACTGCGTCACGGCCTCGACCTCACGTATCCGGCGCGACGTGGAGCCGTACCGGTTACCCGTCGGGATCGAGATGGACCGCTTCCGGCCCGGCGAGGACGCCCGGGTGGACGCGCTCGCGACCGACGGCGGGCCGACCGCGGTCGACGCCCCGGTGGTCGGGTACAGCGGCCGCATGACCCACAAGAAAAACGTCGACGAGATCCTCCGGCTCGCGGAGCGACTGCCGGAGGTGCGGTTCGAGCTGGTCGGCGAGGGACCGGTCCGGGCGGAACTGGAGGCGGACGCGCCCGCGAACGTCCGGTTCCACGACTTCCTGCCGCGCGAGGACCTCCCCGATTTCTACGGCGCGCTCGACGTCTTCGTCACTGCCTCCACCTGCGACACGCTGGGGCTCTCGACGCTGGAGGCGAACGCCTGTGGCACCCCCGTCGCCGCCGCGGACGTGGCCCCGTTCGACGAGACGATCGACCCCGAGAACGGCGCGCGGTTCGCGCTGCGCGACCTCGACGACATGGAACGGGCGGTCCGCGACTGCCTCGACGGCGACAGGGACACGCGCACCGCGGTCGAGCGGTTCTCCGTGTCCGAGACGATAACCGAACTCGAGTCCATCTACGGGGTGACCGGATAGTGGGCGCGGACAACGTCGACGCCTTCCAGCGGCTCGTGTTCTCTGTGCCGGGGCTGCGGGTTCAGGCGGCCGCGCTCGTCGCCCTCAGCGCCGTGTACGGGGTCGGCACCTTCGGAGCGCTCTGGTTGTTCACGCCGTTCGCACCCGATCCTTCCCGGATCGTCCCGATCGCGGTACTCGTCTTTCTGCTCCCCTTCCTCGCCGCCGCAGAGTTATTCCCCCGCGTGCTCGACGGCTACCCCCGGTCGTGGAGCTACTTCCTCGCGCTCATCAACCAGTTCGTCCTGTTCGTGTACGCTCTGGTGCTCTCCGGCGTGAACAGCGTCGGGAACGCGTGGAGTATCATCTGGCTGAGCTTCGTCACGCTGTACCTGATCAACATCCTGGTCCTCGTCGTCTCGACGGGCATCGACCGCTCGGACCGGATCCTCCTCGTGTCGCTCGTACAGCCGGTCGCGCTCATCGCCGCCTTCTACGCGCTGGGCGGCAGCGAGTTCGGGTTCTCGACGTACCGACACGTGTTCGCGTTCGCCTCGCTGCTCATCGCGGCCGGGTTCCTCGTGTTGGTCCTCGTCGTCGTCGACTATCTCATCAAGAGCAACACGGAGGTCTCCGCGTTCGCGCTCACCTCCGGGCTGCTCCGGAACGACCGGGAGTCGCTCGACCTGGGCGTCGAGGCCCGCCCGTTCGTGGGGACGCTCGCGGTCGACAACGGCGACCGCCTCACCCTCGCCGCACCGTGGGTCCACCCCGGTCCCCTCGGCGGGTTCGGCGGCGGCCAACTGAGCGGGAACCTGATAGACGCGCTCAACGGCGACGACACCGCCGGCTTCTTCCTCCACGTCCCGTGTACGCACAAGGAGGACCTCTCGGACCCGGCGGACGCGGAGCGGATCCGCGACGCGGTCGCGGAGCCGGATCTGACCGGCCGCGCGTCGCGGCTCGTGACGGCGGACTACCGCGACCGCGAGGGGTACGGAGACGTCCGGTTTCACGGCCGCCGGATCGGCGACGAAACGGTGATCGTCCTCCACGGCGAGGGGATCGACGACTACGACACCGGGGTGTTCATGCGCGATGTCGACCACGACCGGGTGCTGCTGATCGACCAGCACAGACACGACATCCAGAACGGTCCCGACGTGGAGATCCAGTACGGCTCGGCGCGGGCGGACCGACTGAAGCGCGCGTTCGACGACTTCCGCGAGACGCTCGCCGAGGCCTCCCTCGACGACTACGCCGCCGGGTTCGCGCTGGCGGACTCGGACCGGCACGCGCTGGCGTTCGTCGAGGCGGTGGACGGCGAGGAGACCCTCTGGATCGGCGTCGACACGAACGGGCTCACGCCGGACGTGCGCGCGACCGCCGACCGCTACCGCGAGTCCTTCGACGCGGTGATCCCCTTCTCGACGGACACCCACGCGTCGATCCACGAACTGGCGAACGCCCGCGAGTCCGACATTGACGCCATCGAGCGCGCCGTCGAGCGCGCCGTCGCCGACGTCTCGCCCGCGACCGTCGGACTCGCGAGCCGCCGCACGGAGCCGGTGAAGCTCTTAAAAAACGACTACAACGGGCTGGTGTTCAGCGTCAACATCCTCCTCCGGCTGACGGTCATCGCGCTGGTGGCGCTGTACGCGCTGCTCGTGTTGTGGCTGTTCTTTTGAGGGCCTCGGCGCGGTTCGTCGCGGCCACGCTCGCGCTCAGTTCCGGGCTGTGGCGGCGCTTGGAGATCACGCGACGCGTGACTCTATGCCCGCTCGAACGCCTCTCGCTACGTCCCGAACCGGTCAGTACAGGAGACGCGCGTGTTATCCCGTACTACGGAACGTTCACGTTCTGGGACATTTGTAGTCTTTCACATCTATTTAAATTACAAGGTGAATCAGCTAATAAATGCTCTCTAAGCTCGGAGATGTCGTTTTCAGCGAACCTTCTGGCAGACTGACTGTGTTCGGTATGTTTGTCGGCTCACTTGCTGTGCTGAGTATCTACAGGCGGAGCAGGTCGAGGCGGTTCACCTGAACGCCGTGACGCCCAGCGCCGACGCCGACGCGCCGCCGACGACTATCGGGAGCCAGTAGACCGCGCCGCGGAAGACCAAGACCGCGGCGGTGATCGCCGAGGCGGCGACGCCGGTCGTGGGAACGAGCAGGCCGACGAGCGCGGCCTCGATCCCGCCGAGACCGCCCGGAAGCGGGGTCGCGCCCGCCACGTACGACAGCGGGACGACGAAGACTGAGATTAGCGGCGAGATCGGCTGGCCGACCGCGGCGAACGCGACCGTGAGCGCGGCCGCCTGAAACAGCCAGCCGACGAGCGAGAGCGCGACGATGCCGGCGAGCCGTCGGCGGTCGGTTCCGACGCGCTCGATGTCCGCGAAGAAGTTCCCCAGCCGGTCGGCGAGTCCGGCCTCGATCGTCTCGGCGTCGAACCGGTCGATGCGGCCGAGGAGCGGCCCGATCGCGCCCGGGACGCGGTCGACGACCGCGACGCGATAGCGCCAGACGAGGGCGATCGCTGTGACGATCGCGGCGATCAGCCCGACCGCGCTCGCAACGGCGACGGCGACGCGGTCCCCGACGGCCGTGGTGGCTGCGTACGACCCCACCCCGAGGAAAACGAGCGACACCGAGGGGACGACGTTGAGGACGTCGACGCTCGCGATCCCGACGAGTCCGGTCTCGTAGCGCGCCTCGCCGACCTTGGAGATAAGCGCGGCGGCGACCGGCTCCCCGCCAGCCTGTCCGAACGGGGTAACGTTGTTTGCGAAGGCGGCACCGCTGTACACGAGGAACGCGGTCGGGATCGACATCCCGACGTCGAGCGCGCCCAGCACGGCGCGCAGCATGAGGCTCCACGCGGCGAGCCAGCAGAGCCCGAGCGCGGCGGTCGCGGCGACGAGGACCGGGTCCGCGGACGCGAGGGCGACGACGACGCGATCGACCCCGGCGACGACCACGAGCAGCGCGAGGAGGACGATCGCGCCGGCCGTCCCAAGGGTCAGCGCGCGCCGCTGTGGGCCATCCATAGACGACGTGACGCGGTAGCGAACTTGAAACGTCTGCTTTGCGTCCGCCGACCGACGGCCCCTCGCCGCGTCGGTCGCCGCCGGCGGCTCGCTCCGCGGAGTCGTCGTTCCCGCGTGCGACCGAATGAGAATACATACGTACCGGCGGGCCGACGGCGCACCCAATGGAAGATCAGCGGTTCCTCGAGTCGGAGTGGGACTACTGTCTGGTGCTGGACGCGTGCCGGTACGACGTGTTCGCGGACGTGTACGACGAGTACCTCGACGGGACGCTCGAAAAGCGGAAGAGCATCGGCTCTTCGACGCCCGAGTGGGCGTACCGCACGTTCACCGGTGACCACGACATCGCGTACTTCTCCGGGAACCCGTTCATCAACGATCTGGGGATCCCGCTGAACGAACTCAAGTGGGGCGCGAGCTGCGACTACGAGTGGACCGCCTCCGACCACATCAGCGACATCCACGACGTCTGGAAGACCGACTGGGACGACGACCTTGGGACGGTCCCGCCGGAGGGACTCGCGGACGCGTTCCACCGCAATCGGGACGCCGTCGAGCGCGCCGACCGGACCGTCCTCCACTACATGCAGCCGCACGCCCCGTACCTCTCGCGAGGGAAGGGCCAGAAGCTCAAACAGATCCAGAAGGGGATCAAACGGCAGGGACAAGAGGAGGAGGCGAACAGCGACGACGACGACGGCGGCCTGCTCTCCTCGCTGAGCGACTCGGTCCGGCCGAAGATCGAGAGCCGGCTGGACGACAGCGAGTTCGCTCAGAAGGCGGGGTTGTGGCTCGAACTCGACCCGAAGGACCTCGTGAAGGACGGCACCCGCGTGACCGCGCTGTCCATGTACGAGGAGAACCTCCGGATCGCCTTTGAGAGCGTCGCCGAACTCGTCGAAGAACTCGACGGCGACGTGGTCGTCACCGCCGACCACGGCGAGGCGTTCGGCGAGGAGGGCGTCTGGGAACACCACATCGAGACGTACATCCCCGCGCTGACGGAGGTCCCGTGGCTGGAAGTCGAGTGATCGCGGTCGGCTCGCGCGCTCGCACCCGACCCTGTCCATGAAAGTCAGCCACTACTTCGAGTTCGAAGAACACGTCACGGGCGGCATCGCCGCCTCGGTCGACCACCAGCGGAAGATGCTCGACCGAGTGAGCATCGAGTACACCACGGAGCCGACCCTCGACGCCGATGTCCTCCACCTCAACGTGATGGGGCCGCGCTCGGTCTGGCAGGCGCGCCGCGCTCGGAAGGCTGGCGTCCCGGTCGTCGCGCACACCCACGTCACCGCCGAGGACTTCGGCGACAGCTTCCGGTTCACCAACGCGCTCGCGCGGCCGCTCAAGCCGTACCTCCGGCGCGCGTACGGGCTCGCCGACCTGCTCGTCTGCCCCTCCGAGTACAACCGCGACCTGATCGAAGGGTACGCGGACGTCCCGACGACGGTAGTCTCGAACGGCGTCGACACCGAGAAGCTGGCGGGGTTCGAGTCGCTCGAAGCCGAGTACCGCGAGCGCTACGACCTGTCCCCGCCGACGGTGTTCCTCGTCGGCCACGTGATCAAACGGAAGGGGTTAGAGACGTTCGTCGAGACCGCCCACCGGACCCCCGACGTCGACTTCGTCTGGTTCGGCCCGATAGATCGGTCGCTGAAGGGCAGAGACACAACGCGACTCATTGACGAGGCCCCGTCGAACTGTACGTTCACGGGTTTCGTCGACGACATCCGCGGCGCGTACGCCGCGGGCGACGTGTTCTGTTTTCCCACCCACGAGGAGAACGAAGGCATCGCGCTGCTGGAGGCGATGGCGGCCGGAAAGCCGGTCGTCGTCCGTGACATCGAGACGTTCTCGTGGCTGGCGGACGGCGAGGAGTGCCTGAAGGTGGGCCGGGACGCGAGCGACGACAACAGCGGGTGCGACGACGACAGCGGGCGCGGCGACGCCGCGGCGGGAGCCCGAGACGACCGCCCTCGCGGCGACGACGTAGAGGGCTTCGTCGAGGCCATCGACGAACTCCGCGACGCCGACCGGCGGGCCGAACTCGGCGCGAACGCCGCCGAACGCAGCGAGGCGTTCTCGCTTTCGGCGATCGCGGAGCGGTATCGGTCGCTGTACGCGGATCTGGCGTAGCGCGGCCCGAGACGGTTCGAAACGTCCTCGCACGGAAACTTGCGAAAACCGCAGTTGGTATGTCCGCCGACCGACTCCGTAGAGCCAAATGACCCGAGTGAGCGTCATCGGCTGCGGGAACATGGGGAGCGCCCTGCTCAAGGGGCTCGCCCGCGCAGGGGGGTACCACCTCACGGCGATCGACCTCGACCCCGAGGCGCTCGCCGCGATCGACGGCGTCGTGGACGAGACGAGCGAGGACGTGGCGGCGGCGCGCGAGGCCGACGTCGTCGTCCTCGCGGTGAAGCCGGACGTCGCGCCGGCGGTGCTCGACGACCTCGACCTCCGCGACGACCAGCAAATTGTGACGCTGGCCGCGGGCCTCCCCCGCGGGTTCGTCGACGAGCGGACCGACGCGTCCGTCGTCCGGATCATGCCCAACCTCGCGGCGGAGACGGGGAACATGGCCGCGGCGGCGACGAACGAGGGGCTCACCGACGAGGTGCGCGCCGTACTCGACGCGGTCGGCGAGTTCGTCGAGGTCGACGAGTCGCTGATGCACGTCTCGACGGCGGTCAACGGCAGCGGTCCCGCCTTCGCCTTCTACCTGATCGACGCGATGAAACAGGGCGGGATCGACGGCGGACTCGACCCCGAGCAGGCCGAGACGCTGGCCGCCCAGACGTTCAAGGGGGCCGCCGAGACCGTGCTGCGCGACGACCGCAGCGTCGACGAGCTCATCGACGCGGTCTGCTCGCCAAACGGGACGACCATAGAGGGGATGGACGTGCTGTGGGACAGCGACGCGGACGCGGCGGTCGAGGACGCCGTCGCGGCCGCCGAGCGTCGCTCCCGCGAACTCGCGGAGGCGTTCGACGATGCCTGAGGACGCGGGCGTCGAGCGGGCGGACGCGACGAACGGGACGACCGTCGCGGCGGCCGACACCGAGCGCGTCGCCACCGCCCGGGAGCGGGCCGCCGCGGCCGACCGCGTGATCATCAAGGCCGGGACGAACTCGCTGACCGGCGAGGACTCGCGGCTCGACCGCGTGAAGCTCGACAAGCTCGTCGCCGACGTGATGGACCTCCGCGAGCGCGGCACGGAGGTCGTGCTGGTCTCGTCGGGCGCGGTCGGAGCCGGGACGGGGCGACTCGACGCCGGCCCAGAATCGCGGGATGACGTCGATTTGATCGTCGAGAATCAGGCGCTCTCGACGGTCGGGCAGGGACTCCTGATGCGCCACTACACGCAGAGCTTCGAGCGGTTCGACCAAGACGTCGCCCAGATACTGGTCACCGGGACCGACCTCGACGCGCCCGAGCGGTTCGACAACTTCACCAACACCGTCGAGACGCTGCTGTCGTGGGGCGTCGTCCCGGTCGTCAACGAGAACGACGCGGTGGCGACCGACGAACTGCGGATCGGCGACAACGACATGCTGTCGGCGTCGGTCGCGCTCGGACTCGATGCCGACCTGCTCGTGACGCTCACCGACGTCGACGGCGTGTACACCGGGAACCCGAAGCGGGACCCGGACGCGGAGCTGATCGCGGCGGTCGACGACGGCTACGACCGGCTGCGCGAGATCGTCGGCGACGGCACTGAGACCGACTTCGGCGGGATCCGCACGAAAGTCGAGGGCGCACACGACGTGAGCCGCAACGGGATCCCCGCGATCATCGCCGGGTCTGCCGAGCGCGACGTGCTGGCGCGGATCGCAGCGGGTAAGCCGACGGGGACGCTATTCGTTCCGAAGATGGGTGATAACGATGCGTGAGACAGATTCCGAACCGGAGACCGACCTCGAAGCCGATACCGACGAGCTGGCCTGCCGGGCGGAACGCGCCGCGCTCCGGCTCGCGAATGCCGACGAGGCGACCCGGAACGAGGCGCTCCGGTCGATCGCTGACGCGATCCGCGAGCGCGAGGCGGAGATCCTCGACGCCAACGCGGTCGACGTCGAGGAGGCGGAGGCGATGCTCGCGGACGGCGAGTACACGCAGGCCCTAGTCGACCGCCTGAAACTCGACTCGACGAAGGTCGAGTCGATCGCGTCGATGGTCGAGTCGGTCGCCGCCCAAGACGACCCGCTCGGTGAGACGCTCGCGGCACGCGAACTCGACGAGAGCTTGGAGCTGTACCGGGTCGCGGTGCCGATCGGCGTCGTTGCGACGGTGTTCGAGTCGCGGCCCGACGCCCTAGTCCAGATCGCGGCGCTCGCGCTGAAGTCCGGCAACGCGGTCGTCCTGAAGGGGGGCAGCGAGGCGAGCGAGTCGAACCGGGTCCTCTACGAGGCGATCGTGGAGGCGACCGCGGACCTCCCGGACGGCTGGGCCGCGCTCGTTGAGGCCCACGAGGCGGTCGACCGCCTGCTCGAACTCGATGACCGGGTCGACCTAGTCATGCCGCGCGGCTCCTCGGAGTTCGTCTCCTACATCCAGTCGAACACGCAGATCCCCGTCTTGGGTCACACCGAGGGGATCTGTCACGTGTACGTCGACGCGGACGCCGACCTGAAGATGGCCGCCGACGTCGCCTTCGACGCGAAGGTCCAGTACCCCGCGGTGTGTAACGCGGTCGAGACCCTGCTCGTCCACGAGTCGATCGCGACCGAGTTCCTCCCCGACCTCGTCGAGCGCTACGAGGCGGCCGGCGTCGAACTGCGGGGCGACGAGCAGACCCGAGAGGTCGTCGACGTCGACTCCGCGATTCCAGACGACTGGGACACCGAGTACGGCGACCTCGAACTGTCGATCAAGGTGGTCAACGACGAGTACGCCGCGATCGAACACGTCAACGACCACGGCTCGAAACACACCGAGTCGATCCTCACCGAGGACCCGGCGACGGCCGAGCGGTTCATGACGGGCGTCGACGCCGCGAGCGTCTTCCACAACGCGTCGACGCGCTTCGCGGACGGCTACCGGTACGGGCTCGGCGCGGAGGTCGGCATCTCCACCGGGAAGGTCCACGCTCGCGGCCCGGTCGGACTGGAGGGACTCACAACCTACAGGTACTACCTCGAAGGCGACGG
Source organism: Halobacteriales archaeon SW_8_68_21 (assembly GCA_003023405.1). Lineage (GTDB taxonomy): Archaea > Halobacteriota > Halobacteria > Halobacteriales > Haloferacaceae > Halorubrum. Next base: position 21,903 of record PXST01000001.1, read on the forward strand.
CCACCTCGTCGCGAGCTACAGCGGCGAGGACGCGCTGCCGTTCACCCACCGCGAACTCGACGGCGCGGAGTGGACGCCGGGTCGGCTGTCGGACCGTTGACATTCTCCGCGCGCGGCTGAGTCGTCTGTCGCCGCTGCTCCGGCGGACGGGACGACCGGAGTGGCGTCGTCGCCCCGAGAGGGGGACCGATGCTACTAGGACGCCTCGGGCCCATCGTGAAGTGTGACCACACCTGCCGATTACCGCGCGGGCTTTCGCACGCAGCGCGAGGAAGTCGACGACGCCCGGCTGCCCGTCGACGGCTCGTTTCCGGACTGGCTCACCGGTGACCTCGTCGGCAACGGTCCGGGGCAGTTCAAGGCCGGCGACACGTCGCTGCGTCACTGGTTCGATCCGCTGGCGATGATACGCCGGTTCCGGATCGACGACGGCGACGTGAGGTATGCGAACCGGTTCGTCCGGAGTCGCGACTACGAGCACGCGGAGCGCGGGGGCGGCGTCCGCACGCCGTTCCCCGGCACGCCGCCGGACCGGCCCGTCTGGACGCGACTCCGACAGGTCCTTGACGGAACGTTCCCCGACAACCCCGTTATCGGCGTCCAGCGCTTGGGCGACGAGGTCGCCGCAGTCACCGAGTCGCCGACCGCGCTGACGATCGATCTCGACACGCTCGACACCACCGGCCGCACGGACCTCACCGCGGGACTCGACAGCGACCTCACGCTCGCGCACGTCCACTACGACCGCGACGAGGACGCCTTCTACAACCTCGGCGTCTCGTACGGTCGCGAGACCGTCTACACGCTGTTCCGTCGGCCTAACGACGGCGGTGCGCCCACCCCCCTGACGCGGCTCCGATTCGAGGAGGCACCGTACATCCACTCGTTCGCGTTGACCGAGCGGTACGCCGTGGTCACGGTGAACGCGTTCGGGCTGGACACGGCCCGCCTCCTGCGTAGCGCGGTGACCGAGGAGACGTTCCTCGACGCGTTCAGGGCCTTGGACGCGCCGCTGCGATTCGTCGTCCTCGACCGCGAGACGGGTGCCCACGAGACGACGGTGACCGCGCCGCCGGCGTTCGTCTATCACCACGCGAACGCCTACGAGCGCGACCGCGAGGTCGTCGTCGACCTCGTCGCGTTCGAGGACGAGCGCGCGGTCTCCGGGCTCGAACTGTCGAACCTCCGCAGCGACGACCCAGACCTACCGAGGGGGGATCTCTACCGCTACACGCTTCCCCTGGCCGGCGGCGACGCCGAGCGCGAGCGGCTCCACCGTGGACCGGTCGAGTTCCCGACGATCAACTACCGGGCCGTGAACGGCGAGCCACACCGGTACGTCTACCTCGCGGAGACCGACGGCGGGTCAAGCCTCCCGACGGACGTCACGAAGGTCGACGTCGAGAGTCGCACCGTCCGTCGATGGGGTGAGAGGGGTTCGCATCCGGGCGAACCGCTGTTCGTGTCGGCACCTGACCCGGCCGGCGAGGACGACGGCGTGTTGCTCTCGGTGGTGCTCAAGCCGGACGCGAACCGCTCGGACCTCGTGTGTTTGGACGCGGAAACCCTCCGCGAGCGCGGACGCGCGCGCCTCCCGCACCGGCTCCCGTACGGGTTCCACGGCCAGTTCTACGGGCCGTCCTCACCCGGTCGGAGCATGAACTGAGCGGCGTTTCCACCGCCAGCCGTCGCTACGACTCCCCCTCGCGCCACGCGAGCGACTGTCGGTTCAGTTCCTCGACGAAGGGCTTTCCCTCGTCGAGTAGCCGTTCCGCGGTACCGACGGCCTCACGGAGTCGCGACGCGGGGAGGTGTTCGTACGCCGGTCGCCCCGCCACGTGGTCGTACCAGATGTCGTCGAACACGTCGTCGAGGACGATCCTGGCGAAACAGTGGTCCTCGCGGACCGGCCAGTCGCCGCGAGTTCGGGCCGCCCGTGGCAGCTCAGTCGTGACCAGCTCTCGGTACCGCCGACGGAGCTCGGACAGGTCGTCCCCGCCGAGGCTTCGCTGTCCCATGTCGATCGCTCGGTACCGCGAGGTTTGAATCTGTCTCGGTGCGAGCCGTCGCTCGGCGGACGCGTCGTGACCGAGGATTTAATTTGCTGGAGACTCTTTGTTATGTTGTACCATGTGTCACGAATACGGAAGTCGAGACTGGTCAAACTCCGTTGAGGACGAAGAGGACGAAGAACCGTCGCTACCGGAGCGAGAACCGGCCGAAAACGTGGAAATCGTCACCGACGGCGGTGACGAGGAGTCGTAGAGCACGGCTCCGTATCGGCCGCCACGGTCGGATCCACGGAAAGGCGCGTTCGGTATCAGAAGTGACCACGGTGAGTCGCGGCTCCCGCCGGACCGGCGTCTCGGTCACACGCACCCCCTCGAAGCGAACTCGGCAGGACCATCTTGTACCCGATTACGACGATCGAACTCGGTCGAGCGCGCGCTCCTTGCCGCCGGCCTCGACCATCACGTCCGCCCGTTCGCGCAGCCAGTCCGGGAGGTCGGAGACGAGCCGCGCGTGCGCCTGTGGCCGCGCATCGGGGTCTCGGAGTCGTTTCGGCTCCGAGTAGTGGACGACCGGCCGGACGCCGTCCCACGTCTCGGCGGCGGTCTCGAACCCCTCACGGAACGTCTGTCCCCGGTCCGTGAAGCAGTGGTGGTGGTAATCGAACACGGTCGGAACGCCGACCCGGTCGCTCACCGCCGACGAGAGTTCCTCGACGCTCCAGAGGCCCCGCTTGTCGTCGTTCTCGACCGTCAGCCGGCGTCTCGCTCCCGGCGACAGCGAGCGGACCGCGTCACGAAAGCGGTCGGCGGTCGCCGCCTTGTCGCCGTACGTCGCGCCGATGTGGACGTTGATCGAGTAGTACGGCGAGCGGTCGAGCCTCATCAGGTCGAGCCAGTCCGCGTGGTACTCTATCGCTTCGACCGAGCGCTCGACGGTGTCCCGTGAGTCGCTGGCGAGTTTACACCAGTAGTCGGGGTGGAAGGTCAGCCGCATCCCGTCGCTCTCGATCAGGTCGCCACACCGCCGTGCGAGCCCCTTTATTTCGTCGTACGCCGGGAGTTCGGTGAGGTCGAACTGAGAGTTCCACGGAACGAGCGTCGAGGTACACCGGTAGAACCGGACGCCGTGGTCGCGATTCCAGCGCAGGACCGTCAACAGGTCGGCGAAGTTCTGGCGCGTCAGTTCGGAGGCGTACGGCAGGCCGTCGGACTCCCACGTCGATCGCCGCATGTCGCGGTTACATCGGACCGGATCGGAGCGGTCCCGAAGGGTCCGGTTCAGGCAAGCGTATCCGAGCACACACGTTTCACGGTCTCCGGACGGTTAGCCGCCCGGGTTCGCCGAGGACCGCTTTGATATCGGACCCCGTCGCCCGCCGGTCGAGGGGAACCCCCGCCGGGTTTTATTCGGGTTCGCTCCGACTACACCGTATGTCAGAAGGGACGCGGTTCGGGACGCCGAACGCACCGAACGCGACGTCGCTGCTGTTGCTCGGCAGCGGCGAATTAGGGAAGGAACTGCTCGTCGAGGCGCAGTCGCTCGGGGTCAAGACGATCGCGGTCGACCGGTACGAGGGTGCCCCCGCGAAACAGGTCGCACACCGGTCACACACCATCGATATGACCGACGCGGAGGCGCTTCGCGAACTCGTCGCCGATGAGGACCCGGACTTCGTCGTCCCCGAGATCGAGGCGATCGCCACGGAGGAGCTCACGCGGCTTGAAGACGAGGGCTACGACGTGGTCCCGACGGCCGAGGCGACCCGACTCACGATGGACCGACAGTGGATCCGTGAGTTCGCCACCGAGGAGGCCGACGTGCCGACCAGTGAGTTCGCCTTCGCGGACGGCGAGGAGGAGTACCGAGCGGCCGTCGATCGCATCGGTCGACCGGTCGTCGTCAAGCCGACCATGTCGTCCTCCGGGAAGGGACAGTCGGTCGTTCGAGCGGGAGACGGGGTCGAAGCGGCCTGGGAGACCGCCAGAGGCGGGACGCGGTCCGACACCGGCCGCGTGATCGTCGAGGAGTTCGTCGACTTCGACTACGAGCTGACGCTGCTCACCGTCCGCCACGCCGAGGGGACCACGTTCTGTCCGCCGATCGGGCACCGACAGGTCGACGGCGACTACCGCGAGAGTTGGCAGCCGCACCCGATGGGTGAGGAAGCGCTGTCGAGCGCGCAGGCGATGGCCGAACGCGTCACCGACGGGCTCGGCGGCCACGGGATCTTCGGCGTCGAGTTCTTCGTCCGCGACGACGAGGTGTTCTTCAGTGAACTGTCGCCTCGACCGCACGACACCGGGCTCGTGACCCTCGGCACGCAGTCGGTCAGCGAGTTCGGCCTCCACCTCCGGGCGATCCTCGGGCTTCCGGTCCCGGACGTGACCGTCGAGCGACCCGGCGTCAGCCACGCCCTGGTCGCCGACGAACCGGTCGACGCTCCGGGGTTCACCGGCGTCGAGACGGCGCTCGATGTCCCGGAGACCGACCTCCGTCTGTTCGGGAAACCCTCGGCGTACGCCGGTCGCCGAATGGGTGTGGCCGTCAGTACCGCCGAGGACATCGAGACGGCCCGTGACCGCGCGGAATTCGCCGTCGATCAGCTCGAAATACACGGCGACGCGTAGTCTCGGATCCGGCTGGGCTCGACGGTCTCGTGCGTGGGGCCCGTCGGTGAAGGCCGGTCGGGAGGTCGGGCCGACTGCGGCGCGTCGGCCGTCCTACCACCCGTTCCGGACGGCCCAGTTGCGAACGGTCCGCCTGAGAGAGTCGGACGCGCTCGGCGGGACCCCACTGACGAGGAGGAAGCCGACAAATATCACGGCGAATCCGACGAGCGAGAGGGGAGCGCCCGTCTCGCCGAGCAGTGCCCAGCCGGTGACCGCGGAGACAATGGGCACGAAATAAAACAGGAGGTTCGCTCGGCTCGCGCTCGTCTCGTCGATCAGCGCGAAGTAGGCGAGGTACGCGACCGCGCCCGAACACACGCCGACGTACAGCAGCGCCGCGAGCGCGACCAGCGGCAGCGAGAGGCCGGTGACCGACTCGCCGGCGGACAGGCTGAGCGCGTGCGAGAGAGCGGCCGCTATCGGGACGCCCCAGACGGTCCGAGCGGTGCTCGACATCGTCGCCTTCGCGCGCCGGATCACCACGGCACCGAGCGCGCTGGTCACCGCGGCACAGAACAGCAACGGGACGCCCACCCCGCCCGCGGTCAACGCGGACGGGTCGGGATTCGCGACCAGTCCGACGCCGACGAGACCGAGGACGGTACCGGCCACGCCCGTCGTCGAGAGCCGATCCTCGGACAGCAGGAGGGCGGCGAACGCCGGCGTCAAGATCGGATTGAGGCTGAACACGACGGCGGCCACGCCGCTGGTGACGTGCTGTTGGCCGACGAACAGCAGCGCGTTCGTGAGCCCGATGACGAGCACGCCGGTCGCGAAGATACCGACGACGTCGCCCGCCGTCCGCGGCCGCAGGTCCGACCGCGACAGCTTCGTCGCGGCAAAGGCGGCGAGCACGACCGCGCCGACGTCGAACCGGACCGCGACGAAGAACAGCGGCGGGAGGTGTGCGAGGCCGGCCTTCGCGGCGACGAACGTCCCGCCGAAGAGGACCGTCGACACGGCGAACAGCAGACCGCTACGTCGCGTGAGTGGTGACGAACCGGCGTCCTCCAAGAGGGACAGAGCACAGCTACTCGGTTGAGCTTACGAGTTGTGGGCCGAGTTTTGCGTACTACTATCGAACCCTCGGATTGAAATCAGTAGTCGTGGAAAGGGTCACGTAACGCGCGTTCCGATGACAGAATCCGGGCAGCCACCATCAACAGAGCGTCTGACCTACCTCCTCAGTAGGGGAGACCACGAGGAGACAGCGGCGTGTTTGAACCGGCTCGACGCGGCCGATGCTGATGCCTGTAAGCGTGTGCTACGGGCGGTTCGAGACGTTGCCGAGGAGCAGCCAACTGTCTTCGAGGGGCTTGCTGCCCCGCTTGCGACGTTCCTAACCGACGATGATCGCGCAGTTAGACTGACGATCGCCAAGCTGTTCGTCACACTGGCTCAGTCGAACCCGATAGCCGTTCTTCCTATTGTCGACACGCTTGCGGCCCGGCTAGCTGGCGACGAGGAGTTCTACTACGTCCGAGCGCGGTGCGCGGAGGCCCTCGGCTATGTCGGCCGCGACCACCCCGCGGCGGTCAGCGACCCGGAAATCCTGGCCGACTTCCGCATCGGGCTATCATTCGATGAGCCGGAGGTCAAAGAGAAACTCGCGAAGGCGCTAGAGTGTGTCGCGCTGGGCGATCCGAGTCGACTCCGTCACCAGGTCGAGTCGTTGGCTGAACACCTCGACGACGACGAAGAGTTGGTCCGGTATCACCTCTGTACGGCGCTGGCGGCGGTCGGTTGTGAGTACCCGGAAAAGCTCTCAGACGGTCGCAACGCCCTCGCGGCCCGGCTGTCGGATGTAGACGAGACCCCGTACGCTCGTGGGCGGGCGGCCGAGGCGCTTGGGCTATTGGAGCGCGCCGAAGGTGAGAGCGTGACCGTGCCCGACGAGATCGGTGCGGATGGGGACGAGGCCGCCGAGTTCGTCCGCTCGCGACTCGCGTTTCTCCGAGCCGCACAGACGGAGCAATCAGTCGACGGAACTGGTGGCATCGGGATACTCGACTCACTACGGAGTGGAACCGAGGCGGTCGTCGACGCGATGACGACACCCGACGGCGAGGATTGTCCACACTGTGGACTTGCGGTTCCAGAGAGCGGGCCACCGATGTGTCCGCGATGTGGCGCACCGCGCTGATCGGAGAATTTGGTTGGCCTAAAATTCGGAAGGCTTTAGACTATTTAGGCGAGCCTAAACCATATGTCGAGAGACAATGCGGCACACGAGGCACCGACGCGGCGTGATTACATGAGGTACGGTGGTGGGGTCATCGGTGGAGGGCTGCTTGCCGGATGTGCGGGACAGTCAGATTCCGGGTCAACGCCGAGCGAGACGAGTGCGAACACGGAGTCCCCTACTGAAGAGAATAGTAGCTACACCGTGTCGATGGAACCCGTTGGCGATGTCGAATTCGAAAGCGTCCCCGAAACGTGGGTCGCAAACAACGGCAGCTGGGCCGATATGGGAATCGCGCTGGGCCAGGAACCACCGAAGGGTGTCTGGCTCACCAGCCGGTACCATACTCAGTACTACGACGAGATTCCGGGCGTCTCCGTCGACAAGAGCGAAATAGTCGACCTATATCAGGACGGTGTCAGCAAGGAACTCTTCTACGAGCTTGACGGCGATATCCACGTCATCGATCCGAACTTCCTGATGAACCGGTTCAAAGGCTGGGAGAAGGAAGATATCGACGAAATACGCGAGAACATCTCGCTGTTTTCCGGGAACAGTATCTTTTCGCGAGGCTACCCGTGGCACGAGAACTACCGGTACTACTCCCTGTACGAGGCGTTCGAAAAGCTGAGTCAGGTATTTCAACAGCAGGCCCGCTACGAAGCGTTCGTGTCGGCACACGAGTCGTTCCAGGAGAACCTCGCACCCGTAGTTCCAGGGCGTAGTGACCGCCCATCGGTGGCCGTCCTCTGGGCAAGTGGTGACCAACCAGAGACGTTCTTACCATACGTTATCGGAAACGGGTCCAGTTTCAAGCACCTCCGCGATCTGAAACTCCGGGACGCGCTTGCGCGCTCCGATATCAAAGACTTCCACACCAATCGCGGCGAAATCGACTACGAGACGTTACTCGACATCGATCCGGATGTGCTTCTCCTCCGCGGTCAGGAAGCAAAATCGGCAGACGAGTTCGAGCGGACAGTCGTCGAATTCATGCGAAATCACGATGTCGCAAGCAGTCTCACTGCCGTCGAAGACGGTGCCGTCTACCGCGCGGGCGGCCTGTATCAGGGGCCGATTACGAACCTCGTCCTGACTGAACGACTGGCGGCGGACGTGTACGACACTGACGAGGAACTCTTCGACCGACAGCAGGTCGCAGACATCGTCAACGGCGATATCTGATTATGACTGCCGCCGAAACCGGACAGGTACTCGAGCACGACCACGATGTCGTCATCGTTGGCGGCGGCCCGGCGGGCTGCTCGGCGGGCGTGTTCTGCGCCCGCGAGGGGCTCGACACGGTCGTCTTCGACCGCGGGCGCTCCTCGCTCCAGCGGTGTGCCCACCTCGAAAACTACCTCGGGTTCCCGGCGGGCGTCGACATCGAGACGTTCTACGAGCTAATCGGCGACCACGCCGAGACCGCGGGCTGTGAGATCGTCCCGGACCTCGTCGAATCTGTCGAGCGCACCGACGAGGGCGATGGGTTCGTCGTCGAACCGCAGGGGGGCGATCCGGTGACCGCTCGCCGCGTCGTGGCCGCGACGCGCTACGACGCCGAGTACGTGCGCGGACTTGACGACGCGATGTTCGAGATGTGCGAACACGACGGCGAGGAGCACGAGCGGTTCGACCGCTCGTACCCGGACGACGACGGGAAGACGCCCGTCGAGGGGCTGTACGTCGCCTCACCGTCGGAGGAAGCCGACACGCAGGCGATCATGGCCGCAGGCCGTGGCGTACGCGTCGCCCATCGGGTCATCGCCGACGCGCGGATGGACGACGGCTGGTGGGCGGAGGCCGCCGAAGGCGTCGACTGGGTGCGCCGCGAGGCAAACCTCACGGACGAGTGGGCCGACCGCGATCAGTGGGTCGAGTGGTTCGACGAACACTACGGCGAAGACGCGCCGGTCGCGCCGGACTCCGAGCGGTTCCAGCGGGTGCGGGACGCCTACATCGACCGCGAATTCTCGAAGTATCTATCGAACGACGAGATCGACGAGCGCGCCGAACGGGCTCACGAGACGCTGGGCAAGCATCTGAAGCGATCCGTAGCCACCGCCGCACCGGGGACCGCTGACCGATGTGAGTTCGATGAACTCGACGCGGAGAGTGCCGTCGACGAATTCGGGTCGGACGCGCTGCTCGACACACTCGACGACGAGGTGATCACGGCCTACGTGACGGACCACGAACTCGCGGAGGCGGGAGGACACCGATGAGCGGCGAACCCGCCGCTGGGAGCGAGCGGTCGACCGGTACCCGCGACACCCGTCGGTTCGTCTGGCTGCTCGACCCGAAACTCGTGACGACCGCGGTCGGCAGCCTCGTGGTCATCGTCCTCGCCGGGCTCGTACAAGTGAGCTTCGGCGCGTACACGATGAGCATTGGCCAAGCGTGGACGGCCGTGTTCAACCCCGACGTGCTGTTGAACCAGCAGGCGTGGAACGCCTTTTTATTAGGCGGCGAGATGCCAGAGATGGGTACCGAGAGCCTCATCGTCTGGAACATCCGCCTGCCCCGAGTGATCGTCGGTGCCATCGTCGGAATGAATCTCGCTGTCTCCGGCGCGATCTTCCAAGCGATCACCCGCAACGAACTCGCGAGCCCGTTCATTCTCGGCGTCTCATCGGGTGCCGGACTCATGATCCTGCTCGTACTCGTCGTCTTCGGCGGACTGGCTGCCTTCCTGCCGCTCATCGCCGCCGTCGGCGGCGCGGTCGCGTTCCTCATCGTCTACGCGATCGCATGGAAGAACGGCACTTCCCCAGTGAGACTGGTACTTGCGGGCGTGATCGTCGGCACCGTCTTCGG
>PXST01000002.1:0-11832 GCA_003023405.1 Halobacteriales archaeon SW_8_68_21
CGAGTTCCTCTTCACTCAGATGTTCAAGATGGTCTTTCGACGGTCCAGGCATAGTTTGTACTCACACTCCAACATTACAAATTTTTCGGCTGTCACTAACGGCCGTGAGCAGATGACGAGACGCCTTCGGCGTCTCGAACCACTTGACCCCGAGGCGCTTTACCGGCGACCGGTAGTGTAGCTCTCTGAAGAGAAATGCCACTCCCAACCCCTGTGAAACGTTCTGAAAAGGCCGACTTCGGCTATCTACTCTCCCGCTGCTCGACCTTGTTCAGCTCTATCAGCAGCCGGAAGATCGCCTTCACGAGGTTCGCGTCCACGTCGAACTGCTCGGCGTTCTCGCCGGCTCGCTCCATCACGCGCTCTTCTTGCCCCTCGTCGGTTGTCGGGAGGTCGCGGTCCTCCTTCACGGCCGCGACCGTGTCGGCGACGTAGGTCCGGCGGGCGATCAGTTCCACGATCTCGCGGTCGATGTCCTCGATCTCGCGGCGCAGTTCCTCTAAGCTCATCTCTTCGGGGTTTGGTGTCTCGCTCATCGATGGGTCACTCGACGGCCGCGCCGTCGTTTCTCGTCGTCGTTCGCCGCAGCGTTCCGGGGCGGTCGCGCCACGCGTCGGCGACCGCGTCGAGGTCGGTCTCGGGGTCGTCGGGGGCCGCGACGGCGACGACGCTCGGCCCGGTGCCCGACAGCGACACCGCCGTCGCGTGGGGCATCGCCTCGACTGTGGGGTCAGCGTCGAAGCCGAGCGCGGCCGAGAAGGCCAGCCCGTTCACCGTCATCGCTTCGCCGTACCGGCCGTCGAGCGCGAGGTCGGCGACGAGGTCGGCCATCGGGGCCACCGCCTCGCAGCGCGCTGCGTCGGCGTCCGCGCTGTACGCCCGCTCCGGCGGGGTCCAGACCAGCGCGTCCCAGTCGACGGGCTCGCGGACGCGCAGTTCGTCGGCGTCGTTGTCGGTGACGGTGACGCCGCCGAGCATCGACGCCGTCGCGTCGTCGAACGCGCCGGTGACCGTGACGCCCGCCTCGCGGGCCGCCCGCACGCCGAGTCGACACGCGGTGAGCCGGGTCACGTCGACCGCGGGGTCGTCCGGGTCGTCGCCGACCGCGAGCCCGAGGGCGTCGCAGGTCGCGAGGACGGTCGCGTTAGCGGCCGCGCTGGAACTTTTCAGTCCCGCCGCCAGCGGCACGTCGCTGTCGGTCCGGACCGTCCCGCCCTCGCCGTCGCCCCAGCGCTGGGTCGCGAGCGCGACGCAGCGCTCGATCAGGTCGGTGTCGGCGTCGGCGTCCTCGGCGATCGCTCCTTCGACACGGTCGCTCGCGGGGTCGAGTTTGACGGTCGCGCGGGTTTCGACGTCGATCCCGAACGCCGCGCCCGTGCCGGTCGCGAGCGCGTTCAACACGGTCCCGGCACCGAGCGCCGCCGCCCGTCCCTCCATGGATCTACGGCTCGCGAGCGCGGACAAAGAGGTAGCGATCACGGCGAGACTCTCGCCCGGCGGTCGCGGGGCGCGCCCGGAGACGGACGGGTCAGAGCGGCTCCGCGCGTCGCACCGCCGCGTCGACGACGTAGCGGTCGGGATCCGGGCGGACGGACGCTTCGCGGCTCTCGAACCGGATCGTCACGTCGAACGTCCGCGGGTCGGAGCCGTCGAACCGGTCGTCGGGCAAGAACCGTCGGGTCACGTAGTCGAACCCCATCCGGTGTCGCTCGTCCGACCCGGCCGGCGTCGCGTACGCGTCGACCCGGAGTTCGACCGTTCCGTACTCGAATCGGCCCGCATTCTCGACGGTCAGGCGGGCGAAAACCCTCGTCCAGCCGCTGCCCTCGGTCACCCGTCGGACCGCCGCGTCCGTGACGATCAGCCCCGATCCGTCGGGACCGACCTCGTCCGGCGCAGTGTCGTCGCCGTCGTCGCTTCCGGCGTCGCCACCCGACTCCCCGCCCTCCGCGTCCGAGCCGTCCTCCTCGTCGTCTCCATCGTCCGTCTGTCCGGCGGCGTCGCCGTTGACGGCCCCCTCCTCGGAGGTCACGAGACAGCCGGCAAGCAGCCCGGTAGCACCGACGGTGAGGACGCCGCGCCGCGACGCGCGTCGGAGGGAGCGGTCGGCGTCGTCGGAACCGATCGGTTCCCCGTCGCGGCCCTCCATCGGTTGCGCGCCGTCGTCGCGGGTCATCGCATCACCGTCCCCAAGACGCCGGTCGACGCGCCGACGGCCCCGGACACGAACGCGGTCGCGAGCGTCGGCAGAACCGCGTCCGCGATCCCGTGCGCCTCCGTCGCGGCGTCCCCCTGCGAGACGACGATCACCGTGATCGCCACCAGCCCGTACGCCAGCGCGCCGAGACCGGTCCCCAGCCCGCAGGTTGACGCCGCGGAGACGACGTCCCTGGCCCGCGACCCGACGAGGACGCCGACGACGCCGGCCAGCGGAACCGCAGCCACGAGGGCCGTCGCGGTCGCGGCGAGGTACGACTGCGCGACGAACACCTGCCCGAATCGCGCCGTCTCGCCGGTCGCGGCGGTCGCCAGCGCGGCCTCGGCCCAGCCGGTCGCGGCCGCGCCGACGATGCCGACGCCGGCACCGACGAGTGCGAACACCGCGGCCACGAGACCGATCTCGTTCGCGTTCACGCGCCGGTCACCCACCCGTTCCGCAGTCTGCCGTGCCAGCCGGTCCGCTCCTCCCACGCGTCGCCGGAGAACCCGGTCGCGAGCAGGAACTCGCCGGCCCGGACGACGTACCCGTACTGGACGCCGGCGTGTTCGTCGAAGCCGTACCGTTCGCCCTGCGCCTCGCGGTGGTAGAAGCGATACCAGGCGGTCGGCCCGGTGGTGGCGTCGTCGTCGTCGTCCGAGTCGGTGTCCGCGCTGTCGTCCGAGTCGGCGTCCGCGCCGTCGTCCGAGTCGGCGTCGGTCCCGTTCTCGGTCGTCGAACTGTTTCCGCCGAAGTCGGAGCCGGCGAGCGTCGCCTCGGGGTCGACCGCGGTGCGGCCCTCGGTCGCCCCCGCGTCGAGGGCCGTCGAGAGCCGGGCCGCGGCGGTCTCGGTGTCAGGGTACCGCTGGACGTGGACCGGGACGCCGTCGAGTTCGCGGGCCCAGCCACGGAACGGGTCCCGCCGTCGGGTCCCGACCGGCGGCCGGTCAGCGAACGAGACGAACAGCTCCTCGACGCGGTCCGCCGGCTGCGGGATCGGCCCGAGCCGCGTGCGGAGTTCACGTCGACGCTCGGAACCGAACGCGTCGCCGTAGATCCGCGGGACGCGCTCGCGGTCGAGGTCGTCGTCGTACGGGCGGTGCGCGAACGTCGAGAAGCCGCGGCTCGCGACGGCGAGTTCGATGAGCGCTCCGCCCGTGACCCGGCCGCGCTCGGGGTCATCGGGCGGGAGGGGTGCCAGCAGCCGGCGGAACAGCCGGTTGTGGATCGGGTCCCGAGAGAACGCCGACTCCACGTAGATGTTGGTCCCGATGCTCGCGAGCCCGTCGCGCATCCGGTCGAGCTCCTCGAGGGCGCGGTCGACGTCGTTGCGGGGGGCGAACTCCCGCAGGACATCGACGTGGGGGTCGACCCGCTCCCGGATCCGCAGGCCGGGCGAGAAGTGTGGTTCGAGCGCCTCGGCCGCGCGAGCGACGGCCTCCTCACCGGCGGCCGCGACCGCGTCCACCTGCTCGCTCGTGATCGCCGCCTCCTCGTCGACGGTCGCGCGGACCGAGTCGACGGTCGAGACCGCCGCGGCGACCGCGTCGCGGTAGGTCGCGACCGCGTCCGGGTACTCGGTCGCGAACCACACCGCATCGTCGACGACCCCGCGCGTCGCCGCCGCCAGCGCGGGGTTGAGCGCCGAGGGTTCGTCGACGGCGTCCGCCGGATCGTCGGGAGGGCCGTCCTCGGACGGGTCGTCGCCCGGGGCGTCGGCGTCCGCGGGAGCGTCGGGGTACTCGACGCCCTCGACGCCGAGACACCCGGCGGTCCCGACGAGGGCGACACTGACGCCCAGAAGCGTCCGTCGCGTCCGTTCCATGGTACGCACTCCCTGCGGCAGGAACTTAAATGTGGTACGCCAATTCTCGCGACTGACAGCGCCCGGACGCGCGTCCGTCCGACCGCAGTCCCTCGAAACGACCCGGCGCGAGCCCCGAGCGCGGCCCTTTTGAGGCCGGCACCCCGAGCGACGCGTATGTCCGCGCCAACGCGCAGCGACGTGCCGCCGACGTCGATCGGCGTCGACCTCCGTGAGGAGGGCGTCGTCGTCGAGTACCTCGACGGGCGGACGACCCTCTACCGGGGCGTCCCCGAGTCCGCCGAGGGGTCGGTGACCGCCGGACCCGGCAAAGAGACCCACGTCCTCGTCACCGACCCCACGGAGACCGAGGGCGTGATGACGTACGTGAACGACTACAAGACCGACGACGAGATCCTCGAGGACTCCGGCGTCGGCCGCGTCATCGTCGATGACGGCGAGCGCGACGAGGTGTTCCCCGGCGTGATCGTCGGCCGCGAGGGACAGCGCAACGAGGTCGTGGCCGACCCCGAGACCGCCGGCGGGCGGGTGTTCGTCTTCGTCGAGGACGGCTGGACCGAGGGGAGCTACGAGATCGTCGAGGGACCGGAGGACGGTCTCGACGCGCACCGCTGAGTGGCCGCGGTATCGAATCAGCTCCGATAAGCCTCGCGAAACCGTGGCGCGACCTCGACCGTTCGACGGTCGGGAGCGCGCCGAACCGCTACGCGCTGTACGAACTCGGCGACGCCGACGGCGACACGGTTGGATTCGGCACCGGAATCCTCCGCGACGAACTGAAGGAGGCGCTCGCGTACGGCGACGCCGCGAAGGTCCGCTGGGAGCTGGCGGAGTCGGCCGACCACGCCGAGCGACTGCTCGCGGAACACGTCGGAGAGTAACTCGCGGACCACGCGGCCGAGTGACCGATTCTCCCCTTACGAGCGCGCGGGAACGACCGACAGACGAAAGTCCCGCGGCCGCCGAGGGAGCGACATGACCGAGGAGGCCGAGACCGACGGGGAGGAGGCGGCGACCGACGGGGAGGACGCCGCGACCGACGGCGGCGACGAGGTGCTTCGCGCCAGCGACCTCGGCGGCGAGGGACCGCCGATCGAGGAGAAGCCCTACAAGATCGTCTTCGAGGCGAACAAGTGCTTCGGGGCGGGGAAGTGCGCCGAGGTCGCGGACAACTGGGTGATGGACGTGGTGAGCGGGATGGCGAAGCCGAAGACGTACTACGTCGGGGAAGACGATCTGGACGAGAACGTTCGCGCGGCCGAGGCGTGCCCCGCGAAGAAGGAAGCCGGCGTGATCCACGTCGTCGACCGTCGGACGGACGAGGAGGTCGCGCCGGATCCGCACGGCGACGGGACGCTCTCGGTCGACTGGTAGGGCGTCCGGCCCGGTCTTCCGAAAGGTGTTTCACCCCGCCGCGGATACCCGAATCCGCGCGGGGGTGGCTGAGCCTGGCCAAAAGCGGCGGACTTAAGATCCGCTCCTGTAGAGGTTCGAGGGTTCGAATCCCTTCCCCCGCATTGCTGTCGCGAGCACATCGCGAGCGACAGCAACCGGCACAGAAGGGTTCGAACCCAGAAAGACGCAGCCCGGACCGGCGAGCGACGTGAGCCGCACGCCCGGACCGTCTTTCGTTGGTTCGAATCCCTTCCCCCGCATTGCGGTCGCGAGCACATCGCGAGCGACAGCAACCGGCACAGAAGGGTAACGGAAGCGACCGAGGTTCAAATCCCTTTCCCCGCGTGCCTGCTGTTGGCTACTTTTAAACCCCCTCCATAGAGATACTGTGGGCTGATCGACGCGACCACCGAAATCCCAGCCCCACCCCACACCGAAGCCTCACACTTCCTCAGCCTCGCGGCTCGCGTTCTCCGAGCGCTCGCCATGGTCGCGTACATGCTCCGGCTGTCGATCGACCCCGAGCGCTGGGACGGCTCGTGGCTCCGGGCGTCTCCCGAGGCCCGACTGAGACACGATTCACCGACGTTAGTAGTGCCAGGGGTACTCTCGGAAGTTCGGCTCGCGACCCTCCAAGAACGCGTCGCGGCCTTCGGCCGCTTCCTCGGTCATGTACGCCAGCCGCGTCGCCTCGCCGGCGAACACCTGCTGGCCGACCATTCCGTCGTCGGCCATGTTGAACGCGTACTTTAACATTCGCATCGCCGTCGGGGACTTCTTCGTCATCTCGTCGGCCCACTCCAGGGCCACCGACTCCAGCTCCTCGTGCGGGATCACCTCGTTGACCATGCCCATCTCTTCGGCCTCCTCGGCGGAGTAGGTCTTCCCACGGAAGAACACCTCTCGGGCCTTTTTTTGACCGATCTGCTTCGCGAGGTACGCGGAGCCGAACCCGCCGTCGAAGGAGGCCACGTCGGGGTCGGTCTGGAGGAACTTCCCGTGTTCCTCGCTCGCGAGCGTCATGTCGCAGATCACGTGAAGCGAGTGGCCGCCGCCGACCGCCCAGCCCGGGACGACCGCGACCACCGGCTTCGGCATGAACCGGATCAGCCGCTGGACTTCGAGGATGTGGAGCCGGCCCGCTCGGGCCTCCTTGACGAGCGGGTCGTCCTCGTCGGCCGCTTCGTCGTCGTCGCGGTACTCGTAGCCGGAGCCGCCGCGGACCGACTGGTCGCCGCCGGAGCAGAACGCCCAGCCGCCGTCCTTCTCCGAGGGGCCGTTGCCGGTGAGGAGGACGCAGCCGACGTCGGCCTGCTTGCGGGCGTGGTCGAGCGCGGCGTACAGTTCGTCGACCGTGCCCGGCCGGAAAGCGTTGCGGACCGCGGGACGGTCGAAGGCGATCCGGACCGCGGGGACATTGACGGCGCGGTGATACGTGATGTCGTCGAACTCGTCGGTGACGGGCTCCCACGCGTCGGGATCGAAGGTCTCCGAGACCATGCCGGGACGTACGCCCGGGCCGCTCATAAACGCCGCCGAATCGGCGGGAAGGAACCGGCGGATCCGGCGGGTGGAGAGAACCGCCGGGTCAGGAGTGCGGTCCCGCGCGCCGTCGCGCGACGAGGACCGGAAGCCGAGACCAGCGGCGGGGGCGGACGCCGGGGTCGCGGTTCGTCCGCCGAGACGTGTCAGTCGTTCTGCGCGTACGCACCCTTCGGATGCCCCTTGTGCTGGAGGTTCCGGTTGTCGCGTTTCCGCGTCGTGGTCGCGGGGATGACCTCGCGGGCGGGGTCGATCTCTGACTGCGGCATCCCGGTGTAGCCGTGGTCAGGGTGTTCGGAGCAGTGCGCCATCGCATCGTGTGATCCCTCCCACGGCCCCTCGTCACAGCCGTCCGCCGTACAGACGAACACTATCTCCTCTGACATGCTGATCGGAGCTTCTCGACCGGTATATAAAAATCCCGCACCGAAATTATCAGTGCTGATTTCGACGGCCAGACGCCGACCCGTCGCGCGTCCCGCGGTCAGTCGCTGGCGGCGGGCGCGCCGAACAGTTCGACGCTCGTCCCGGCGTGACGGAAGTCTTCGAGGGCGTGTTTGGCCGCGAAGCCGGCCTCGTGTGCGGAGGCTCCCCAGCCGATCCCGACCTGAAGCTCGATGTCGACATCGTCTCGGACGTGGTCGATCGCCGCCGAGAACGCCGTCTCGGGCAGGTCCGGGCAGACCGCCACGATGTTGTCACCGCCGACGAAAAACGAGAGGGCACCGTGCGCCTCGCGAAGGTGACGCATCAGCGAGCCGTACGCCTGTTCGATGTTGATGAACGTATCGAACTCGTTGAGTCGGTCGGTGTACTTTCCGGTCGCGTTGACCACGTCGAAGTGCGCGACCTGAAGATCCGAGCGGTTCGTCTCCGAGAGGTACTCCCCGGCGAACACCTCCGTGCGACTCTCGTCTTGGGCGCTGCCCGCGGTCTGGAGCCGCTGGTTCGCGGCTTCCAGCGCGTCGACGGGACGTTCGGCGACGGCGGTCCCGAGGCTAACGCTGACCGGGTAGCGGTTGCCGATCGACTCCTGGAGGCTCGCGTGGGCCGCGTCGTCGACGCCGTTCGTCACCGCGATCATGTTGTCGAATCTGGTGAAGAAGGCGTAGGCGTCGCGGTGGCCGAGGAACTGCGCCACGTCGGCAAAGAGGCGCGACTGGAGCGTCTGGAGGTCCATCTCGCGCCGGGGCTCCGGCGTCGTTGTCCACGGACCGTAGTTGTCGATCTGGACGAGGGTCACCTGAGTCGTCGTCACAGTAAAGCCCGGTACGGAATCCTGCCGCTTTACCCTTCCGTTATCCCGAGGTGGTACTGGTATCGAGTCCGTGACCCGCCTCGATTCCGGGCTCGTCGCCCACGGCGGTCGCCCGGCGGGGATCCGGGCGCAACCCCTACGACCGTGGCGCGCGCACTCCCGACATGGAGTTCAGCGGTGCCGTCCTCGACGTCGACGGTACGGTCGTGCGCGGCGACGAGCCGATTCCGGGCGCTCCCGCGGGGTACCGGCGGCTCCGCGAGGCCGGGATCGAGACGCTTTTCGTCTCGAACAACCCGACGAAGGCACCGCCCGCGTACGTCGACCGGCTCGGGGCGGCGGGATACGACGTCGACGCCGACCGAGTCTTCACCGCGGGCAGCGTGACGACGCGGTACCTCCGGCGACGCCACGCCGACGACGATCTGCTCTGTGTCGCCGAGTCGGGCCTCCTCGACCAGTTCGCGGCCGCGGGGCTGTCGACGACCGACGACGTCGACGCCGCCGACGCGCTGGTCGCGTCGATCGACCGCGAGTTCGACTACGAGGACCTCTGTACCGCGTTGTGGGCCCTGGAGCGCGACATCCCCTTCATCGGCACCGACCCCGACGTGGTGATCCCGGCCCCCGAGCGCGACGTGCCCGGGTCCGGCGCTGTGATCAACGCGATCGCGGGCGTCGCCGAGCGCGACCCCGACGCCGTCCTCGGGAAGCCGTCGGACACCGCGATCGAGATGGTCCGTGAGCGGCTCCCGTACCCGTCCGAGGAGTGTCTTGTCGTGGGCGACCGACTCGACACGGATGTCGCGCTCGGCGAGCGCGCCGGGATGACGACCGCCCTCGTCCGCTCCGGCGTCACGGACGCGGACGACCTCGCGGCGTCCGAGGTCTCGCCCGACTACGTCCTCGACCACCTCGGCGAGATCGGCCGCGTCATCGGGTGAGCGTCGACTCAGCGGGGGGCGTTACCTCCGCCGCGTGGACAACAATTATATACGAGGGACTGCTTCGCCCACACATGAGTGTAATTGACTCACACGAAGACGGGGCCGGGGACGACGAGGAGGATCCGGAAGAGTCCGTCCGCGTGCTGGAGGGGCACGTGGTCCAGCTCAACGAGTACCGGTACTGACGATGTCCTCGCGGGGGCGATCCGGCACCCCTCGGACGGGGTTCTGCCACGGTCGACCGCCCGACGGCTGTCGGGACCGTTAAGTGGTCGTCGCGGGTAGCCGAAGGCGTGATACGCAGGGTCCGACGCGAGAGCGTCTTCGCCGCGGTGGCCGCCCTCGCGGCCCTCGCGCCGGCGCTCGGCGACGCCGCCGCGGTACCCTTCCTCGCGGCCGCCGGAGCCGCCTTCTTCGGCGTCCGAGACGGCGAGTGGTTCGAGACGCTCGCCCTCCCGGGCGACCGCGAGGAAGAACGCCTCTACGGGTTCGTCTCCTTCGCGCTCGCCGGCGCGGGACTCGCCCTGTTCGCGTCGCTACCGCGCGCCCCGTTGCCGTACGAGGCGTTCGCGGCCGCGACGCTCGCGGTCGCCGCCGGCCGCCTCGGCCGGACCCTCGTCTCTCGCGAGACGTCCGACGAGTTCACTCTCGTGGCCGGCTACGTCGCCGCCGGGACGGCCGCCGCCCTCGCCGGGCAGGTCGCGGTCCGTCTCCAGACCGGCGCGCCGGTCGACGGCCCGACCGTCCCGCTCCTGACGTTCCTCGCGGCGGCGGCCGCGCTGACCGCCGCGCTCGTCCGCTCGCTGGTGTTCTCGCGGGACGCCCACATCACCAGCGTCCTTGTCGGGTTCGCGACGTGGGGGTTCCTTGCCTTGGAGCCGACCGTCCACGCGCCGCTCATCGTCGTCGGCCTCGCCGTGACGGGCGCGCTCGGCTACGTCTCCTTCGCCATCGGCACCGCCTCGGTCGCTGGGATGCTCACGGGCGTCGTCTCGGCGTTGCTCGCGGTGGTCCTCGGCGGCGTCGGCTGGTTCCTCACGCTCATGTCGTTTTACGCGATCGGCGGGTTGGCCTCGAAGTACCGGTTCGACGAGAAGGCGGACCGGGGGGTCGCACAGGAGAACGAGGGCGCGCGCGGCACCGGCAACGTGCTGGCGAACTCCGCGGTCGCCCTCGCGGCCGTCGTGGGGCACGCGGCCGCGCCCCACCTCGCGCTCCCGGCCGCCCCGCTCGGCCTCGCGTTCGCCGGCGCGACGGCGACCGCGATGGCCGACACCCTCTCGTCGGAGATCGGCGGCCTCTTTGACGAGCCGCGGCTGGTGACGACGCTCCGGCGCGTCGAG
Organism: Halobacteriales archaeon SW_8_68_21; assembly: GCA_003023405.1. Taxonomy (GTDB): domain Archaea; phylum Halobacteriota; class Halobacteria; order Halobacteriales; family Haloferacaceae; genus Halorubrum. The sequence goes on from PXST01000002.1 coordinate 10,508, forward strand.
CCCGGCACGGACGGCGCGATCACCTGGCAGGGCGAGCTGGCGGGCCTCACCGGCGCGCTGCTCGTCGGTGCGTTCGCCGCCGGCGGGACCCCCCTCTTCGACCCGGTCGTCTCCGGGGGCGTCGCCGCCGGCGGGGCCGTCGTCGCCGCGGGCGTCGCCGGAATGACCATCGACAGCCTCCTCGGAGCCCTGATCGAGGGCGACCGGGTCGGCAACCAGACCGTGAACTTCCTCGCGACGCTCGCCGGCGGGGTCGTGGCCGTCGCGCTCTGGGCGGTGGTGTGAGATGGCGGGCGACGACGCCGCCCGCGACCCCGGACGCGCCGACCCCCGAGTCCGCCCCGGCCGACCCGCCGACGCCGACCGGATCCGCGAGCTCCAGTCGCACCTCCGCCAGCCGAGCCCGGACCTCCTGAAGTACGGCCTCGCGGTGGGAGCCGCCCGCGTCAGCGTCGCGGACGGGCGCGTCGTCGGCTACCTGCTCCCGGTCGACGGCCCGAACCGCCGCGGGGTCCACGTCGCGGAACTCGTCGTCGCGCCCGCGTTCAGGCGCGAGGGACGGGGACGCGCGCTGCTCCGCGCAGCGGTCGCCGACGCGGACGGGCCGGTGACGCTCCAGACACACCCCGACAACGACGCCGCGCTCGCGCTGTACGAGTCGCTCGACTTCGAGGTCGTCGAGCGGCGGCCGGGCGCGTACGCCGACGGGGACGCGCTCGTCCTGCGGCGCGACCCGGACGCGTAGCGGTCCGGGAGGTCCCGTCCCGTCCTCACGACCGCTCGGCCGCCGCAGACACAAGGACTATTCGAGCGCCACGCCTCCGGACAGCCATGAGTGACGCCGACGCGGAGACCGAGTCGATCGACGTCGACTTCGGCGAGGACGGGCTGGTGCCGGCGGTCGCACAGGACGCCGACTCCGGCGAGGTGCTAATGGTAGCGTACGTCTCGCCCGAGGCCTTGGCACGCACCCGCGAAACCGGCGAGGCCCACTACTACTCCCGCTCCCGCGAAGAACTGTGGCACAAGGGCGGCTCCTCGGGGCACACCCAGTCGGTCCGGGAGGTCCGGGTGGACTGCGACGCCGACACCCTGTTGTACCTCGTCGAGCAGACGAGCGGTGCCTGCCACACCGGCCACCGGTCGTGCTTCCACCGGACGATAGACGGCGAGAACGTCGGAGAGCGCGTCTTCGACCCCGACGAGGTGTACTGACCGATGGCGGACGGGGACGGGGGGACGGGGCACGCCCGGACCGCGCGGGGCGACGCCGAAAGCGACGCCGACGACCCCGTCGCCGAGGCGGGCGAGGCGGCCGCACGGCT
>PXST01000002.1:12107-124127 GCA_003023405.1 Halobacteriales archaeon SW_8_68_21
CCTCGACGCCGACCTCGGCCGCCTCCGCGACCCGATCGAGGCGTACGACGAGGCGGTCCGGGAGGCGTTCCGGGAGTTCTTCAAGTCGGCGTCCGCCCGGGAGGTGTTCGCGTTCCTCGACCGCGCCGACGGGACGCCGTTCGTCGATGTCGACGTGCCGCCGACGGACCTCGCGGAGTACGTCAAGACGCACGCGGCCGGCGAGGAGCCGCCGGCGACGCTGCTGGAGTACGCCGACTACACGAACTCGAAGCTCGAACACTACGTCGACGACCCCGGGGCGCTCCGGACCGCGGTGGCGGTTCACCGGACGTACCTCGAACGGCTCGACGGCGAGCCGCTGACGCTCGACTGGCCGCCGAAGCCGGGCGACGAACTCGCCTACGAGATCGACGAACTGGTCCCGCTCGTCGGGCGGATCGCCGACGACGACACGGTCGCGACGCTGCGTTCGGTCCGCGAACTCGCGCGGAGCGACGAGTACGAGCGGCTTCGCCGGGCGGCCGAGGTGCGCCACGCCCTCGACGACCCGGATCTGGCCCTGATCGAGCGCGGCGAGGCCGCCAACCGGGTCGAGACGGCCGAAGAGACGCGCTCGCTTGTCGACGACGTGCTGGCGGAGACGGAGCGGGAGTGAGGCCGGGAACGGATATTTAAGGGCCGTCGCGGCCGAGCAGAGATATGACCCGATTCGACGCCGCGACCGAAGCGGAGCGGCTGGGCCTGTTCGCCGACGCCGCGGCCGCGCACCGCGCGCGCTCCGGCGACGTGATGACCGTCGACGTCGACCCCGACAGCGACGACACCGAGGGCGGCGAGGTGCCGCCGTGGATCCAGCTCGCGGGCACGGAGCTGATACTGGACTGTACCGACGAGGAACTCGAACGGCTGAAAGATCTGCTCTCCGAGTTCCCCGAGTTCCGGATCGACGAGCTGGTCAGCCCGGAGGAGGCCGAGGGGACCAACGCCGTCGTCACCGCGCGGTCGGACGCGAACCGCGTCGCGGGGTTCACCGAGCGCGCCTTCCGCGAGGTGTACGAGCTCGACGAGGCGTACAAGGCGTGGGTGACGGCGATCTAAGGCGGGTCGATCCGGCCGTCGGATGCCGAGATCATTTATTAGACGCCGAGATCACTCATCAGATGTCGAGGCCGTCGAGCGCCCCCGGCGGCCGCACCGCCCGCCGGTCACTTCGCGAAGTAGCTCGTAAAAAAGCCCGAGAGGAAGGAGCTGACCGCGACCGCGACGAGGAGGTCTGCCGTGTCGTGGTCCCCGTCGCCGGCCGCGAGCCAAGTGACTGCGACGCCGATGCCGAGCGATATCGCGCCGTTCGCGGTGTCCGCTTTGAGACCCATGCGTTCCGTTGGGGTCGGAGCGGCAAAACCGATCCGACGGCCGCGACTCAGTGGAAGCCGCGGTCGATGTCGTCCTCGTCGATCAGGTCGTCAAGCTCCGAGGTGAGAAGCTCCTCGGCCGCCTCGAAGGTGTCCGACAGCTCGTCGAGCTCGTCGGGCCGCCCGTCGAACTCGTACTCCATCGGGCCGAAGGCCGGCGACTCGACCGCCTCCATCACGTCCTCGAAGAGGTGGTCGGGGTCGGTCGGCGCTTCGGCGTGGACCCGCAGCGTCTCCGTGAGCCGCGTCGCCATCTCCTCGGCGTGTTTCTCGTCTTCGGGGGTCGACCGGACCGCGAACCGCCCGTTGCTGTCGACGTCCGGGAGGTGCGGGTCGAGTTCGTCGTCGACCTTGCGGGCGACGCGCGTTCCGACGCCGCGGAGGTCGCGGGGGTTCTTCGCGTACGTCTTCAGGTGGTAGAGACCGACGCTCGGGTGGCCGAAGTAGAGGTCCTCGCCGAGTCCGCCGTGGCGGGAGCCGGCGACGGCCCGCCAGCCGTCGGGGTCGGTCGCGTCGCTCGCGATGTCCGCGAGGATGTCGTCCCAGTCTCGCACGCGCATGTCGGTATGATCGGCAACGCGAGCGCAAGAGGGTGTCGGTGGCGGCTGCCTACTGGTACGCCTGAATCCCGGTGAGGTCCTCGCCGAGGATCAGCGTGTGAATGTCGTGGGTGCCCTCGTAGGTGTAGACGGTCTCGAAGTTCGCCATGTGGCGCATCGGCGAGTAGTCGGCGGTGATCCCGTTTCCGCCGAGCATCTCGCGGGCGATCCGCGACTGGTCGCGGGCGGTGCGAACGTTGTTGCGCTTGGCCATCGAGACGTGTTGCGGCCGCATCTCCCCCGCCTCCTTGCGGTCGGCGAGCCGGTGGGCCAGCAGCTGCGCGAGCGTGATCTGCGTCGCCATCTCTGCGAGCTTCTCCTGTTGCATCTGGAACCCCCCGATCGGCCTGCCGAACTGCTCGCGGTCGGTAGCGTACTCGCGGGCGACCTCGAAGCAGTCCGCGGCCGCGCCGACCGCGCCCCACGCGATGCCGTAGCGGGCCTGCGTCAGACACGACAACGGGCCCTTCATCCCCTCGACGCCGGGAAGGCGGTTCTCGGCCGGGACGCGGACGTTCTGGAGGCCGATCTCGCCCGTGACCGACGCCCGAAGGCTGAGCTTCTCGTCGATCTCGTTCGTCGTGACGCCGTCGCGGTCCGTCTCGACGAGGAACCCGCGCACCGGCGTCCCCTCCTCGCCGTGGTCTTTCGCCCACACGACCGCGACGTCGGCGATGGGCGAGTTCGTGATCCACGTTTTCGAGCCGTTCAAGACGTAGTCGTCGCCGTCGGGCTCGGCCATCGTCTCCATCGCAGAGGGGTTCGACCCGTGTTCCGGCTCCGTGAGTCCGAAGCAGCCGACCGCCTCGCCGGTGCCGAGCCGTGGCAGCCACTCCGCTTTCTGTTCGTCGCTGCCGAACGCGTGGATCGGGTACATCACCAGCGCCCCCTGAACGCTCGCCATCGAACGGAGCCCGGAGTCACACGCCTCCAACTCGCGCATCAACAGGCCGTACGCCCGCTCGCTGACGCCCGGCAGGCCGTACCCGTCGAGGTTCGGGGCGTAGAATCCCATCTCGCCCATCTTCGGGATGAGCTCCGTGGGGAACGTGCCGTCGATCCAGTGGTCTCCCATGTCCGGCACCTCGCCGTCGATGAACGAGCGGGCGGAGTCGACGAGGAGCCGCTCCTCCTCGGACAGCGTCGACTCCATGTCAAAGTAATCCAGCATACCAACGCTTGCGTTGCCAAGGATAAATAAGTATATTCCCGCCCGGTGAGCCGCCAGAATCGCGCGCCGAGGGGTTTCGACGCCGGCGGGTTGGAAGCCGGCGCTTCAGAACCCGTCGGTCCCGTCGAGGAGATGCTCCTCGACGACGTCCATGTCGAGTTCGATCCCGAGGCCGGGCGTCTCCGGCACGGCGATGCGACCGTCCTCGATCAGGGGCTCGTCGCGCGCCAGCAGGTTGTCCCACCAGTCGACCTCCAGCGCGTGGTACTCCAGTAGGTCGAAGTTCGGGGTGGCGGCACCGAGGTGGACGCAGGCTATCGTTCCGACCGGGCTACAGACGTTGTGCGGAGACATCGGGATGTAGTTCTCCTCGGCGCGGTCGGCGATCCGCATCGACTCTGTGAGTCCACCGACGGTCGTCGGGTCGGGAGTGACGACATCGACGCCGTGTTCGTAGATCAGGTCCGACAGCTCGAACACGCGGAAGCGGTTCTCGCCGGTAGCGACCGGGGTCCGGGTCGCCCTCGTCACCTCCTTCTGGGCGTCGATGTTCTCCGGTGGGATCAGGTCCTCCAGCCACATCAGGTCGAACGCCTCGAGCTCGTTGGCCAGCCGCTTTGCGCTCTCGACGGAGTAGTCCCAGTGGCAGTCGAAGGCGAGGTCGACATCGTAGCCGATCGCCTCGCGCACGGCCTCGACGATCTCGCGTTTCTCTCGGATCGCGGCGTTCGTCAGCCGCCCGTTGTACGAGTCGTTCTCGTTGTCGGCCGGGAGATCGAGGTCGAACTTCAGCGCCGAAAAGCCCATTTCGGTGACTCGGGCCGCCTCCGCGGCGTACGCCTCCGGGGAGTACGCCTCGGCGTCGGCGTAGGCGGTCGCGCCGTCCTCGACCGCGTACGCCTCGCCGGCGTGGCAGTCACAGTAGAGCCGGATCTCGTCGCGGTACTTCGAGCCGAGCAGCTGGTAGACGGGGAGTTCAAGTACCTTCCCGGCCGCGTCCAACAGCGCGATCTCGATACCGGAGGCCGCGGTGACGACCTTCCCGGTCGTGCCGCCGTGGCCCGACATCTCCTGAAAGATGTAGCGGACCAGCCGCTCGACGTCGAGCGGGTTCTCGCCGACGAGGAACCGGTTCGTGTACTCGACGAGTTCCGGGATACCGCCGCCGCGGTACGCCTCGCCGATACCGGTGACGCCCGCGTTCGTCTCCACTCTGATCAGGTTCCACTCGAAGTTTCCCTCCACGACGCAGGCGTCGAGGCCGGTGATCTGTACGTCTCGGTCCGCGTCGCGGGTGTCGATCTGGCCTGAGTAGTCTCTCATGAGTACCTCGATTTCGTGTCGGTGGTCAGTCGCCGGCGAACGGCACGGGCGCGCCCTTGGTCGAGCGGCACGCCGCGGCCGGCGTCCGTTCGCACGCACGTCATCGCGTGGTCCCGGGAGGCGAGCGTCCGGTCAGAAAAGGAGGCGGGCAGCTCCGGCGGGAGCTCGATCGGGAACGACTCGACTTCGGTGATCCGCATGCGTGGTGGGTGTCACATGGGTACAAGTAAACCGTCGTATCGGCAATGCTCCCGCGGAGTTCCGTCGGACCGGGTGGGGCGACCCGCAGTTTTTGTATCGTCGCTGCGAGAGAGCGGCATGGAGTTCCCCGATCGCTTTGCGGTCGACGACCTCATCGATCCGCAGCCGCTCCCCGAGTTCGCGCGGGTCCGGCACGAACCGGAGACGGATCGGCTCGACGACCCCGTCGGAGCGGCGCGCGAGGCGCTGGACACGCTGGACCTCGACGGGCTTGACCCGGGGGCGACAGTCGCCGTCGGCGTCGGCAGCCGCGGGATCGACCGCATCGACGAGGTCGCGGCGGCGGTCGTCGAGCGGGTCGCCGAGCGCGGCTTCGATCCGGTTGTGGTGCCCGCGATGGGCAGTCACGGCGGCGCGACCGCCGAGGGACAGCGCGAGGTGTTGGCGGCGCTCGGGATCACCGAGGAATCCGTCGGCGCGCCGATCGACGCGCGCATGGCGGCCGCGGAGTTGGCGACGGTCTCGGTGGGCGACGCCGATCTCCCGGTGTACTTCTCGGAGGCGGCGCTCGCGGCCGACGCGGTCCTCGTCGTGAACCGCGTGAAGGCCCACACCAACTTCACCGGGGCGATAGAGAGCGGGCTCGCGAAGATGACCGTCGTCGGGCTCGGCAAGCAGCACGGCGCGAAGTCGTTCCACTCGACGGCGATCGCCGAGGGGTACGTCGAGGCGCTGACGGCCGCGCTCGGCGTCATCGAGCGCGAGACCCCGATCGTCGGCGGGATCGCGCTCGTCGAGAGCTTCGAGGAGGAGATCGGACACCTAGAGGCGGTCCCTGCCGGCTCGTTCCTCGACCGCGAGCCAGAGCTGCTGGAGCGGGCGTACGACCAGATGCCGACGCTGCCCGTCGACGACATCGATCTGCTCGTCGTCGACGAGATCGGCAAGGAGATCTCGGGTACAGGCATGGACACGAACATCATCGGTCGCTACCGCGTGCTCAACGCGCCTGACCCAGAGACCCCCGACATCGACATCATCTACGTGCGAGGGCTCACGGACGCGACGAAGGGAAACGGGAACGGAATCGGGCTTGCCGACCTCACCCGGCAGGCGGCCGTCGACGACCTCGACTTGGAGAAGACGTACGCGAACGCGCTCACCAGCGGGTCGCTCGCGAAATCGAAGCTCCCCGTCGTAGCGCCCGACGACGAGTTCGCGCTCCGGACCGCGCTGGCCGCGCTCGGGGGGTACGACCCCGAGGCGGTGCGGGTCGTCTGGATCCGCAACACGCAGGACCTCGGGGAGTTCTTGATTTCTGAGGCCGTGGTCGAGGACCTCCCAGAGGCGGCGAGGACGGTCGGCCGCGAGACGGTGGCCTTCAACGGCGGGTCCGCGGCGCTCGACAAGCCGATCGGTGGCGGTTCGGACTCCTGAGTCTCTCAGGGACCGATTCCGCTCCCCGGGCCGGGCCCCCTCGTTTGCCTACAAGAAAATGTTTTCACGCCGGCCTCGGGACGGGAGGAACATGGACCTACAGATCGACGGGAACGCGGCCCTCGTCACGGCGTCGTCCAGCGGGCTCGGCAAGGCATCGGCGAAGGCGCTCGCGCGGGAGGGCGTGAACGTCGTCATCAACGGCCGCGACGAAGAGCGACTGGCGGACGCGAGAGCGGAGGTCGAGGCGGTCGCGGCGGGCGAGGTCGTCGCGCAGTCGGCCGACCTGACGGACGCCGACGAGGTCACGGCGCTCGTCGAGGCGACCGTCGACGAGTTCGGCACGATCGACCACCTCGTGACGAGCGCCGGCGGTCCGCCGTCGGGCGCGTTCCTCGACACCGACGACGAGGACTGGCAGCACGCCTACGACCTGCTCGTGATGAGCGTCGTCCGCCTGGCGCGGGAGTCGTACCCGCACCTCAAGGAGGGAGACGGCGGCACCATCGTCAACATCACTTCCCGGAGCGTGAAAGAGGCGCTCGACAGCCTCGTCTTATCGAACGCGGTTCGGATGGGGGTCATCGGACTGGAGAAGACGCTCTCGAAGGAGTTCGCCCCGGAAGTGCGCGCCAACGCCGTCCTGCCGGGCCCCCACGAGACGAGCCGGATCCGCGACCTCGTCGAGGCCGCCGTCGAGCGCGGCGAGTACGACTCCTACGACGACGGGCTCGGCGACTGGGCGGGCAACCCGCTCGACCGGATCGGCGACCCGATGGAACTCGGCAACACCGTCGCGTTCCTCTCGTCGCCGAAGTCCGGCTTCGTCAACGGCACCGCGCTGCCGATCGACGGCGGGGCCACCGGAGCGAACCTATGAGGCCAGTCGCGTTTGACGAGGCGGAGAGCTACGAGCCCGACGAGGGCTGGCGGCGCGTCTCGATGGCCGGCAGCGACCGGTTCTCCTTCGAGTGGTTCGAGAAGCCGCCGGGACACAGCTCGCCGATACACGACCACGAGAACGAGCAGGTGTGTCTCTGTCTGGAAGGCGAGCTCACGGTCGCGACCGCGGACGACTCGGTCACGCTCGAAAAGAACGACTCCGTCCTCTTGGAGTCCAACGAGGCCCACCGCGTCGAGAACACCGGCGACGAGCGCGCGGTCGGACTCGACGTGTTCGCGCCCGGACGCTCGTTCGATTTCTGGACGGACCGAGAAGAGAGATGATCTGGACGGACCGGAGCGGCCCGAACGCACGATCACCATGAACGGGAAACACGCGACGAAAACGAACGGACCGAACGCGCGATGAAGTACCTCGCACGCACGGCGACCGGCGATCCCCTGCTCGGCGACGACGAGGGATACGTCCCCCTCAGCGCGGTCGAACCGGACGCGGAGAGCGTCCGCGACGCGCTTCCCTGGGCGGCCGCGGGGACGCTCGGCGACGCCGCCGACGCGACCGCCGACCCGGTCCCCCCAGCGGACCTGTCGTTCGGCGCGCCTCTGGCGTCGTTCGGGAAGCTGTGGGGCATCGGCCTGAACTACGAGGAACACGCCGGCGACCTCGACGAGCAGGGCCCCGAGGAGCCGGCGAGTTTCATGAAGCCGTCGTCGGTCCTGACGGGGCCGGGCGGTCCGATCCGTCTGCCGCCGGAGTCACAGAGCGAGCGGGTGACCGCGGAGGCGGAGCTCGCGGTCGTGATGGGGCGAACGTGTCGAAACGTCACAGAGGACGAGGTCGAGGACGTGATAGCGGGCTTTCTCCCCGTGATCGACATGACCGCTGAGGACGTCCTCCAGCGGAACCCGCGGTTCCTCACGCGGGCGAAGAGCTACGACACGTTCCTCGTGCCCGGCCCCGCGCTCGCGGTGCCGGAGGAGCCGCTCGATCTGGCGGGGCTCTCGGTGCGGACCGAGGTCGACGGGGAGGTGCGGGCCGAAAACGAGATCGGGAACATGCTGTTTCCGCCGGCGGAGATCGTCTCGTTCCACTCCGACGTGATGACGCTGGAACCGGGCGACCTGTTCAGCACGGGGACGCCCGGCGCAGCGCCGATCGACCCCGGCGACGAGGTACGGGCGGTCGTTGAGTCGGTCGGGTCCGTCGACGCGCCGGTGACGCGGTAGACGCCCCGAGAGCCGCAACCATCTTTATTAGTCGTGTTCGGTTAGGTGCGGACATGTACCGCGTACTGCTGCCCGTCAGCGCGGAGCCCGGTCAGGCGCTGACCGCCGCGGACGCCGTCGCGTCGCTCCCGAACGCCGCCGAGGAGGTCGAGGCAGTGATTCTCAACGTCTACGAGGGGTTTGAGGCCAGCGGCGAGGGGGGCCGCGTCGACTCCGAGGAGGTGTGGAACGAGGAGAACTATCCCGAGACCGTCGACGCCGTCGCGGACCGGCTGGCGGAGGCCGGCGTCGCGACCACCAGACGGCGGGAGCACGGCGACCCAGACGAGGTGATCGTCGAGGTCGCCGCGGAGCTCGACGCAGACAACATCTCCATGAGCGGGCGACGCCGAAGCCCCACCGGCAAGGTGCTGTTCGGGAGCACCACTCAGTCGGTGGTGCTCGCGGCCGACTGCCCCGTGACGGTGACGCTCGACGACTGAGCGGCGTCCGTGTGGGACGGGCGTCAGGTCCGCGGATATCCCGTACGTTTGAACTGAAATAAACAGATACATTGTTAATGATTGACCGAAAGTACCATGTTGAGCATGGCAGATAATTCCATCAATCGGCGTAAGTTCCTGTACGGCACGGGCGCAGTAGGGATGACCGGACTCGCAGGCTGTAGCGGTGGCGGCGACGGCGGCGACGGCGGTGACGGGATGGACGGCGGCGACGGCGACGGCGGCGATGGCGGTGACGGCGGTGACGGGATGGACGGCGGCGAGGACCTCATGCTGCGCGTCGGGACGTCGGCGGGCGGGACTCAGGATGTCGGACTGGCCGTAGAGCGCGCGGTGAGCCAAGAGAGCGACAGCCTGAACTACTCGACAATCGAGAGCCCGGGATACATCGGCACGATCCGTCGGATGGCGAACAACCAGTTCAACGCCGGGATCACCGACAACAACTCGCTGTCGAAGGCGCTCAGCGAGACCGGTGCGTTCTCCGATCAGCCGGTCGAACGGATCCCGCAGTACGGGTTCTACGCGTTCCCGTACAGCATCTACGTCATCGCCCGCGACGGCACGGGGATCGAAACGTTCGACGACCTCGCCGGCGCGAACGTCTACCCCGCCGAACCGGGGTACTCGACGCGTGCGACGACGCTCGACGTCTGGTCGCAGGAGCCAACCGCGGACGTGTTCGACCAGATGAACGTCCAGAACCAGAGCGTCGACTCCGCGCCCGGCGCGATGGAGGAGGGCAACATCGACGCGACCATCGCGTACGGAACGCCCGGCGTTCGGTACACCGGGTTCGTTCAGGAGATCGCCTCCCGGATCGACGTCCACTACGTCGAGCCGACCGACGCGCTCATCGAGTCCGCCGAGTCGTACGACGGGGCCGGGACCGGCACCACGAGTTACGAGGACTGGCCCATCGCGGACACCGACATCGGCACCGACGAGGTGTTCCACTGGAACTTGGAGGTGAACTACACGTTCAACCCAGAGGCAAATCCGGACGCAGTCTACGAACTGTGCCGGGTCGTCGACGAGTCCAACGACACGGTCAACGAGGGCGAAGAGCAGTTCAACGACTTCGGGTCCACCGAGGACATGCTCGGCTCGGCGCGCGAAAACATCCCGGTCCACCGCGGCGCGGTACAGTACTACCGGGACAACGACGTGTGGGACGGCAGCCTGACCGAGGGGGACAGCGCCTGATCGGTCCCTGAGCCGGTTCTCTCCCGCCTCTCGGGACGTGCTGATCAATAATTTAAAATCACCGAACACACAACCGACGACTCGGAAACAACCATGACACTATCCACCACGCCCGGGCGGACGAACGTCCCGCATGACGCGCGCTGGCACCGATGAGTACCGAAACGGTCTCGGCCGAGTCCGAATCCGAATCCGAGTCCGGACTGCTCCGCGGGCTCGATGTCACGGTCACGGTGGCGGCGCTGTTGTTCTGGGCCGGGGTACTCTACTGGGCTCAGACGCAGGTGATCTCGCAGGTGCGGTACGCCACCGCGTTCGTCGGCGGCATTCTGACCGTGTACGCGCTCAACGAGACGCGGCTCGCCATCAGCGACGGGGACTGGGTCGACGGCGCGGTGTTGATCCCGGCGTCGCTGGCGCTGATGACCGCCTCGGCCTTTTTTGCCGTCAACTTCCAAGACGTGTACCTCCAGCGGCAGGGGTACGCGCTCGAACACGAGTACATGCTCGCGCGACTCGTCATCCTCTCGCTGATGTACCTCACGTGGCGCGAGTTCGGCAACGTGTTCCTCGGGCTCATCTTCGCCGTGTTCGGGTACGCGATGTTCGGGAACCTCGTGCCGGGCGTGTTGGGGCACGCGGGGATGAACCAGACGACGCTGCTCCAGGCGACGGTCACCGACCTGTACGGGTTCTACGGGAGCTTGACGCAGATCACGGCCTCGTGGATCGCCCCGTTCCTGCTGTACGCCGGACTGCTGTTCGCGTACGGCGCGTTCGAACTCATCCTCCGGATCGCCATCGTGGCCGCGAAGTACATCGAGTCCGGCATCGCCCAGACGGCCGTGCTCTCCTCGGCGGTCATCGGGTCGATTAACGGCTCGTACACCGCCAACGCGGCGATGACGGGGTCGTTCACCATCCCGACGATGCAGGAGGCCGGCATGAAAGGGCACCGCGCGGCGGGCATCGAGGCGGTCGCCTCCACCTCCGGGCAGGTACTCCCGCCCGTGATGGGGGCGTCTGCGTTCGTGATGGCGTCGTACCTCGGCGTTCCGTACCTCGACATCGTCGTCGCGGGGCTCGTCCCGGCCACGATCCTGGTGGCGTCCATCTCCATCGCGGTCCACTATCTCGCCGTCTCCGACGCCAGCAGTCAGGACATGGAGTTTTCCGAGTTCTTCGAGGAGACGCTCACGAACCGACAGAAAGTCTTCGAGGCGCTCCGGTTCGGCGTGCCGTTCGCGATACTCATCTACCTGCTCGGTGTCGTCCAGTTCACCGTGATGACCTCCGCGCTGTACACGGTCGTCGCGATGACGGTCACGGGCGTCCTAATGCCGACCGCCCAGCGCGGCTTCGAGTGCGTGGTCGGACTGAAGTCGTGGCTGCGGGACCCCGACGATGTCGAGGTCGGCGGACCGACCGCGGGCGTCTCGGGCACCGTCGCCGCGCCGTTCCGGCGTGTGGCCGCGTCGCTGCTCCGGTTCCGCCCGCTCGCGAAGTTCGCCGACGAGGTCGGGAACACCGTCCACGGGTTCCGCCGCGGCGCGGTCATCTTGGCACCGATCGCGATCATCTTGGTCGTCATCAGCGGCGTCGTGAACCTCTTCGGCACCACGGGGATCCCGGCGAAGATCGCGCTGCTCCTCATCAACATCTCGGGCGGCGTGCTGCTGTTCGCGGTGCTGCTCGGGATGGGCGTCGCCATCCTGATGGGCGTCGGCATGCCGACGGTCGCCGCGTACGTCATTGTGGCCATCCTCATCGTGCCGACCTTCGTCTCCGATTTCAACGTCGCGCCCATCACCGCCCACTACACGATGTTCTATGCGGCCATCCTCGCGGGGATCACGCCGCCGGTGGCGACGGCCGCGGTGATAGCGGCGGGCATCGCGGAGGCGAACTTCTGGCGGACCGCGTTCGTCTACAACCCCGGACTGATCTCGGTGGACGTCGGGTCGTACACGCTGTACGTCGGGCTGCTCGTGCTGCTCGGCGCGGTGGCAATCATCTACGGGCTGAACTACCCGTTCAAGATGCGTCCCGGACGCAAGATCGGGACGCGGGCGCTAGTCGCGGCGCTCGGGCTCTTTATTATGGTGTTCCCGAACAACGGCGTGAAGATCGCCGGTGTCGCGGTCTTCGCGGCCGTCTTCGTGGCCGAGAAGGTGATGATCCGTGGGGTCGAGCTTCCGTTCGGGAAGGGGACGAGCCAATGAGCGACGACTCCTCTCCCGAGGCGGTCGCCGAGGAATCCATCGAACAGGCCGGCGGTCTCGGAGAGATCGTCCCGGAGCCGCTGATGCCGCTCTGGAGCCGGGTGGAGCTGGTACAGGCGTTCCGTCGGACCCACGGCGAGACGTACGTCGGCGTCCTCGAGCTGCTCACCGCGCTCGTACTCGCCGGCGGCTACGTCTGGTGGCTACTCATCTTCTTCGAAGTACTGTGAGATCGTAACCCCCTCGGATCGCCCGTGTTCGGGCCTACAGCTCCGAGCAAAGGCCGTCAGCGATGGAACCGGTGCCGTCGTGAGGGCGGTGGTCGTCGGACGGGAGCCGAGGCCGACGCGCGTCGACCGACTCGCTCACCGACAGCGTTTTTCACCGCGGCCGCCGAGCGGGGGCGTGAACGTTCGGGGGCCGATCGTCTCCGTCGGAGAGGCGCGGACGGTGTCGACGTCGTACGGCGAGCGCGACCTCCGCGAGGTGCGGGTCCAGCCCGACCGCGGCGCTGGCGACCCGGTCGACGTGACGCTGTGGGGGAAGTGGACGGAGACAGCCGAACACGCCGAGACCGGCATGGAACTGCTCGTCACGACGGCAGCGGAGGACGAGTACCGCGGCGAGGTCGGCTACGCGACGACCGACGAGTCGTGGGTCGTCCTCGAACCCGACTTCCTCGTCGACGTGACCGGGATCCGGTCGTGGGTACAGTGCCCGCGGATGTACTACCTGAACAAGCTCTCGGGGATCCCGCTCAACTACCCGGTGGTCAAGGGGACCATCGTCCACGAGGTGTTCGGCGACCTGCTGCGCGGGGTGGATCTCGAAGCGTCCATCGCCGACCGCGTGGACGAGGCCGGGCTGGAACTCGGCCTGCTGGGCTACGAGCGCGCGGAGGTCGAAGACGAGGTGCGCCGCAACGCCGCCGCCGTCGAGGGGTGGCTCGCGCAGGGGACGCTCTCCGACGAGGACACGTGGCGCTCGGAGTTCACCCTCATCTCCCCCACCTTCGGCCTGAAGGGCCGGGCGGACGCGCTCCGGCGCGGCACCCCCGTCGAACTGAAGACCGGGAAGAACACCAAGCGCGAGCCGCGCTTCCACGACAAGGTACAGGCCGCCTGCTACGCCCTCATGCTCGACGAGCGCGGCGTCGACCCGGACATCGGCACGCTGCTCTACACGAAAAACACCGCCCTGGACCGCAACGAGGAGTCGGGCGACCTCGCGCCCGCCAAGGAGTTCACCGTCGGCCGCGGGTTCTTGGAGTTCGTCGTGCGCGAGCGCAACGCCCTCGCCGCGATGGAGTGGCGCGCGCTCAACGACCCGGGCGAACGCCCCACGGTGCCGACGGGGTACGAGGCGGACGCGACGTGTAGCTACTGTTTCGAGCAGGACGCCTGTATGGTCGTTTCCGGTCGCCTCGATCAAGAGTCGAAGGCGGGGCAGATTGGGACGCCGGTCCCCGAAGAGGAGCGCGACTACTTCGACCGCTTCTACGCCGCAGTCGAGGAGGAGCGCCGCGAGACCCACGCCGAGTACCGGAAGCTGTGGGAGCAGACGCCCGAGGAGCGCGCCGCGGACGACCGCGCGTTGATCGGCTTAGAGCCGGCGGGGCAAACGGAGATCGACGACGCCCGCTGGGAGCTTCGCGCCCGCAAGCCGGGCGACGCCGTCTCGAAGCTCCGCGAGGGCGACGTGGCGCTCGTGAGTGACGGCGACCCCGTCTCGGGCCACGCGGAGCTCGGCCGGATCACCGAACTCGGGAGCGACGAGGTCGTCGTGGAGGCGGACGAACCGGTCGAGCTGCGCCGCCTCGACGTGTACCCCTCCGAGATCTCCGTCGACCGCTCGCTCACCGCGCTCCACGACGCGGTGCTGAAGGGCGGCCCCGACCGCAAGGACGTGCTGTTCGGCCGGCGGGAGCCGGCGTTCCGCGACCCGGCCGACCGGCCGACGGGGAGCCCGGGAAGCGACGGTCCGGACGCGCCGGACGATTACGTCGGCAACAACGACGCCCAGAACGAGGCGGTCGAACTCGCCGTCGACGCCGAGGACTTGGCGCTGATCCACGGCCCGCCCGGTACCGGGAAGACGTACACCATCGCCCGGACGATCCGCGCGCTGGTCGCGGAGGGGAACCGGGTGCTGCTGTCGGCGTTTACGAACCGCGCGGTCGACAACGCGCTCGAAGCGCTCCGCGACCAGGGGTTCGAGGACTGGGTCGCGTCCGCGCGACCAGACGGAGCCGGTGAAACTGGTGGAATCCTGCGCGTCGGGACCGAGACCGGCGTCCGCGACGACATGCGGGACGTGCGGCTCGTCCAGCGCGGCGACCCAAACGCGAAGGCCGCAGAGCTGCGCGACGCGCCGGTCGTCGCCGCCACCACCGCGGCATGCGGCTCCCGGGTCATGCGCGAGTGCGAGTTCGACGTGGCGCTCGTCGACGAGGCCTCACAGCTCACCGAGCCGGGGACGCACGCCGCGATCAACCGCGCCGACCGGTTCGTCCTCGTGGGCGACCACGAGCAGCTTCCGCCCGTCGTCCGCGCCGAGAACGACCTCAGCACTTCCCTTTTTCAGCGGCTCATCGAGGAGTACCCCGAGGCGAGCGTCATGCTCGACCGGCAGTACCGCATGAGCCAGCGGATCCAGGCGTTCGCCTCCGCGGAGTTCTACGACGGCGCGCTCCGGCCCGCGACCCCCGAGGTGGCCGGCCAGACGCTCGCCGACCTCGGCGTCGACCCCACCGCGCTCGCGCCCGAGCTGACCGGCGGCGTAGGGTTCGTCGACCCCGACGGCGAGCGCGACGGCAACCGAAACGTCCGTGAGGCCGAGCGCGTCGCCGCGGTCGTCGACGCCTACGTCGCGGCCGGGGTCGACCCGGACGACATCGGCGTCATCGCGCCCTTCCGCGCGCAGGTCGCGGAGATCGGTCGCCGGACCGACGTGACCGTCGACACCGTCGACCGCTTCCAGGGCTCCTCGAAGGAGGTGATCGTCGTCTCGCTGGTGGCGACCGGCGACCTCGACGGGCCCATCTTCGAGGACCACCGCCGCGTGAACGTGGCGCTCACCCGGGCCAAAAAGCAGCTGACGGTCGTCGGCGACGCAGACGCGCTCGGCACCGACCCCTTCTACGCGCGGCTGCTGGAGTGGGCGCAGCGGTGACATCCTCCCCGCGCTAAGGGACCGGGCTTCCCGAACCGCACAAACAAACGGCTGTGCTGTGGCGCGCGCCTCCGAGCACCCATTTAAAAGGTGCGAGGAGCGCCGCGCGCGGCTGGGGCTTTGGAGGCGTTCACCGCGGCGTCAACGACTTCTTATAAGTCGTCGATCGCGTCGAGCGCGGCCTCGATGTCGGGCGCGTCGAACCAGTCGCGGTCGGTGTACGCGTTCGTCCCGGCCGCGTACAGGTCCGAGGCCTCGTCGACGACCTCGGGGGGAAGGGAAACGGGGTCCGGCTCGCAGAGCGCGCGCCAGTCGTCGGTGTCGCGGTCGGCGACCACCGTCTTCGCCTCTTTCACGGCCGCGACCCAGTCGGGGTCGTTCGCCTTGTACCACTGGCGGACGACCTCCTTCGAGACGCTGCGGCCGCCGTACGAGAAGCGGTTTTCGTCGAAGGTGCCGACCACGTCGGCGACGCGGAGTTCGCCGTCGGCGTAGAGGCACTCGATTTTTCCGTCCTCGTGGACGAACCCCGCCGTGTCGGCGCGCTCGGTGACGACGCGGTTCACGTCGCGCGCGAGGGATTCGAGCGCGTCGATGTCGGCCGCGCCCGCTATCTCGTCCGCCTCCACCCGCGTGAGGTACCGGTCCTGCCGCTCGTACTTCGTCGAGAACTCCACGACCGGCTCGGGGAGATCAACCGGCTCGTCCGGCCACTCGTCGACGCCGAGCGCCGAGTCGAGCCCGAACTCGGCGGGCCCGCCCGCGGCGTGGAAGGCGTCGTAGTCGTAGCCGGCGTGGGGGCCCTCGTACGGCAGGTCGGGGACCCGAGTCAGGTCGATGGCCATCTTGGTCGGCGGGGCGGTCGCTTCGTCCAGCGGGACGACGGCCGGGGCATCGGTCTCGTCGTTCCCGGCGTCGGTGGTCTCCTCTGCGGCGGGGTCGGTGACGCCTCGGTAGTGAGTCGGCACTCCCTCGCGTTCCAGCAGTTCGAAGTTGAACGCGCCCATCGCGCAGAGGCTCGCGCCCTTGTTCGGGATCGCGTCGGGCATCTGTCCCCAGTCGAACACGGAGTAGGCGTCCGTGAAGACGAATCGTCCCCGACCGAGTCCGTCGGCGGTCGCCGGCTCGTCGACGCGGAACTCCTTGACGCTCGTCATGGGTCACACCGCGACCGCCTCCCACATGAAACCTCCAGTTACGTGGTCACTTCGATGCGTTTCGCCTCAATTCGATCCACACATGCGGATCAGAACGGACGCGGCGGCGGTTGGCGGCCGCGCGGTCGCATCGAAAGCGACACCCGAGTCGGTCCCCCATCGCGTGGCATGAGCGAGGCGCGCGAGGTCGTCGTCCTCCGCTACGGCCACCGGCCGGGACGCGACGACCGCATGACGACGCACGTAGGACTCACGGCGCGGGCGCTCGGCGCGGACCGGGTGATCTTCCCCGGCAACGCCGGCCAGTCGGCGGAGACCGTCCGGGAGGTTACCGACCGGTTCGGCGGCCCCTTCGCCGTCGAACTGCGCGACGATCAGAAGGCGATCGTCCGCGGGTTCGACGGGGTCGTCGTCCACCTCACGATGTACGGCGAGCGGGTTCAGGACGTGGAAGGGGAGATCCGTGAGGCGGCCGGCCTCGACGACGCGACTACGGGCGGGTCGCCGCCTGCGCCCCGCGACGTCCTCGTCGTCGTCGGCGGCGAGAAGGTGCCGTGGGCGCTGTACCAGCGCGCCGACTTCAACGTGGGCGTGACGAACCAGCCGCACTCCGAGGTCGCCGGGCTGGCGGTGTTCCTCGACCGGCTGTTCGCGGGGACCGAACTGGACCGCGAGTGGGCGGACGCGGACCGCCGGGTCCTCCCCGAGGCGACCGGGAAGACCGTCGTCGACGCAGACGGGTCGGCTGATCGAGAGGCCGGCGGGCCGGGGGACGGAGCGGCCGACGGGCCGGGGGACGGAGCGGTCAACGGATCGGCTGACCGAGAGGCCGGCGGGCCGGCGGACGGAGCGGACTGACTCGGGACGGTTGCGGTCGCTCAGCGCCCGTCGTCCTCGTCACGTCGCGGCCGCCTCTCGTCGTCCGTCGGCCGTCTCGGGGTCCCGCTCAGGATGCCCCGCAGCCCCGACATCGGCTCGCCGACCGGCTCGGGATCTGGCTCATGTACTGGGTCGTGGGGAAGGCGGGTGGCGAGTTCGACATCGACACCGGCGCGGACGGGACGACCGTCCGGCTGGAAGTCCCGGCGCATCCCTGATCCGGAGGGCTGCCGCGCGGAACCCGAGACGACCGCGGTCTACAGGCGGAGCAGGCCGAGTGCCTCGGGGTCGTACGGAAATCTTTGATTTCCGTGATGACGAGACGCCTGCGGCGTCTCGAATCACTTGACCCCGAGCGAGAGGCGGTCCAAAAGCGGCGGCCAGTCGCCCGCGCCCGCGGCGTCGCTGGCGAACGCGACCGCGTTCCCGAGCCCCTCGCGCTCCTCGGTCCCAGTCCGGGCGACGAGCGCGTCCGCTGCGCTGCGCCCGCCGGCGATGGAGAGCCGGTCGCCGACCGTCGCGGGGACCCACGCCGGGAGCAGCGCCAGCCAGCACAGGGCCCCCGCAACCACGTAGGCCCACGACGGGACGCGCTCGCGGTCCGGCTCGTACCCGTGGATCCGGTTGACGCGCCGGTCGGCGGCGGTGCGGTCCCCGCGGCGACCCACGAGCAGCGTCGCGAGCAGCGCCGCGGTCTCGACCGCCGCCAGCGCCGGGAGCGTCGCGGTCGTGAGCAGTGCCTGCCGGGTCCGGAGTCTGATCAGCGCGTGACGCAGCGCGGCGTCGCGGTCGGCCTCGGAAAGCCCGAGCAGCCGCGTCGAGACGACCAGCCGGGAGCCGCGGTAGCCGTCCGCGACGGCGACGTTCGCGGCGTCGGCGCGGACCGCGGTCACCTCGGGAACGTCGACGCCGACGTCGGCCGCGAGCCGCTCGACGCAGTCCGCGACGAAGTCGGCGCGGCGGTCGTCAAGGCCGGCCTCGGGGAGCCGGGAAATCCGCCGGTCGACGAGGACCGGTCCGAGGAGCGCGGCGGCGACGGGACCGACGACGGCGGCCGCGAGCAACCCGCCGAGCGCGTCGACCGGGAGGAGGCCGAGTCCGCCCGTACCGAGCAGCGCGGCGAGCGGAACGAGCGGTACCGCCGCCAACACGACCGGGACCGCGAGGAGTGCGACGGCACCGAGCGCGCGACGCCCGCCGCCGTCGACCGAGTCAGTCATATCAGCGAGTGTGAGCCACGGATCGTAAAGCTCTGCCGAACCCGCGGGTCGGTCGCCGGCGGTCCGGGGGCGCGGAGCGATCGCCGGCGGTCCGGGAGTGCGGGTCGGTCGTCGAGGTTCGAGAACGCGGTTCCAAGCGGCGGGCGGTCGGGCACGGCGGGGCGGTCACGACCGCGCCTTTCGGAGGTTTTAATCCGATTCCACCATTGGAGTCCTGTAATGGCTTTTGAGGATCTACTGAACGACCCCGTCATTCAGAAGTACCTCCACGAGCTGGTGGGACCGACGGGGATGCCGGTCGCGGCCGCGCCGCCCGACGGCGAGGTCACCGACGAGGAGTTGGCCGAGGAGTTGGGCTTAGAGCTCAATGACGTGCGGCGCGCGCTGTTCATCCTGTACGAGAACGACCTAGCGACGTACCGTCGCGTCCGCGACGAGGACTCCGGGTGGCTCACGTACCTGTGGACGTTCCACTACGATAACATCCCGGAAAACCTCCAAGAGGAGATGTACCGGCTGCTCGACGCCCTCGAAGAGCGCGAGGAGTACGAGCGCACCCACGAGTTCTACCTCTGTGAAGTGTGTTCCATCCGCTTCGAGTTCGGCGAGGCGATGGACTTCGGCTTCGAGTGCCCCGAGTGCGGCTCGCCGCTGGACGCGATGGACAACGACCGGCTCCGCAACGCGATGGACGAGCGGATCGGCAAGCTCCGTGACGAACTCAACGTGGACGTGACCGGCTGATGGTCGTCCTCGCAACCAAGTGCTACGTCGAGGGCGACGCCCGCGACCGGGCGCTCGACGGCATGAACTCGCTCGTCGCCAACGACGTCGGAGACCTCGACGTCGACTGGCAGGTGGGCGTCCGCGACGACGACTTCGTCCAAGCGGACGTGACGGGCGAGGACGCGCCGGTCGCGCGCAACGTCCTCGTGGAGACGTGGGGCGAGATCGTCGCCCACGACGGCGGGCTGGAGGCCAGCGAGACGTACGTGGGCACCCTCGAATCGTGGGACGACGTGGGGTTCACCCTCGACGCGGGCGTCGACGTGTTCGTTCCCGCCGACGAACTCGGCCTCGGCGTCGGCTCGCCGGAGCAGGTCGTCGAGCGGTTCGGCCTCGTCCAGCACCTCCCGATGCGGTTCGTCTACGGCGGCGACGCCGGTGATCTGGACGCGGAACCCTCCCGGCTCGCCGACGCCGAGCGCGACCGCCTGTACGGCTGGCAGCGCGGCGACGGGCGGGTGAACGTCAACTCCGCGACCCGCGGCGAGACGCGGGCGACGGTGAACCGCGCGGGCCACGCGCAGGACATCGTCACCGTCGAGCGGCTCGGCCTGTTGGAACAGAGCGTCGTCTGCGCGGAGGCGACCGACCCGCCGGGGCTACTCGCGGCGATCGGCTCGTATCTCCCGGCCGAGATGCGCTGTGTCGTCTGAGGTGAGTTGAATACGTGAACCGACGCTTCGCGCTTGCGACCGCTGCGATCGCCCTCCTCGCCGTCAGCGCCGGCTGTCTCGGCTACGCGACGGGCGGCGGCGAGGTGACGAACGAGACCCTCGACGCCGAGCCACCGCACGAGTACGACTTCGACACGGATCGGGACGCCGCGTTCGACCTCTCCGACGACGCGATGTATACGGTCGTGTACGCGGTCGGCGACCGCGAGGAGCTGCGCCTCTACGAGCAGACGCCGTACGCCGGCGACCAGCCCCTGGAGTTCGAGTCGCTCCGGTACCAGTACCCCGACGGCGAGGTGATAAACGGGAGCGAGTTCCGCGCCCGCGGCGGTGAGGTCGAGCAGACGACCGACGAGACGTGGATCCGCTTCGCCGACGACATGGCGGGCGGCAGGCTCGCGTTCGCCGGCGACGGGTCGCCGCGCCGGTTCAGCACCCGCGCGTACGTCGAGGGGTCGTACGCCGTGACGCTGCCGTCGGGCTTCAGTACGGACGTGCCGATCGTCGGCCACGTGTCGCCACGCGACCACGCGATCGAGACGGTCGGTGACCGCGACCGGATCGTCTGGGACGGGGTGACGGGCGGGTCGGTCGTCGTCCAGTCGTACCGCGAGAGCGACCTGCTGGTGTTCGGCGTCGTCCTCGGCGTCGCGGTCGTCGCCGCGATCGCGGGGATTCTCTACTTCCGGCGACAGCTGGAAGCGCTTCGACAACGCAGGCGCGACCTCGGATTGGGCGTCTACGAGGACGACGAGGACGACGGCTGGCTCTGACGGGGCCGCGGGCGGCCGGTCGTCGCGTCCGGCGCTGACCGTCGCGTACCCGAGAGCGGTCGGCCGCCCGCGCCGCGGTCCTTTTCTACCGCGCGCCGCTTGAGCCGGTATGAACGCCGCCGTCGTCACCGTCGGGGACGAACTCCTCGTCGGCGACACCGAGAACACGAACGCGACCTGGCTCTGCGACCGCCTCGACGCCCGCGGCGTCAGGGTCAAACGGGTGACCGTCGTGCCGGACGAGGTCGCCGAGATCGCGCGGGTCGTCAACGAGTACCACGCCGAGTACGACGCGGTGATCGTCACCGGCGGACTCGGTCCGACGCACGACGACGTGACGATGGAAGCCGTCGCGGCCGCGTTCGGGCGCGGCGTCGAGGAGAACGAGGAGGCGGCCGCGTGGCTCGCCGAACGGGGGTACAGCGGCGGTGACCTCGCGGCGGAGACGACGCACCTCCCCGTCGACTGCCGCCCGCTCCCGAACGAGGCGGGCGTGGCTCCCGGCGCTGTCGTCGAGTCCGTCTACGTCCTTCCGGGGGTTCCAAAAGAGATGAAGGCGATGTTCGAACTGGTCGCGGAGGAGTTCGCCGGGACGCGGACCCACGTGGTGACCGTCGACGTCGACGAACCGGAGAGCGAACTGCTCGGCCGGTTCGCGTCGCTGCGCGAGCGGTTCGACGTGCGGATCGGGTCGTACCCGGGCGAGGTCGTGACCGTGAAGATCACGGGCGAGAGCGAGGCGGAGGTCGAGCGCGCCGCCGCGTGGATCCGCGACCACGCGGACGCAGTCGAGGGACGGTCGGCAGGGAGAAAAGAGTAGGTCGGCGGAGCAGGGCGCGGTTCACCGGTACAGGTACGCGACCCACACGACGACGAGGGCGAGGCTCGCGAGCAGGACCGCGCCCGCGGTCTCGCTGATCGGCAACGGCTCCGTCACGGCGGCTTCGAGGATCATAGTCTGAGGTTGTTCTGGCGGTGTCTTAAGTATTAATTCTCGGGCGAGGCGGACGCTGACGGATGAGCGACCGGCGGCGCGCGACCGCGGTGTGATTTCGCGGGCAGGGGGGATGCGGTCGCAACGCCGTCCCGTCGGCCCGAAACGGAACTGGGCGGCATGGGCGCGTGGCAGCTCCCACGGAAGGGATCCGGTCCCGGTGAGACGAGCAGTTCGCACGCCGATGGCGGGCTCGTTCCATCGGCGTTTCGTCCGAGTAGCGGGTATCGGTTGGTTCCCGTGCCCGGGTGTTGGGGGGTTTTATCAGTCGATCGGGCAGGCCGTCGACGCGCAACGCCGTCCCGTCCCGGTCCGACGCGTCTCACTTAAGAGGCCGGCGCGGTGAACGTCTGGCATGTACGTGGGGATCGCGGTGAATCCGGTCGCCGGGATGGGCGGCCGCGTCGGACTGAAGGGGACCGACGGGAAGGTGGTCGAGGCGGTCGAGCGCGGCGCGGAGCCGCGGGCCCCGGCTTCGATCCGGCCCGCGTCGTCGACCCGTTCGACGGTGAGACTCCGGAGCCGACCGAGACGACCGCGGCTCACACGGCGGCGGTCGTGCGCGCCTTCGCCGGGACCGACGGCGAGAGGGGTGGCGACGGCGGGACGGGGGGATCGACCTCGGAGCCGGTCGACCTCGTCCTGTTCGTCGGCGGCGACGGGACCGCCGCGGACGTCGCGTCGGCGCTTGAGGGGACCGACGTGCCGATGCTCGGCGTTCCCGCCGGCGTGAAGGTGTACTCGTCGGTGTTCGCGGTGTCGCCGGAGGACGCAGCCGAGGTCGCGGCGTCGTCCTCGCGGACCGAGCGCCGCGAGGTGATGGACATCGACGAGGACGCCTACCGCGAGGGGGAGGTCCACCCGGAGCTGCGGGGCGTCGCGTACGTCCCCGTCGCCGACGACCTCCAGTCGTCGAAACAGACCGCGAGCGGGACCGTCGAGTCGCTGGCGGAGGGGGTCACAACAGATGTCCGCGAGCGCGACGGCGAGGGAGTCACCTTCGTCCTCGGTCCGGGGTCGACCGTCGGAGCGATCAAGGACGAACTCGGCTTCGAGCCGTCGCCGATCGGTGTCGACCTCTGGCGCGACGGCGAGGTGATCGCCCGCGACGCCACGGAGGCGGAGATACTCGACGCGCTGGGCGAGGAGAACGCCATCGTCGTCTCGCCGATCGGCGGGCAGGGGTTCGTCTTCGGCCGCGGCAACCCGCAGATATCGCCGGCCGTGATCCGGCGCTGTGACCTCCGGATCGTCGCTTCGCGGGCGAAGCTCGACGACGTGCGTGCGCTCCGCGTCGACACCGACGACCCAGACCTCGACGGCGACCTCGCGGGGTGGGTCCGCGTCCGCGTCGGGAAGTTCGAGACGCGGATGATGAAGATCGTGTGACCGTCTCTTCCGCCGCGACGGACAGACTGATACCGGTCGCGGCGTCGCAGGGCGTATGGAAAGCGAGAAGAAGCGGATGCTCGCCGGCGAGGGATACGACCCGACGGACCCGGAGCTCGTCGCGGACCGCCGGCGGGCGAGGGCGACGGGTTCTTTGCGAACTACGGTTGCGTCCTCTTAGACGCCGCGCCGATCGCGTTCGGCGAGAACTGCCTGCTCGGTCCGGGCGTCCACGTCTACACGCCGACGCACCCGATCGACCCCGGCGAGCGCGCGACCGGCGAGGAGTTCGGCGACCCAGTGACCGTCGGCGACGACGTCTGGATCGGCGGGCGGGCGGTGATCACTCCGGGCGTCGAGGTCGGCGACGGGGCGGTCGTCGCGGCCGGAGCGGTCGTCGTCGACGACGTGCCAGCGGGGACGGTGGTCGGAGGGAACCCCGCGGAGGAGATCCGGCGGATCGACGGGGCGGGGACGGACTCGTCGAGGACGACCGACTGATCAGACCGGGTCCAGTGCGTCGGCCACGGCGGGCGCGACGCTGACGACGCTACAACCGCGCTCGACGGTGTCGGTGCCGACGACCCGGTCGACCCCGGCGGCGCGGAGCTTCGTCACCGCGTTGGCCGCGAGGACGGGGTGGACGCAGGCGGTGAAGACCCGCGCCGCACCGCGGTCCGCGAGGACGGCGACCGACTCGCTCATCGCGGTCGCGGTGCTTCTCGAAGTAATCCGTCTTGCCGGCCCCGTAGGCGTCCCGGACGGTGGCGGCCACGTCGACGGCCCCCTCGTCGGGCGCGAGGAAGAGCGGGTCGTCGAGGTCAGTCGGGAGCGGCTCGGCGAGGACCCTCGCGGCGTCGACCGTCTCGACGGGGACATCGAAGAAGTCGGCGACGGTCGCCTCGTGTGGGTTGACGAGGCAGACGTGGTCGGTGCCGGTCGAGATCGCCTTCGCCATCGCGCGGGCCGAGACCGGTTCGCCGTCGCCGAACGAGGCGTCCTGCCGCGCGTAGCCCATGTACGGGACCACGGTCGTCACGTCCGTCGCGCCCGCCTCGCGGACGGCGTCCTGGAGCTGGAGCAGTTCGACCCACGCCTCGTCGGCGTCGGTGGCGGCGACGATCACGGCCTCCTCGCCGTCGAAGTCGGGCACCGCGGCGATCCCCTCCCCGTCCGGGAACCGGTCGTAGGTGGGCGTCGCGAGCGCCCGGCCCGTCTCCTCGGCGAGCGCGGCCGCGAGCTGCTGGGAGCTGGACCCGGGTACGATCATGGGCGACCGTTCCGCGGACTCCGGTAAACCAGTTTCCTTACCGCGCGGCGCTCCGCGGCCGAAGCTCGGCGTCCGCTGCCGCGCGCCACGCGATCGCGGCCCACACCGGCCTCACAGGGGCGGATATTTACGGGCGCGGCGGGTACGAGCGCCCAATGAGCGATACTGAAGCCGGAGCGCGCGTCGGACTCCCCTGTCCGTCGTGTTCGTCGTCCGAGCCGACCGTCCACGAGGTCCTCAGCCCCGGCGGGCAGGCCACCGTGCGCTGTACCGAGTGCGACCACACGCACAAAGCCGAGATACCCGAACCGGAGACCGTCTCCGTGACGATCGTCGTCTCGCAGGACGGCGACTCGTTCACGACACAGATGGACGTCCCCGCCGACGGCGACGTCGCCGCGGGCGAGGAGTTCGTCGTCGACACCGACGACGCGCTGATGCAGGTGCGGATCACGGACATCGAACTCGGTCCCGAACAGCGCGTCGAGGAGGCGGAGGTCACCGACGTGGAGACGCTGTGGACCCGCGCGGTCGACAACGTCGCCGTGCCCGTCACGCTCCACCCGAAGGACGGCGACGCCGACCAGACGCGCTCGCTGCGCGTGAACGTCCCCGGCGACTACGAGTTCACCGTCGACGAGACGGTCGAGTTCGGCGAGGAGCAGTTCACCGTCGAGGGGCTCCAGCTCCGCGAGGACGCGCCCGAATACCGCCACGAGAAGCTCGACCACCCCGGCGACCTCGCCTACGCGAAGGACCTCAAGCGGGTGTACGCCCGCGACGAGACGCTCACCGCGTGGTCGGCTTGGTAGCCGGCACGGCCGACCCCACCGAGCGACCCGACTCGCGGCTCCTTTTCGCCCCTGTCGTCCCCGCCGCCGCCAACACATCCGACGAGATCCGCGCCCGGCGATCCTCATACCAACATAAACAATTATTAATAATACGTCTGTAACATACAGCGTGCCGTACGCAGTCCACGACTGACGCACGCTCGACGGCCGAGACGACGATCGGTCCCAGCGGTCCGAGCACGCGCGAGGCGACGCGGAGCGAGCGACGTATCGACCGACCGGCTCCGTCCGCGAGCCCGGACGGAGACGACGCAAAGAAGGGTCCAGACGACTTGCCGACCGCCGCCGAGGCGGTCGCGCGTTCGGCCGCGATGTTCGACCCGTCGGGCACGAGTCGGATCCCGAACGGGACCGACCGCTGGAACGAGTACGCCGGCTCGTCGCACTGACGGCGCGGCCGAATCACTTTATTCGCCGGAGCGGCTACCGACGAGCGGCCGATGACGAACCACCGCTCCGAGCCGGACTCGGCACCCGGCGACGACGAGCCCTATGAGTACCGAGGCCAGCTTTCCTCTCGTCTCCGTGCCCGCCGAGGGGGAGACCGCCCTCACCCGCTCGACAGATACCGCTGAGGGCTCTCTTGTTGCGGTGTTGCTTGCGAGAGAGGCTGAGGCTGCTGTCGCCTAGCGGTCGCGGCCACCGATGTGTGTAGTGCGCCGCGGCGGCCTCAGAGCAACACCGAGATGATCGCCAGCACGAGGAAGATCATAACGAGCCACTTCGCGATCGTCATCGAGAGGCCGGCGATCCCGCGGGCCCCGAAGATCGCCGCCACGACCGCGATGACTAAGAACACCACCGCCAGTTCGAGGAAGTCGCCCGAGAACTGGAGCGGCGAGACGCCGTCCACGGAGTGTAACCGACTGCCGACGGAGCGTATCGACGTGCCGATATCCATACGCCGGATGTCAGCGCCACCCTATTAGTTATACATCATCATCTCGGATATGCCGAGATTACCTGGGGTCGGGCATCGGTGGAAGCGAAGAGCGGTCCGGTGACGGAGTGAGAGCCACTTCCCGTGCTGTTCCGACCCGAGTTCTCCACGGCCGCGGTCCGCCCGACCGGGTTCTCCCCGACCGCAATTCCCGCCGTTTCCGTCCGTTTCCCCGTCGATGCCCACGCACCCTCGACGGCGAGATCGCGGCGGAGCTGATGGACCGCGCCGACGGGCTGTTCGTGGAGGATCCCCAGATCGACGAGATCGAAGTCCTCGCGGCCAAACACTCCTGAACGCTCGACGCTTGCCGACCGGTCCCCGACCGTTGACGCCACGCGGTCCGGAATCGCGGCGGCACCGTCGGATCCGCGGGATCGACACCGGACACATCCGGTCGTAGCTTTATTCTCCCGGCTGCCGGACGGTCGTGTATGGAGCCAGACTTAGACCGATTCACGTCGCGTCGGTCGACAGTGTACGGTCAACGCGGCGTGGTGGCGACCAGTCAACCGCTCGCGAGCCAAGCGGGGATCGAAGTGCTACGCGAGGGCGGCAACGCGTTCGACGCCGCGGTCGCTACCGCGGCCGCGCTCAACGTCGTCGAGCCGACCTCGACCGGGCTCGGGGGCGACGTGTTCGCGCTGTACCGGACCGCGGACGGCGACGTCGGCGCGATGCGCTCTTGCGGCGGTGCGCCGGCCGACGCGACGATAGAGAACGTACAGGACGCGCTGGCCGCAGACGACGACGCGGACTCCTACTACCCCGACGACGGCGGCTATGCGGTCGACGACGCCGGCGAGGCCGGGATGCCCTTCTACGGCCCGCACGCGGTCACGGTCCCCGGGACGGCGCGCGGCTGGGAGGCGACCGTCGAGGAACTGGGCCGGCTGAGCCTCGCGGACGCCCTCTCGCCCGCCATCCGCTACGCGACCGAGGGCTACCCGGTGTCGGAGGTCATCGCCTCCCACTGGGCGAGCGCCGATGCGCTGTTCACCGACGACCACGCCCGCGAGGCGTTTCTGTTCGACGACGAGCCGCCGGAGGTCGGCCAGACGGTGACGCTCCCCCGGCTCGGCGAGTCGATGCGGAAGATCGCCGAGGCGGGGGCCGACGTGGTCTACGAGGGCGAGATCGCCGAGGCGATCGCCGACGAGGTCCAGTCGCAGGGCGGGTTCATGACCGTCGACGACCTCGCGGACTTCGAGGTCGAGTGGCCCGAGCCGGTCTCGACCACCTACAACGGGGCCGAGGTGTACGAGCTGCCGCCGAACAACCAGGGACTGATCGCCTTGGAGGCGCTCAACGTCGCGTCCGAGCTCGGCGCGGGCGAGTACGACTACGACTCGCCGGAGCGGGTCCACTACTTCGCCGAGGCATTGAAAAGAGCCTTCCACGACGGCCACCGCTACGTCACCGACCCCGACTACGAGGCGATCCCGCCGCTCGCGTCCGAGGAGTGGGCGGCCGAGCGTGCCGCTGGCGTGGGCGAGACGGCCTCGCACGACGTCTCCTTCGGCGTGCCGAACGCGAACGCCGAGGACGCGGACACCGTCCTCCTCACCGTCGCCGACGACGCGGGCAACGTCGTCTCGTACATCAACTCGCGGTTCGCCGGATTCGGCTCCGGTCTCGTCGCGGGCGACACGGGGATCGCTCTCCAGAACCGCGGGGCGTCGTTCTCGCTCGATCCGGACCACCCGAACGCGCTCGAACCCGGCAAGCGGCCCTTCCACACGCTCATCCCGGGCGTCGTGAAGTTCGACGAGGACGACTGGGCGGCGTTCGGCGTGATGGGCGGCTACATGCAGCCCCAGGGCCACCTTCAGGTGATCTCGAACCTCGTCGACTACGGGATGCCCCTCCAGCGCGCGCTTGACGAGCCGCGGTGGCGGTACCGCGAGAGCGGCGAGCTGGCGCTCGAACCCCACTTCGACGACGACGCCGCGGCCGAGCTGGTCCGGAAGGACCACGACGTGCGGACGCTCTCGCCGGTCATGTTCGGCGGCGCGCAGATCACCCGGAACCGGAAGGGAGTCCTCTCGGCCGCCACCGAGCCCCGGAAGGACGGGAACGCGCAGGGGTACTGAGACGCGGGAGCCGCGTCGGCGGGAGCAACGGCGGAGCGCCTGTCACGTACGTTCTCTTATCACTCCCGTGGAAGGATATCCGTTTCGCGCTCGATCGCCGTTGAGGGAACCGGCTGTAGAAGGGTGAGAAACCGGATCGAACCCGGTCTGGAGCGTTCGGACGCCCGCGGTGTCGTATTTGTGTTCGTGGATACACTTATAATGACTCGTATGGTATGAGCTTACAGGATGACGCGAAGAATCCAGCGACGCGACGTGCTCAGAGGTGCCGGTGCGGTCGGTATCGCGGGGATCGCCGGCTGCTCGACCGAGAGCGGCGACGGCGGAGACGGTTCCGACGGTGGAGACGGCTCCGACGGCGGGGACGGCTCCGACGGTGGCGACGGCGGGGACGGCTCCGACGGTGGCGACGCCGGGTCCGTTCCCGACGCCGTGATGGTCGTCGGGTTCCCGCAGTCGGGCATCCAGCTGTTCCGCGACTTCTACTCGGAGTTCGCCGACAGCGCGCCGGATCTCGACATCATCGTCCCCGACGGACTGATCGACAGCGACCTCCCGGGCGAGGTCGACAACGACATGAACAACGTCATTGGTACGGCACCGTCGGCCGGCGGTCCCGGGGCCGACTTCTTCGCCGAGTCGTATCAGGAGGAGTACGACGAGGAGCCGGGCGTGTTCACTTCGCAGGCGTACGACGCCATGGCGGTCGAGATCCTCGCGGCCACCGCCGCGGGCGAGAACAACGGCGAGGCGATCCGCGACCGCGTCCGCACGGTCGCCAACCCCGGCGGCGAGGAGTTCGGTCCCTCGAACCTCCCCGAGGCGATCGAGACGGTCGCCGCCGGCGACCCGGTCCACTACGTGGGCGCGTCCTCGAGCGTCAACTTCGACATCAACGGGGACATGGCCACCGCCGCATACGACATCACCGACTTCCAGGACGGCGAACTCGTCGGACTCGACACGGTGGAGTTCGGCAACGAACTCTCCGACGAGGATCGGAACGCGACGGCCGAAGACCCCGTCGGCGTCGACTCGTTCACGGCGCGTGTCGGCGTGTTGATGCCAGAGACCGGAGACCTCGGGCCGCTCGGTGTACCGATCCGCGACGGCGCGCTGCTGGCCGCCACACAGGTCAACGACGCCGGCATCGGCGTCGATGTCGAGACCCGCGTCGAGGACACGCAGACGGACCCACAGGCTGGCATCTCTGGGGCGAACGCCCTCGTGAACGCGGGCTTCGGTGCGGTCGTCGGGCCCGCCTCCTCGAACGTCAATCTTCAGGTGTCAGACCAGGTGTTCATCCCGAACGGCGTCGTGGGCATCTCGCCGTCCTCGACGGACCCGAACGTCACGGATTTAGAGGACAATGGGTACGTTTTCCGGACCGCCCCGTCCGACCTGCTTCAGGGGCCGGCGATGGCCGACCTCGCCGTCAGCGACACCGTCGGCGCGGAGACCTCCAGCACGTTGTACCTCAACGACGCGTACGGCCAGTCGCTCGAAGAGTCGTACGTGAACGCCTTCGAGGAGCGCGACGGCACCATCGATCAGCGCGTCTCCTTCGAGCCGAATCAGGCGACGTACACGAGTCAGTGGTCGAGCGTGCTGAACCAGTAGGCATCCGAACCGAGCTTTTCTCCGAGTTTTTCACCCGGTAGGCGGTGCGGTGGCGTCGCCGGCGGCGGAGCCGCCGGCTGCCAGAGGCGCGTAGCGCCTCCCCGCATGCCCGCGAGCGGTCGCCAACGGCGATCGCGAAGAGCGCCGCGCGGGGTCGTCGGGCTTCGCCCGACTGCCCGAGGGACCGTGTCCCTCGCTGCCGGAGAATCTCCGATTCTCGCTGGAGTCAGTCGCGGTCGCGATGCGACTGACACCGAATCGCCGAGCAGTCGGAAACGCGACGTCGGCGTCCGCCGATTGGCGATGACCGACTCGGTAGCAGTTCGCCTACCCGCCGAGGAAGTCGCGCCGAACGTCCTCGTCGGCGAGCAGCACGTCTCCCCGGTCCGTGTACCGGTTCCCCCCGTTCACCAGCACGTACCCGCGGTCGCAGCGGCGGAGCGCCTCCGTCGCGTTCTGCTCGACCATCAGCACCGCCGTCCCCGAGTCGTTGATCCGGTCGATCCGGTCGAACATGTCGGAGACGAGGTCGGGAGCGAGACCGGCCGAGGGCTCATCGAGCAACAGGAGGTCGGGGTCGAGCATGAGCGCCCGCCCCATCGCCACCATCTGCCGCTGGCCGCCGGAGAGCGTCCCCGCCTTCTGGTCGCTGCGCTCGCGGAGGATCGGGAACCGGTCGTAGATCGTCTCGATCTGGTCTTCGGGTACCTCGTCGAGGATGTACGCGCCCATTTCGAGGTTCTCGCGGACGCTGAGTCCGGGGAAGACGTTGTCGTTCTGCGGGACGAACCCGATCCCCTCGCGGATGATCCGCTCGGGCGCGAGCCCGTGGATCGGCTCGCCGTTGAACTCGACGGTGCCGCCCATGTGGGTCGTGAGTCCGAACACCGTCTTCATCACCGTCGACTTGCCGGCCCCGTTCGGGCCGACGATGGTCACGTACTCCTCGCCGGCGACGTCGAGGACAATGTCCGAGAGGATCTGGAGGTCGCCGTAGCCGGCGTCCAGATCGCGGAGCCGCAAGATCACATCGCCGTCGAGCGCGTGGGTCGTCCCGGCGGTCACGTCGGCGTCCGGGTTGCCCCCGGCGTCCGGGTCGGACTCCGTGGCCGGTTCGGTGCTCGTCGCACCGTCGGCGTCCGCGGCGTCGGCGGTCATAGGTCCTCCCCCAGGTACGCCTCGATGACCCGCTCGTCGTTCCGTATCTCGTCGCCGGTCCCCTCGGCAAGCACGCTGCCCTGATGCATGACGATGACGCGTTCGCAGTTGTCCATGATAACGTCCATGTCGTGTTCGACGAGCAGGAAGGTGTAGCCGTCCGCGCGCAGGTCGTGGATCCGGTCTAAGAGCTTCTCCTCTAAGGTCGGGTTGACCCCGGCGAGCGGCTCGTCGAGCAGCACCATCTCGGGATCGGTCATCAGCACGCGGGCCATCTCCAGCAGCTTCCGCTGCCCGCCGGAGAGGTTCCCCGCGTGCTCGTGTGCGAGGTGGTCGATCTCGAAGAACGCCAGCGTCTCCCAGGCGCGCTCGCGCAGCGCGGTCTCCTCTTCGACCACCGCGCCGCGGAACCCGGGCGTCACCGCGCGGATCGCGGACTCGCCGAGCTGTCCCTGCGGCGCGAGCATCAGGTTCTCTAAGACTGTCATCTCGGAGAGCTCCCGGGCGATCTGGAACGTCCGAACCAGTCCCTTCCGCGCGATCTGGTTCGGTCTGAGCCCCGTGATGTCCTTGCCCTCGAAGTACACCGTCCCAGCTGTCGGCTCGTGGACGCCGGTGATACAGTTGAACGTGGTCGATTTCCCCGCGCCGTTCGGGCCGATGAGTCCGGTGAGGGATCCGGACTCGACCTCGAAGGAGGTTCCGTCGACGGCCGCGACGCCGCCGAACCGCTTCACCAACCCCTCGACGCGAAGCGGCGGCGTCCCGGACGGCACGTGTTTCGCCGCCTCCTCGACCTCGCTGTCGTTCGCCTCCGGTTCGTCGACGGCCGGAGCCGAGGCGTCGACCGCGTCGGCGACGGCGTCCGTGTTCGCCGCGTCGCTTGCGTCTGCCGCGTCCCTCACGTCCGCCGTCTCGTCCGGACCGGGGGCGTCGCTACTCATCGGACTCACCTCCGGCAGGCCGCTCGGAGAGGTCGACGGCCGCGGCCGTCTCGATCCGATCGCCGAGGATCCCCTCCGGCCGCCGGTGGATGATGAACACTAAGACGAGACCGAGGAAGACGAACTGGAGCGGCGCGACGTTGTCGGTCGCGTACGCGAGGAACGTCACCGGGTCCAGCGAGACGAGCGCGTCCGCGAAGGAGCCGGGCGTCTCCGCGTCGATGAGGCCGCGGACGGCCCCGCCGACGCGCCGCGGCCCCTCGAACAGCACCGCGGCGAAGATGATGCCGCCGAGGACGGAGCCGGTGTTCGAGCCGGAGCCGCCGATGATCACCGCGATGAAGACGTAGAAGGTGAGAAGCGGCCGGAACTGCGGCGTGGGCGAGACGTTGCCCTGACTGCCGAACCAGAGGATGCCGGCGAGTCCCATCAGCGCGCAGCCGATGACGAACACCTTGATCTTCACGAGGTTCACGTCCTTGCCGAGCGAGTTGGCGACGAGTGCGTCCTCGCGGAGCGCCTTCGTCGTCCGCCCGAACGGCGAGCTGCCGAGGCGTTCGAGCAGGAGGTAGAAGCCGACGAGGAAGACGCCGAGGACGGCGATGTACCCCCAGCCGATGAGGATCGGGTGAGAGATGCCGAGGCCGTCGGTCCCGAAGACGCCGAAGACGAGATCGCCGAGCGCGGTCGGGGTCCCCGCCTGCCCGTCGACAAGGAACAGGCCGCGGACGGGGTTGTCCGGCATCCCCATCCCGCGGCCGCCGCCTGTCCCGGCACCGATCGTGTCGCGCAGGAAGCTGTCGAAGGCGCTTGACTGGAGCGAAAGCCGGATGATCTCGGAGAGACCAAGCGTCACGATCGCGAGGTAGTCGGCCTTGAGCCGGAGTGCCGGCAGCGCGGCGACGCCCCCGAGCAACGCTGCCACCGCCATCCCGGCGAGGATACCCACCGGGAGCGGCAGCCCCAGTCCGGGGGGTCCGAAGGCCGGGTCCGGCGACCGGACGACCATCCCCATCGTGTACACGCCGACGGCCATGAAGCCGGCGACGCCGATGTTGAACAGTCCGGTGTACCCCCACTGGAGGTTCAGCGCGAGCGCGGTGAGCGCGTAGACGAGGCCGAGGAACGTAAGCGTCTCCATGAGTCCGACGACGCCGTTGAGACCGTCGCTGAAAGAGAGGAGCGCCGCGGCCGCGTAGACGACGAGCAGCGTCCCGACCACGAGTCCAAGATCGCTCTCCTCGGCGGCCGCAATCACCGCCGCCGTGGCGCTCTCGGGCGCGTCGGCTTCGGGAGCGGCCGAATCTACGCCGCTCATGCGGTCGAAACACCTCCGAACAGCCCCTCGGGGCGAAGGAGAAGCATCAGGATCATCACGGCGAACGCCGCGGCCTGGTTGAAGTCGGACGGGATCCAGATCGTCGAGGTGGTGAACACGACCCCGATGACGAGTCCGCCAACGATGGCACCGTAGACGGAGCCGATCCCGCCCAGGATTACGGCCGCGAAGATGAGCAGGAGGAGGAGCCAGCCGAAGTCGAACTGGATCGTACCGCGGAGCAGGACGTAGAGGTAGCCGGACGCGCCCGCGAGCCCGCCGCCGATGATCCACGTGGCGGTGACGACGCGCTCGGCCGGGATCCCGGTGATGAGCGCGAGGTCCTTGTTGTCGGCCATCGCGCGCATCGCCGTGCCGAGCTTCGTGTGCTGGAGCATGGCGTGCATCGCGAGCATCAGTCCGACCGCGGCCACGAGGATGGTGAGTTCGTGCGCGTTCACCGAGACTCCGAGGGGACCGAACGCGAGGTTCGACTGCTCGACGCTCGCGGTCACGCCCCGGCGGTCGGAGCCGTAGCCGAACTGGAGCAGATAGCGGACAATGAGCGCCGCGCCGATGGAGGCGATGAGTAGCGCGATGCCGTCACGGTCTCGCATCGGCTTGTAGAACGCCCGGTCGAGCGCCACCGCGAGCAGCGCGGTGACGACGAACGCCGCGATCAGCCCGAGGAGGATCGCGCCGGGCGTCGAGAGGATGTGCGCCCCGATGTCGCCCGGGGAGGCGTTCCCCGCGTCGCGGACGGTCAGGAGCGCTCGGACCGGCACGTCGCCGAACCCGGCGATCAGGAACGCGACCCCCCACCCGGTGAATGCGCCCGCGCTGACGAGGTCGCCGTGCGAGAAGTTCGCGAACGAGAGGATGCTGTACGTCATCGAGAGCCCGATACCGGCCAGCCCGATCACGAGGCCGATGACGACGCCGTTCCAGAGGTTCGATCCGAGCCGGTCGACCGAGACCGCCCCCCCGATCGGGCCGAGACCGACCCCCGCGAGCTTCGCCGCGAGGTCGGCGAGGAGTAGGCCGCCGAGGAGAGCGACGAAGAGGAGCCCCGGTCGACCCCGTGCGACGTCGACGATCGACGAGTCAGTTGTTCCCATGTGTACGTCTCACTGACGCAGGGTGAGTCACCGAGAGGTAAATAACTCGCTGATCGAACAAGCGTCGGGACCTCGAACGCGCCTGACAGCCGCCGGCGGACCGGCTCCGGTCAGCCGTACGAACGTCGCCGGGGGCGCGGCTCGCTCGTCCGATCCGCGGCTCAGTCGCCGCCGGCGGCCCGCGCGCGGCGACGCGCGTCCTCAGGCGAGCGGCCCTCGCGGACGAGCGCCTCGACGAACAGTTCGCCGGCCTTGTACGACGACCGGACCATCGCGCCCGACGCACAATAGAGGAAGTCGAACTCCGTCTCGGCCACCCGCCGCCACGTCTCGAAGACGTCCGGGTGGACGTACTCGAAGACATCGAGATGCGACCGCGAGGGCTGTAGGTACTGGCCGAAGGTGACGATGTCGACGCCGACCTCGCGGAGGTCCCCGAGCGTCCGGTACACCTCGTGGTCGTACTCGCCGACCCCGAGCATGAGGCTCGTCTTCGTGTGGATGTCCGACTCGCGGTCGATCTGGTCGAGGACCGACAGGGACTGCTCGTAGTTCGCTCGGCGGTCCCGGACCGGCCACTGGAGCCGCTCGACCGTCTCGACGTTGTGCGCGATCACGTCCGGCTCCGCGTCGACGATCCGGCGGACCGCCTCGGGCTCGCCCCCGAAGTCCGGGATGAGCGTCTCGACGAGGATCTCCGGGTCGCGCCGTTTGATCTCGCGGATCGTCTCGGCGAAGTGCGCCGACCCGCCGTCCGCGAGGTCGTCGCGATCGACGGAGGTCAAGACGACGTAATCGAGGCCGATCTCCGCGACCGCCTCGGCGACGTTCGCCGGCTCGTCCGGGTCGAGCGCCTCCATGCCACCGGTCTCGACATCACAGAAGTTACACCCGCGCGAGCAGCGGTCGCCCATGAGCATGAACGTCGCCGTGCCCCCGCCCCCGGTGGCGTCCGCCGCTTCGTCGTTCGGGGGCGCGTTCGCGCCCCCCGACCAGCACTCGCCCATGTTCGGACAGTTCGCCTCTTCACAGACCGTATGGAGGTCGTGGTCGCGGAGGATGGACTTGATCTCGGTGAAGCGATTCCCGGACGGCGGGCGCGACTTCAGCCAGTCCGGCTTGCGGCGGCCGCGTTGCATGTTTGATCCTTGGCGTCCGAGCGCAAAAGGGTGCGGGTCGACCGGGACTGCTTCCGGCTCGCTCCGCGACGGTGCGGGTCGCCTCGTCGCTCAGGCCTCGGGGACAAACACGTTCATCGACGGCGTCTGGATCCCCTGGAACTTGTTCTTCCAGTTGTACGCGACGTTCAGGACGCGCAGCCGGTTCTCCGGCGGCCCGGTCACCACACTGACCGAGGTGCCGTCCTCCGGGATCTCGATCCGCGTGTCCTCCCACTCGAAGCCCGCGAGCAGGTCCGCCGGATTCTCGACGGTCACCGATCCGGTGTTCCTGTTCACCTCGTACAGGCGGTAGGCGTCCGTCCCGATCAGCCGCTTGATCTCGTCGAGGTCGCGGTCGAAGTGTTCGGAGAGGGCGTCGGCCGTGTGGTAGCCACAGACGATCAGGTGCGCGAACGTCTCGATCGCTCGGGAGTCCTGTTCCGCCTCCCGAAGGTGGTCGAAGTACGCCAGCTTCTCCTCGCGGTCGAGCTCGAGGATCGCGTCGATTATTCGGGCCGCCTCCCGCTCCGTCTCCGTCGCGTCCGGGTCCGCGAGGACCTCGTCGGCGCGCGACCCCGTGTTCTGGCCCCGCGACACGTCGACGACGTTCTTGAGGTGTTTCGCGCGGTCGTACACCGCCGACTTGTACGACCAGTCGCGCACGTCGTCCGGGTAGCCGTCGAACTGCCGGAGCAGCGCCTGCCGGTCCTCGGGGAACCCGATCTCCTCGCGGAAGTCGCTCCACGCCGTCGCGTCGACGAACAGGCCGAAGTCGGTCAGCGTGTCCTGCCCGAGGTTCGCCCGCGTGCCGCCGCCCGCGACGAACTTGGCCTCGACGAACGTCTCGCCGTCGGGCGACTCGACGACGAGGTCACCGAGCGAATCATAGGAGTTGCCGGCGTGTCGCACCGCGGTCCGGTCGGGGAAGTCGTCCTCGATCCGTTCGGCAAGGGCCGCCGCGAGATCGGGTCGGCCCCGCTCTTCGAGGTCGGAGTCGGGTTCCGCGTCGTTCGCGAGCCGCGCCGTCAGCCGCTCCGTGGCCTCGACCCAGCCGCGCTCGTGTTTGCCCATGTGGTGTGTCGGTTGGAGGAGAGAAATAAAACGAACGTGTACCGGCGGCACGTTCGAAAGCGAGCCGAGAGGGTGGTGTCGAGCAGACATTCCTGGGCGTACGGGCTCGATGTCCCGGTACGATGGCGTCGTCTACCAGCCCCGAAGCGGACTCGCTGCTCGCCGCGCTCCGATCCGGCGGGACCCTCCTGACCGACGATCTCGTTACGCGTGAGACCGCCCAACAGCGAAACGTCCCAGTCACGGGATCGATCGATCCACTGATTCTCTGTGTCGAGTCCGAGGCGACCGCCCGCCAGACCGTCGACCTATGGCTCGATGCGCGGCGGATGTAGCCGAGGGTACTACGCACCCGTTGAGCGATTGATTAGGTACTCGACGACGAACAGGAGGTCGGCTGAAAGCAACCTATCTAGTCGAAATAGGTGTAACGGCACGAACAGGAACGTGGACCTCGAGAAAGCCTAGGCCGGAATTTGAATCCGGGGTCTCGTCCTTACCAAGGACGCGCTTTACCGCTAAGCTACCCAGGCACTACGCGTGTGTATACAGCCGATTTCCGCTCTCTACATCCAATCCTATTACACAGCCGTATAAGAATGTGGTGAAAGCCACCGACTGTGCCGTACGGTGACGTGCGAGTAAAATAATAAGAGATGAACCGGCTGACTCTTCCTGCTCGATGAGTCGAGCTACACGATTGAAACAGGTTGAGTGCTGAGGACTCTCTTAGGGGGCTGATTTAATATACTAAGACCGGAGCATTCTATACAGGAGCCGTGTCCCACGAGATAGAAAAAATGAATGTACATAATATACAATTTGTGTGTGAGAGATGGAACTGAAATACGAGGCCACCGAAGACGAGACATTTTACAGAGCGTACTTAGGTGACGCTCTAAATATGGATGAGGTCATCTCAGACAATCAGATCGACCTCATTGTAACCTCTCCGCCGTATAATATTGGGAAAGAGTATGAGGAAGTGATGGCGCTCAACGATTATTTAGAGTTTATGCGCCAATGGATGTTGAAGGCCGAGGAGAAATTGGCAGAAGATGGTTCGTTCTGGCTCAACATCGGATTTCGGAAAGAATCGGATGGTCGCCAGTACGTTCCGTGGGAATATGATCTCTATCCGATTATCCGTGATGAAATGGAGATCTCGCTTGTACAGCAAGTCATTTGGCACTACAAGGCGGGAGTAAACTGCCGTCATAGACTCTCACCACGAAAGGAGACATGGCTATATTGCGTATCTGATCTTGATAACTATACATTTAATCTGGATGACGTTCGTGTCCCAGCGAAGTATCCGAATCAAAAAAAGAACGGTGAGCTGAAAGTCAATCCGAAAGGAAAGAACCCCGGAGACGTATGGGATATTCCGAAAGTTACGTCTGGAAAGGGTAGGGCATCGCCTGAACGAACAGATCATCCTGCTCAGTATCCCGA
The DNA here is from genome assembly GCA_003023405.1 of Halobacteriales archaeon SW_8_68_21. GTDB lineage: Archaea > Halobacteriota > Halobacteria > Halobacteriales > Haloferacaceae > Halorubrum. The sequence continues at coordinate 50,338 of PXST01000002.1, forward strand.
AAACGTAATTGAACGTATCATCAAGGCAAGCTCAGACCCCGGCGATGTGATTCTTGACCCATTCCTTGGGAGTGGGACGGCAGCGAAGGTTGCGCGAGATCTTGGTCGGAGCTGTATCGGTATCGAATTGGATGAAAACTATATGGACGAGATCATCAACCCTCGCGTGTTTGAAGAATACGAGCCGCCAAAAGGAGAGGATGACGAGCAGATGAGTCTCGATGAACTCTCCTAAGAATCGGTATCCGTAGTTAGAGCCTCAACCTCAAGATCATCGCGCTCCATCGTTAGGGTATTTCGGGGATACTGCTTGACCTTTCGATAGACCTTCTCAAGATCACTATCCGGGTCTTCTACAGCATCGTATGCAACGAGGAACTCCCCAACGGTCGAAATATCATACTGAATAAGGAAGGGACGGATATCTTCAATCGTTGATGGCCCTATCATATACACCAGTTCGAGCGGCGCATTAAGCAAGTATTCTCCATCAACGACTCGGAGTTTGTGCTTATAAACCTCTGAAGGAAGTGTCGCCGCTTGCCCTGTGGCGGCTGATTGTCCAGTCCAATCATCAAAGTCAATCCACCCAAATCGTATGAGAAAGAGGTTGTACGAGGGGGGTAGAATTTCCTCAGAGATATGAACGTTTGATGTAATATAGAATCCGCTTTTTGACTTCTTCCCGTCCGACCCCGAATCTTGGGCAAAGCTCCTGTTACCGAATACTTTGTCATTTACCTGACCGGACATCTTGATCTCGGTTGAGTATTCGGGGTTCTCTGTGTGAGCTAAGTCTTTTTCTGCGTCTGACCCCTGACGCCACGCAGAGTCGATTTTTTGAATCTCGTTTGCGATGATTGTTTCCAAAAACGCCCCGGTAGTCTGTGCCCCAACAGGAACATCCTCATATATTAGAATATCATCCGAGGGTTCCCCAATACGTGTCTTAAGAAGTTTGTTGTAGGAACGGAGTACGAGATTATGGATTTCGTCCAGAGTTAGTGGGTAGTCCTCGATTAACTCGTCTCGCTTATTCGACCATTCACTTGGAGGAAGAGTCGCAAAGGGGTCTTGCACATCTATCAAGTAACTGAATGCGAATGTGTAGTTTACTGTACATATTGTAAAGAATGTACATTTTGTACAGAAAACGAATAGTGTACAGAGGAGTGCCAGTTGGATAATGAGTAAAACCGTGAAAGCCCGCGAACACTACGGGGCTGATTCACTCGATCTCACCATTCCCACAGAGGTCGTTGAGAACTGTGACTTATCGCCGGGAGATATCTTTGAGGTAAAGGTAGAGGGTGTAGAAGATGAGGTGACGATTTCGTACGAGTTAGTCCATCGTTCCGGTTAGGTCGTCACCTTCGCGTTCCTCACCAGATCTGCTCCACCGCAGACGACCGTGTTTCCGAATCCGAGTGTAGATACTTCATCGTGGTCGTCACGCTCTTGTGCCGAAGTTGCTCTTTGGCATGGTGTGGCCCGACGTGATTCGCCCAATGAGTCGCCACGCCGTGCCGAATCGAGTACCACGTCACGTTCTTGTTCGTCGGAATCGAGATGTTCCCCTCCTCGATGAGTCACTTCAGGAGGTAGTTACACGACTTCGAGCTGTACTGCGTGGCCTTCTTCGTGGGCCATAGCTCGTCTCGGTCTTGGTACTTCTCGTAGGTCGCACGCTCATCGAGCCAGCGACTCAGAACGTTGACCGTCCGATTCTTTAGAGTACAGTTCCAGTTCGCCTCGTTCTTCGTGGATTCCTCTTTTGAAATGTTCAGCTCGTGGGATTCCAGATTTACCCAATCCACCGTCGCCCGACCCACCTCGATGGGTCGAAGCCCGGTGTCGAGGGTAACGGCGATCAGCGATGGAACTTTCCACGAGTTCGCCTTCTTGAACTCCTCCGGCCCGATCTCTTCTTTTACAACCTTCTCACGTCGTGCGAGGTAGGTCTTGATGCGATTTCGTTCCTCGGGCGACACCGAGTGGTAGCTCTTGAAGAAGTCGTATTTGAGCGCGGCGCTGTATAGCTGTTTGAACGCGCCTCGATGTAGATAATCACGCTCCTCGCCGTTCGCTTGGCTCAGGTCGAGGTCGGGTTCCCATTCCCAATCTGTGCCGTGAGTGTGGTTATGATACTTGAAGTACCGCTTGATTACCTTGATGTGATAGAGAACGCTGGAGTCGATCATCGAGTCCGACATATTCAGCACACGGATGAACCGATCTGCCTCTGCCGGGATGAGTTCCGTCGTGTACCGCTCCTCGTAGTCCCATAGCCAGCGGAAGATAGTCTCCAGCTTGTAGCGGGTGGACTTCAGGGTGGTGTCGGCCAGCCCCTCGCCCTTCTCGGGGTTCTTTCCGTAGGTGGCGAGCCACGTCAGCACTTCCTGTTTGAAGTCCCGGTAGTCCCCGAGCATATTCACGCCGAACTGCTCTAAGTCCTCTTTCGTTCGCTTACTCACAAGCGGGAAGGAGAACTCGACGTTATCGGGCGCGGGTGGGAGCGTTTGGCTGTTTCCGACGCTTGATGGGAGGTTATCGAGTGGGTCGTCGCGGTTCACCACGCCTGCTCACCACCAAGTTTGTGTGTCTTGACGATTCTTCGAATCGAAATACGGCGGTCTGTTGCCTGTGTAGCGTTGTCGAACATTTGCTCGTACCTTCTTGCGTTTGCGAGAAGAACGGAAAATGGGGCTTTAGGGCCGGGAAGCTACGTTTATGATTTACACGTCCCTTGGCTCTTCATAGTCCTTACCAAGGACGCGCTTTACCGCTAAGCTACCCAGGCGCAACTCGTCGTTGCGCGGAATCGAGTTTAGGGGTTTCGATTCGTGGGCGCGGCGTCGTGGGATCGCCCACGCTCTCGCCGACCGCGTCGACTCACCTGTCGGTCGCGCTGACGGCGTGGTCCGAGATGTCGGCGATGCGGTCGGCGGTCGCCTCCGGCAGCGCGCTGCCCGCTGGCGGGAACTCGCCGTCGCAGTCCGCCGCGAGGTCGCGGGCGTACGCGAGCAGTTCCTCGGGCGGGTCGCCGCCGACCGCGGTGGTGCCGGCGACGACAGCGAGTTCGAGGGCGTCGACCTCGAGGTTGCGGTCGAGCGCGGCCGCGGCGTCGGTGCCCTCGCGGTCGCGCAGCGTCTGGTCGCGGCCGAACGCGCGAACCACGTCGACCGCGGGGCGGGCGGCGTCGGTACGGGCCAGAAGCGAGAAGCCGCGCGAGACGAGCACGTCGGCGGCGAGGATCTCCATATCCGCGTCGATGTCGGCGGCGGTCGGCGCAGTCACCCACGGCTCCTCGTGGGCGACGGTGCGGGTAAGTCGCAGCCCCTCGTAGATGAGCTGGACGCCCGCGGCGCGGTCGGCCACGTCGTCGAGGTCGACCGCCGGCTCCAGCGCGCGCGCGGTGACCAGCGCCAACACGCCGGGGGTCACCGCCGCGTCGCCGAGCCGGGCGTCGAGGGCCTCGCGGAGCTGTTCGGGCTCGACGTCCGCGAGCGCTTCGCGCGCGGCATCACGCGCTCGCGCGGCATCGTCCATTGTCGTTCGGTATACGAGCGAAGGGCAAAGACCTTTGGAAACGAACGGAATTCCGTCTCGTGATCCGAACCCGAACCGACGGCGACGTGCGCGTCGTCACGCTCGACCGGCCGGCGGCGCGCAACGCGCTCCGACCCGAGGACCTACGTTCCCTCCGGGAAGTCTTCGAGGGGGAGGCGGAGGACGGAACGACCCCGCCGGTGACGTACCTCCGTGGCGCGGGCGACGCCTTCTGTGCCGGGGCAGACCTCGACGCGGTCGCTGGGCTCAACGATCCGGAGGCCTTCGCGCGGCGAGGGCAGCGCGCGGCCGCCGCAATCGAGGAGTCCCGATCGGTCGTCGTCTGCGGGGTCGACGGCGCGGCCCGCGGCGGGGGCGTCGAGCTGGCGTTGGCGGCCGACGTGCGGGTGGCGACCCCGCGGGCGACGTTCGGCGAACCGGGCGTCGACTTCGGGCTGTTCGGGGCCTGGGGCGGAACGGTCAGGCTCCCGCGGGTGATGCGGGAGGGCGACGCGCTCGACTTCGCGCTGTCGGGACGCGTCCTCGACGCCGAGGCCGCGCTGCGGACGGGACTCGTCTCCCGCGTCGTCGACGACCCTCGGTCGGTGGCCGACGCGATCGCCGCGGGCGAGTCCGACGCCCTCGCGGCGATCAAGCGCCGCCTCCGCGACCGACGCGGCGACGAGACGCAGGAACAGGCGGAGGCGGCGGCGTTCGCCGACCTCCACGACGCGCACGCGGAGGAGATAACCCGGCGGAACGAGGAGAGAGGGAGCCGCAGCGACCCCGCCGAGCTGCCGTCACGATGTGACAGACTTAAGTGATTCTCCGGTCAACTGCGAAGCAGGAAGTACGCACCGGTAGTGTAGTGGTATCACGCAACCTTGCCATGGTTGCAACCCGAGTTCAAATCCCGGCCGGTGCACTTCCGACTGACTCCGTCAGTCGACGTTTGTCTCACTTCGTTCGACAGACTCCTTTCAGTCGTGCCCCGGCCTGACTCCCGTCCGCTCCGCTCACGGGAGTCTCGGCCGGTGTATTTCTCGAACGAAGTGAGCGAAATCACCGACGAGTCTGAGCGTAGAGCACAGCCAGCGCAGCGAACGAAGCGAGCGAGCAGGACTGTCTTTCCACAGTTCGAACCTCGCCCGGTGTACTCTTTTCAGTCGCGTCTCGTCCTGACTCCGGCTCACGACTCTGGGGAGCGTCTCGGCCGGTGCGTTTCCCGAACGATGGGGAAACCCCCCGAGTGCGGCGGCTGCGTCGCGGCCGAGTTCGGGTCGCCTCGGGGAGAGCGGCGGCGGACCCCGGTGGCGGCGGCGGATCCTATCCGTTTAAGCGCACGTGACTATTCTGACAGCGTACATGGTAGCGATTCTTTTTCTCGTGGGAGTCGCGGTGGCGGCGTTCGTCGGCTACAACATCGGCGGAGCGACGACTGGACCGGCGTTCGGACCGGCCGTGGGCGCGGACGTGCTGTCGAAGTCGGGCGCGGCGGCGCTGATGTCGGTGTTCTTTTTCATGGGTGCGGGGACGCTGGGACAGCGCGTGGTCACGACGCTCGGCGAGGACCTCGTCTCGGGCTCGAACGTGTTCACGTTGGAGACGAGCATCGTCGTCCTCTTTTTTATCGGTGGCGCGCTGTTCGTCGGTAACTTCGCCGGCGTCCCGGCGTCGACGTCGATGACCGCGGTCGGCGCGATCGCCGGGCTGGGGCTGGCGACGAACACGCTCAACTGGGGCGCAATGGGCGAAATCGCGATCTGGTGGCTCGTCGCGCCGATCATCGGGTTCTGGGTCTCCGGGATCGTCGGCCGCTACTTCTACTCCTCGATCGACAGCTGGGTGGCGATCGACAGCACCGAGGGCGCGCTGTTCGAGTTCGACCGGACGGGCGTGGTTCCGAAGCCTGTCCCCGGACCGAACACGACCCGCCGCGAGCTGTTCGGCGGCTTCGTCGTCGTCGCGATCGGGTGTCTGATGGCGTTCGCCTCCGGCACGTCGAACATCGCGAACGCCATCGCGCCGCTGGTGGGCGCGGGTGTGGAGATCCAGCCGATGATCCTGCTCGGCAGCGCCGCGGTCGCGGTCGGCGCGTTCACCATCGCCCGGCGAACGCTCGACACGCTCGGCAACGACATCACCGACCTCCCGCTGACGGCCGCCATCGTGGTCGCGGTCGTCTCCTCAGGGATCGTCATCAGCCTCTCCGCGGTCGGGATCCCCGCCTCCTTCGTGATCATTGCGACGATGTCGATCGTCGGTCTCGGCTGGGGTCGCGCGACCCGCACGGTGACGGTCCGAGAGGGGATCAGAGGCGAGAAGGAGCCGACGGTCTCCGTCGGCGCGCTGACGGCCGACGAGATGCCGGCAATCGGCGAGGGCGACGCGAACGACGTCCCCTCGGCGTCGGACCTGTTCAATCCGGGGACGAGCGCGCGCGTCGTGCTGATGCAAAACGTCGTACCGATCCTCTCGACGGTCGGCGCGCTGGTGACGTTCTCTGCTCTCTTCACGTTCGTCTGGTAAGACGGGTGGAACGTCCGTCTGATCCGGTCAGCGGCCGAACCGACGCTGTCTGTTCTGGTATTCCAAGACTGCGCGGAGGTACTCGCGTCTGCGGAAGTCCCGCCAGTTCACGTCGGTGAAGTAGAGTTCGGCGTACACCGACTGCCAGATTGCGAAGTCGGAGAGCCGCTCGGCCCCAGTCTTGATCACGAGGTCTGGCTCCTCGGGGAACAGCAGGCGGTCGGCCACGTCGGCCTCGTCGATTGTCTCGGGAGTTATCTCCCCGTCCGCCACGTCGTGTGCCAATTCGCGGACCGCGCCGGCGAACTCCGCCTTCCCGCCGAGACCGACGAGGATCCGGACCGGGGCGTCCGGGCCACCGGGGTCGAGCGAGTCGCCGGCGGGTCCCGCGGTCGGCTCGTCGGCGTCCGGGCCTCGGACCGCGGTCTCCGCGGGGGCGTCGAGCCGGCGTAGCTCGCGGACCAGCGTCGGGGCGACCGCCCGGTCGAGGACGGAGACGGAGACCGTGACGCGCTCGGCCCCGTACTCGAACGCCCAGCCGATCGCCGACGACAGCGTGTCGAACGCGCCGGCGGCGAGGAGGTCGCGCTCCGTGACGACGAGCGCGACGTGCGCCGGCGGCGCGGCGTCGTGGAGGCGGTGGCGCGTCGCGAGGTACGCGTCGTAGAGACCCACGTGAGAGCGATCCGCTCGCACGTATAAATGGCTTCCCGCCGACGAGGGCGGTGTTCAGATAAGGATTGAAAGCTGAGGCGGTACGTTTTCAAAGTGATCTATGCCCGAAAATGACCGCCTCAGCGGCTGTTTAGACGAGATCAATTTAGAGTTTATGTAGCGAGAAGCAACACCGCGGCTGTTGATGAAGCTCAGTATTCAGCTCCATTTAGCTGGACTCTCACTTTCGAATACTATTCGTTTCTTGAGGTATTTGGTGTTAATCGAGTTCGATCGACCGTTCATAACTGGGTTCACAAGGCCGATCTACAGCCAGAATCTGGCCGGAGCCCGAATCACGTTGCGGTCGATGAGACAGTGATTCGACTCGACGATGAATAGTATTGGCTGTACGCTGCTGTCGATCCAGAAACGAACGATCTGCTCTATACACAGCTTGAGCCAACGACGAATAACGCTCTCGCAGATCGGTTTTTCGCTGATCTCCGTGACAAACACGATGTTGATGACGCAACTGTTCTCGTTGATGGATCAGCCTCACTTCAGCGAGCCTGTCGCAAACACGACCTCGATTTCAGATACGAACGACATGGAAATCGAAACAGCGTCGAACGTGTCTTCCGTGAGATAAAACGCAGAACTATGAGTTTCTCAAACTGTTTCAGCAACGCCGAAGCAGAAACTGCTAACGAGTGGCTGAGATCGTTCGCTTTCGCATGGAATCAGCTTATCTGAACACTACCCCGACGAGGGGTTTAATTCGTCGACGCACCTACCGGAGGCGATGGCAGACAGCTACCGCGGGGTGTTCGGCGCGATCCCCTACGCGTTCCGCGCGACCGAGTCGTGGACGATGCGCACGTACGCCGCGCTCGGCGCGCTGACGGCCGGGTTCGTCGCGGTCGTCGTCACGCTCGGGCTCGTCGTCTGGATGGGCGAGACCGTCTCGGCGCAGGGGGGGACCTTCCTCTTCTCGCGGTCGCTGTTCGTGGTCGCCGGCCTCGCCGCCGTCGGACCACTGCTCGCCCCGATCCTGTTCGTCGCCCGCCGCCACCGCCGGGACGCCCCCGTCGCGCCGGACTACGACCGGTGGATGGGTGTCGTCGGCTTCTTGTTTCTCGTCGCCCTGTACCTCGCAATGGTCATCTCGGCCCCCGCGGACCTCCGGGACCCGAGCGGCTCGACCGTGATCAACGCGCTGTACGCGCTCCCGCAGCTGGCTGGGTTCGTTCCGCCCGTCGCAGCCGCGCTCGCCGTCTTCGCGGCGCACTTCCGGCTCCGCGGCGGGTCGGACGCCGAGGCGACGCCGGAGACCGACACGGCGTAGCGAACCGAGCGGCGGCGACGACGCGGCGTAGCGGCGCGGGCGCGGCCGCCGCCCGCGGCTCGAAAGCCGGAAGTCGCCCCAGCGTCTACCGGAGGGCAATGACCGACGAGAAGGAGAGCACGTTCCTCGTCACGCACGTCGAGAGCGACTCCGCCGTGCTGAAAGATGTCCACGACGGACAGGTCCACACGCTGAGTTCGAACCCCGGACTCGACGCCGACGACGCCGTCGAGGCGACCGTCGCCCCCGATCCGCCGATGGAGGTCACCTATCAGGTGATCGAGGTCGCGGAGCGTCGCTCGCTGTCGATCGAGGAGAGCCCGGAACCGCCGACGGTCCACGAGCGCGAGCTGGCCACGGAGACGCCCACCGGAGAGCTGTCCAGAGAGCCGCGTGCGGGCGTCGGCGAGGTCCACGTGTTGACGCCGCCGGAGTCGGAAACGGAGGCCGCAGTCGCCGACGTGCTCGACGACCGCGAGGGAACGCTCTCGCGCGCGGCCCGTCTGGGCGTGAACCGCGTCGAGATCCGGTCGGAGCCGGGCGTCGTCGCGGTGCGATACCTCCCGTAGCGCGGGCGGTCAAAGCTCAGTCCTCGCCGACGGCTCACCAGATAAGAAGGCTTATTCGCGCCCGCAGGGGAAGCGGTGTCTATGGTAGCGATCGAGGTGCCGGAAGTCGACTACACCGACTACTCTAACCGGCAGCTTGCGGCGGTGCCGCTCGCGTTTCTGGTCCTCGCGCTGGCGATCATCGGCGGGTGGTTCGTCGTCACCGGTGCCCCGGCGAATCTCGGACTGGAGTTCACCGGCGGCGTCGAACTACGGATCGCGGACGACGGGGACAACGTCGAACTGGTCGTCACCTTTCAGGCGGCCGAGGACGACCCGGAAGGGCTCGCGAACGACTTGGAGGACCAGGCGAGCGCGGCCGGGCTGACCACGACCGCGGTCGATCAGGTGTCGCCGAGCTTCGCGAGCGACACCGCGCGGACCGCGCTTTTCGGCGTGGCCCTCGCCTTCCTCGGGATGAGCGTACTCGTGTTCGCGCTGTTCCGAACGTTCGTCCCTTCGATCGCGGTCGTCGCGTCCGCGTTCTCCGACCTGGTGATCCCGATCGCGGCGATGAACGTACTCGGGATACAGATGACGCTTGGGACGATCGCGGCGCTTTTAATGATCATCGGGTACAGCGTCGATTCGGACATCCTGCTGAACGACTCGGTGCTGCGCCGCACCGGCGCGTTCTACGAGTCGGTGAGCCGCGCGATGCGGACCGGGGTGACGATGACGCTCACCTCCATCGCGGCGATGATCGTGATGGCCGTCGTCGCCTCGGTGTTCGGCATCGGCCTCCTCCGTGACATCGGGATCATCCTCTCGGTCGGGCTGTGTGCGGACCTGATGAACACGTATCTGATGAACGTCTCGCTGCTTCGCTGGCACAAGTTCGAGGGGGTGAAACGCTGATGCTCGAACCGATCAAGGAGAACTGGCGGATCCTGCTGCTCGTCGTCGTCGTGATCGGTGCCACGGTGGCGCTGTTCGCGCCCGGATTCGGCCCGGAGCCTGCCCCCGGCGAAGACACGAGTGAGGCCCGAGAAGGGATTACGAACCTCCAGTATGGACTGGACCTGGCGGGCGGGACGCGGATCCGCGCGCCGCTGTCGGGATACACCGCGACCGATGTCGCGTTCGAGGGTGACGGCCCGGCGACGGTCGCGGAGGCGGTCGCCGCCGAACTCGACAATGCCTCGGCGCGGAACGTCGGGGCCGTTCCCGGCGAGCGGGCCGTGGAGGTCACGGAGCCGTCCGTCACCGAAGACCAGTTCAGGCGGGCGATGGACGCCAGCGGCTACGAGTACGGCGACGTTCGCGAGGGCGTCACGCAGGAGACGCGCGACGAGACGATGAACGTCATTCAGGGGAAGATCAACGAGGCGGGGCTCTCGGGCGGCAGCGTCCAACAGATCCAGTCGATCACCGGCGAGTACTTCATCCTCGTCGAAGTGCCCGGCGAGGGGCGGCAGGACGTGGTCGACCTCCTCGAGGAGCGCGGGACCGTCCGGATCGACATCGCGTACGCCGACGGGAACCGGACCGCCGTCGACGAGGGCGTGTTGGTACAAAAAAACTTCGACGACATCGGGACCGCCACACAGAGCAACCGGGGCACGGGGTCGTACGTCCCCGTCACGGTCCGTAACTCCGGGGAGAGCGGGCAGTCCCCGGCCAACACCTTCCAGGACGCCGTGGTCCAGCGCGGCTTCCCCGACGCGTACAACACCCGATCCGACCGATGTGAGTACGTCAACGGGTCGCTCACCGGCGAGCGGAACCCGTGCCTGCTGCTCGTCGTCAACGACGAGGTCGTCAACTCCTTCGGGATGGACTCGGGGCTCGCGGACAGCATGGGCGACGGCTCGTGGGCTGAGACCGGTCGGTTCCGGCTCACGACCGGCGAGTTCAGCGAGGCCCAGACCATCTCGCTGAACCTCCGCGCCGGCGCACTCCCGGCCGACCTCGACATCAGCGGCGAGGGGACCTCCTCGTCCATCTCGGCCTCGCAGGGGGAGAACTTCCGGACGTACTCGCTCGTCATCGGGGTTCTCTCGGTGTTCGCCGTCGCGGGGATGGTGTTCCTCCGCTACCGCGAGCCGCGCGTCGCCCTGCCGATGATCGTCACGGCGCTGGCCGAGGTGTATGCGCTGCTCGGGTTCGCCGCGCTGCTCGGGTACCCGCTCGAACTCGCGGTGATCGCGGGCTTCATCGCGGTCGTCGGGACCGGCGTCGACGACCTCGTCATCATCGCCGACCAGGTGATGAGCGAGGGCGACGTGAGCTCGCGGACCGTGTTCGACTCGCGGTTCCGTCAGGCCTTCTGGGTCATCGGCGCGGCCGCGGCCACGACCATCATCGCGATGTCGCCGCTCATGGTGCTCTCGCTCGGGGATCTCTCCGGGTTCGCCATCTTCACCATCCTCGGCGTACTGATCGGCGTGCTGGTCACCCGCCCCGCGTACGGAGACATCCTCCGCCGCCTGCTAACGGTCAGGTGACCGGCGACCGGAGAGAGTCCGCCTCCGGACACTCTGTCACGCTTCGTCGTTCCTTCACGCGCCGCTCCTTCTCGCGCCGCTCCTTCTCCCGTCGCGATGAGGTATCTCGCGTTCGTCGTCCGCGTCGCCCTTTCGGGGCGTCGCGACAATCGGGCAGTTCTGTCGCAGATATCGACGCGAGTCTTGCGTTCGTTGTCTGGAGCGGACGAAAAGCCGCGTCCCTCACGAGGCGAACGCGTATCCGACAAACTATTAATTTAGACCAGTCAAAACCGTCCATGCCCACCGACGCCGTCGAGGATTATCTCAAGGCGGTCTATCGGATCGAGTCGCGGAGCGGCCCCCCCGTTTCGACCTCGCAGATCGCGGAGGCGCTGGAGAAGACCCCCGCGACCGTGACGAGCATGGTGGAGACGCTCGCCGACCGCGGACTGCTCTCGCGGGAGAAGTACACGGGGGTCGAACTCACACCCGCCGGCGAGGTCGCCGCGCTGGAGGTCGTGCGTCGACATCGACTGATCGAGGCGTTCCTCGCGGAGCAGTTGGACTACGGGCCGACCGAGGTCCACGACGAGGCCGACGCGCTCGAACACCACGTCAGCGAGGAGTTCACGCGGCGGGTCGAGCGCCTCCTCGATTATCCGGCGGCCGACCCCCACGGAGACCCGATCCCGCCGGCGGACCTGTCGACGCCGGACGGCTCCGAGACGACGCTCGTCGCGGCGCTGGAGCCGGGCGAACGGGGGACGGTCGTCCGCGTGAGCGACCGCGACCCCGACGTGTTGGAGTTCCTCGTCGACGCAAACATCACGCCCGGAACGACCGTCGAGGTCGCCGATGTCAGGTCGTTCGGACTGGTTACGCTCTTAACCGATGACGGGGCCGAACACAGCCTCCCGGAGGCGGTCGCGGACCGCGTGTACGTCCGCCGCGCGGCGGATTCGACGGCGACGACGGACGGACAGGAGGCGGGTGACGCATGACCGGCTACGTCGAGATAATCGCCGTCGCGTTCGCCGCTCAGCTCGCCGTGTTGCCGGGCGAGAAGGCCCAACTGATGATCGCGGGACTCGCGACGAAGTACGACCCAAAGGTCGTCGTCGCCGCTGCGGGGTCCGCGTTCGCCGGCTGGACCGCGGTCGAGATCGCGTTCGGACAGGCCCTCCAGTCGGCGCTCCCGCCGCTCGCGCTGGACGCGGTGACTGTGGTGCTGTTCTTTGCCTTCGCGGTCCTGCTGTACCGCTCCGCCCCGTCGCGCGAAGCGGCGGGTGACGGGAGGGGCGAAGAGCGCACCGACGGCGGACTGGCGGCGTTCGACGACCCCTCGCTTCCTGGATGTCTCGACCGGTACAGCGGGTCTCTCGGGGGATTCCTTCCCATCTTCGCGCTCACCGCGACCGGCGAGTTCGGCGACAAGACCCAGCTCGTCACCATCGGTCTGGCGGTCCAGTACGGCGCGACCTCCGCCATCTGGGTCGGGGAAATGCTCGCGATCATCCCGGTCAGCCTCGCGAACGCCTACTTCTTCCACGCCTTCGCGGGGCGGGTCGACATGCGGCTCGCGCACCTCGGCTCCGCGCTGCTTTTCGCCTTCTTCGGTGCGGACACCGTGCTGTCGATTGCGACCGGCTTCTCGGTGTGGGAGACGTTCGTCGGGGCGGTCGGCGGGGTCGCGGCGGGACTGCTCTGACACGCTGAGGAGGCCCGCTCGCCCTCCACGACCGGTCAGAACTCGTCTAACGCCGACTGCTCGGCGGCCGCCAGCGCGTCCTCGCAGGTGGCCCACGACTCGCGCGCACAGTCCGGCAGCGTCTCGTGGTCGCCGACGTACGCGGCGATGAACGACCGGGTGGCCGGGTCGCTCGGGTAGCCGCTGCCGATGTCGTCGTACTCGGGGTACGTGGCGTCGACGGCCACCATCGCGGCGTCGCGGGTCACCTTGGCGACGACGCTCGCGGCACCGACGAGCGGGTCGTTCTCGTCAGCCCCGTGTGCGGCAGTCACGTCGACCGAGGGAACGGAATCACCGTCCTCCGGTCGTTCTCCGTTCTCGCCCTCCGCGACGAACTCGCGGAGCCGCCGCGCGAACCGCTCCTCGCTGGTGTCGCCCGCGTCGGCGACGACGCGGACCGGCTCGGCGACCCCGGCGGGGCGGTCGGCGAGCGCCGCCCGGACCGCCCGCGCCTGTCCGCGGACGGTGAGCGTGTTCATGTCGGTGTCTGGACGGTCGATCTCGGCCGGCTCGACGCGGGCGACGCCGACGGCGACATCGGGGTCCTCCCCGAGGGCCGCCGCCATCGACTCGCGTCTCGCCGGGGCGATCCGCTTTGAGTCGTCCACGTCGCCTGGGAGGCCCGCGGGGTCAGCGATCACCGCGGCCGCGACCATCGGTCCGAGCGCGGGTCCCTTGCCGGCTTCGTCGACGCCGAGGTACACGTGTCGGTAATGGTACGGCGGGGAGAAATACCTTCAGAAAGGCGGACGCGAACTCAGTCGAGCAGGACGGCGCTGACCTGACCGGTCTGGCCGGGTCGCGAGGTGACGCGCGCGCGGCCGGCGGACGTCTCGATGACCGCACCCTTTGTGACGATGTTCCGGCGGGCGTAGTTGACGTTCGCGGGGTTGTCGACGACGTTCTCGACCTCGGCCTCGGTGACCTCGCCGCCGTCGGCGACCTGCGCGACGTTCGTCGAGAGCGCGCGGACCTTCTCGTCCGTGCCGCGGGCGTCGATGTACTGGAGGCGCGTCTCGTCGACCGTCGTCTCGGCCGGCTCGCGGCCGAGCTGGTGGCGCTTCTTGTTCGAGGCGTGCTTGAGTCGGCCGCCGGTGCGCTTGCGCGTGGAGCGTCCCTGGTCTTTCATACGGATATGAACAGCCAGCGAATACTTGAACCGTTCGACTCGTCCCGGCGTGGCGGCGAAACGCGCCGCGCGCGAACGGCGGCCTCAGGCGAACGCGCGCTCGAACGCCCGGACGCTCTCGTCGGTGCCGGCGACGACGAGCTCGTCGCCCCGCTCGATCTGGGTCTCCGGCCCGATGTCGGTGACGAATTTGTCGTCCCGTTCGATAGCGATGGCGGTACAGCCGGTCCGCTCGCGGACGTTCGCCTCGCCGATCGTCCGGCCGACCAGCGTCGGCGTCTCGCTCCTGACGATCTCGACGTGGGTGTCTAAGGAGAGCACGTCCCGGTCCGTGAGGACGGCCGACGCCGACATCCGGGCGGTCACGAGCAAGAGGGAGAGGACGTAGTCCGCGCCGGCGCGGTGCATCTTCGGAACGCTCTCGGGGTCCGCGACCCGCGCCAGTATCTCTACGTTCGGGGCGAGGTCGCGGACCACGAGGGTTGCGAACTCGGTGGTCGCGTCGTCCGGGAGCGCGAGGACGACGGTCTGGGCGTCGGCGACGCCGGCCGCCCGCAGCGTCTCCGGGTCGGTCGCGTCGCCGACGATGTCGACAGCCTCGCCGTCCTCCCGGTCGATGACGGTGACGGGGAGGTCGGCGGCCCCGAGCGCGTCCGCGACCGTCTTCCCGACCCGTCCGTGGCCGACGACGACCGTCTCGCCAGCGCCGAACCGCCGCGACGCGGAGTTGGTCAGATCGACGAGCCGCTCCACCTGTCCCTTGGTCCCCGAGACGAGCAGGACGGTACCGGCCGACAGCGTCGCGTCCGGCGGCGGTGCCGCCTCGAACGCCCCGCTGAACCACGCACCGATCACGTCGACCCCGGTCCGCTCGCCGATCCGGCTCCCGGCGAGCGTCGACCCGGCGAGGCCGCTCCCGTGGTGGACCGAGACCTCCGCGATCCGCAGCGACTCGCCGATCGCGACCGCCTCGTCGAGGTCGGTCCGCACGGCCGTCGTCACCTTCGAGGCGAGGCGCTCGCCCAGCAGCGACCGCGGGGAAAGCACCTCGTCGGCCCCGGCGAGCCGGTGGTACCGCTCGCGGCCGGGGTCTTTGACGACGCTTATGACGCGGACGTCCGTCGACAGCTCCTTCGCGGCGAGGACGATGCTGGCGTCCACGCGGTCGGAGACGTCGGTGACCAGCGCGCGCGCCGACCCGAGGTGTGCCCCTTCCAGCCCCGCGGTCGTCTCGGGGTCGGCGCGGATCACCCTGTGGCCGGCCTCGTACAGCGCCAGCGCGCGGTCGGGATCCGGCTCGACGACCACGTACGGGACGCCTTCGGACTCGAACTCGTCGAGTAGCGCGTCGGAGCGCGTGGTGTCGGAACGGACCACGACGTGCCCCGTCGCGTCGTCCTGAAGCGACCGGGGGGCGGTCGTCGAGAAGACGGACTCGAGGAGCGGAGTGGCGACGACCGGCAGCGCGCCGATGAGAAGCATCATGCCGACCAGATCCATGACGGCGATGAACGCGTGCATCTCCTGGCTCTGCCAGTCGGCGGCGTCGCCGCCGAAGCCGGTCGTGGTGAACATCTCGATCGCGAACTGGAACGACTCGGTCAGCGTGCGCGGGTCGCTCTCGAACACGCGCATCCCCCACCGGTAGGTGAACGCGGTGAACGCGAGTACGACACCGAGGAACGCGACGTACGACACCACGCGACGCTTCCACGAGTCCATCGATACGCCATACGGCGGCACCACACAAAAGCGGGCGGCATCGCGGCCGTCCGCCGACGCCGGGCAGCGACGGGGGGCGCAGCGGCCGTCGTCGGACGATGTTCGATCCTTTAAGTTCGGAGGGGCGAACCGTCAGGCATGGTGCGGGATCCGTCGCAAGGCCCGGAGCCGCCGTCGGTCGACGAGGTGCTCGACGCGCTGGCCGACGACGCGGCCCGTCGGATCGTCGCGGCGCTCACCGAGCCGAAGACCGCGAGCGAGCTCTCCGAGGAGTGTGACATTCCCCTGTCGACGACCTACCGGAAGTTAGAGAAGCTCACCGACGCCTCCCTGCTGGCGGAGTCGACCGACATCCGGCGGGATGGACAACACACGACGCGGTACTCGGTTTCGTTCGACGCCGTCGCCGTCTCCGTCGACGACGGCGCGGAGAACGCCGAGGACCGTCGCGAGTTCGACGTGGAGTTCTCTCGGCCCGAGCGGACCCGAGACGAGCGACTGGCCGACCTGTGGTCTGAGCTACGAGAGGAAACATGAACCCGTATATCAACCTGACGATCATCGCCGCAAAGACCGCCATCTTGGTGCTCGGTGGCAGCATCACCTACTACGCGCTCCGCGCGTACGACCGGACTGGAGACCGGTCGCTGCGGGAACTCGGCATCGGATTCGGCGTCGTCACCGTCGGGGCGCTGCTGGGCGGCGTCTCTCACCAGATCATCGGGGCCGGCCTCACGGTGGGGATCGCGATCGACGGCCTCCTCACGGCCGTCGGCTTCGCCGTCATCGTCTACTCGCTGTACTTGGAGTGACGCCCGGTTCGCGGAAGGGGCGGACGGCGCTCGGGAACGCGCGGACGGCGCTCGGGGACGCGCGGACGGCGCTCGACGACCCGCAGCGTCGACGCGCGACGAACGGTAGCCTTTTGCGGCGCTCGGTCCTCAACTCGCGGTATGAGCGACGCACGAGAAGAGCTCTCCCGCCGGATCGCCGGCGAGATAACGCTCAGCGACGACCCGGGGGCGACCCTCCGGAAGTGGCGGACCGATTTCGACGTCTCGCAGACGGAGCTGGCCGACCAGCTCGGCGTCTCCTCGTCGGTCGTCTCCGACTACGAGAGTGGTCGCCGCGAGAGTCCGGGGATCGGGGTCGTGCGTCGGACCGTTGACGGGCTTCTCGACATCGACGAGCGTCGGGGCGGCGGGCGGCTCCGCCAGCACGCCAGGGTGCTCTCGGCCGGGTTCGAGAGCGACATCGTCCACGACCTCCGTGAGTACTCGACGGCGGTCCCGTTAGAGGAGTTCTACGAGGCGATGGACGCGACGGAGATCGTCCGCGGCGAACACGACCATGTCAACGGCCACACGGTGATCGACTCGATCCAAGCGATCACGCGGCTGTCGAGCGAGGAGTTCTACCGGCTGTACGGCCAGTCGACGAACCGCGCGCTCGTGTTCACGCAGGTGACCCGCGGGGAGTCCCCGCTCGTCGCGCTGCGAGTCGTGAGTCCGACGCCGAACGCGGTCGTGCTTCACGGGATCGAGGACGGCGACCTGTGGGACCACGCCGCCGACCTCGCCCGCGTCGACGGCGTCTCGCTGGCGACCTCGAACCGCGACCTCGACGACTGCCTCGCGGACCTCCAGACGCTGTGAGGACGGCGAGTCCGTCGGCGTCGTCCGTGCCGACGACTTCGGTCCCGTCCGGTCCGACTGCCGAACCGCGGACCTGAAACCGCGGGCGACCGTTGGACCGGGTATGAGCGACGACTACGCCGAGCGCCTCCGCGCGAACCGCCGGGAGAAAGACGAGTTCTTCGCCGAACACCAGCAGTCGCCGATCCCGCCGGAGCAGCGCGACGAGTTCGGCGGACTCGACTACTTCGAGCCGGATCCCACCTACCGCATGGAGGCGACCGTCACCGTCCACGACGAGCCGGAGCCGGTCGAGATGGAGACGACCGCGAGCAACCCGGTCCGGTACCTCCGAGTCGTCACCTTCGCGTTCGAGGTCGGCGGCGAGGAACACACGCTCGCGGGCTACCGACAGGAGGGGGACGACGGGCCGGTCTTCGTCCCCTTCCGCGACAAGACGACGGGCCAACAGACCTACCGGCAAGGCCGGTACATGGAGCTTACGCCCGAGCGAGACCTCGACGACGGCAACACCGTCGTCGTCGTCGACTTCAACCTCGCGTACAGCCCCTTCTGTGCCTACAACGAAACGTTCTCCTGTCCGCTCCCGCCGGAGGAAAACTGGCTGGAGACCGTGATCCCCGCGGGCGAGCGGACGCCGGACCTCGGCTGATCGCGAGCCGAACGGCTCCGTACGGTCGAAACGGATCGGTCGGAAAAATCGGGGTCAGCGTTCGGGTCGTTGCCGGCCCGCCGCGGTCGGTCTATTCGAGCGTCTCGCTCGTGACGAGCGTGTCGTCTTCGAGGTAGTGTTCGATGTGGTGACCGTGTTCCTCGACGGTTTCGAGGATCTCGCGGAGCTGTTCCTCGGTGGTGTAGTCGCCGAGGTTGTTAGCGAGCTGGATGTGCTCGCGGAGCTGCTCGGTGATGTCGCCGAAGATTTCGAGGTCGTGTTCCAGCGATGTGCGGATGTCGTAGGCGTCGGCGTCTTCGGAGGTCACGGGCGCGTGCTCCTCGTAGTTCGCGCCGCCGGAGAGGGGCACGCCGCCGAGCGCCTGCGCGCGCTCTGCGAGCACGTCAGCGTCCTCTTCGAGGTCGACCGCGACCTCGCCGAGGTACTCGTGGATGCCGAGGAACTCAGCGCCCTCGACGAGCCAGTGGTGCTTTTTGATCTGGTGGTAGAGGACGTACGTCGCGGCCAGATCGTTGTTGAGCGCGTCGACGAGCTGTTCGGCCTTCTCCTCGGGGACGCGGAGCGCTTCGCTCTCGTGAACGTCGCCGTACCGTTGTCGGGCCTGCTTTTGGGTACTCATTTCGCTTGTGTATAGGCGCGCGACCCACTTAACGGTTACTACGGTAGAAACTACTCTTTCGTTATTAACAAAATTATTTTCTACGCGCCGTCCACGGCCCCGACGAGGTCCCGCTGTGTGGCGAGCGTGTCGCGGTTGAGCGTCGCGGTCAGCGTCGTCGGCTCCCGGTCTAGTTCATCCGCGACCGCCCCGTCGGGCCGCGCGATGAGGGAGTTGCCGGCGTACGCGGCTTCGGCGGCTTCCCGGCGACCGCCCGCGGTCCCGGTCCGGCCGGCACCGACGACCCACCTGACGCCGTCGAGCGCGCGGTCGCGGCACAGGAGCCGCCAGTTCGCGGCGTGGTCCGCGGGCCACGCTCCGACGACGACCAGCGCATCGACCGCGCGCTCGGCGAACCACGCGCTCTCCGCGACGAAGTTGAGGTCGTAACAGGTCAACAGGCCGGTCGGGCCGGCGGCCGTCTCGACGACGACGCGGTCGTCCCCCGGCTCGACCCACTCGCCTTCTTCGTCCCACAGGTGTCGCTTGCGGTAGACGGAGGCCGCCCCGCGGTCGTCGGTCGGGGACCGGTCCGGGGGCGGGACGTGCGCGGTCGCGTTGTACGCGGTTCCTCCCTCCCGTTCCGCGTACCCCGCTATCACGGCCGCGTCGGCCGCTTCGGCGACGGTTTCGAGTCGTCTGTGCGCCTCGTCCCGCCGGAGCGCGGCCGCCTTGAGGCGCTCGTCGGCCGCGAATCCCGTGAGCGCGTACTCGGGGAAGACGACGAGGTCGACGGCCGGAGAGAGAGCGGCGGCGCGGCTCTGGATCCGGTCGACGTTCGCTTCGACGTCGAGGTCGTCGACGGATATCTGCGGGACGGCGACGGTCGGGTCATCGGGTGATCGGTCGCTCACGTCGACCCCTTCAGCGCGGCGACCGATAACGTCCGGGGCGGCGACCGGTGACGTTCGAGTCGGCGACCGATGACGTTCGAGTCGGCGACCAGTGGCGTTCGAGTCAGCGACCCCGACCGCGCCGCGGCCGCAAGGACGATATCGACGGGGAACCGACCGGCGGGTATGACATTCGGCGACCTGTTCGACCGCGCGACGGCGGTCGGCGGCGACATCGACGCGGCGGACGTGCGACGCGCGCTCAACGAGGTGCGGTCGGCACCGACCCCGGACGACGAGGGCGACGGCGGCGACGAGGGCGACGTCGGGAGTGCGGTCGACGACGGGGCGGTCTCCGATCCCCTCGATCCGAGTCCGGCCCGCGTCGTCGCTGACGCCGACGCGCTCGCCGTGGACCTCCTCGTCGGCGGGGCCGCCCGCGACGCCGTCGATGTCCTCCGGTCGCACGCGTGGACGACGCTCGTCGCCAGCGACGGGCTACTCGACGACGCAGAGGCGGTGATCGCGTCGTTGTCGGACCCGGAGCTGGCGGCCGAGTGCGAGGCCCACAACCGCCAACTGTACCGGCGCTACCCGACGGAAATCCTCGACGAGGGTCGACTGGAGGCGGTCGAGGAGATATTCCACGAGGACATCCAGACCCGGTCCAGGGAGGGCGAGATACTCGAGGGCCGGGACGAACTCCGGGAGTACCTGGCGGTGGTCCGATGACGCCGGTCCGCACCGGCGGCGACCAGCACCGATAAACCGTCGCCGCCCGGACCGGAGGTATGAGCGATTCGGACGGTGCGGCCGCGGACGACGACGCCGAGATCGGCTCTGGCGGCGACGCCGAGGCGGACGGCGGCGAGGGCGACGCGCCGGAGCTTCCGGCCGACCTCGGCGCGGTCCGCGACGCGCTCGTCGACTGGTACGAGGCCGATCATCGGGAGTTCCCGTGGCGGCGCACGGAGGACCCCTACGAGATCCTCGTCAGCGAGGTGATGAGCCAGCAGACCCAGCTCGACCGTGTCGTGCCGGCGTGGGAGGACTTCCTCGACGAGTGGCCGACGACCGCGGCCCTCGCGACGGCCGACCGCGCCGACGTGGTCGCCTTCTGGTCGAACCACTCGCTCGGGTACAACAACCGCGCGAAGTACCTCCACGAGGCGGCGGGGCAAGTCGAGTCCGAGTACGACGGCGCGTTCCCGAGGGACCCCGACGGACTGAGCGAGCTGATGGGCGTCGGGCCGTACACCGCCAACGCGGTGGCGTCGTTCGCGTTCGACAACGGCGACGCCGTCGTCGACACCAACGTGAAGCGCGTGCTGTACCGCGCATTTGCGGAAATCCGTAATACGGACGACCCGCCGCACGAGGAGGTAGCGAACGCCCTCATGCCGGACGGTCGATCCCGCGTCTGGAACAACGCCATCATGGAACTGGGGGGCGTGGCCTGTCGGAAAACGCCCCGGTGCGACGAGGAAGGGTGTCCGTGGCGGCAGTGGTGTTACGCCTACGAAACCGGCGACTTCACCGCGCCGGACGTCCCCGAACAGCCGAGCTTCGAGGGGAGCCGGCGGCAGTTCCGTGGTCGAATCGTTCGTGCTCTTTCGAACCGCGATGAACTCACACTCGATGAACTCGGGCCGAAGATTCGCGTCGACTATTCACCGGACGGGGAACACGGACGAGAGTGGTTAGAGGGACTTCTGGCAGACCTGGCCGGTGATGGCCTTCTCGACGTCACAGAATCGGGTGACGAGACGGTAGCGAAGCTGAGTGAGTAATCGGTCCCGTTGTCACGGCCGAAACTGGTTGGATGTAGTGTGTCTCAACGAGCCTCTGTCACGGTACGCTTGCGAGCCGACGTGAAAGCCCCTGCCCTGACGAAGCGAGCCGTTATAACTCCGGCTCGGATGCCGCTAGCGGCTATTTATGTGACTTGGGGCCACGACCGGCGACGCGGCCGATCCGACGGCGGAACACAACCGTTAGTTCGCCGGCCGCCACAGGACGCGTATGGACTTCTTCGAGACCCTCGCAGACCGGATCGAGGCGGTCGACAGCGTCGTCTCGGTCGGTCTCGACCCCGACCCGAGCCGGCTCCCCGGGCACGTGGCCGACGCCGACCTCCCGCGGTGGGCGTTCAACCGCCGGATCATCGACGCGACCCACGAACACGCCGCCTGCTACAAGCCGAACGCCGCCTTCTACGAGGACCCCGACGGCTGGCGCGCGCTCCGCGAGACCGCGGCCTACGCCGAGGGGAAGGGCGTCCCCGTCCTGCTGGACGCCAAGCGGGGCGACATCGGGAACACCGCGCGGCGGTACGCCGAGGCGCTCGACTGGGTCGACGGGATCACGGTGAACCCGTACCTCGGTCGCGACTCGCTCCAGCCGTTCCTCGATCGCGCGGACAAGGGCGTGTTCGCGCTCTGTCGCACCTCGAACGCGGGCGGGGCGGACTTCCAGGACCTCGAACTCGCCTCCGGCGAACCGCTCTACGAGCGCGTCGCCGCGCTCGCGGACGTCTGGAACGCGAACGACAACGTCGGGCTCGTCGTCGGCGCGACCGCGCCCGAGGAGCTGGAGACGGTCCGCGAGATCGTCCCCGAGATCCCGTTTCTCGTCCCCGGCGTCGGCGCGCAGGGGGGCGACGTCGAGGCCGCGGTCGAACACGGACTCGCCTCGCGACCGGACCTCCCGGTCGACGTCGGCCTCGTGAACTCCTCGCGTGGGATCATCTTCGCCGGCGAGGAGTCGAGCCGTCCCGACGACGAGGCGACGTACTTCGGCGCTGCGGGCGACGCGGCCAAGCGGCTCACGAAGCGGCTGAACCGACATCGGTAACACCGCCTATCTTCCCTATCCGCGCCCGGCAGCACAGTCGGCGCAGGCGCGGGTCGTCTCGTCCCAGTGGTCGTCACAGACGGCGCGGCCGCAGCGATCGCAGGTGTGCGTCGCGGTCGCCGCCTCGCAGACCTGACAGAGTCCGGTGAGACTCATAGCGGGGGTTGGGTCGCACGCCTTATGACGATCGGGGGCGACGCGAGGACATGCGCCAGTTCGTCGTCATCGGCCGCGACGTGCCCACCGACCCCGACGCGATCTCGCTGTCGGACGTGCCCGGAGCCGGACGGCTTGACCTGCTTTGCCGGTGTGTCAGCGCCGGCGTCTTCCTCTCGCACGGCATCCGCGAGTCGGTCCGGGTCCACCTCGTGATCGCCGACGCGTTCACCGTCACCTTCGATTCCGACGCGCTCCGGCACCTCCACCCCGACGAGCGCAACGTCGCCGCGCGGGTCCGCGACGCGCTCGCCGCGCAGGACGACGCCATCGGCCACATGCCCGCGGACGTCTCGCCGGGCGTCGAACTCCGCCGGATGGGGCTCGACGCGACGCTCGACCGGCTCGTGGGTGGCGGGGAGGGCGGCTCCGGCGGTCGCGGCCCCGACGGCACGCTCGTCCAACTTCACGAGGCGGGCGACCCGCTCGTCGACGCCGAGCCACCGACCGACCCCGTGTTCGTCCTCTCAGACCACCACGACTTCACTCCAGAGGAGGCCGGGTCGATCGCCGAGCGCGCCGAGCGCCGCCTCCGCGTCGGACCCGAACTGCTCCACGCCGACCACGCGATCACGGTGGTTCACAACTGGCTCGACACCGATGGCTACGCCACCTACTGACGAGCCGAGAGCGGACCGCGAGACGACGACCACACCCGACACCGATCCGCGCTTTACACTCCCGTTGCGCGGAATTTCCGTCGACTCCGAGACGCGCTGTGCCCACTGGGACGACCCCGTCGACGTGATCGCGCTCCGGTTCGGCTGCTGTGGGACGTACTACCCCTGTGACGCCTGTCACGACGCCGCGACCGACCACGAGGCGGTCCCGTGGCCCCGCGAGCGGTTCGACGAGCCGGCGGTCCTGTGCGGGGTCTGTCGAACGACGCTGACCGCCCGGCAGTACCTCAATAGCGACGAAGACAACTGTCCCGCGTGTGGGACTGCGTTCAACCCCGGATGCCGAAAGCACCGCGATCGGTACTTCGGGACCGAAGACGCGGCGGAGTCCGGGAACGACGACGAGAGATCATAACAGAATGTGCGGTGGCGCGTGCCTCCGAGCGGTCGCCACCGGCGACCGCAAGGAGCACCGCGCGAGGGAGTCCACAGCGAGCGTCTGCCCGCCTCGCGGCTGGGGCTTCGGCGGTCGTGTTCTCGACAGCGACTACGTCGTAGCGAGCGGCCGAACCGCTTCGAGAACGTTCACGCCGGAACCGCACCACCACGCATCACGTACTGTTTCCGGGACAGCGGCGTCGTCGGTCCCACCGGTACGATATCCGGCAGCCGCGTATCGCCCCCCTTTCGGAAGGATTAAGAGAACGAGCGGCTTTCAGTTAGGTGCGGGCCGGTGGGGTAGCTTGGTATCCTTCGGCCTTCGGGTGGCCGTAACCACGATTCAAATTCGTGCCGGCCCACTACCCGATTATACTCTTTATTGGATACTATTCGACGATATGTTCAACATCAGGTCATTAGCATTTGGACCCATCCATCAATATTTCTTCATGTCTACCGTATCTAATGTTGATATCGATTTCTTCGTCAAAATCTCCTTGTCTTCCAACGCAATCAGCAGTCCCCTCAATAGACTTCACTTCGTCCCCATTGAGGAAGAGCTTAGCCGTGTAATCAACACCGGTAGGGACATTAGAGACAGCATCTGGTTCTATTCTTGAATACGGGTTGTCTGGGCTTCCAGATCGTAATTCAAATTCCTGATCAAGAACCGTCGTACCAAGTATCTCAATTTGTACTTGAGGGCTACACGACTCTTCTCTATAATTTCGAAATCTGAGTCCAACTGTTCCGAATGCTGGAATCGATGTACATCCAGCCAAGCCGGATACTATCGATACAGTACCCAGATGTATTAAATGACGACGTGAGATCATACCTTAACTGCTTGATCTAGGCATAAATTTTCTCTGCTATATTTTAAGAGAAGACAGAAAGTCCCACACGCTCAGACTATCGACGAATTTCGTCTCGCTCCGATTCTCGTCACTCGTTTCTCCCCGTACACCGACCCCGAAAGCGACTGGGCCCAACAATTCGAAACGGTCCTACTCTCTCGCCCAGCAACCACTTCCGACTGGGGACCCTGAATCGATCGATGTCAATCGAGACCGTCGCGGGCGTCGACTGGGCGGGCGGCGCGTGGATCGCAGTCGTGTTCGACGGAGACAGTGATCCGACATGCCGCCTCGAAGCGGATCTAAAAGCCCTCTGGAACGACGGCGTCGACCGGATCCTCGTCGACGTGCCGATCGGCCTCCCCGACGACGCCGAGACGCTGGCGAAACGCGAGGCGGTCGACGCGGCCGCGCGGGCGGCCGCCGAACGTCCGAGCAGCGTGTTCCCCGTGCCCTCGCGCGGAGCGTGCGAGCTGGCGCGCGACGACGCCGACTACGAGACGGTGAGCGAGCGGAATCGCGCCGACCTCGACAAGGGACTCAGCCGGCAGTCGTACCACATCGCGCCGGCGGTCGGTGCGGTCGACGCGTTCCTCCGCGAAGACGAGGCGGCGCGGGAGCGCGTGATGGAGGCACACCCCGAGGTGTGTTTCCGCGGCCTCAACGGGTCGCCGCTCGACCGCTCGAAGACAACGGCCCGAGGCGTCGGCGAGCGCCTCGACGCGCTCGACGGCCATCTTACGGATCCGGGTGCCACGCTCGGCCGGATCTGTCGGGAACTGGTCGACGCCGAACCCGGGACCGCAGCGGGCGATTCCCCGGACGAAGGGGTGACCGCCGACCCCACCGTCGACGACGCCGTCGACGCGCTCGGGCTGGCGGTGGTCGCCCGCCACGCCGGCGACGAACTCCGATTCTTGCCCGGGGACGCGACTTACGGAGACAGCGAAGGGATCCCGATGCGAATGGCCTACTGGAGCGACGAGCCGCTGGCGTGAGAGAGGGCGACCAGGAAGTGGAACCGAGACCAGACTGACCGGCCGATCGCATCTGACGCGAGGACGAGGAGACGCCGCGACCCGTCAGTCCGCGCGCTCCGGCCGCGGCTCGCTGCCTCCGCCGAGCGCAGTCCGGCCGGTCCGGATCGTGCGCCGCACGAGTTCGTCGACGCTCCGCCGACGCTTGACGAACAGCGCGATTCCGAGGAGGGCGTACACGACGGTGAACGCGTACAGCACCGTCATGCTCAGCTCGGCGGCGGCGGGCTCGGCGTACGTTCGGACGATGTAGAACTCCGTCAGCACCTGCGCGGCGAACAGGAGGAGCAGCCCGACCGCCTCGCGGACCTTGATCTCGAAGTTCACGATGATCGCGATCGCGAAGAAGCTCTGTGCGGCCGTGATCCAGATCTCCGCAGCCTGCTTGGCGTCGAACGAGAGGGTGCCGATCGCGCCGGCCGAAACGGAGTAGACGACGGCCAGAGTCCCGACGAGAAGCGTCCACTGGTTGAGCTTCGAGGAGATGAGCGCGTTGAACCCGGCGGTCGAGCGCGCCTTGCTGACGAGGTACGCGACGACGATCAGCTCGGGGCTCTCGGAGGCGAGCGGGGCGAGCCACTGGATCATAAAGAACTCCGGGATCCCGTACTGTAGCCCGAGGGTTTCGAGCCCCTCGGCGAACGGGTGGACCGCGGTGAAGATGATCGCCCCCGAGAAGGCGAACCCGGCGAAGACGGCACCGATCCGACGCGGCTTCGACAGCTTCTGGAAGTAGGCGGCCACGCCGCCGTGGGCCTCCGGCGGCTCGACGTCACCTCGGATGACGATCGAGACGTAGAGGACGAACAGGCAGACGAGGAAGACGGTGTCCACCGGGCCGATCCCGCCGCTTAGCGGGATGAAGAAGGCGTAGGCGGTGGCGACGAGCAGGAACGTGATCTCGGTCGCGAGGTCTCGGTCGAGCGTGACCGCGTCGCCGAACACACCGGACCGACGCTCGACCGCCGGGTCGTTCGTGGCTGCGGCCCGATAGATGGTGAGCAGCGCGATGCCGGACCAGCCGAGGCCGATGAGGATCCGGTTCGCGCCGGTCATGTTCGCGACCGCGAGGTTGCCGGCGCTGACCGAGCCGGCACCGGCTTCCCACGCGTACAGCGCGTCGACGGCGTACTCGGGAGCGACCGCCAGCACCGCGAGGACGGCGATCGCGAACGCCTGCGGGACGTCCTTTTCGGCAGTCTCGGCCGCCCACGCGAGCAGAAATGCCGCCCCGAGGATGGACAGCCCGGCGACGAGGACCGCGACCAGCGGCGCGATGTTCTCGCCGGGGTGGACCGTCCCGTACCCGCCGTACGAGAAGAACGTCGCGATCCAGGGGCCCGTCAGGGCGAGCGCCACGACGACGGCGACGAGCGGATGCCGGAGCCGAGTGGACATGAGTTGTGTACGGGCCGCGACGTGGCCCGCGGTCATAAAAGGGCGGAGCGGCCCCCGCGGCGACGGTCGCCCCGTTGGTAAGGTTCAAGTCCTTCTATCACCCGATATCACCCGAATGAGACTCTTCTCCTCGCGGGCCGACCGCCGGCGGGGGATCGCGGCCGCAGTCGGCGTCGCGGTCCTCGCGGTCGGGATCTACGTCCTCGTGAGCCGGTACGCCGGCTTCTTCACCAACCAGCAGGCCCTCCGCGCGTGGCTCGACGGATTCGGGATCTTCGCCCCCCTCGTCTTCGTCGGCCTTCAGGCCCTCCAAGTCATCGTCGCCCCGATTCCGGGGCAAGTGGTCGCCGTGGTCGCGGGGTACCTCTTCGGCTCGTTCTGGGGCATCGTGTACAGTCTCACCGGCGTCCTCATCGGCAGCGCGATCGCGTTCTCGCTCTCGAAGCGGTTCGGCCGTTCCTTCGTCGAGAGCGTCCTCCACGAAGACATCGTCTCCCGGTTCGACGGCTTCGTCGACACCGTGGGCATCCCCGGGCTGTTCGCGTTCGTCGTCGTCCCCGGGCTCCCCGACGACGCGATCTGTTTCATCGGCGGGCTCACAAAGTGGTCGCTGCCCACCTTCATCGGCGTCATTGCTATCGGTCGACTCCCAGCGTACGTGCTGGCCGTCCACGCCGGCGGCGAGATCGCGAGCGGGCAGTTCCGCTCGGCGATCGCGATCCTCGTGCTCATCGTGGTCGCGTCCGCGGTCGGCTACTACAAACAGGAGGCGGTCCGCGACCTCGTCGAGCGCATCGAACCGCGGCTGCCGTTCTGAGCGGTGGGGCCGAACGGTCACCGGTCTGTCCCTACTCCGTCGCCGGCTCACCCCCACGTCCACCGATAGTCGAGGACGAACCGGTACAGCCCGCTGACGAGGATCGCGGGCACGTTCGCGGCGAGCGCCGCCAGCCCGCCCCACTCGACGAGTGCGTAGAGGACGCCGATCTGGATCGGCCACGCGGTCCCGCGAATCAGGTTCGTCTTGAGCATGCCACGGAAGTACTCGGAGATGCCCGTGTTCTGGCGCGCCCGAAACGTCCACGCGTTGTTGAACACGTACGAGAGGAGGATCGTGATCTCGATGGCGATCGTCGCCGCGAGAAGGTAATTCAGTCCGGCGACGTCCTCGAACAGCCACAACAGGACCATCTGTATCCCGGCGGTGAACGCGCCGACGACGACGAACCGTCGCATCTGGGCCGCGAGCGGCCCGCCGGCGAAGCCGCGTAACGTCGCACGGAGCATCAGTTGTACCCGAGCGCTTCCAGCCGGGCTTCGAGGTCCTCGTCGACCTCGTCATCGCCGTCCTCGCCGCGCTCGGCTGCCGCCGCCGCGCCGCGCTCGCGGAGCAGTTCCGCGTGGGCGTCGACGACCGGCTTCAGCCGGTCGATGACCGCCTGAGCCCGCTCGCCGGGGTTGGCCGCGAGGTTCTCCTGTTGTGTCGGGTCCGAGGGGAGGTGGTACAGCTCGGCGGCGTCGGCGTCGACGTTCTCGACGTACGTCCAGTCGTTGTCGCGCGCGCTGACGAGCAGGTCGCCGTCCGACAGCGACCGCGGGATCGGCTGCTGGGTCACGTCCTCGCCGCGGACGGTCACCGAGACGACGGGGTCGTCGGTCGGTTCGGCGGCGGGGTCGTCTGCCGAGTCTCTCGTCGACACCGCGTCGCCGCGGAGCGCCGGTAAGAGCGATTCGCCGTGCCACTCCGCGGACGGCTCGACGCCCAACAGGTCGGCGACCGTGGGCGGGATGGCATCGAGTCCCACGTGGCCGTCGACGCGCCCGCCGTCGAGGCCGGGCACGTCCGCCACGAGCGGGACGTGGATCAGCTCGTCGTACAGCTTCGGATAATGCGCGAGGTGGCCGTGTTCCTGAAACTCCTCGCCGTGGTCGCCCGCGACCAGCACCGCGGTGTCGTCGGCGACGCCCGCGGCGTCCAGACCGTCGAGCAGCCGGCCGACGCTGGCGTCGACCTGTCGTACCGTCGCCTGATACAGAGTGCGCAGTTCGCGGAGAGTGCGCTCGTCGACTTCGAGCCCGAGACTCGTTCGGGCGTGGGCGTGGAGCATCTGATGTGTACCGACGATCCCGTCCGACACCTCGCGGATGTACCGCGGCGCGGGGACGTACGGGGTATGGGTGTCCATGTAATGGATCCACAGGAAGAACGGCTCGTCGGCGTCGTCGACGAACTCGGTCGCTGCGTCCTCCACGTCGAACATGCGCGAGGCGTCGAGGAACGGCCGGTCGTCGTCGTCACCACGGAGCTTCGACCCGAATCGACGGACCGGCGAGGTCGCGAGCTGGATCCACGCCTCGACGGTCGGGTGCGCGGCGAGATAGCGGCTGTACACGCTGGAGCCGACGCTCGTGACGAACGACTCGAACTCGTCGAACCCGTCCGGGTATCCCCAGTGGTCGGTGAGGAAGCCGTTTGCGGCGTTGAACCCGCCGGTCGCGATCCCCGCCTCGGAGAGTGCCTCCGCGAGGGTGTCGGACTCGTCGACGCCGATGTCGCCCAACCGGGCGAACACCGGCTCGGAGGCGAGGATCGAAGGAAATGAGAACGGCGTCCAGTTGCCCGTGGCGAACGCGCGGTCGAACACGGTCCCGCCGTCCGCGAGGTCGTCGATCACCGGGGAGTGGCGCTCGGCGTCGTATGGCGAGACGGCGTCCGCGCGCAGCGAGTCCACCGTAACGAGGACGACGTTCGAGACGGTCGCGTCCCCGTCTGGCGCGTCCGCGGCCGAAGCGGTCGTCGAGTCGGATGTCATGGAGTACGAGACGAATCACCCGGAACTGCTCGTTCGGCGAGCGATCCCCGGGAAATTGCGGATATACCCCGAAGGGGGCCTGCCAGCGGCTTGAGGATTTCGATCAGCGAAGTGGGACCGCGAGGTAGCTATTTGTCGGCTTCGCCCCACAAGGCTCGTATGCGCGAGACGCCGACTGGGCAGGTGGTCGACGAGGAACGCCTCCAGGAGCCGATCGCCGCCGACGAGATCCCGGAGTCGGTCCCGGGTCGCTCCCACGCCGTCGAGACGAACGACGCGACGCTCCACGTCGTCGAGGCCGGGCCCGAAGACGGGAAGCTGCTCGTGTTGCTCCATGGGTTTCCGGAGTTCTGGTACGGCTGGCACGAGGCGATCGTGCCGCTCGCAAACGCGGGCTACCGCGTCGTCGTCCCCGATCAGCGCGGGTACAACTGCTCCGAGAAGCCCCCGGCCGTGAGCGACTATCGTATCGACGAACTCGCGCGCGATGTCGTCGGCCTGATCGACGCCTACGACCGCGAGACGGCCGCCGTCGCCGGTCACGACTGGGGCGCGGCGGTAGCGTGGTGGCTCGCGTTACACCACGAGGCTCGCCTCTCCGAGCTGGTCGCGGTCAACGTCCCCCACCCGAGCGTCTTCGAGCGCGCGCTCGGGCGCTCGTGGGACCAGCGGCTCAAGAGCTGGTACGTGCTCGCGTTCCAGCTTCCCAAGCTCCCCGAGGCGGTCGCGAGCGCCGGAAACTGGCGGCTCGCGACGAACGCGCTGCGCGACACGAGCGCGCCCGGCACCTTCACCGACGAGGACCTGCGGCGTTACCGCCGGGCGTGGAACCGCGACGGCGCGTTCGAGGCGATGGTGAACTGGTATCGCGCGATCGTCCGTGACCGCCCGGAGCCGGCGCGGACGGAGGTGACCGTTCCGACGCTCGTGATCTGGGGCGCGCAGGATCAGTTCCTCGCGCGCCGGCTGGCCGGCGAGAGCGTCGATCGCTGTGCCGACGGCCGCCTGCTCACGATCGACGAGGCCACTCACTGGGTCGTCCACGAACACCCGCACCGCGTCGCCGAGGCGATCGCGGACCACGCCGACCCGCTGCCGCCGCGCGCGCAGCGGTGAAGCGCAGGCAGGTATTCAGCCCGTGGCGGCTCCAAACGGGCAGATTCTCCGATCCCGGCAGTGACTCGTCGGCCAGTGACCCAAATACTGTCCTCGGTTTGCCGCCACAAAGATTACATTTGGCCTCCACCAAAGAGGGAATATGAGCAAACACTTCGAAGACGCGCGGTACTACCTCGGTCGAGCGGCGGAACACGCGAAAGCGGGCGTCGCCGAGGAGCTGGAGCCGGTCGAAAAGCGCGTGAAAGAGTTCGTCGGCCGGGAGGACGAAGAGCCGGAACCGTCGCGGCTGGACAAGCTCCAGAGTGACCTGAAGCAGCTCGAAGAGCGCGCCGAGGGCGAGGCCCGCGAGGCCGTCGTGTCTGCCCGCGAGCGCGTCGCCGAGTACCGGGGCAAAGACGCCGCCGCGGAGTAGACCGCCGACTACCGGATCGACGGCGATCGGTCGGCCGAGACGGTCGCGTCCGCGTCGACGCCGATTCGCTCTTCTGCGGGGACGACCGCGTACTCGATGCCCGCCTCCTCGAACAGCGACCGGACGCGCTCGACACCCCGCTGAGCGTCGACATCGGTCGCCCGGTAATGCCGGATCGGATGGCGGATCCACGACGGCTCCCAGTGCGCGTACACGTCCGTCGTTGAGCGGTCGCGCCCAGCGTACAACGCGAGGTGGAGTTGGTCGTCGCTCGCGAGCGCGCCCTCCGGGTAGCGGGCCCAGCTGGCGACGGTCGTCTCCGGCGGCATCCTGTACGCCCGGTACTTGAGCGAGGAGACGAGGTTGCGGACGAAGGGGGCGTGCGCCGCTCGGCGTAGAGTCCGACGAGCGACAGCGGCGCGTGAAGCAGGCTAGCGACCTGTTGCCGGAGGCGTTCGAGAACGCGGAGTTCGTGGGGCATGCCAAGGGATTCGTTCGAGGGCGGAATGAAGCTTCGGCGCAAGGTAACGCTTAAGTCTGGGAGTCGGATACGCTAGAGTGTGCGGGTTGGTGGTCTAGTCAGGTTATGACGGCTCCTTCACACGGAGCAGGCCGGCGGTTCGAATCCGCCCTAACCCACTTCTGGCGGCACACTGCGACGAGCGAGCGGCGCGAGCGAGGAGCCGTGCCGCCGGAATGGATGCTGCGGATTCGAAGCAGGGAACGGAGCGAGCGTCAGCGAGCGGAGTGACTGAGGTTCGAATCCGCCCCAACCCATACGTAGTACGCACGGACCGTAACCGTGCGAATTCTTCACCTACAGACCTTCTAGCGACGTAATCATGATTTTGGCGGGTGTTTTTGAGGGGTCGGAAACTTCCTAACTCATACGACTCGCGTAGGCGGGTCGCCTCCGTCCGGAGATCTAATTATATTATGTCGACGCGTGTATAATCACGCGTTCCTCATCGACGGCGTTGAGCGCGAGTTGGGCATCCCGATACTGGTGGACGGTCGCATCCAATTCCGCTACGGGGAAGAGGCAGTCAGCAGCACCGACTTCGATACTCGCTCCTGCCGACTCGAAATGCCCTTTAAGCATAACCGCACCAATTTATATGTCCTATAGACATTAGAATTGCGGTGAATGAGGCGTTGATCTGTCCCACTACGCGCCGTGTTCTCCATGTTGAATACCCGCCCGCGACAACGGGACGTGTGGCCCGAGATCCCTACAGATGTACAGTGTCCGATTAGAACAGATCGGCTGCCGGACCAGTACCATCACCGTCAAATGGGCCGGTTGTTGCCACTGCGGCCGCGCCGGCCGTGTTCCCAATCGTCGCTAACTCGTCGAGATCAGAGATACCGTCGTCCCGTGCGGCGAGGACTACACCAGCGAACGCGTCACCAGCGCCGGCCGTGGTAGCGACCGTCACCGATGACGGAGTCGCAGTCACCTGCTCAGTGATCTCGCCGTCATCCACGGTCAGCGCGGTCGTCTCTCCCGGCCCATCTGTGATGAACACCATCGCCGAGTGATTCGACGGAAGCAGTTCGAGTACTCCCGCCGGTGTAGGATTAATACCCGCGACCGCGAGGTCATCCGTCCCGGCGAAGATCAGATCACAGTGCTGTAACACGTCCATGAGCGCCTGCCGATAGGCGTCAGAAGTGGCCCACTGGTTCGTGCGTCCGTTCAGATCGAACGAGACGTGGGTCCCGCTTTCCGCGGCCGCCTCGGCGAGCTGTCGAACCGCAGCCTGGTTCACCCTAGCCGGCAACGTAACGCCTTCCAAGTGGACCCACTCGTATGAGGCCACGAGCGTCACCGGATCGGCAGGCGTTCCACTGTTCGTCGTCTTCCGTGGCGACGTACAGCGTGAGCGGTGATGTCGCGTCGACGCGGGTCACGTGTGTCGTGTCCACTGGGCCGTCCGCGAGATGCTGGGCGGCCAGCTCTCCCATGACATCGGTCCCGATATTTGTCACGAGGCTGGTCTCGCTGCCGAGCGAGGCCGCCCATCGTGCGACGTTCGTCGCCGTCCCGCCGATGTGCCACTCAAACTGGCTTCCGGGCGTGATCGATGACCCGTCCACCGGATAGAGATCGATCGTCGTATCGCCGACGACCAACACGCCCTGTTGGCTATCATTCATCGTTCTTCCGGCGATCTTCGAAATCATTCGCGAACCCATCTCGGGGTGTCTGTATCTGGTTCGTCACGGGTCAGTGGAGGCCCCATCAAGTGAGGAAGTGAGATGCTGTCGTACCTGTAGACCTGTGCTGAACCGAGAGAGAATGTCGGACTGATGGGTTGCGCATGCGAGTACCGCCAGCCCCCCGTTCCCGACTGGGATGACCGGTTGTTGTGGTTTGTGCGGTGCGTGACGACAACTCGGACAGTTAACTCCGCCGGCCGGCCGGTGATCGAGAAGTTCGGCGCGACCGTCGGTCGCAAGCCCGCAGAGCGAACAGAACTCTTCGAGATGGTCGTCACACCCAACGAGCGGAATCGTTAATTGGTCGAGCAGCAGGAACGAGACGCTTTCTCTCCCCGGTGACCGAAGCGCAGATTCGCAAGCGGCACACTGAATGGATTGACTCCTGTCGGGAGAATCTGGCACTGATTGGAGAGGGTCTCCGTTGTCCATACTCAAGCTATACTCTCAATTGGGGGCCACGCCGGTAAGTTACAGGATGAATCGAGTTCCCATTCCTGCGGCTCTGTTGAATTCCTATCCTTCAGATAGATGCCCGTCTGAAACAGTCTCTGGTGAGTGGTATTGCTGTCCGAGCTGAACTACAGCCAACTAGCAATGAATTACGAGAACTCCGGCCGGTCGGCATACGCGATCGGATCGCTAGATCCAGCATTCCGGAACGCTTCAAGCCAGAACCCACCCGCATCAACAATACGTCATCTTCCGTCACCACCGACGCCGTCGCTGCCCACACCCGCTCAACGAGATCCGTGATCTCTGGGAGGTCCGACTCATCCGTCATGACGAAGTTGAGTTGCGTCTCGTACGCGTCCACCATCTGTGAGAGCGCATCTATATCGATCCGGTTCTGTTCGTGCTTTTTTCTCACTCGTCGTCGCCCTTCGGATCACGGCCGGGGTCGGCGTGCTGCTCGCCAGCTTCGGGCTGATGCTCGCCAGATCGATCGGCGCGTCCCGGCAAAGAAACAGAGCAGCGTCTCCGCAGACGCGCGAAAGCAGTCACGATCGGAGACAACTACGACGCGAGGTCACGGACCGTGGCTGGAACGTCATCGCGATCGATTTCACGGACGGCCGTGGACTCAGTCGCAGGCGAGTCGTACTTGTACCCAGACCCGGTCAGAACCACGGCGACATCCTCACCTGCGCCGAGTTCAGCAGACTCGGAAAGTTTCTGAACCGCGGCCATGGCCACGGCACACGACGGCTCAACAGAGATGCCCGCCTCGGAGGCGAGCCGCTTTGTCTCGGCCAGCAAGGCCTCTTCAGCGATGGACAACACTGCTCCATCAGTGTCGTGGACAGCCGCCAACGCGCGGCTCCCACTGGGTGGGTCGGCATTGTTGATGGAGACGGCCGCCGTCGGTTCGTCAGTCACAGGATCGACCTGTGACGTTCCACGTCGGTACGCTTGCGCGATCGGGTCACAGCGTGCCGCCTGTGCGAGATAGATCCGGGGCATGTCGGCGATGAGTCCTGCCGAGTGTAGCTCTCGGAGGGCCTTCCAGACGCCGCTCGCTTGCCCACCGCTGCTGACCGGTAAGACGATCGCGTCGGGCACCTCCGGGCGAAACGCCTCACAGATCTCGTATGCGACGGTCTTCTGACCGGCGACTCGCAGCGGACTGTCGGAGTTGAGGAACGTGACGCCGAGGTCGTGTTCGAGCGTGTCGTCGTAGAGTCGTCCGTAGTCGCCGCGAACGCGGAACAGGTGGGGGTCGTGCTGGGCAATCATCCTGAGACGGGACTCCGGAGTGTCTTCGGCGACGAGAATGACCGCCTCACGGTCGGTCGCAGCGGCGTGAGCAGCGACACTCAACGCCATATTCCCGTGTGAAACGGTTCCCACGGGGCCATCGACGCGGCTGATACCGACGGCAGTCCCCCGGTCTTTGAAACTCCCCGTCGGATTCGTCCCCTCCAGTTTGAGGTGGATACGTGGTCCGTCAGCAGTTTCGAGTGACCGCGTTCGCAAGAGCGGTGTTCCACCGGCGGCCGCAGCCAGACCCGTGGGTGCCGCCGCAGGAAGCACTGACGCGTACCGCCAGAGACTGTTGTGACCGGACGCGACGGTGTTCGCGGATCCCGGATCCGTGCCGGGCCATGAGACGGCCTCGTCGGCGGTCTCGAACCAAAGCGGCTCTCCACAGGTACAGCGAGCGGCGGTACCGAACGAGTACGACGTTCCACAATCGTAGCAGACCAGCCGATCCATATTGGCGATACGGAGGCACCGCACTAAGTGGTACTTGATGGTTACCGGATCTCGACGCGACCGGTGCCGTTCGAGGGATCTGCCGCGAGCGAGACGCTTTTACCCCACAGAGTACCTGTCAACGGCGATTCGATGGGTAACGCGACTGCTCGCCGGCTACCGTCCGATCGTTCCCTGTCGCGTCACGGGCGCGTCGGGATCGATCAGGAGCGTCACGACGGTCGCGCCCTCGTCGCCCACGGTCACGGCCGGCAGCGGGCCGCGTTTGCCGGCGAGCCGCGCTCGCACCGCGAGCGGCGACGGTCTCTTGTCCTCGGAGCCCCGCGTTCCGGCACCGTGACGACCGTCCTCTCGGACCGCGACCGACGGAGGCGCGACGACCGCCCGGACGGGGCGTTCTACGACGAGCCGCGGTACGTCACCCACGCCGACGACGCCTTCGTAGAGCGGCTGACGGCGCTGTACGCGTCGGTGACCGAGCCGGGAGACCGCGTCCTCGACGCGATGAGCAGTTGGGTGTCGCACCTCCCGGCGGTCGAGTACGACCGGGTCGTCGGCCACGGCCTCAACGAGGCGGAGCTGGCCGCCAACGACCGGCTCGACGAGTTCATCGTCCGCGACCTCAACGAGGATCGGTCGCTCCCGTTGGCCGACGACGCCTTCGATGTCGTCTGCTGTGCGCTGTCGGTCCAGTACCTCCAGTATCCCGGCTCGACGTTCGCGGAGTTCGCCCGCGTCCTCGCCCCCGGCGGAACGGTCGTCGTGAGCTTCTCGAACCGTATGTTTCCGACGAAGGCCGTCCGCGCCTGGCGGGCCGCGTCGATGCCCGAGCGGGCCGACCTCGTCGAGCGCTACCTCGATGCCGGCGGGTTCGCCGTCTCCGAGCGGATCGCCGAGCGCCCGGGCGAGGACCCCTTCTACGCCGTGGTGGGGTCGCTCCCGTGACGCGCCGGAGCCGCCCCGTGACGCCGCGCCGGATCGCGGCCACCGTCCTTGACCTCGCGCTCGTCGCGATACTCGGCTGGGCCGCGCGGCTCGCGCACGTCTTCTGGTACCGCACGTTCGAGGCGAGCGTCGCCGTCGACCTCGCCGGCTCGGTCGCGGTCGGGGCCGTGTTCGGGGTCGGACATGTCCTCGTCGCCTCCGGGGACCGCGTCCTCACTTCGGCGGGGCGGGACGCCGACTCGCAGGTCCCGCGCCTCCGGTCGGTCGCCGTCGCGGTCGCGGCCGGACTCGCACTCCACGCCTCGCAGGCCCCCGCGTTCACGCCGTTCGGACTCGGCCCGACGGGCGTCAACCGCGTCCTCGCCGCCGGCGGCGTCACGGTCGGATTCTGGTCGCTCGCCGTTCGTCGAGCGACGCGCACGGGGTCGTGACAAAGGAAAAACGGGCACAGAAGTGACCCGCTCGGCGTGCCGGTCAGTCCGCGGCCGCCGGCTCTGCCGATCCCAGCCCGGAGCCGCTCGGCGGGCGGAGGACGAACACCGCAAGCCCCGCGGCAACCGCGAGGCCGCCGCCGAGGACGAACGTGGGGGTCCAGCCCAGCGTCGCGACGAGGTAGCCGGTGACGGCCCCGGAGAACACGCCGCCGCCGACCTTCGCGGTGTACAGCACGGCGTAGTTGCCGGAAGAGTTGGCCGCGCCGTAGTAGTCGGTGAGCAGCGACGGGAAGTAGACGAAAAGCGGCGACGAAAAGAACATCGCGCCGAGAACGAACGCAATGAAGACGGACCCGTTGCCCGTCTGCCCGGCCCCCACCAGCCCGACCCGAAAGAGGCCGGCGAGGACGAACGACCCGGCCATCACGCGCTTGCGGTCGAACCGGTCGATCACCTCGCCGAGGACCAGCCGCGAAACGCCCGCGGCGACCGGCAAGAGCGTCGCGGAGAGGGTGGCGACGAGCGCCGCCAGCCCGAAGTTCTCCGCGAACCGGACCACGTTCGCGATGACGAGGAGGTCCGCGCTCGCCATCGCGATGAACATCGCGTACAGCAGCCAGAACTGCCACGTCGAGAGCATCTCCCGCGTGGTGTAGTTCCGGCCGCGGATCGAGGCGGCGAGAGCGCCGTCGCCCGCGTTGCTCCCGCCATCACCGCCGTTCTTCCCGCCCTCGCCCTCTTCGCTGCCCTCGCCGTCTCCGTGGCGATCCAGCCAGTCCTTCGGCGGGTCTTGGAGGAGGAACGAGCCGACGAGCGTCACGACCAAGATTCCGATCCCGACGTTGCGGAGTACGTCGCTGTACGCCGCCACGGTCGCGTTTGCGCGGACGTACGGGACGACGAGGGCGCTCCCGGCCGCGAACGCCATCGTCCCGACGCCGGTCGTCAGCCCCGTCCGGTCCGGAAACCACTTGACCGCGGTGTTGACCGCGACGGTGTATACGATGCCGACGCCGACCGCGCCGAGCGAGTACAGCAGGTACAGCTGCCAGAGGCTCGTCGCATACGCCAGTCCGATGTACCCGCCGCCGGCCAGAAGCGCGGCGAGGAACGTGATCGCGCCCGGCCCGCGGCTGTCGCGCCACTTCCCCGCCGGGAACTGCGAGAGCGACTGGAACACGACATAAAAGGAGAACACCGCACCAAGCGCCGGCAGCGCGATGTCGAGGCTGTTCGCGAGCGGCTGCTCGATCGACGACCAGACGTACTGGTACGGGCTTACCGCGGCCATCATCCCGGCCGCTGCGGCGACCTGCCACCACCGCGAGAAGCCGAGAACGTCGACGGCGCGCCCCGCGTAGTCGATGCCGTCGGACGATCCCTCGGGGTCGGGATCGGACTCGGAATCCGCAGGCGATCCCTCGGCGTCGGGATCGGAGTTTGAATCCACGGCCGATCCCTCGGCGTCCGACTCCGGATACCCGCTCGATTCCCCGGGCTCGCTCATCGTCGTCGGTCTCCGTCCGTCGCGTCCGTGGTGTTAGTCCGTGTCATGGCGTCTGGTTCGTCGCTGGTCGTCGCGGCGGCTCGTCCGATACTCATCGCACTCACCGATTAAAACGCGTCGTTGCGGTCGTTCTTGCTCCCGGTCGGCGCGACCCCCGGAGAGTTCGCCCTCATCCGGTCTATGCGCGTATTTGAGCTCGTTCGATCGGCCTCGCGCTCGTCCCGTCGGTTTCGTCCGGTTCGCCCGTTTCGTTTGTCGGGCGTTCACGCATGATCGTGTGACATTTCGGCCGAGATTGTACCGTATATATGCCAAGAGCGCAGTAAATAATGATAATCGTCTATCCTGTCAAAAATAGTTAAATGGTCGCCGGCCGTACTTTGAGTCGAACGAAACGCGCTCCGGCCGTCGGGGCGCGCCGTACACACACCATGTCTGCCGACGCCGACCCGACCGACCCGACGAACGAAGCTCCGAACGCGCCCAGTTCCGCCGCCGCGAGTCGGACGGACGCCCGGAGCCGGGCGGAAGCCGGTTCGCGCCCGGCGAGTGTCGGCGAGTCCGTCTTCGACCGCGTGCTAGTCGTCACCGACGACGGCCCCGCGGGCCGCGCCGCCGCGGCGACCGGCGTCGAGCTGGCAGCGGTCCACGGGGCGACGGTCGACGCGCTGTACGTCGTCGACACGGCGACCGACTGGGACGTGGTCATCGAGCGGCGCGAGCGGACCGGCGAAGACCTCGTCGAGTCCGTTGAAACGCGCGGCGCGGCCGCGGGCGTTGACGTGGAGAAGTGGTTCCGCTACGGTGCCACCCACGAGGAGGTGATCGA
Organism: Halobacteriales archaeon SW_8_68_21; assembly: GCA_003023405.1. Lineage (GTDB taxonomy): Archaea > Halobacteriota > Halobacteria > Halobacteriales > Haloferacaceae > Halorubrum. Next base: position 89,796 of record PXST01000002.1, read on the forward strand.
CTTCGCGGCGGCGCACGACGCCGACCTGATCGTGGTCGGATCGGCCCGTCGCACGGGTCTCGACCGCCTGCTACACCCGGACCCGCTCTCGGGTCGACTCCAGCGCGGTGCTGATGAGTCGGTTCTCGTCGTCGGTCCCGACGACCACTGACCGGGAGGGTTTCCCTTCCACGCGCCCCCGCTTTCATCGCCTTCCCCCCCCTCCCCTCCTCTCGGCGGGCCTCTTTAAGTGATCACGGTCCAAACGATCGGTGTGACTGACGTAGGCATCGTCGGCGCGGGTGCCGGGGCGGCCGCGGCGGCGTTCGTCATCGACCGGACCGTGCCCGACGCAGACGTGACCGTCGTAGAGAAGTCCGGGGGGTTGTGCGGGCGCGCGGCGACCCGTCGCCACGACGACCTCACGTACGACTACGGGGCGAACTACCTGAAGAGCGACGACGACCGCGTGGTCGAGCTGATCACGGAGACGCTCGACGACGAGGGGCTCGTCGACGTGACGGATCCGGTGTACACCTTCGAGGCGGACGGAGAGGTGTCGCCGGGCCGCGACGCCGACGAACACAAGTGGAGCTACCGGCAGGGGCTCACGCAGATCGCGAAGCGGCTGTTCGGCCGCACCGACGCGACGATCCACCGCCGGACCCGCGTCGAGACGGTCCGCCGAGTCGGCGGGACGGGTGCGGCCGACGGCGACGGCGGGGCCGACGACGGCCGCTGGGAACTCGACGACGACGACGGCGGGACGCACGGTCCGTTCGACGTTCTCCTCATGAACCCGCCGGCCCCGCAGACCGCCGACCTGCTCCGGACGGCCGAGTGGGACGACCCCCTCCGCGAGACGCTCGTCGAGGCGATCGGCGCGGTCGAGTACGGCAGCGTCTGGACCGCGGTGTTACACTACCCGTTCGCGCTTGAGGTCCCCTACTACGCGCTCGTCAACACCGACAAGGAACACGCGGTCGGGTGGATCTCCCGCGAGGAGTGTAAGGCCGGTCACGTCCCCGACGGGGAGACCCTGCTCGTCGTTCAGGCGAGCGACGCGTGGTCGACGGCTCACTACGACGACGAGCCGGCCGAGAACGTCGCCGCGCTGGCGGCACACACTGCCGACATCCTCGACGACGATCGGCTCGCCGATCCCGCGTGGGCCGACCACCAGGGGTGGCGCTACGCGCTCCCCGAGGACGGCGTCGACGCCGGCCCGATCGATTCGGCGCGGGACGCGGGGCTGTACCTCCTTGGCGACTGGGTCCCGGGCGAGGGTCGTCTCCACGCCGCGCTCGCGAACGGACTCGATGTCGGCGAACGCGTCACGTACGAGATTTGATACCGATCGGCTGCGGCTCGGGCGACGGCGTCGTCGTCCGAAAAGAACTGTTCTGAAAACGGCGCGGCGACGGGCCGGTCGGGGACCGGACGGTCGTGCGGTCAGTTCGTCGTGATGCGGTACTCGACGGTCCCCAGTCCGGGGAGCGTGAGCGTCTGGACGCGGCCGCTGCGCCGTCGCAGGGTCCGCAGGACGGACCGCGAGAGGACGGCGAGCGCGACGGTGCCGGTCAACAGCGCAACGGTCGCCACCGGGTGCGCGAGCGCGACGAACGGGGCGACGACGAGCGCTAAGTACGCGAGCGTCCCCAGCAGGGAGCGTCCGGCGGGCGGCGGTTCGGAGCCGACGGGTCGGTGCTGCTCCGCCGGGGTGATAGAGCCTTGGTACACACCTTACTGTATGCGCTCCGACGACTAAAACCTTTCACTTTCCGAATAGGTTTTGAGAAATGGTACCACACCTCGTTCCATCAGAGAGTCTAAAACGGTCGTTAATGGGGTGTAAGGAGTACCATGGTACTCATTAGTACACTTCTCATAATTTTGTGACTTCCGTCGGTCGGTGCGTCGCAATCGGCTCCGTGATCGGTTACAATTGGCTCCGATACGGAGGTTTCGACGGACGAATACGGCGTTCCCGGCCAGCGCCGTCGGCTCCGCGTCCGCTCGACCACGACGGCGGGCTCGTCTCGCCTTCCTCGGTGCCTTTATTTCGGTCTAATCTTCGTCGGTGCTTTTATTCCGGTCTAATACTACGTGTAGTTACGGATTGTTACACGATGACACTCGACACCCCCACCGATCCAGCGGTCGTCATCGCGACGCCGGAGCGCAAGCGCGTGGTCGCCGGTCTCGTGGACGGTACCGTCGAGACGGTCGCGGATCTGCGTGTTCGCGGGCGCGCCGACGAGATCGCGGCCGAACTCCGCGAGACGCACCTCCCGGCTTTAGAGGAGGCGGGCTACATCGAGTGGGACCGCGAGGCCGGGACTATCGAGCCCGGACCGAACTTCGAGGAGGCCGCCGGCCACGTCGGCGACCTCCTGCTGCCGGAGTCGGGGGCCTCCGACGACTAACCGCTCGCCGCGGGCGCGGCCCGAGACGTTTATGCCCGGCCGCGGGCGACACCCGACAGCGATGGCCGAGCCGATCCTGAAGTGGGCCGGCGGGAAGCGGCAGCTGCTCGACGAGCTGTACGCCCGCTTCCCGGCCTCCTTCGGCCGGTACCACGAGCCGTTCGTCGGTGGCGGGGCCGCCTTCTTCGATTTGGAGCCCGCCCGCGCGACGATCAACGACGCGAACCCCCGACTGGTGAACTTCTACGAGCAGGTCCGCGACCGGCCCGAGGAGCTGATCGATCGGCTCGCGGCGTTCGACGACCCCGAGAGCGACCCGGACCCGACGCTCCCGTACGCCGACGAGACCGCGCGCGGCCGGGACGTGGACGCCTACTACTACCAGCAGCGGGCGCGGTTTAACCGTCGCCCGTACGAGGGCGAGTTCGACCCCCTGACGGAGGCGGCGCTCCTCTTGTACCTCAACCGCACCTGCTACAACGGCCTGTACCGCGAGAACGCCGACGGCGGGTTCAACGTCCCGATCGGCCGGTACGCCGACCCGGACTGGGTCCAGCGCGACCGGATACGACGCGCGAGCGACCTGCTCGCCGACGCCGAGATCCGCAACGACGACTTCGTGTACGTCCTCGACACCGCCGAACCGGGCGATCTAGTGTACTTCGATCCCCCCTACGAGCCGATGAGCGCGACCGCGAACTTCAACGAGTACAGCGCGTCGGGGTTCGACCGCAAGGACCAGCGCCGCCTGCTGGAGGTCGCGGGCGACCTCGACGACGCCGGCGTCCGGATCGTCCTCTCGAACAGCGGCGTGATGTACGACGCGTACGCCGACGCCGGCTTCCGCGTCGATCGAGAGGACGCGACCCGCTCGATCAACAGCGACGCCGACGGCCGCGACGCGGTCGACGAGATCGTCGCTACCAACGTCCCGCCGGCCGATCGCAGGGAGACGGGACAGCGCGAACTCACTGGGTTCTGACGCGGGAGCGGCGCGGCGGACCGCCGCGTTGGGGCGGGCTTTTTGCCCTCCCCCGCCGACGGGTCGAGTATGACCGATCTCGACATCGACCTCGTCCTCGTGCCCGTCGACGGCAGCGAGGAGTCACACGAGGCGGTCAATTACGCCATCGCGCTCGCGAGCGAGTACGGGGCGAGCGTCCACGCGCTGTACGTGCTCGACGAGGACGTCGTCCGCGCCATCGACCACGGCGTGGTCGACGAAAGCGAGGTGGCCGACGACTCCGAGGCGTTCACCGACTCGGTCGCGCGCCGCGCGGACGCCGCCGGGGTCCCCCACAGCAACTCCATCGCGAACGGCTTCTCCACCTCGGTGAAGACCGTCCACCCCGGCAGCGTCGTCCTCGACACCGCCGAGGAACTGGAGGCCGACTTCGTCGTCGTCCCGCGCGAGCCGGTCTCCGGCGACCCCGGCGAGGGGCTGGGGAAGGCCGCCGAGTACGTCCTGCTGTACGCGAGCCAGCCCGTGTTGTCCGTCTGATGGTCGGCGGTCTCCTCCCCGCTGGCACGACGCTCCCGCCCCTGCCGCACCTCCTCGTCGTCCTGTTCGCGGCCGGCGGCGTCGCCGCCGCGCTCCACAGCCGTCGCCCGCGAGTCACCGGCAGCCGCGTCCTCGCGCTCGTCCCGTGGATGGCGCTCGGCTCGGCGGCGCACGTCCTCTACGTCATCGACGCGCTTCCGCCGGTCCTCGCTCCCATCGCCGGCTCGCCGACCGTCTACCTCACGGTGGGGTCGCTGGCGGGCGGGGCGACAGGGCTCTCCACCGAGGGGGCGCGCTGGTCGGCGGTCGCGTTCGCGCTCACCCTCCCGGTCGCCGGCGCGGCGTGGGTGGGGCTGACGCGGCTCCGACCCGAAGCCGCGGTCACCGGCGGCGTCGGCGCGCTCGCGGTGTTCGGCCACGCGCTCGACGGCGTCTCGACCGCGGTGGGGACGGTCCAACTCGGCTTCGGCGAGCGCACACCGCTCTCGCGGGTCCTGCTGGAACTCGGCGGGATCCCGCCGGTCCCGGTCCTCGGTGAGGGATGGCTGTTCCTCCTCGTGAAGCTCGCGGTCGCGACCGCCGTCGTCTGGCTCTTCGCGGCGTACGTCCGCGAGACCCCCGGAGAGGGGTTCCTCCTCCTCGGCTTCGTCGCGGCGATGGGGCTCGGCCCGGCGGTCCACAACCTCGTCCTCTTCTCCGTCGCGGCGTGAGGTCCAGACGTTCGGTCACAGCACCGAGACCGCGAACGCGACCGCGACGCCACCGAGCAGGGCCGCTTGGACGAACGCGCTCGCGAGGACGCCGACGGCCGCGTACGCCGCCTGTCGAGCGGCGACGCGCGGCTCGTCGCCGTTCCCGTACAGGGCGGCGAGGAAGACGGTGCCGCACAGCCCGACGACGAGACCGACCGGGCCGAGGGGAACCAGTAGCGCGACGCCGACCAGCGTACCGACGACGACGGTGCGGGTCGACGCGCCGCCGAGCCGTCCGGAGACCATCCCCGACAACAGGTCCACGGCCGCAGCCAGCAGCGAGACGAAAACGAGCGCGAGCGACACGCCGAGACTCGGCTCCGCGAAGCCGGTGGTAGACGCGTAGCCGACGACGGTTAGCGCCGCGAGGACGCCGCTCGGCACGAGCGGGACGAACGCGCTCGCCGTCCAGACGACGAGCAGCGCAATCGCCAGCTCGGCGGCTGGGAGGGCCATACGAAACTCTCGTCGGCCGAGTTCAAAACGGTTCGTTCGAACGGGTCAGCGGCGACGAACGCGACCCGACCGCCGCCTTCACTCCTCTTCTTCGACGACTTCTGGGTCCTCGATGGCCGACTGGAGCGAGTCGAGTCCGTTGACCCACTCGGAGACCAGTCCGTATTCGAGGTCCTCGACGAGTTCGATGTCGAGCGTCTCGCCGTCGATGACGCGCGTCCCAGCCTGAACGACGTAGCCCAAGGCGGCGTCGAGATCGTCGCCCTCCTCGGCCTCGGCGGCCGCGCGCACGAACTCGCTCACGTCGCCCTCGACGACGCCGCCGACGACGTACTCCTCGGCCGCGTAAAAGACGGGGACGAGCGAGGTCTGGACGCCGTCGATCAGCATCACCTTGTCCTCGTCGTCGAACTCGACGTCGGCGAGGACGATGTCACGGATGTCGCGGACCTCCTCGACCGCACGGTCCTCGTCAATGCGCTCCTCGTCGAACGCGGCGAGCACCTTCACCACCGCGATCGCGGCGTCGTCTTGAAGGTTCAAGAGGAGCCGTGCGGAGTCTTCGTTTTCGGGGTCCAGCTCCTCTTCCGCCAGCCTGTCGAGCCAGTTCTGCCAGCGTTCGTCCGTATAGAACGTTTCAACGGCGTCGTCGTCGGTCATGTCCCGTACGTCGCCCGGCCAACTCAAATGCCTTTCCTATCGATCGTCGCCCGAGACCGCGTCTCACCCGGCTCGCCGCCGGAATTGACCTCCTCTCGCGCCTAAAGACGCGGGAATCCCACCACGGGATTTCAGGCCGATCGTGGCCCTACGGTTTCAAGACGCATACGTTCCAAGCGTCTCTTGCTGGGTAGCATCGGCTTGGCTGTCTTGTGGGGCGGTCAAACGCCCCCCATCCTCAGCCGAGTCATTGCCACCCGTGTGTTTTCTTGAATGGCTCTCTCCGCTGAGGTAGCGGTCCGCGATGTTTATCGCGCCGTTCACGTCCGCTTGGTACTCGCCCATCCAGCACGCATTGTTCGTACACTTGAATGTCGCCTGTCTCGGGCGGTGTCCCACCTCACCGCAAGCGTGGCACTCTTTCGAGGTGTTACGCGGGTTCACCGTTTCGACCGGGATACCCTTCTCCACGGCTTTGTAGCGTATCTGCGCGTGGAGTTTGGCGAATTCCCATCCGTGGAGACGCCGATTCATGAAGTCGCCGTAGTTCATCGACTCCCGGATGTACGTTAGGTCTTCCAGAACAAGAACGGGATTCTCGACAGACTCGGCGTACTCTACGACTTCGCGGGTGACGCGGTGGAACACGTCGTCTATCTGGTTCCATAAATCGTCCCCGAAGGACTCCGCAATGCGTTCACTTCCACGTATCTGGAGTCGCCGTGTGGCGGTGAAGTAGGATTTGCGGAGCCGGCGGACGGTTTTGCCCTCGTTGTCCCACAGTTTGGGCGCGGTCGGAGAACCGTGCTCGTCGCGGTGACACACCGTAACGAGTGACGCTTCTCCAATATCGACCCCGATGGGCGTCCGTTCTTCGGCGGACTCTCCGGAACTATCCTCTACGTTGCGGGTCGCGGTGACGTGAAGATACCATGTCCCGTCCCGCTCGAACAACCGACTCTCGCCCATCGTGGCATCCCCCGCGTTCAACGCTTCCAGCCAACCCCTCTGTTCGGGGTTCGGTTGGGCGGGCATCCAGAGGTGGTAGTCCTCGTGGTGCGGGATTTTGACGTACCACTCAATCGCGTTCTCGGGCTTGTGATCGAGCCGTAGCCCCTCGTTCGTGAACCGTACAGGGTGGTCGTCGTAAAGTTCGCTCGCGTTGTACGTCGTTATGAGTTGTGGGACGTACTTTTTGAGCGCGTTCTTCGCGTACCCGCTCAGGTCGTAGTTGACCACTACGTCGTTTGCTTCGGTCTGCGTGGTACATCGGGCGTTGAAGGCGTCTTGGAGGGCTTTCTGGTACGCTTTTCGCGTCTCTTGGAGTTTCCCTCGTTTGTGAGCGTTCGGCTCTACCAGTTTGAGTTCGAGCGTCTTCGTGAGTTCGGTCACGAATCGCCCTCCTTGTGTCTCTGGATGTAGTTCTCAACTGTCTCAGTTGAAACGTGCCCGGCGGTCCCTGCGTAGTATCCTCGCGCCCATCCGATTTTTTCACCGTCGTGGTCGGCGTATCGGTGGTTGTACTTGCGCGAGGAGATGCCCTTGAACCAGTTGGCGAGTAGTGCCGGCTCGTTCTTGGGTGGGCTACTGACGAACAGGTGAACGTGGTCGGGTTGGACAGTGAGATCGAGTATTTCGACGCCCTTGTCGTCGGCTATTTCGTGGAGGATGGTTCGCACACGGCTGACGACCTCGTTGACGAGTACCGACTGACGGTACTTCGGCAACCACACGAGGTGGTAGTTAAGCTTGTAGGTTGCGTGCCGTGTGGTCTTCATCCGTACTACACACTATAGTCTATTATTGTCTTAATTCCACCGATAGAACGGTAGGAAATCCACATATATCGTCGCTAGTGAGCATGTAGACTATTGTCCGCTTAACCCCGCCTAAAGACGGGGGTATGCGCTCGTAACTTTATCACGGCGCTCGGCCAAGCGTCGCCTCGGTGTCGATCCCGTACACCGCGGCGGGCGTCTCCACGTGCGCGCGCCGGACCGCCTCGTCGTACCCCTCGTCGAGCAGCCACCGAACGCGGCGCGGAACGGTCTTCGGTCCGAGCACCATCCCCGGGCGGTCGGGGTCGTCGACGAAGTCGGTCTCCATCAGGAACGGCTCGCCCGCCTCGGCGGCGCGGCGGAGACGGTCCTTGTCACTCATCACGCTCGGCGTGACGCCCGCCAGTTCCCCCGCGGCGTAGTGTTTGACGACCTGCGAGGGGTCGAGTCCGACCTCTTCGGCGACCGCCGCGAGATCGGTCAGATCCTCCGTGGCCTCGGTGTGGAGCTGGACCGCACAGCCGGCGTCGGCACCCAGCTCGAACGCGCGCCGCGTCACCGCGTTCGACGCCTCCCACACCGCGTCGGACACGTCGTAGTGGGGGCGGCCGGACTTCAGCGCCAGCGCGTCACCATCGGCGACGTACTCGCTCGCGACCGCCAGCCCGCCGCACATGAGATCGCGTGCCGCGGCGGGCGAGAAGCCGCGCTCGTCGACGAGCCGGCTGATCAGCCCGGGGTGGACCCCGAGAACGGGCCACGCGCGCCCCGGAAGGACCTCCGTCGCGGCCGCGACGGTCTCCAGCGTCTCCTCGAAGACGGCCCGGAAGTCGGCCGGCTCGTCCGGCTCGACGCCGAGCAGCCACGAGGGCTTGTTCACCACCAGCAGGTGGGTGCCGCCGAGCCGGACGAACTCCTCGACGGCCTCGACCCCGCGACCGTGACGGGGGTCGAGGTGGAGGTGGTTATCCAGTACGGGCGTGCCCAGGTCCTCTGTCATGGAGGGAAATTCGGTCGCGCCCGATTAGAAGGATCGGTCCTCAGTCGCCGCCCTCGGCCGACGCGCCGGACGACCCGGACGACTCGGCTCTCTCGGACTCTCCGGACGGCCCGGACTCTCCGGACGACTCCGCCCCCTCGGACGCCTCCGGCCGCGGCACCGTCACGTCGGGGAGCCCGGCCTCGATCTCCTTGGGCCGGTCGCCGAACCGCCCGGGCAACACCAGTCGCTCGCCGAGCGCGTTCGCTGGCTCGTCGCTCGCGTAGCCGGGGCCGTCAGTGGCCAGTTCGAAGAGGACGCCCGCGAACTCCCGGAAGTACACCGACCGGAACCAGCGGCGGTCGATCTGCTCGGTCGGGCGCAACCCCAACGACGCCACCGCGTCGCGCATCGCGGCCGGGGCTTCGGTGGTGTTCGTGTCGATCGCTCGCTTATAAACAGAAACGTACAGCCAAGTGGCTGGGGCTTCGGTGGTGTTAGCGTCGATCGCTCGCTTATAAACAGAAACGTACAGCCGAGTGGCTGGGGCTTCGGTGGTGTTAGCGTCGATCGCCCGCTTATAAACAGAAACGCACAGCCGAGCGGTCGAGGCGTCCGACTCAGCCCGAACGGACGAGTCAGCGCGCCCGGCCCATCTCGCTCTCGATTCGGCGGCGGAGCGCGTCCAGCCGGTCGCCGACCGCGGCGACGGCCGCGAGGACCGGGTACGTCACGTCGAGGTCCTGATAACAGTACGCCGGCAGATCGAGGTCGTCGCCCAACGCGAGCCGGCGCTCGTGGTCCGCGAGCACGCGCTGGCGGCGGGCCGCGATCCGGTCGCAGTCCTCGCGGAGCGCCTCGGTCCGGGTCCGACAGGCGTCGAGCGCGCCGAAGGTGGGGGTCGACTTCTTCTCCTCGCCGTCGCCGCCGAGTTCGTCTTCGATCGCCTCGATCTCCGTCCGGATCGAGGCGAGTCTGGACCGCGCGCACTCGACCGATTCGATCTCGGACTCCAGCGCGTCGAGGAACGCCTCGCGCTCTTGGACCGCGGTCTCGGCCGCGCTCAACATCGAGCGCTTGTACTCCTCGTGAAAGCAGTTCGTGCGGGTAAGCGCGTACGCGAGTTCGGGACCAAACTCCGCGGCGATGCTCCGCTCGTAGGTGTCGTCGTACTCCGCCTCGTAGTGCGGGACCGACATCACCGTCGACCGGTACGCGTCCCGCACCGCGACGAGCCGAGAGCCAGCGGGCGTCGCCGCGCCGCCGATCCCGACCCCGCTGTCCGTCGCGCCGCCGAATCCCCCGCCCACACCGTCAGGGGCGTGCGTGCCGCCGGAACCGCCGATCTCCGCGCCGCTCGCCGGATCGGTGCGGCCGCTCTCGTCCGGGATCGACGACACGCGGCGGCGGAACGCCCGGAACGCCTCCCGCTCGTCGACGACGTATGGTCGGCGCGTGAGCGCTCCGGAGCGGTATATATCTCCGAACTCCCGTCGTCTGACGCGTTCGCGAACGCCGGTGGACAGCGGTTTTATCCCTCCGCCGCCGACCGCCGGTATGGAGAAGGTGGCACTCGCCGAGGCGTTCGACTCGTTCGACGAGACGTGGTCCCCGCGGGTCGCGGGCGAACTCAACGGGCAGGCGGTCAAGCTGGCGAAGGCGGACGCGGAGTTCGTCTGGCACAGCCACGCGGACGCCGACGAGCTGTTCTTCGTCCACGCCGGACGGCTGCGGATCGAGTTCCGCGAGGCGGCGGACATAGTGTTGGAGCCGGGCGAACTCACGATTGTCCCGCGCGGGACCGAACACCGCCCCGTCGCGGAGCCGGAGGCGGAGCTCCTGCTGTTCGAGCCGAGCGAGACGCGCAACACGGGCGACGTCGAGACCGACGAGACCGTGACCGATCTGGAGCGGGTAAACTGAAGCGGTCCGGCCGGACCGACCCCACCCCCGAAACCGGCCACGACCGAGCCGTCACGTGGCGACGGCCCGGGCGAGCGATCCGAGAAGCGGCAGCCCCAGCCCGGCCCCGACGGTGACGTAGACGACCGGCCGCATCCCCGGCGCGGCGGCGGCCGCAGGCCCGAGCGACGCCACGAACGCGGCGAGTGCGACAGCGCCGGCCCCCAGCGCGTACGCGACGCCCCGGCGGACCGTCGGCGCGGCGAGCGACGCGAGCGCGCCGGCCGCGACCAACCCGAGCCAGTGGACCGTCGCGAGCGCAACGCCGACGCCGAGGGCGACGAGCAACGCGGCGGCGCGCGGTCGCGCCTCGGTCCTGACGCGCTCGCGGAGCGACGGGGAGTCGCTCATCGGGTCTCCTCCGCCGACTCGAACCGGACCCGCGTCTCGTCGCCGCCGCCGAGCGGCATCGGGCGCTGGTCGTCGCCAGCTCGACCCGACCGCGGACTCGACGCGGTAGTTTCTCACCGTCGCGGGCGAACCGTCGGCGGGCAGGTCGGCGTAGTTCAGGAACGGGGCCTCGCCCCCGACGGGGTGGTCCATCGCCCGGGTGGTGTTGTAGTCGCCGTACGTCTCCCAGCCCTCGTCGTCGATCTCGGCGAGCGCGTCGCCGAGCGCCCGGACGGCGAGCGTCGCCCGCGAGCGCCCGTCGAACAGCGGGTCGTCGTCCGGGAGCCGCGCGAGCGTCCAGTCGCTCGGGTAGTAGGCCTCGCCGAGGTCGGCGTCGGCGAAGGTCGGCCCGAAGACGCGCTCGCGGAAGTGCGGGAGGTAGCGAGCGAAAAGCAGCGCGGCGCGGGAGTCCCGGGCCATTCGGTGGTCCCACGCGTTGAGCGCGTCGGCGGCGTCGGCGAGCGACCGGTCGGTGTCCGGAGTGTCGGACCCGGCCTCGTCGCGGACGGCGGCGACCACCTCCGGGACGAGTTCGGGCGCGCGGCCGTCGCGCACGTCGCTCTGGAGGCCGCGGTGGAACGCCGGATCGGTGACGCCCTCCCCGTCGACCGCGGCGTCGAGTCGATCGGGCGCTGGTTGGCCGTTGAGAGGACCGCCGGATCGATCGCGTGTGGCTTCTCTTCGAAGGGGACGAACCCGTCCCACGAGGACTCGCCGAACGGCTCGAACCCGTCCCACGAGGACTCGCCGGCGGAGCCGTCGAAGATCCGGTCGCCGTCGACGACCTCGCCGTCGACCCGCCGGATCGGCAGCCGCCCGGTCGCGAAGTAGAGCGTCCGCCCGTCGGCGTCCGCGTACACGAGGTTCTGGGTCGGCAAGTCGAAGTCCCGCGTCGCCGCGAGGACGTCGTCTACCCCCTCGCTGCGCCCGTAGGCCTCGATGGCGGCCGTGGTCCGCGTCGCGGTGTGGCCCGTCCACGCCCCCCCGACCGTCCGCCCCTCGCGCTCGATCAGGGGGCCGTGGACGGTGCGGCGCACCCGGAGATCGCGGTCCTCGCCGCCGGCGACCGGGATCGTGCGCATCTCGTCGACCTCGAAGGATCGCCACTCCCCGTCGTACCGGTACTCGTCGCCCGCGTCGTCGATCTCGTAGCGGTAGCAGTCGAGGACGTCCGCGCCGAGGTTGGTGAACGACCACGCGCCGCGGTCGTTCGCGCCCGCGATGACGAAGGGGGCCCCGGAGAACGTCGCGCCCCGGACCGACCGCTCGGGCGTCTCGACCGCCTGCTCGTACCACAGCGGCGGCGCTTGTAAGGAGAGGTGCGGGTCGTACGCGAGTATCGGCGTCCCGCTCTCGGTGTGCTCGCCGGAGACGACCCAACTGTTCGAGCCGACGCCGGTCGGCGACTCGAAGTCGGAGAGCCAGTCGGTCAGGGCGGGGTCGACGGGGCCGACCGACCCTCCGTTACCGGCTCGGCGGTCCCGTCGAGGATCGCCTCGTCGTGGTCGTAGCGCGTCGGGAACAGCGTCGCGGCGCGCCCCTCGCCGAGGCGGTCGGCGACGAGCGCGCGCCGCAGTTCGCCGAAGTCGCCGGTGAGCGTCCACGAGATCTGTTTCTCCATCAGCATCGAGTCGACCGGGGTCCACGGCTCCGGCTCGTAGCCGATCAGCTCGAACTCCAGCGGGAGCGGCAGCTCCGATCTCGCCGCGTTGACGCCGTCGACGAACGCCTCGACGAGGGGGCCGGCGCGGCTCTCGCCGACGACCTCCCACGTGGCCTCGGCGGCCTCGGCGAAGCCCATCGCGACGTTGAATTCGTCGCTCGACAGCGTCGCCTCGCCGATCACCTCCGAGAGCCGGCCGCGCATCACGCGGCGCTGGAGGTCCATTGCGAACAGGCGGTCGAACGCCTGACAGTAGCCGACCGCGAAGTACGCGGCGGACTCCGAGTCGGCCGAGACCTGCGGCACGCCGAACTCGTCGCGGGCGACCGCCGCCGGCCCGTGCGGGCTCTCGACGGTGTCCGGGAGCGAGCGGTCGGCGGCGTCCCACGCCTCGCCCGACAGCGGCGCGAACGAGTCGAGGAGGTCGGCCGCGTCGCTCGTCGCCAGCCCAGCGGTGCCGGCCGCGAGGGCGCTCGCGAGGACCGCGCGGCGTGTGGTATCGCGTGTCACCTCCCGACGAAGGCCGCGATCCCTCATTATCATTTGGATTGCCCCGTCGTACTCCTCCAACGCTGATACAGACGGCGTGTCGAATACGGGGCGCGTATCTCCCGTTGGTGTTCTGTTTCCAGAGAACTCTCGTCGCTCACCGCGGGGGAATAAACGAAACTGCCATCGTACCCGCATGTCCGTTGACGGCCGGAGAGTGCGACGCCCGCCGACGGCTACGGTCTCGATCGGCCGAAAAACCTACTCGGAGGCGTCGGCACGGATCCGCGTAGACGGCACGTCCGCCGGTCGTCTCGTGCGACTCCGCCAGCGATAGGCCGGCCTTCGACCGGCTCGCCGAGTCGGAAAGGCTCAATTCCCGGCCCCGCGAACCCGGAGCCATGCGCACCCCGCTCGCCGTCGCCGGCCTCCTCGCGCTCGGCGTCTGCCTGATGGCGAACCCGCTGTATCTCCCCGTCGCGGTCGGCGAGCCGGACCCCGCGTACACCCACACGGTTCAGCCGGTGGGCGAGAGTTCCCCGATCGGTCCCGAGTCGCCGATCGATCCGGAGGCGAGCAACGACTCCGACGCGGTCGTCGCTTACGCCGACCTCGCGCCTGACGCTCGGGCGGCCTTCGACCGCGCCCGCGACGCGCCCGAGGGCGGGTTCGGCGTCGAGGACCCGGATGAGCGGGTCGACTCGCTGTCGTACCCGGTCGAGCCGACGCCCGGCGACGGGCTGTTGATCGTCGAGCGCGACGGGGAGCGGTACGAGTTCTGGACCCGGACCGTCGAGCGCGAGCCGGGCGGCGTCATCGCACAGCGGGTCCTGATCCAGCCGGTCGCGTTCATCGCCGGCTTCCTCGCCGTCGTCGCCGGCGTCGCGGTCGGGCTTCGAGGGCGGCTCGACGACTGAGACCCCGGCGGTCAGTCCGTCGGGGCGGGCTGCCCGACGGGCGTTGGCGCGTCGCCGGCCTCGATCGCCCGACGGGTCGACTCGCCGATCTCGACGAGGTGACAGAGGGGGTTGCCCGGATAGACGACCGGGTTCTCCGGCAGGCCGATCAACAGGCCGATGAACGGGACCTCGCCCATCTCGACCGTGACGGTGGGGATGCCGTCGTCGGTCGCCTCGCCGCAGAGGGTGCCGTCCGGGCCGTCGCTGTCGACCACCACCTTCGAACCGAACGCCCACCCGAGCGGGGACGATTACCGATCGAACCGCGCAGAACCGGACGAACTCCGTCGAACCGCGCAGAACCGGACGACTCCGGTCGAACCGCGCCGAACCGGACGACTCCGGTCGAACCGCGCCGAACCGGCTCGGACCGCACCGAACCCGGCCTCGCTTGACGAAGTTATAAGACCGAGGGTGTCAATGCCACGGCACATGGTGAAGAGTACGGTTCGGTTTCCGGAGCCGGTGGTCGAGGAGATCGAATCGCTGGTCGAGGAGGGGCAGTTCGAGAGCAAGTCGGAGTTCTACCGCTTCTCGGCCGACTACGTGCTCTCCCGAACCCTCGACGAGTACGAGCCGGAGACGATCGACTACGAGGCCATCGAGGCGGAGGTGATCCCCCAGACGGAGCGCGAACTGGGCGGCGACGACGACGACGGCGGCCCGCCCTTTTTCGACTCCGTCGCGTTCGTCAGGAAGCTCGCGCTCAGGGGACGGTTCAGCGACGCCGAAGACTTCATCGACCACCAGTACGTCCCCGGCGACCGACACGCCGTCCTCCTCGAAGACCTCCTCCGACTGTACCGCGAGGACGCGGCGACCGAGGACCGGCCGCCGGTCCCCGACCGCGACCCCGAGACGACGACCCGAAGCCAATAATCCGGCCGCCGCCGAGCGCGTATGAACCTCGTCACTCGCGAACGGACCCGGACCTGTATCCGGTGTCACGAACGGTTCACGGAGCCGGCCAGAACCGTCACACGCTTCTGTGACGACTGTGCGGGGCGCAGACCCGATACGACCGCCGAGACGGGGACCCGGAACGTCGTGGACCGCGGCCGGGAGCGGACGTGTCGCCGCTGCGGCGAACCCTTTCTCGAACGGCTGGGAGAGGTATCGCGGCTCTGCCGGTCGTGTGACCCCGACCACGTCGTCCTCGACTGAGGAGAGTGTGGCGTCGTCGACCCGGCGGATCAGGACTCGTACTCGGCCCAGATGTACCGCGTCCCGTAGCTCCGGTACGGCCGCCACGAGTCCGCGATCTCGCGCATCTCCGCCCGGCTCAGCTCCTCGCCGTCGTTGTACGCCTGCTCGATCCCCTTCCGGACCGCGAGATCGCCGAGGGGTAACACATCCTCCCGACCGAGCGCGAAGATGAGGTACATCCGCGCGGTCCACTCGCCGACGCCGCGGATCGCGGTGAGTCTGTCGACGACCGCCGCGTCGCTCTCGCCCGCGACCCCCTCGCGGGTGAACGTGCGCTCGTCGTCGCGGAAGGCGGCGGCGACGTTCCGGAGGTACTCGACTTTCGTGCCGCTGAGTCCCGCCTCGCGCAGGGCGGCCTCGTCGGCGGCGAGGACGCGGTCGGGCGTCGGGTCGCCGCCGAGGACATCCACGAACCGCTCGTGGATCGCCGCCGCGGAGGCGGTCGAGAGCTGCTGGTTCACGATCGAAGTACAGAGCCGGGCGAACTCGTCGTCCGCGGGCATCACGTCGAGGGAGCCATATCGGTCGACTAGTGCCGCCATCGTCGGGTCCTCGCGTAAGGTAGCCGTGACCGCGTCGGCGTCGTCCATGCCCGACCGACGGGGCCGCAGGCGGGAGTACGTTCGGTTCCGTTCGCTCCGCCCGGAGCCGCGGACTCGCCGGATAAACTCTCCTCTTGTTTGGCGTTTGGAAGATAGAAACGTTCAACCATGACGGTTCCGACCCTCAACTATGACGCTCGAAGACGTCCAGCGCGTGACGGTACTCGGGGCCGGAAACATGGGGCACGGCATCGCGGAGGTGGCCGCGCTCGCCGGCTACGACGTGTCGCTACGCGACATCGACGACGAACTCGTCCAGAAGGGGTACGACCAGATCGAGTGGTCGCTCGGCAAGCTCGCCGAGAAGGACCGGATCGGCGACGACGAGGCCGACGCCGCGCTCGACCACGTCGACGCCTTCGTCGACCTCGAGAACGCGCTCGACGGTGCTGACGTGGTCGTCGAAGTCGTCCCCGAGAAGATGGCCATCAAGAAGGACGTGTACGACGAGGTCGTCGAGTACGCGCCCGACGAGGCCGTCTTCGTCACCAACACCTCCAGCCTCTCGATCACCGAACTCTCGGAGGTCACTGACCGTCCCGAGCGGTTCTGCGGAATGCACTTCTTCAACCCGCCGGTGCGGATGGACCTCGTCGAGGTCATCTCCGGGAAACACACCGGCGAGGAGACGCTGGAGCTGATCGAGGGGCTCGCGGAGTCGATGGGAAAGACCCCGGTGCGCGTCCGCAAGGACAGCCCCGGCTTCATCGTCAACCGCATCCTCGTCCCGCTAATGAACGAGGCGGCGTGGATCGTTGAGTCCGGCGACGCCGACGTCGAGACGGTCGACTCCACGACGAAGTTCGGGATGGGACTCCCGATGGGGTCGTTCGAACTCGCCGACCAGGTCGGCATCGACGTGGGGTTCCACGTACTGGAGTACATGCACGGGGTCCTCGGCGACGCCTACCGCCCCTGCCCCCTGCTCGCCGAGAAGGTCGAAGAAGAGAACCTCGGCAAGAAGACCGGCGAGGGCTTTTACGACTACGAGGACGGCGGCGGCGCGCAGATCCCGAGCGACGCGGTCGACGAGGCGGTCAGCCGTCGCCTGCTCGCGGTGATGGCCAACGAGACGGCCGGCCTGATCGGCGACGACGTGGCCGACGCCGACGACGTCGACGAGGCCGTCAAGCTCGGCGCTGGCTTCCCCGACGGCCCGGCCAAGCTGGCCGACGCCGAGGGGCTCGACGCCTTAGTTGAGACGCTCGACGAACTCGCCGAGGAGACGGGCGAGGAACGCTACGAGGTGACCGACTACCTGCGCGAGGCCGCCGAGGTGGGCGGCTTCCGCGGTGACGATGGAAGCGACGACGACGAGGAGACGGGCGACGGTCCCGACTACGAGGTGTTGAACGTGAGCGTCGACGACCGAGTCGGGCACGTCGAGATCGACCGCCCGCACCGGATGAACACGATCAGCGGCGAGGTGCTCGACGAGCTGGCGGACGCGATCGACCGGCTCGACGGCGACAACGAGGTGCGCGCGATCCTGCTGTCCGGCGCGGGCGACCGCGCCTTCTCCGCGGGCGCGGACGTCCAGAGCATGGCCGCGGGCGGCGCGGACCCGATCCACGCCGTCGAACTCTCCCGACAGGGCCAACAGACGTTCGGCAAGCTCGAGGCGTCGGACAAGCCCGTCGTCGCCGCCATCGACGGCTACTGTCTGGGCGGCGGGATGGAGCTGGCGACCGCCGCGGACGTGCGGATCGCCTCCGAGCGCTCCGAGCTGGGCCAGCCCGAACTCGACCTCGGCCTGCTCCCGGGGTGGGGCGGCACGCAGCGACTCGCCCGGGTCGTCGGCGAGGGGCGCGCAAAGGAGATCATCCTCACCGCCGACCGCTACGACGCCGAGACGATGGCCGACTACGACTTCATCAACGAGGTCGTGCCGGACGGCGAGTTAGCGGAGCGGGCGCGGGAGCTGACCGAACAGCTCGCCGGCGGCCCGCCGATCGCCCAGAGGTACACGAAGCGCGCGATCCACGCCGGCCGGACCGACGCCGAGGCCGGGCTGGAGGTCGAGGCGATGGGCTTCGGCCACGTGATGAACACCGACGACCTCATCGAGGGCGTCACGGCGTTCATGGGCGACGGCGAGCCGGAGTTCGAAGGGAAGTAGGACGCGGTCGAGGTCGAGGGTAACGGCTCCGTTTCACCGGGTGGTCGCTGAAACCCGAACTGGAGAGAGACAGGAGTGACCGCCGGGAAAGCCCCGGCCGCTCGGCTGTACGCGAGTGCTTTCGCCGCTCAGACGTACCCTTCCTCGACGAGCAGTTCGCCGTTGAGAAGGGACGCGCCGGCCGCGCCGCGGATCGTGTTGTGCGCGAGGCAGTTGTACTTCGCGCCGGCGTCGGTCGACTGGACGCCCCCGGCGACGATGCCCATCCCCCCCGCGTACGTTCGGTCGAGGCGGGGCTGCGGGCGCTCCGGCTCGCCGTCGTCGTACACCTTGATGAGCTGGTCGGGGGAGCTGGGCAGGTCGCCAGCGCCCTCGAACGACCGCATCGCCTCGCGGAGGTCCGCGGGCGAGGGGTCGTCGGCGAACTCGGCGAAGACGTTCTCCAGGTGGCCGTCGAGCGTCGGGATCCGGTTACAGGAGGCGGCCACGTCGGCGTCGTGGAAGCGGACCGCCGCGCCGTCGAACTCGCCGAGCAGCTTGCGCGACTCCGTCTCCATCTTGTTCTCCTCGCCGCCGATGTGCGGGATGGCGTTGTCGATGATCTCCATTGAGGTGACGCCGGAGTAGCCTGCCCCCGAGACGGCCTGAAGCGTCGAGACGCGAACGCTCTCTAACCCGAACTCGTCGACCGCCGCAAGCGTCGGCACCATCGTGATCGTCGAGCAGTTCGGGTTCTTCACCAAGGCCCCGTCCCAGCCGCGCTCGTCGCGCTGGACATCGATCAGGTCGAGGTGGTCGGGATTGATCTCGGGGATGGTGAGGGGCACGTCCTCGGCCATCCGGTCGTTCGAGGAGTTCGAGGAGACGACGTACCCTGCTTCGAGGAACGCCGGCTCGACCTCGGCTGCGACGCCCGAGGGGAGCGACGAGAAGAGGAGATCCACGTCGTCGTCCGCGATTCCGCCGGGGGTCGTCTCGGCAACTTCCATCTCGGCCACGTCGTCCGGGATGGGCGCGTCGACGCGCCACTTCGCCGCCTCGCGGTAGGTCTCGCCCGCGCTCTCCGAACTGGCGGTGACGGCGACGAGATCGAAGGTAGGGTGATCGTCGAGCAACTGGATGAACCGCTGGCCCACAGCGCCCGTCGCGCCGAGGATGCCGACTCGGACTGACATTGCGCGTGGGTCCGTGGCAGGGACGTAAGTGCGTTCGGATACGCGCCGGTGGAGCCGGGTAGGAGCGCGGACGAAGGGGCCGAACAGGACCGTTAAGCGCCTCCGCGCGTTACGGTCGACCGCGCGCCGTCAGTCCCCGCCCGAGTACTCCCCAATGGGAGCGATGACAGCGCGGAGAACCCAGGCGCGTCACACCGGTCGTACACGCGACCCGCCCGTCGCCGCGCAGGCGACCGCCCGCCACGAGGGTTTCCCGGTCGACGCGGCACGCCGCCGGAGATGAGACCGGTCGTTAGTGTCGCGGGCGTACATCCCTACTCGTGTAGCCAGTGGTACCACTCGTCGAGGTCCACGACTTCGTTCTCGATGCCTGAGGCACCGTACTGATTAAACACTTCGTCCACGACCCGAGCGAGCCCCTCAGGATCCTCGTCGGGGCGGGTCTGTTTGTAGTAGAGGAGTAGTCCGGCGTGGTCAATTTCGCGGTGTAGTTCCTCGAAGTCTCGAGCATTGTTCGTCAGCAACACAGCGTCGTGTTCACCGCACCACTCCAGCAACGCCGCGTCCTCGGTGAGTTCGCCGAACACGTCCTTCGCCTGCTCGACATCGTAACCGCGCTCGCCGAGTACGTGCTCGAATACTCGGCCGACGTGCTCGTCGAGGAGAACCCGATCGCCAGTCACTGGATCGTTTCTTCGGGCTTCAGCGTGGACTCCTGTACTCGCTCGAAGGTGTCCTCGTTCTCCCGCTCGAACTCGCGAAGCTCGTCGATGTGCGCGTAGTAGTACGAGAGTGCCTCGTACACCTCGGACAGCGAGACATCCAGCTGGTCTGCGACGTGTGCCGGCGATTGGTCGCTATCGACGGCCCGCGCCGCGACGTGCCGGACGCCGACTCTCGTTCCTTCGAGTCGGGGTTCTCCCCCGAGAACGTCGGCGTCGCGGGTAATACTCATGTAATTACATTCGTCGCGTGTTCGTTTATATCTTTTCGGCAGCGACGTACCGTCCTCGTCGTGATCTCTACTGCCACCGAGTCTACTAGTAGATTGTCGCCCGGTAGTGTCGCGGGTGACACTTCCGCACGCTAGAGAGCGACCGCAACCGGCTACTCCGAGTCCCGCGACACCAGCGCCCCGATTGCGAGCGTCCGCTTCACGAGGGTGAGGACGCGGAGGACGTAGGAGGCGAAAAGTGAGAAGAAAGCGTGAGCGAGCGTGACACCTGCGACGGCGGAGTCGAGAACGCGGCGTAGAGGATCTGCTGCGAGAGGTCGATCGACGCCCGTTTGATACGGCCTATTAACGTATTTGCGGGCAAGAGCGAGCGGCGACGGCGATTGTTTCGACGACGAGTACACCGGTCGGACCGACGACCTTCACGACCCCGCAGGGGCTTCGTCAACGGATCACGGCGAGACCCGGCTCCGGTACCGACAGATCCTCGAAGGGACGCGATAGCGGGGGTTCAATCGTCTGCGGTGGCGTTTCAGCTGACTTCCAAGATCTCGACCTCAAAGTGTAGCGTCTCCCCGGCGAGTTCGGGGTTGAAATCCACGCGTACGACGTCTTCGTCGACGTGAGTCACGTCTCCCAACTGACCGCCCTGCGCCTCGAGCTGGTCTCCTTCCTCGGGGAGTTGACCGCCGAGCATCTCCTGAAGCTGCTCCGTCTCGAACTCCTGAACGTTCTCGTCGCTTCGTTCACCGTACGCCTTTTCAGGGGGGATCGTGAGATTCGCCGTTTCACCAGTCTCCAGACCGACGAGTCCCTCCTCTATCCCCTCGATGACCTCTTCGGCACCCACTTCGACCGTCAGCGGTGTAAACTCCCTGTCTGGCCGTGCCTCCGCCAGACCGGTTTCCGCGGCGACTTCCTCCCGCGAGGTGTCGAAAACGGTCTCGTCGTCCAATCGGCCGATGTACTCCAGCGTCACGGAATCGCCAGTAGCAATCGTCATACGAGTGTGAGACGCGCCACACGGGAAAGGCCGTCGTCAAGCGAACGGCGTCTCAGTCCGGTCGACCCGAGACAACCTCCCGACGCGGGATGGCGAAGAAGTCCGCTCAACCTCGCTGCTTCGACTCTTGCCTTCCGGCTTTCTTCGTCGCTACGTTCCTCAGAAAGTCCGGGTGCGAGAATCGAACCCGCGTCTCAGCCTCCACAAGGCTGAAGGATAGTCCACTACCCTAACCCGGACACGCGTCGTCAACTATCCCGCTTCGGTAAATAACGGTTACGACTCCCGGACGGGCGTGGCACGAAGTGGCGACCGGGGAGTGACTTGTCCGAATCGCGGGCCGTCCCCGTTCCCGACCACCGCGTCGCTTTTCAGGGTCGCGGGCGTAGCGACACTAGTTCGTGGCCTTTACCGACAAGATCTACGTGAAGAACCACCGGCAGCTCGCCTCCCAGCTGGAGGCGAACATCCCGAAGGGGGCGTTCGCCGGCGCGACGCTCGATCTGCTGTTCACGGGCGACGGCCTCTCGAAGCTCGACGAGACGACCCGGGACCGCGTCCTCGACTTCGCCGAGGACTTCCTCGATTGCGACTGCGACGCGAACCCCTACTGCGGCTGTCCGGAGGAGAAGTTCATGCGCTACGTCCTCGAACTGCGCGCCGAGGGGCTGGGACCGCAGGCCATCGTCGACGTGATGACTGACGACTACATGGTGTACGCGTACACCGGCGACGTGCTCTCGTTCCTCGACGACTCCGTCAGGAAGCTGGAGGCCATCGAGACGCTCGCCGACGTGGACGACGACGGGGAGATGTCCGAGCGGGCGCGGAAGCGGAAACGAGAGCTGTCCGGGTAGCGGTCGGACTCGGTCGGGGTCACAGCGGGGGCTGACCCGTCGGACTCAGTCGTCTTCGGGCGACGCGACGCCCGGTCCGATCTCCTCGGCCGGCGGACCTTCTTCCGTGAGGTCCCCGTTGCGTCGGGTGTCTCGGTCGAACCGGCGGTACGCGACGGCCCCGGCGGCGACGCCGCGCTTCCCGGACGCGGAGAGCGGCCGAACGGTCTAAGTGCGCGCACGCCCGAAATCGGACAATGAGTCTTCGGCCCGCGTGGCTAACGTTCAGGCGATACGCGGCGGCGACGACTGGGATGACGCTCGTCCTCTTCTCGCTCGGCGTCTACACGGCGGCGACCGGCTCCGGATTGGCGTGTGAGGCCCAGTGGCCGCTGTGTTCCGACCAGCTCATCCCCGCGCTCACGATCAACCCCGACTTCATCGAGTGGTTCCACCGGGCGTGGGCGATGGTGACCGGCTTCCTCATCGTCGGCGTCGCCGGGTGGACGTGGCTCGGCTCCGGCTTCGACCGACGGACGAAGGTCGCGGCGACGCTGGCGGTCACAATCTTACCGCTCCAGATCACCGTCGGCGCGATCACCGTCACCCTCAGCGGACTCGTCCCCGGCGGGTACACAGTGTCGACCCACGCGGCGCACCTGATCGTGGCGCTGACGATCTTCACGCTGCTCGGACTGGCGGTGATCTGGGGCGGCGGTCGGGGGAGCGTGCGCCTGCTTCGGGCGGCTGCCGGCGTCGCGGTCGCCGGGATCGTCGCCAGCGCGGTCTTCTCGCGGGCGGTGCCGTTCCTCACCTACGCGCCGCCCGCACAGGCGGCCTTCTACGTCACCGGTCTCGCCGGGCACCTCGGACTGGTCGCGACGGTCGCGTACGCGACGGGGGCGATTCGGTCGGGCTACGACGGCCTCGACGCCGACACCGCCGGGATGGTCCGCGCGCTCGGTGCCGGATCGATGGCCGCGCTCGTCGGCACGCTCCTGCTCGGCCGTGACCTCGTGTTGTACACCACGACGTGGGAGCGGATCAACCTCGCCGTGTTGGGCGTCGCGATCGCGCTCGCCGCGGCCGCCGTGTTGACCCTCCGCGGAAGCGACGAGATACGCGACGGCTCGGTCCCGATCGGCGGCGACTAAGCTCCGGTTGGCGGCGACTGAGCTCCGACCAACGGCGACTAAGCTCCGGTTGGCGGCGACTGAGCTCCGACCAACGGCGACTAAGCTCCGGTCGGTGACGACCGACTGCTCTGGTTCGCGGGCCGCCACTCGGGCGATCCGGCGTACACCGCGCCGTGCGGCAAATGTTGCGCGGCTGCGGTCGAAACGTTGAAACCGTGATCGGACCAGCAACGGTGTATGGACGAAAACAGCTTCGTGAAACGGCGGCAGTACCTGACCGCGGTCGGCGCGGCCGGCCTCGCGGCCACCGCCGGCTGTACCGGCGGCAGCGATGGTGGAGACGGCTCGGACGGCGAGGACGGGTCGGACAGCGAGGACGGGTCGGATGGCGAGGACGGGTCGGACGGCGGCGACGGTGGGGAGACCGAGACGATCACCATCGGCTCGGACATCCCGTATGCCCCCTTCGAGTACCAGAACGAGGCCGGCGACCTCGTCGGGTTCGATGTCGAGATCGCCGAGGCGGTGTTCGCGGACCAGCTCGGACTGGACTACGAGTTCGAGGCGACTTCCTTCGACGGGATCATCGCATCGCTGAACAACGCGAACTTCCGCATCATCATGAGCGCGATGACAATAAACGACACTCGCGTGTTGGAGAACGGGGACATCTCCTCGCGCGAGGACCTCCGCGGCACGACCGTCGGCGTCCAGCGCGGGACGACCGGCGAGGCCGCCGCCGAGGACCTCCAAGAGGAGTTCGACGGCGAACTCACCATCCAGAGCTACGACCAGATCAACGGCGCGTTCGACGCGCTCCTCAACAACCAGGTCTCTGCGGTCATCAACGACAACACGGTGAGCGCCGAGTTCGCCGCGGAGAGCGACGGGGTCGTGTTCTTGGAGGGCGACGGCGTCGCTGCCGACCGCGACGACGCGCCGCCGTACCTCACGCTGACCATCGAGGAGTACGGGATCGCGTTCCGGCAGGACGACGACGAGTTCAGAGGGGAGGTCGACGACGCCCTCGCGGCGATCCGTGAGGACGAGACGTACGACGAGATCTACGACGAGTACTTCGAGGCGTAACGCCCGCGACCTCCGCGTTTCATCTGACATCCAATGGCAACACAGACCGGATCGGAGTCGAACAGCGGCGGCGTACTGATGCGCGATCAGTTGGTAAAGCGGGTCGGCGAGGCGACCGCCGCCGGGTTCGTGCTGGTCATCGGCGGACTGCTGGGGTGGATCCTCTGGACACAGGTCGACTACGGGCTCCTCTCGTCGCCGCTCATCGCCCGACGGTTCGCGGTGGCGTTCTCTCTCGTTCTCCGGATCGTGGTGATATCGAGCCTCATGTCGGTGACGCTCGGCGTCCTCGTGGGACTGGGTCGGATATCGACATCGAACGTCACCGGCCGGATTGCGAAGGGGTACGTCGAGTTCTTCCGGGGGACGCCGCTGCTGTTCCAGCTGTTCGTCATCTACTACGGCGTGCCGCGGCTGTGGGCGACCGGACAGTTCCCCGTCTCGGACTGGGCGGTCCCGGCCGCGGTCGTCGGTCTCACGCTGAACCACGGGGCGTACGTCGGCGAGGCGATCCGCGGCGGGATCGACGCCGTGCCGGGCGGACAGATGGAGGCGGCGCGCTCGCTCGGGATGTCGCGGGTGATGGCGTTGCGGGAGGTCGTCCTCCCGCAGGCGTGGCGGAACGCGCTCGCGGCCATCGGCAACGACCAGATCATCCTCGTGAAAGACACCTCGCTTCTGACCCTGATCGCCGTCCCGGAGATCATGGACGTGTTCCGGAACATCAACAGCAACCAGCTCGACCCTTGGACGCCGCTCGTGTGGGTGTGCGTGCTGTACCTCGCGATCACGATGTCGATAAGTCAGCTCGTCAACGGACTGGAGCGCCGGTCCGACTGGGGGTCGGACAGCCGGATGTTCGGTCGGCTGTCGCGGCTCGGGTCCGGCGACGACGGAGGTGAGGAGGCGTGACCGGTCCGCTCGTGGCGTTCGACGGCGTCGACAAGTCGTTCGGCGACACGCAGGTGCTGTACGATGTCGACCTCTCCGTCGACGAGCGGGAGGTGGTCGTCGTCATCGGGCCGTCCGGCTCCGGGAAGTCGACGCTGCTCCGGTGTACGAACCGGTTGGAGGAGATCCAAGCGGGTGACATCCGGCTCGACGGGCGGTCGGTCATCGAGACGGACGTGAACGAGATCCGCCAGCAGATCGGGATGGTGTTCCAGTCGTTCAACCTCTTTCCCCACAAGACCGCCCTCGAAAACGTCGCGCTCGCGCCGGAGAAGGTCAAGGGCCGGCCGGAGGCCGAGGCGAAGGAAGCCGCGGCGGAGCTCCTCGACCGCGTTGGACTCGCCGACCAAGGCGAGTCGTATCCGAACGCGCTCTCGGGCGGGCAACAACAGCGCGTCGCCATCGCCCGCGCGCTGGCGATGGAGCCGAAGGTGATGCTGTTCGACGAGGTGACGAGCGCGCTCGACCCCGAACTCGTCGGCGAGGTGTTAGACGTGATCGAGGGGCTCGCGGCCGACGGCATGACGATGGTCCTCGTCACCCACGAGATGGGGTTCGCCCGGGAGGTCGGCGACCGGATCGTCCTGATGGCCGACGGCCGGGTCGTCGAGCGGACCGAGACGGCGTCCTTCTTCGAGGGACCGGGGACCGAGCGCGGCCGCGAGTTCCTCTCGCGGCTGTTGTAGGGCCTTCGTCGGCTGCCACAGTCCCTTTCGCGGCCGTCCCAAGTCTTTCCGCGGCCCATATCAGTCTCTCGGTGGTCGATCTCAGAGATCGGTGACGACCTCGACGCCGCGCGCCTCGTACTCGTCCATGACCGCGAGCCGCGCCGACACCTCCGACAGCGACAGTTCGTCGGTGACCAGCGCGCCGGGGTCGACGTTAGTCGCCTCGATCAGCGCGAACAGGTCCGGGTAGCTCGTCGGCGGCATCCCGCGCGAGCCGATAAAGGAGATCTCCCACCGGGTCATCCAGTCGGTCGGGAGCGACACCTCACCCCGCTCGGCCTCGGTCGTGAGGCCGACCTGAACGTGGGTGCCGCGCGGCCGTAGCGACCGGACCGAGTTGCGGCAGGTGTCGGCGATCCCCAAGGCGTCGAGCGACACGTCCGCCCCGCCGTCGGTGCGGTCGCGGACGCGCTCGGGGACGCTTCGGGACCCCCCGCCCTCGTCGGTCGGGTTCACCGTCGCGTCAGCGCCGGACTCGGTCGCCAGCGCGAGCGCGTCGTCGTCGATGTCAACTGCGATCACGCGCGCGCCGAGCGCCGCGGCGATCTGGACCGCGGAGAGGCCGACGCCCCCGCAGCCGTGGACCGCGACGGCGTCGCCGCCCCCGACGCCCGCCCGCTCGGCGAGCGCGTGGTACGCCGTCATGTATCGGCACCCGAGCGCCGCGGCGGCGGTCGCGCCGAGCCACGGCGGGCGCTCGACGAGGTTGTAGTCGGCCGCCGGGACCGCCACCCGTTCCGCGAACGCGCCCTGAGCGGCGGGTTCGAACCCGAGCGCCCGCCCGTTCTCGCAGACGTTTCCGGCCCCGCGACGACAGTGCGGACAGCTGCCGTCGCCGAGCGAGAACGGGACCACGACGCGGTCGCCCGGGCCGAACCGGTCGACCTCGTCGCCGACGGCGACGACCTCGCCGGCCGGTTCGTGGCCGAGGACCTGGCCGCGCGGGACGCGGTCGTCGGCCCACTCGCCGTGGCCCGCCCAGGCGTGCCAGTCGCTGCGGCAGACGCCGCAGGCCTCCACGCGGACGACGGCCCCGTCGGATGCCGGTTCGGGGTCTGGAACGTCGCGGACCGCGAGCGGCTCGCCGTACTCTCGCAGGATCGCTGCGCGCATACGACCACACGCGGCGGACGGGAGAAAGTTCCCCCGGCGGTCCCGGTGTCCCGATCGGGACCCGTGGATCCCTCGCCGAGTTGGCCGCCGGGTCGCCCGAACCAATTATTTCGCGCGTTTTCGATTTGATCTCAGCGTATGACGAGTGATAGGCGAGTAAGGTTTATGATAGCAGGATAGCCTCGTTGACACGTGTCGCGACGGATGGAACAGCGCCCCGGAATCGCGTACCGTCGTCCCGGGGGCGACGCCTCTCGGTTCGTGGTCGAGGCCGCCGGAGATCCGCGGCTCGACCTCCCGGAGCGGCCGGACGGAGGGTGGCTCGACTGCGTGGTCGACGAGGACCGAGACCGGCTCCGCGCGGCCCTAGAGACGGGGGCCGTCGACGTCGTGTACCGCGTCGAGAGCGGCGCGGAGTCGCAGTGGATCCACGAGCGCGGCCGCGAGGCCGACGACGGCGACGTGGTCGGCTACCTCTTTCCGGCGGACGAGCGCGTCGAGCGCCGCCGTCGACTGGAGCGACAGCGAGAACGGTTGGAGGAGTTCGCGGGCGTCGTGTCACACGACCTCCGGAATCCCCTCTCGGTCGCGGTCGGAAACGTCGAACTAGCGGCCGACCTCGACGGCGACGGGGCAGCGGAGCGACTGGACCGCGCCCTCGACGCGCTCGACCGGATGGACGACCTCATCGGCGACCTCCTGACGCTGGCCCGAGAAGGAGCAACCGTTCGGTCCACCGACCCGGCGGAGCTGCGATCGATTGTCGAGCGGGCGTGGGACACCGTCGGTGGGCCGGCCGACGCCGCCCTCGTCGTCGACGGGCCGCTCGGGACGGTATCGTGTGATCCGGACAGACTCCGTCAGGCTTTCGAGAATCTCTTCCGGAACGCGCTGGAACACGGAACGCCCGACGGCGTCGACGCCCTCTCCGGCCCGGCCGAGGGCGGATCCGGGGACCGTATCGCGTCCGGGACGTTCTCGGCGGACAGGGACGCGCCGGCGGAGCGCGCCGAGGCGGACGCACCGGACGCGCCGGTCCGCGTCCGCGTCGGCCGGACCGACGACAGGTTCTACATCGCGGACGACGGCCCGGGGATCGGCGTCGATGAGCGGGACGCCGTCTTCGAGCTGGGACACACCACCGCCCCCGACGGCACCGGCTTCGGGCTGGCGATCGTCGAGCGGATCGCGGAGGCGCACGGCTGGACCGTCTCGGTGACGGAGAGCCGGGAGGGCGGCGCGCGGTTCGAGTTTGCCTGCGGCGACTCGCTCGACGCCGGGAAGTCGGTCGAGAACGAATCGAACCCGACGCACAGCGCGTGAGCGTCCTCAACGCACGGCCGCGAACCCGTCACATGAAGTCGTTTAGCCCGGCCTGATCGTCGTCCGCGTCGTCGGGGTCCTCGTCGCCCGCCGACGCGCCGTCCGGAGCGTCGGCCGCCGGGTCGCCGCGTTCGGAGTCGGCGACGATCGCCTCGGAGCCGTTGGAGGCCGAGCCGTCGCCGTCGGCGGCCCCGTCGTCTCCGTCGCCCGCACGTCCCGTCCCGCCGAGCGCGAAGGCCCCGTCGGCGTGTTCCTCGATACGTTCCTCGCGGCGGGCCTGCGCGTCCTCAACGACCGACGCGACCTTGTTCGTGGACTCGCCCGACCCGGTGACGAAGGCGACGCCCGCCTCGTCGAGGTCGTACGCCGCCGCCATCGCGACGGTCAGCTCTCGCGGCTTACAGTGGTGGGTGACCGTTTCGAGGAACGGCAACACCTCGCGGCGCGCGGTCGCGACGCTACAGCCGCCGGCGGCCGCGACCTTGCCGACGACCTCGTCCGCGGTCGCGTCCGACGACGACCAGAACTGCGGGCGACCGTACCGCGTCCAGCCGCCCTTTTCGCCGTCGCGGGCGGCCGCGACGCCTGCCGCCGCGTTGTCGGTCGCGTACCGCCAGTAGCTGTAGTTCTGCGTGGCCCGGACGCGACCAAGCCACACGTCGGCGTTCGCGAGGAAGTCGTACGCGCGGACTGCCTCCGTCGGCTCGTACACGTCGAGGACGTTGTTCTCGATCCACGCCGTCAGGTCGTCCGGCGTCTCGTCGACGGCGTACGCGGACTGTAACGCCTCCTCGGCGGACTCCTCTTTCAACGCGGCGTCGAGGAAGGGAAACAGTCCAAGCGCCTTGTCGCGGTCGCCGGTGACCACGTCCGCGACCGTGATCGAGTCTCGCCCCTGCGTGGCGGCCTGAAGATCGTTGACCGCGCCCCGGAGGTCACCGCGGTTCCCCTCCGCGATCTGTTGGAGCGCGTCCGACTCGAACTCGATCTCCTCCTTGCGGCAGATGTCCCGGAGGACGGGGACGATCGAGCGCGCGGAGACATCGCGGAACTCGATCTCTTGGGTGGCGTTCCGGAGCCCCCGCGACATGTCGTAGTAGTCGTTGGCGATGAGGACGATGGGCTGGCCCGACTCCTTGACCAACTCCGTGATCGCCGAGGCCCCGCCGCGGTCGTAGTTGCCGTGAATGTTGTCGGCCTCGTCCAAGATGACGAGCTGGCGCGAGGCGGTATCGCCGCCCGACGCGCCGCCGCCCGCCGCGCTGCCGCCGAGCGTGGCGTTGCGGGCGGCCCGCCCCGCGAACCGCTCGATGACGTCGGCGGTGCGCTGGTCGGAGGCGTTCAGCTCCACGGTCTCCCAGTCCATGTCGTTCGCGAGCGCGTGCGCCGCGCTCGTCTTCCCGACGCCCGGGCTGCCGTGGAGGACGACCGCCTCGCGGTGGTCGTCCCACGAGCGGGCCCACTCCGCGAACGCGTCGCGGGCCTTGTCGTTGCCGCGCACCTCCGAGAGCGTGCTCGGGCGGTACTGCTCCGTCCAGTCGGCCATTACCGGAGCAAGGAGCGAGCCGCGTTTAGTGGTTGCGGAGCGTCAGTCGTTCGCCCGGTCGCGGAGGTCGAGACGCGGAGTGGACCCCTCGTACGCGCCGTCGTCGCCTCTCAGTTCCGACAGCGACACCGTGCCCGCGTCCCGCGCCGCGGCCTCGCGGTCCGCTCGCCGACGCTCGACCGTCGCCATCTCGTCGGGGTGGCTGTGGTCGTACTGGAGCGCGCCGTACACGTCCGCCACGTCGAGGTCGAGCTGGTCGGCCACTTCCTCGGCCGACTTCCCCGCCCCCTCGACGAGTCCCCGAATCCGCCGGACGGTCACGCGCCGCCCCTCAATATGCGGCTCGTCGTGAACCTCGGTCACGATTCGAACCGACGACTGTGCCATACCCGCGAGTACCGTCCGCGAAGTCATAAAACATCGCTCCGCGGCGCACCGCTCGTTCCGACCAGCGCCGATTCGCTCCGTCACTCAGTTTGAACGCTCGTCATCGATGATTCCAGTCGATCCGGGATTCAACGCGCGCTCGGAATAGGACGATAGTCCGTCAAGTAGTCAGCAGAGATTTGAATACCTCTGGTGCGACAGTTGGTGTCACTGGATGACAGAGCGTACCGATCTCACTCTTCCTTGGCGAAGTGGCAGGAGTTCGTCGGCACTCACTGACCGGGCGGTGTTACAGCGCATTAACGACGACGGAGTGGCCTCAATCACCGCCATCTCCGAGTCACGGCGGTCAAAGAGTCAATTGCGGCTCCAGTGTCGATACATGACGAAGGCGGGTCTACTGTCTCGCGTCGGTAACGAATCCTATACTGTCTCGGTGGAAGGGCGGGCGTTCTTGGAAGACGAGTCACGCGTGCCGCATCGGGACGGCTATCTGTCGCTATCGGATATTCTTGAACTCCTGGACAAGAGGATCAGCGATTTCACGGGGGTGACACAGGAGTACATCAAACAGCGGAACTACGATTATTACGAGGTCGCACGCGATCCGTATCGAGACTCGGAACAGGAATACTCCGTGAACGCGCGCGACCCTCGACAGGAACGGAGGAAGGTACTGTCCGCGAGGAAGTGGAAACTCGATCGGCTGATGCGAGAACTCCCACGAACGGAGCCGGCGGCCTCGCAGTGCGCACACTGGGTGACATCAATCGCCGGATTACACCTGTTTCCGGACGCGAACCACCGGACCGCAATGGTGACGTTGTACGCACTCGCCCTCGACAACGAGATCATCGGAGAGGATCACCGGTGGCCCGGTACACAAACGGAGATCGGGAAGGCCGTCCTCCTCTCGAAGTATCACCGGTACCTCGCTCCGAGGCTGAACTTCGATCGGCTCTGGCGACGAGACACGCTGTACTGGCACTGGTACCAGTACTTCGAGTATCTACTCCACGATGTCGACTACCCGTCGTTGAACAACCACTCGGAAGGGAAACTGCGGAGGAAGCTACGGAAAGTCAGAGGGAAAGACGGTTAGTTGGACTCGGAATCGACAGATCCCATCTTCGCGTACTCCTTCTCACGCTTTTTCATGTGGGCCTTCACTTTCGCGTGTAACTCTTGTTTTTCCATGTGTACTGAATAGTACGACATCCATTCGTGATAACGCTTCTGGTGAGGCTATTCGACGCGTTTTCGAGAGCGATTCGTACGGGGCGAACAATCCGATTCGGAAACCGCTCGATCAAAAGGCGCGAACTCGCTTCGCTCGTTTGCGGTCGAAGCCCTACTCTCTGACTGCCTCGACGATCGCAATGAAGATGTTCGAGTCGACGAAAAACGTCACACGTCTTCGCGGGATTCGCGAACAGCCTCGACGGGATCGACCTCCGGCGACTCCTCGACGGCGAATTCAGCGAGCGCTTCGCCGAAGCGCAACTCCTCCGAGGGTCGGTCGTCCTCCTCGGAACGCCACCCGGAACGCGACATGTACAGCGGCAGTCGGGCTTGCGGTATAACTCTCCGCTGACGAACGGAACTGAACCGTCGACTTCCCACCCGTAGGCTTACCACGAGCGCCGCGCTACCCTATTGCGTATATCGGGCAGCACGCGGAGACGCTGCGCCGGAGCTTCAAACGATGACACGATCTGAATCAGGACCCGACCCGCGGGACGAGCCGATGAGCGACGCCGAACTCGACGCGTTCGAGACGCCGTCGATGGCCTCGCCGACCGCGTGAGCGAGTTCCTCGCGGATGGGGCCGACCACGCGCCGGCCGATATCGAAGCCGACGTCGAGGAACTCCCGATGCCCGACCCGCTCGACGATCGGGCTGTCGACGAGTAGCGACGCGCGGCTCTGCGTTCGGATGGGCAAATATTTATTAACTACGAATAATAATATGAATGATATGGAACCGCGCCAGTTCATCTATATTGACGATGAAGTTGTCCGGAGTCTTCTCGCATCACACAGTATTGCAGCACCTGAAACAGTCAAAGAAAAGACGGAACAGATCTCAGAAGGGGACAAGGGAGTTGATTTTGGAGTCGGATTAGACATCCCGTATGTAGGAAATGCGGAAATTGGTGCAGAGGGCTCCTCTTCAAAAATGGATCGAGGTGTATTCGAAGCAAGCAGAAAAGTGAATGAGCAATATTTATTCAATATTCTTTACGAGGCGTTTGAAGAGGGAGATCATATTGTTGACTACACACAAGCTATTAGTGAGAATGAATTTAAATCTCTATCAGAAGGTGATTTGGTGAAAATCTGGGGAGAGGGACGTGTAGATGTCATATACCGCCTATTTACTGTCCTGGATTTTCTCTTTCGTGTAGATGGAAACGAAGAAAAAATAGAAGAAATAGAGGAGTATCGGGAGATTGCGTATGGCGATGAGATCGGTTTCTCAGTAAATGTAGAAGATACTCAATTCTCATTTGGTATGGTACTTGATGAGAGTTGTTTATGGATAGAAAATAAACGGAAGCTCATGCAGAACCACAACTATGTCGTAATGGGAAGGGTGAGAGAAATGATTGGTCAAAATGAAAAGTGGGATTATCCAGATATAATGAGACTCGGTGACACAGTCCTGAGTGACCAGACTATGGATATTGGGAGAGGAATGATAAATGACCTTCTAGACTCAGTAAAGAACTTTGAGAGCACCGTTGATTTACCGGATTTCGGTTCCACCAGTCTAGAAGAGATGGATGAAGAAGATTGGGATGTAACTGAAGAGATCGTACAGATGGACATAAATCATGATGAGATCACACTAAAGGGACCGGGTTTTGTGATCGATCCAATCGCAATATATTGGTAATTCATCTAATAGTTGGTGGTTCCCCTCGCAGATTGTTCTTGTCAGGCCATATAATCTCGTTAACAGTCTCCATCTCTTAGTCAGTCAACCCGTACAGCTCGTAGATAATTTCGCCAATCAGATCGTCGATTATGACCTCCCAGCGATTCAAATCAGGATTAGATTACAATCAGACACAGTGGAAAAAAGTAAATAATAACGATCCAATAGCTGGCTATGACAATTCTCAGTTCAATAGTGTCTGGCGCGATTGGTGGGTTTGCCGCTACATCTCTAGGCACAATTGCTGCTCAGCGGTATAACCGGCCTGAGTCGGAATTTAATCAAGGTGTAATCAAAGAGGGATCCTCACCGTACGAGGAACGGGCAGAAAGTGCGGAATATCGTGTTCAGATCCAGAATACAGGTCGCTCCGTTACAACCAATTGTAAGGCACGTATTTCACTACACGGAACTCACGAGACTACGATTAATGAACCCTTCATGACCGAAGACGGGGTCAGCCATAAGGAGGTTGAAATATCAAAAAAGTATAAAATAGATATTGTTCTAGAATGAGATGAGCGTGGATATCCTAACAGAATTGATATTAATCAAGATGAATTTGCTAGTTTCCGGCTGATTAAAGCGACCAGGGAATCTGTTGGTCCGAAAACCACAAGAATACACGATTTGGTTCTGTTCTTTCTGAAGAAGAAATGGCTGAGAGAGATCAAATCTATTCAGAACCAATTCGTGTGGAAACCTTCTTTTCGCATGGACACAGAGCCCAGTGTTAGTTATAAGTCATAAATGGATCCAAGAACATTTTATGATATCAGTTAAGAAATAAAAAGGTCACTGTGATTTCCGCGAATTCAGAGAAGCTTGAGGGTGAAATTGAGTTAGAGTGGGAAAGAAATAATCTTCCTACTATCTCTTTAGAAAATAACAGTACGTCATACGAATTACTGTAAGGTAGTTTCTGGATAACTGAGTCCAAGTATGGATTCTTTCGACTGATTTCGACGCCGATATTCGCTCACTTCCCGACCGCCTCCTCAACGATCTCGATCTCCTCGTCAGTGAGCCCGTACAGCTCGTAGACGATCTCGTCGATCAGGTCGTCGGTCTTTTCGATCTTCCCGTCGAGCTCTTCGGCGCGCTCAACCGTTTCGAGGTAGTTCGCCAAGTCGTCGGCCACGTCGTCGACGTCGGGCAACTCGATCGCCTTCAGCCGGTCGACGAGCGAGTTTGTCTTCGTCGCCGTCTCGCGGAAGTTCGCGAAGCC
>PXST01000002.1:124150-135138 GCA_003023405.1 Halobacteriales archaeon SW_8_68_21
CCTCCGTTGCCGTGAGGTCCGTGATCCGGAAGGCGGGCAAGTAGTCTGTCTCGGTGTAGCCCCACTGATCCGTCTCGTACGCGTCTTCGTCATCGGGCTTGTAGCGAGCAGTGGCCTTGATCAGGACCGTGTTGGGGGACTCGCGATCGACGGTTGCGGTGCCGGCGCGGAGATTGGGGTACGTCTGTTTTGTCTTTTCGAGTATCTGACTGTCTCCCCTTTTTGTAGGTTGTAAGAGCCCCACTTCGCTAATTTCCGGCCCGTTCACACTGGTTCCAAGAAATGCGAGCAGATCCGTATTAAATGTGCGTCGCGTCTGGGTCAATTCGGCTATTTTGTTAACGTTATTTGCTATTTCTCCGCTGGTAGTCTCCTGAACGGGGAACTCAGAAAGATGTACTCGGCGGTATTCGAGGTATCCTCCTCGAACACTGGAGAGCTTATTTTTTGCCCAGAACTCACCTAAGGAAGAATTAAGAATACCTACCAAAGCACGGTCTACGGTAGGAATCATGAAGCACTTATTATTAGTATGGACTCCAGTACGGTCAATACTGAACCTAGGACCATCAGAAATCTCTGGATAGACTATTTTCTCCGAATTGAACGACTTATAATAATCACATGGACGAAGTTCCCACCAATACTCTCCTCTATCGTATCGTGTTCTTGCTTCTTCTCGGAACGGCTTTAGATGTGATGCGATACCCGGATATTCGGAAGAGAACCAATCCCAAGCACTGGATTCTGAGTCAATACCCGACACCGACTTTGTCCAACCAGACTCCACAAGAATCAGATACTGCTCTGAAAACGTGGGAAGATATCTTTTAGCATTTTCTCCTTTCAATAATTTGTGAATAAACTGTTCTGACTCCGGATCTTTCGCTAGTATCTCATCACGGGTGTCACCGTCAATTATGAACGCTTCGTTCAATCCGGTCAAGATGCCTCGTAGGATCTCTTCTTCCAGATATTCTTCCAGAGGGATACCCCGTGAGGATATTTTGTTATACAGCTTGATTACATCCGCTCCCCTAAGACTCCACGCTGATTCACTCAATTCAGACTGAGATAGGTCCGTGCTATTTTGATGGATTTCGTCGCGAAGACTAGTAAATTCGAGAGAATCTAACTGAATGACAGAGAGTTGATTGTCTGGTTTAATATCACTATTTTTAAATATTGCGATCATTGGATAAGCGGAAATTGTCGGTCCAAACACAGGGAGGTCATGAAAGTCACAAAGCACACTAATAGACGTGTTTTCTAATATATACTTTCGTAGAGGTTTGCCATATTCGGCACGGGTGAATTTGTTTGAAACAATGTATCCGAGGTGGCGATCTTCAGAGAGCAGTTTGTAGCCCTGTTCGATAAAGTACGTATATAAATCGGCTGCTGGAGAGTAGACCTCAAAATCTTCGGAGAACAAGTCGCTTAGCCCCTTTATTTGCTCTTGGCGTACATAAGGCGGATTTCCTACCACCGCATCGAACCCGGCCCCCGCCAGCTTCTCGCCGTTGAGGTCGAAGAACACCTCGGGGAACTCCAGTTCCCAGTGGAAGAAGTCCTGCTCCACGGCGGTCGCCTGCGCACTTTTAAACCAGTCCTCTTTCTTAATCTCCACCCAGTCGTCCTCGTCTTCGATCGCACCCGCCATCCGCTCATAGGCGTCGTCGGGCACGTCACAGCCGAACTCCTCGGCCGTGTGGACGTTCGCCAGCTCGAACAGGCGTTTATAAAGGGGGTCGTCGCGGATCTCGTCGTACAGCTCCTCCATCGATTTCACGCTCTCTAAGGAGTCGTTGTCGAACGCGAGCAGATCCGCCATCAGCTCCATCACGTGTTCGAGCGTGTCCTGCCGGACGCGGGCGAACGCCTGTGTGAGCGTGATCTGGCCGGTGTCGTCGTCGCCAGCGTCCTCGCTCAGGACCTCCGTGATGTCGCTGCCGACGAGCGAGTTCCCCGCCTTGAGGTGGTGATCGAGGAAGGCGGTCCTGCTCGTCGTACGACTGGATCTCCTGTTCGCGAACGACGCTCATCACCTGCTCGGTGAGGTAGCCCGTCGCCTTCGTGAGGAAGTGGCCCGACCCCATCGCCGGATCGAGGACCGTCAGATCCTTCACCTCCTGATAGAACTCGACGAAGTACTCCTGATCGCTCGGTTCGAGCCCCTCCTCGCGGAGGTCTGCGTCGATCTCGTCGATCAGGGGATCGACGGTCTCCTCGACGATGTACGTGACCACGTAGTCCGGCGTGTAGTACGCGCCCGTGGCCTTGCGCTCGCCCTCGTCGTTGACGACGTACAGCCCGCTCTCGTCGACGACCTCGACCGCGTCCGCGACCGAGACCTCGTCGCCTGGCTTCCAGACCTGCCCGCCCTCGGCCGCGACCGCCGCGACGCCCTCCGGCCCCGCGATCCGGAACTCGTGTTCGAGCAGCCCCTCGTAGATCGATCCGAGGTGCCGCGTGTCCAGGTCGGCGTAGTCCGCCGGGACGTGGTCGCCCTCGTCGTTCTCCGTCGTCGACAGCCAGAAGATGACTTCCGCGATGTATGGGTCCTTCACCTCGTTCTCGGTCAGGAACGCGTTGTCCTCCCGGCTGAACAGCCCCCCGTTGTACGGCGGGATGTCGAGGTCCGCCTCGCCCTCGTCGATCAGCTCGAACAGCTCCGTGAGCCGGCCCCAGATCGACGAGGAGTACTGACTGAACTCCTCGTCGAACGCCGCGCCCGACTCGACGTCGAGCCCCTCGACCTCGTCGAGGATGTCCTCGCGCTTCGCTTCGAGGCTGAAGTACTCGTGGTACTCCTCGCTGGCGTCGGGGTCGTCCGGGTCGATCAGTCCGCGCGACTCCGCGTAGAGGACGAACATCAGCCGGTAGAGCAGCACCAGCGACTGCTCTTTCAGTTCGTCGCGTGCCGCCTCGTCGTCCGGGTCGATCCCGAGGTCGTTCGACTCGACGAACCCCTTCCCAAGAACGCGGAGCGCCCGGAACACGTTGTCTTGGAGGTCCTCGCCGAGTTCCTGCGCGGCGGTCTCGGACTCGGACCACACGTCGTCGAGGAACGAACTCCCGGCCGTCTCGACGAACGCCTCCGGCCGGAAGAAGACGTAAAAGTACTTGAACGCCTCCAGGTCCCCGCTTTCGATGATCTCCGGTAGGTCGACCTCGTAGTAGGTCTGCGTCTCGTAGTCCTTCGTCCCGTAGAGCCGCCACTTCTTCCCGTCGGTGAGCACGCCCCACTTGAGGTCGCTCGGCGTCCGTTCGAGGTAGTACTTGATCTGATGCGATGCGTCGCGGTAGGAGCGCTGCTCGGCGAAACGCGCCTCGAAGTCGGCGTCCCACTGCTTGGCTTCGAGGATCGCCGACGCCCGCGAAAACAGCCCCTCCCGGTCGCCGTCGAGCGCGCGTTTTGCTCCCTCCCGGCGCACTTCGTCGTTCTCGAAGAGCAGCCGGTCGACGTAGCCGCCGCCGTCCGGGAGGGTGACCTCCGAACTCGTGCCGTGTCCGAGGATGTCCACGACTTCGGCGATCCACGTGTCGATCAGCTCGTCCTCGTTGTAGGAGGGCAGCAACGAGCCTTCCTTGTCCCAGAGGTTACGAACCTGCTCGAAGGCTTTCTCCGCCTCCTCGTCGCAGTCCCACGCGTCGAGGTCGGCGACCCGCTCGTCGAGATAGTAGCCCGAAAAGAGGTTGGAGTTCCGGTAGGGACCACTCCCGAGCGTCGCTTGGCTCATGTAATATCAAACTCACCCGTCAGCGTGATTAAATAGATGGCGGAGAAAACCACATATTCCGAACCGTCGCGAGCCGGTCCCGAGTCAAAGCCCCCGTACAGCGATTAGAACTGACCCCGTGGTGCCAGCTCGGTCGCCAGCCAGTGCGCGCCGATCAGGTCAATCTCGATCTGCTCGTACCTGTGTTTCGCATCCCCTTCGTCGACGATCGCGTGGCTGAACACCAGTACTCCTATTTCAGTTCACAACCTCCTCAACGATCTCCTCATCGGTGAGTACGTCCAGCTCGTAGACGGTTTTATCCATCTTTGTGTCGAACTCCTCGGCACACTCGATGTTCTCCAAAAGGCAATTCTGAAAGCTGTAACAGGCAGAAAACACTGATCGATCACTCAAAAACGCGATATTATTAAGCGATGTCGTTGAATCGATTTCCTTCTTTTTCGATCAACTCCTCCGGTGACGGGAGTTCGTCCGCGCTTTCATTTAATGCGTCTAAGACCTCATCTGCTTGGAATTCCCGATATCGTTCTTTCTGTGTCCGCTCTCTCAACACTCCGTCGTCTTCCAAGGTGGAGATCGCTTTGTTTGCTGCCGGATAAGACATATCTATCATATCCGCAGCACGGTTGGCCGTGAATACTGGTTCCGTGAAAATTTCCTCGAGAAGGGCGCTAACCGATGGGCGAGCGTCTGCGTACTCTTCCCGATATCTCTCGCGGAGGTGAAGCAGAAGCTTTGCTCTGCTGAATGCCTCATCTGCCTGTTCTCTGATTCCTGTGAGGAAAAATTGGAACCACTCGTTCCACTCTCCCTCCTCGCTAACCCTCAAGAGTAGCTGCGTATATCTGTCCCTGTTCCGACGGATGTAGGAGCTGAGATAGAACAGTGGATGAAGCAATATATCCTCCGCCATCAGGAGCAATACGATGAGTAACCGACCAACGCGACCGTTTCCGTCGACAAACGGATGGATCGTCTCGATCTGATAATGGAGGATCGCGATGTCGATCAGATCGGGATACTCTCCTTCTGACGACATGTGTCTCTCAAAATTAGCCATCCTGGATACTGCGATCTCAGATTTCGGTGGAACGAACCGAATCTGCTTTCCGAAGTCGGTCGATTCATCGATCCACACGTAACTTGGCCGAAACTCTCCCGGAAGCGGATCGTCCTCCTCGGATCGGCCTTCTTCCAGTAGTTCGCGGTGAAGATATTTCAATAGTTCGTTCGACAGATTCTTGCGCGATCGCCCCGCCCCCGACAACCATTTTGCTGCCTTCTTCAGCGCGGAGGCGTAATTCCGTGCCTCACGAACATCTTTCGAATCTTCCCCTTCTTCGTACATGTCAGACACGGTAACGCGGGTCCCTTCGACTTGTGAGGACTGCTCTGCTTCTTTATATACAAAGAGACCAAAAACGGATTCAGGGTCCTCGATTTCGCTCCAGAACCCATCGAGCCGACCGAGTGAGTGTATCGCGGCTCCGTAGGCACGAATCACTTCGTCCGATAGATCGATCTCCGGAGGGAGCTCGTCCGGTTTATAAAACTTCGAGAAAGGGACATCAGAGGTTCCGGCGACCGGCCGGTATACCCCCGGAGCAGGTGTATCTACGAGGTGTCCGTCTTTCATTAGCGACTCATCCCACCGCGTTAACTAAAGCTTTGACAAAGCCGTTTCTTTAGATGGCCTGAACCGTACCTGAGTAAACGGAGATCCGATACCGCTTTTCCAGACGCAATAGCCTTCCTCTGAGTGAACAGAGATCTGATACCGCTTTTCTAGACGCAATAGCCTTCCTCTGAGTGAACGGAGATCTGATACCGCGTTTCTAAATGCGGGTACAGGTAGGTAGTAGAACGACATTTTCCTCGTCTGTTCTCGGTTATTTGTATTCGTTTCTCAACATCACCTCATTTCACCCGTGTGCTGTTCCTAAGCACATCGCATTCGAAACTGATTCCGTGGTGCCGCCTCAGTTGTCAGCCAGTACGTACCGATCGGACCGGTCCTGACCTGTCCGCGCTCGTGTTTTGCGTCGCCCTCGTTGACGACCGCGTAGCTGAGCACGAACTCCTCGTCACGGTTTCGCCCGAACCGATACAGCTGGCGCTTCAGGTTCCCGCTCTGTCCGATGTACTCCGGCAGCTCTGGTTCAGTCCAGTCAAGCCACATCTACGAGCGGCTCGTCGGTCCGGCTGTGTCTGTTCGTCGCGTTCGGACCTGACAAGATCGACCGATCACCACATCAGGTCACGCCGACAGCACCGCGGCTAGCCGGTAGAACGAGCCGCGTAAAACGTCGTATGGGACCGCTGAGAGTCGAACTCAGGTCATACGGACCCCATCCGCATAGGATACCACTACCCCACGGTCCCTGACTACACGCTGAGAAACGACCGACCGGTAATTAAGGACTTCGCTTCAGTTCTCGTCGGTCTCACGCGGGACCACGAGGTCGCCGTCGTCCCGGACCGCGAGGCTCGCGATCGGGTCCCCCTCGTAGGCCGCCAGCCCCTCCGCGCGACCGAGGACGTAGCCGTCGCGGTCGGCCGTCACCTCGCCGCGCTCCGCGCCGGTCGCGGCGACCACGTCGGCCAGCACGTCGCCCTCGTCGAACTGGTCGCCCGCGGCGACGCGGTGGCGGACCAGCCCGGAGACATCGGTCGTCGGCCCGCGGTACCGACGCACCGGAAAGTCGACCGGCGCGGGATCGACACCCTCGCCCGGCTCGCCGACCGTCGCCGGCACCCAGTCAGACGCGAGCAGCCCGAGTTCGACCGCGACGCCGAAGATGCCGGCCACGCCCGCGTCGACGAGTTCGTCGTCGACGACGCTATGCGCGCCGAGTTCGGCGGTGAACGCCGGGATCCCGGCCTCGTTGAGGACCGCGCCCGCCGTCGAGCGCTGGAGGGTCTCTTCGACGTACTCCGCGGCCGGGTACTCGCGCAGCGTCGGGAAGCCGAAGGCGTCGACGATCCGACCGAGTTCGTCCGACAGCGCGGCCGCCTCGTCCTCGGTCCGGCGGTCGCCGCACGGCACGCGGTCGCGGATGACGAAGGGGGCGCTGCCGACGCCGGCGGTGTGGCAGTCGATCAGCGCGTCCGCGGCGGCGTTCTCGCCCGGCGCGGCGTCGACCTCGGTGCCGGTGGCCGTGTCGGCGGCCCCGGCGGTCCCGCCCGTGATCGCGGCGTAGAGCCGGGCGTCGATCCGCTCCTGAAGCCTCGGCGGACGGGCGGACTCCGCGTCGGCGTCCGGAAAGTGGCGGTTCGGGTCCTCGTCGGCGTAGTACGTCTCGCGCGCGTTCCGACGCAGTCCCGCTGGTGAGACGACGGGCACCGCGACGACCGCGCCGGCGAGGTCCGCGAGACGGTCGCCGTTAGCGAGGGCCGTGACCGCGTCCTGAACGACCGCGACGCCCGTCGCCTCGTCGCCGTGGACGCCGCCCGTGAGCCAGAGTGTGGCTCCGTCTTCGGTACCGTTCGCGACCGCGACCGGGAGTCGTTCCGCGCCTCTGGTCGGGAGGTCCGCGACCGCGAGCCATCCGCGGTCGAGCGTCCCCGGTGCTGCGCTCGCGCTCCCGACCGCTATCCGTTCGCCGTCGTCCGCGTCCGACTCGGCCATAGCCGGATCCGCGGGCGGCGAATTATAAAAGAACGCGCTCCAAGGCGATGACCCTCCCGTCGTCGGCGTTCGGGTCGCCGACGACTCGCCCGAGACAGACCGCGACGCCGTCGGGCGTGAAACACGCGACGAGCGGCGGGTCGGCGTCGTCGCCGTCGGTCGGATCGTCGTCGGTCGGATCGTCGTCGTCGTCCCTCACGGCGTCGTCGACGTCGATCACGCCGGGGGCGTACACCGGTGCGCCCGTCGCGACATTGCGCGCGGCCGACCGCGCGACCGTCACCGCGGGGAGGTGCCTCAGGGCGTCCTCGGCGGGGCGGACCACCTCACGGAGGAAGGCGTCGTCGCCGCCTTCGACCCACGCGAGCGCGTCGACGAGGTCCTGAAGCGTCCGCAGGTCGCGGTCGTCGAACGGGTCGGTGGCGGTCCGCCGGAGGTGGCCCATGTGTGCGCCGACGCCGGTCGCGAGTCCGACGTCGTGGCACAGTTTTCGGACGTACGTCCCCGACTCACACCGGATCCGGACGAGCGTCTTTCTGTCTTCGACCGCCAGCACGTCGAGGTCGTGGATCGTCCGCGTGCGGAGCCGACGGCTCACGGCGCTTTTCCGCGGCGGCTTCTGATATATCTCGCTCTCGAACTCGGCGACCACCTCGCGGAAGTCGGCCGGGGGCGACCCGTGGAGCTCCAGCACCGCGACGTACTCTTTGGTGCCTTCGAGGAACACCTGCGCCATGCGCGTCGCGTCACCGGTCAGCGTGGGAAGACAGCCGGTCACCTTCGGATCGAGCGTGCCGGAGTGGGCGACGCCGCCCGTGGGATCGCCCCCCAGATCGAGCGCCGCGAGCGTCCCGTCGATCGCGTCCCGCACCCACGCCGACACCTGATGCGAGGAGGGACCGGCTGGCTTGTCGAGGTTGACGACGCCGAACCGGAGCAGTTCCGGTACCGAGCGCTCGCCGGGCGGGGCCCTGAGCGGGTCGTCGAAGATGTCGCAGTCAGTGTCGTCGGGTGTGTCTGTCATGGCCGTAGCGAGCCGCCGGATCTCAGAAGTCGTACGCGACGCCCTTGACGGGGGACTTCCCCTCGTCGGTCGCGGGATCATACGCCTCGACCGTTGCGACGAGGACGTCGAGGAAGCGCTCGGGTCCCCACCGGGCGGTGTTGTACGCGGCGTCGTAGATCGAAAGGTCTTCGATGTCGATGTTGTAGTACTCCTCGTACCGCTTGCGTTCGGAGGTCTCACGGCGCTTCGTTTCCGTTCGGGCGCGGTCGACCGGTTTTGCCTCGCGCTCGGCGATCCGCTCCGCGCGGACCGACAGCGGGGCGTCGAACCAGAACCGCAAGTCCGCGTGGTCGGCCGCGAGCCACCCCGCGAGCCGCGATTCGAGGACGACGCCGTCGCGCTCGACGGCGATCTCGCGGAGTCGGCGGTCGAGGTCGCGGTCGATCTGCGGGTCTTCCTCGGCGAACTCGTTGAACTCGACGGGCGTCATGTCGCGTTCGGCCGCCATCTCGCGGAAGATGTCGCCGCCCGAGACGTGTCCGAGACCGAGCGCGTCCGCGAGCTGGACGGCGTTGGTACTCTTCCCGCTTCCTGGCGGGCCGGAGACGGTGATCAACATAGCTTCACTCCGCGGGTGTCGTTCAAAACGGTTGTCGTTCGCCGCCGAGCGAGACCGACCGGGAGCAGACGCGGGGGAGGCAAGCCGCCACGCCTCGGCGTCTCACGCCCCGCCGTCCGCGGTCGCGGCCGTCATCGACCAGACCGCGACGAGTCCAAGGAGGAGCGCGGGAACGAGCGGGAGCGCGAGGTACGTCGCGAAGAAGGTGAGACCGAACGCACCCGCGGCGTACGGGTAGGCGTAGATGATCCCCGGAATCACCAGCACGCAGGTGAACAGCGCGGCCGTCAGCGCCCACCCTTTGCGGCCGAAGCCGTCGGCCGTCGGCTCGTCGGCGGACGCCGTCCGGTTCCGCGGAGCGTCGCCGTGGTCGGCCGCGTCGCCGTCGCGGGCGCTGTCGGCCGGGGCATCGGCCGTCCCGCCGTCGCCTTCGGTTCCGGGGACGTGGACGTAGCCACCGTCGGTGGTGCCGTCGACGGACTCGTCCGCGGGATCGGTGGACTCATCCGCGGGATCGATGGTATCGTCCGCGGCGGCGTCGGTCTCAGAACTCACTATCGGGCTTTACGACCACTTTCCCAAAGCCCTCACGGTTTTCTATCATTCCGTGTGCGCGGGCGGCCTCGCTCATCGGGAGGACCTCGCGGACGCGCGGTTCGAAGGTGCCGTCCCAGACGAGCTTCAGGACGTCGTCGACCTCGCCGGGCGTCGCCATCGTCGAGCCGAGCACCGACAGCTGATTCCAGAAGATGCGG
This sequence comes from Halobacteriales archaeon SW_8_68_21, assembly GCA_003023405.1. Taxonomy (GTDB): domain Archaea; phylum Halobacteriota; class Halobacteria; order Halobacteriales; family Haloferacaceae; genus Halorubrum. Next base: position 133,905 of record PXST01000002.1, read on the forward strand.
TTGAGTCCGGCACCGGGATTCCCGCCCGTCGTCGCGCCACAGGTGACGAGGCGGCCGCCCTTCGCCATCGACTTCAGCGAGTCCGGGTAGGTGGCCTCGCCGATGTGGTCGACGACCACGTCGACGCCGCGCTTGCCGGTGCGTTCGCCGATCTCGTCGGCGAAGTCGTTCGCCTCGTAGTCGATGACGTGGTCGGCACCGCAGTCTTCGGCGTGCGAGAGCTTCTCCTCGGTCGAGGCGGTGGCGAACACCTCACAGCCCGCGTGGTCGGCGATCTGGACGGCGGCGTGGCCGACGCCGCCGGAGGCACCCAAGACGAGCACCGTCTCGCCCGCCTCGATCTCGGCGCGCGTCTGGAGCATGCGCCACGCGGTCTGGAACACCAGCGACGCGGAGCCGGCCACCTCCCAGTCGACGCCCTCCGGGACCGAGACGAGGTTCGCCTCGGGGACGACCGCCTTCTCGGCGTGGACGCCGCGGACGTGTTCGCCGATGATGTGGAAGGAGACGCAGAGCGACTCCTCGCCGTTTCGACAGAACTCGCAGTTCCCGCAGGCGACGCCGGCGCTCACCGCGACGCGGTCGCCCGGCTCGAAGCGCGTCACGCCCTCGCTGACGGCGTCGACGACGCCCGCCGCGTCGCTGCCGGGGACGTGTGGCATCTCCAGGTCGATGCCGGGCATCCCGCGTCGCGTCCAGATGTCGAGGTGGTTCAGGGCACCCGCCTTCACGTCGATCACCACCTCGCCGCGGTCCGGCTCGGGGTCGGGGAACTCGCCGTACTCGATCACGTCGCGGTCGCCGTGGTCACCGAACTGAACGGCCTTCATGTCCGGCCTCTTCCGCGGGACCCACTAAACAGTACGCCTCACGGAACCGAACGACGCGACTCTCGAAAGGGCGGACGACGCGGCTCTCGAAAGAGCGGACGACACGGCTCTCGAAAGGGCGGACGACGCGGCTCTCGAAAGAGCGAACGACGCGGCTCTCGAAAGGGTAGACGTTGTAATCCTCGCAGGACCGGCTCCCCACCCCGACAGCCTCTGTGACGACCGTGCGAACCGCCCACAGCGACCCGACCGATTCGTGATGTTTAAGTACCGAAGGCGGGAGATTACGAACGCACGAACTGTAGGGGCGTCGGGCCCCGAGTCCGAGAGGGCGATGATACAACGTGGGTTGCGGTAGCCAAGCTTGGCCCAAGGCGCAGGGTTGCTAACTCTGTGGCGTACAG
>PXST01000002.1:135325-142079 GCA_003023405.1 Halobacteriales archaeon SW_8_68_21
CGGCTGGTCGCCGAGAAGGCCGACGTGGACCGAAGCGCCACGTTCGGGCTCCTCGACGAGGATGACATCGACGCGGTGGTCGACATCGCCGAGAACCTCGAAGACCACGTCCCGTCGTGGATGACGAACAGACAGAACGACTTCTTCACCGGAGAGACGACGCACCTCGTCGGCACCGACGTCGAGGAGAAGCGCCGTCACGACATCAACCGGATGAAGATCATCGAGTCGTACAAGGGCGTGCGTCACAAGCGCGGACAGAAGGTCCGTGGCCAGCGCACCAAGTCCACGGGTCGCTCGGAGGGGACCATCGGGGTCAACGTCGAGGAGATCCGCGAGGAGATGGCCGACGACGAAGGCGGTGACGAGGAATGAGTACCGGTAAAAACACAAAGGGGTACGAGACGCCGAACCACCCGTACCAGGGCGAGCGCATCGCCGAGGAGTCCGACCTCCTCTCGCGGTACGGTCTGAAGAACAAAGAGGAGTTCTGGCGCGCCCAGTCCGAGCTGCGCAACATGCGTCGGGAGGCACGACGGCTGCTCGGCGAGGCTCAGGGCGACGTCGACGCCGCTCAGGACGCCGGCGCGGAGTTCGTCGCACGGCTCCGCCGCATCGGCATCCTCGGCGACAACGACGACATCTCGACGGTCCTGTCGCTCGACGTGACCGACCTGTTGGAGCGTCGTCTCCAGACGGTCGTCTACCGTCAGGGGTTCGCCTCCTCGACCCAGCAGGCCCGCCAGTTCATCGTCCACGGCCACATCACCGTCAACGGCGCTCGCGTCACGCGCCCGTCGGTGAAGGTGGATGTCAACGACGAAGGTACCATCGCCTTCGACGAGACGAGCCCGCTCGCGGACGATCTCCACCCCGAGCGCGCGGAGTCACAGGAGTAACATCATGAGTGAATCCGAAGACGGAGGAAAGTGGGGCATCGCCCACGTGTACGCGTCGTTCAACAACACGCTCATCACGGTCACCGACGAGACGGGAGCCGAGACGATCGCCAAGTCGTCCGGCGGCACCGTGGTGAAGCAGAACCGTGACGAGGCGTCGCCGTACGCAGCCATGCAGATGGCGGAGGTCGTCGCCGAGCGCGTCAAGGACGCCGGTCTGGAAGGCGTACACGTTCGCGTGCGCGGTCCCGGCGGCAACCTCAACAAGTCCACCGGTCCCGGTGCGCAGGCGACGATCCGAGCGCTCTCGCGTGCGGGCGTCGAAATCGGCCGGATCGAGGACGTCACGCCCATCCCGCACGACGGGACGAAGGCACCGAAGAACAAGCGAGTCTGACATGACCGAAGACGAATTCGACGTCCAGTACGTCGAACGGGACGAACGCAGCGCGCGGGTACTCATCCGCGGGCTCACGCCGGCGCTCGCCAACGGCATCCGCCGGGCGATGATCGCCGACGTCCCGACGTTCTCGATCGACACCGTTCGGTTCGTCGAGAACTCCTCGGTCATGTTCGACGAGATGATCGGCCTGCGTCTGGGACTCGTTCCCCTGACGACGCCGCTCGACGACTTCGAGGTTGGCGACGAGGTCACCCTCGCGCTCGACGTCGAGGGGCCGGCGACGGCGTACTCCGGCGACATCGAGAGCAGCGATCCGCTCGTCGAGGTCGCCGACGAGAACGTGCCGATCATCGAACTGAAGGGGGGACAGCGGTTGGAGTTCGAGGCCGACGCGGTCCTCGACACCGGCAAGGAGCACGCCAAACACCAGGGCGGCGTCTCCGTCGGCTACCGCCACCTCCAGCGCGTCACGGTCGAGGGCGACCGCGGCGAGTTCGACGACGACGAGCCGAACATCCTCCGCGGCGTCATCGAGACGCCGGACGGAGCGATCGAACTCACCGACGACTTCGACAACGACCTCTCGGAACGGTTCCCCGGGAAGGAGGTCGCGGTCGAGGACGTGTCGGGCGCGTTCGTCTTCCACATCGAGACGGACGGCTCGTTCGACATCGAGGAACTGCTGCTCCGGGCGATCGACTCCATCGAGGAGCGCGCGGACGAACTACAGACGAAAGTCGCGGTATAAGGAAATGACGGCCCTTCGAACCGATCCCCTGACCGTCGCCCCCGTCGACAGCCGCGGTGCTGCCTCGGTCGCCGAGGCGGCCGCCGCGGGGTCGGTGGACGGCGGGACCGAAAGTTGTTTGAAGGGAGCCGGAATACGATGGAGTGTACGCAGGGATAGCCAAGTCAGGCCAACGGCGCAGCGTTCAGGGCGCTGTCCTGTAGAGGTCCGCAGGTTCAAATCCTGCTCCCTGCACTCCGTTTTCCACGAACTCTCCGTTCAGGAGGGACAGCTATGAGTAGCAAGACGAACCCGAAACTACAGAACCTCATCGCCGATCTGAAGTCGGTCTCGCGAGATTCCGGTGCCAATGTGTGGCAGGATGTCGCCGACCGATTAGAGAAGCCACGGCGCACGCACGCTGAGGTCAACCTGGGCCGCATCGAGCGGTACGCTCAGGAAGACGAGACGGTCGTCGTCCCCGGCAAGGTGCTGGGCAGCGGTGTGCTCGAAACGAACGTCACCGTCGCCGCGGTCGATTTCTCCGGGACCGCCCGGACGAAGATCGACCAGACCGGCGAGGCGGTGACGCTGGAACAGTTCCTCGAACAGAACCCCGAAGGAAGCAACGTGCGGGTGATCCGATGAGTCTCGCGAAGATAGACGCGGACGTCGTCGTCGACGCCCGCGACTGTATCCTCGGTCGCGTCTCCTCGGAGGTCGCCCAGCGCGCCCTCGCCGGGGAGACCGTCGCCGTCGTCAACGCCGAACGCGCCGTCATCACCGGCAACGAGGAGGCGACGATGGAGACGTACCACAAGCGCGCGGAGCTCGGCTCGGATAGCGGGCCGTACTACCCCAAGCGCCCCGACCGGATATTCAAGCGCGCCATCCGCGGGATGCTGCCGTACAAGTCGGAGGACGGCCGCGAGGCGTTCTCGAACCTGCGCGTCTACGTCGGGAACCCCTACGAGCGCGACGAGGACATCGAGAGCGTCGTCCTCGACGGCACCTCGCTCGACCGACTCTCGAACATCAAATTCACGACGCTCGGAGCGATCTCCGAGTCTCTGGGAGCCAACGTCACATGGTAACGAACACCTCAGGCAAGAAGAAGACGGCCGTCGCCCGCGCCACGGTGCGCGAGGGCGAGGGTCGCGTTCGCATCAACTCCCAGCCAGTCGAGCTGGTCGAACCGGAGCAGGCGCGGCTCAAGATGCTGGAGCCGTTCCGCATCGCGGGCGAGGAGCTCCGCGACGGCGTCGACATCGACATCGATGTCGAGGGCGGCGGGTTCAGCGGGCAGGCCGACGCGGCGCGGACCGCCATCGCCCGCGGCCTCGTCCAGCACCTCGGCGACGCCGAGCTGCGGGACGCGTACATGAGCTTCGACCGCACACTGCTGGTCAACGACGTGCGCCAGTCCGAACCCAAGAAGTGGGGCGGACCCGGTGCGCGCGCTCGCTACCAGAAGTCCTACCGCTGAGGTGATCCAGTCATGATGATCCCCGTCCGGTGTTTCACGTGCGGCAACGTCGTGGGTGAACACTGGGAGGAGTTCAAAGAGCGGGCTCGCGAGGGCGACGAGGACCCCGACGAGGTGCTCGACGACCTCGGGGTCGACCGGCACTGCTGCCGGCGCATGCTGGTGAGCCACCGCGACCTCGTCGATGTCGTCTCGCCGTACCAGTAAGCCATGTCAGGACAGAGATACAACCGATACGAGAAAGCACGCATCCTCGGCGCGCGAGCGCTACAGGTGTCCTACGGGGCACCCGTGCTGATCGACACGGACCAGACGGAGCCGATCCTCGTCGCCGCAGAGGAGTACGACGCCGGCGCGCTCCCCTTCACGGTACGGAGGGAGAGCTGATGACGAGGATTACGAGCGTCTCGCTGCGTCGCGTGCTCGACTCGCGGGGCAACCCGACCGTCGAGGCCGACGTGCTCACCGAGTCCGGCGGCTTCGGGCGCGGCGCGGCCCCCAGCGGGGCCTCGACCGGCGAGTACGAGGCGATCGAACTGCCCGCCAGCGAGTCGATCGCGAAGGCCCGCGAACACGCGGTGCCGCGCCTCGAAGGCGTCTTCGCGGGCGACCAGCGCGCGGTCGACAACGCCTTGCGCGCCGCCGACGGCACGGACGACTTTTCGGCCATCGGTGCCAACAGCGCTGTCGCGGTCTCGATGGCGGCCGCGAAGGCCGCCGCCGACGTGCTCGGCGCGCCGCTGTACCAGCACCTCGGCGGTGCGTTCCGGGGCGAGAACTTCCCGATTCCGCTCGGCAACGTCGTCGGCGGCGGAGAACACGCCAAGGAGGCGACCCACATTCAGGAGTTCCTCGCCGCGCCCGTGGGCGCGCCGAGCGTCTCGGAGGCCGTTTTCGCGAACGCCGCGGTCCACGCGGTGGTCGCGGACGTGCTCGACGAGCGCGGCGTCCCCGCGGCGAAGGGCGACGAGGGCGCGTGGGCACCCCCAATCTCGGACGCGGAGGCGTTCGAGGTCGTCGAGGAGGCGGTCGACCGCGTCGAAGAAGACGTGGGCTTCGAGGTCCGCTTCGGGCTCGACGTGGCCGCCGCGGAGCTGTACGACGACGACCGGGAGGCGTACGTCTACGGCGACGAGACCAAATCGACCGACGAGCAGATCGAGTACGTCGCCGGCCTCGTCGACGAGTACGACCTCGCGTACGTCGAGGACCCGCTCGACGAGAACGACTACGAGGCGTTCGCGGCGCTGACCGACCGGGTCGGCGACCGGACGCTGATCTGCGGCGACGACCTGTTCGTCACCAACGTCGAGCGGCTCCAAGACGGGATCGACGCGGGCGCGGCCAACAGCATCCTGATCAAGCCAAACCAGATCGGGACGCTGTCGGACGCGTTCGACGCCGTCGAACTCGCCGCCCGCAACGGGTACGAGACGATCATCTCGCACCGTTCGGGCGAGACCGAGGACGCCACCATCGCACACCTCGCCGTGGCGACCGACGCCGGCTACATCAAGACCGGGACGGTCGGCGGCGAGCGAACAGCCAAGCTGAACGAACTGGTCCGAATCGCGGACGACGCGGTATGACGGGCCCACACCACGCATGAGCGAAAACAACGACGCGGTCGAACTCGACGACGACGCGGAGACCGAGGCGGTCGACGCGGCGGTCGAGGAGGAGGCCGACACGACCGAGGAACCGACCGCCGACGCGGCCGACGTGGCCGCCGACGCCGAAAGCGAGGCGACCGAGGGCGACGCCGACGAGGAAGACGCCTCCCCGTTCGACGACGACGTCATGCCGGACGACGACATCGACCTGCTGATCCCCGTCGAGGACTACCTCTCCGCGGGTGTCCACATCGGGACCCAGCAGAAGACGGCCGACATGGAGCGGTTCATCCACCGCGTCCGTGACGACGGGCTGTACGTCCTCGACGTGAGCCTGACCGACGGGCGGATCCGCACGGCCGCGGACTTCCTCTCGAATTACGACCCCGAGCAGATCCTCGTCACGTCCTCGCGGCAGTACGGCCGGTTCCCGGCCGAGAAGTTCGCGGACGCCATCGGTGCCCGCGCCCGCACCGGTCGGTTCATCCCGGGCACGCTGACGAATCCCGACTACGCCGGCTACATCGAGCCGGACGTCGTCGTGGTGACCGACCCGATCGGCGACGCGCAGGCCGTCAAGGAGGCCATCACGGTCGGCATCCCGGTCATCGCGATGTGCGACTCCAACAACCAGCTGTCGAACGTCGATCTCGTCATCCCGACGAACAACAAAGGCCGCCGCGCGCTGTCGGTCGTCTACTGGCTCCTCGCCAACGAGACGCTCGACCGCCGCGGGGCAGACACCGTGTTCGCCCTCGACGACTTCGAGGACGAGCTTTAACGCGGTCGTTCTTCGAACTCTCGGTTCCCTTTCGCCCGTTTGTTTTCTCCAAAGCCGCCGGCCAATCGATCCGTGGAGCGCGCTCAGACGACGCCCGACGTGAACGGCCACGAGTAAATTGCCTCGGCCTGCTCCGCCTGTAGAGGTTGGGTCGGTTGCGGCGGGAAGGGCTCCGGTTCCGGTCCCGTCGGGCGTCTTCGCACCGGGGAGTCGACAAGCGCAACGACTGTAAGCCCGCGGAGCGACGGTCGTCGTATGACTGTCTGTGAAGCGCCGGGGAAGGTGTACCTCTTCGGCGAACATGCCGTCGTCTACGGCGAGCCGGCCGTGCCGGCGGCCATCGAGCGACGCGCCACGGTGACCGCCGAACCGCGAGCGGACGACCACGTGCGCGTCGAGCCCGAGGACCTGTCGCTCGACGGGTTCACCGTGGAGTACTCGGGCGGGACGGGCGACCGACCCGATGTCGACGTGCCGACCCCGCTCGTCGAGGCGGCGATGGGCTACGTCGACGCGGCGGTTGAGCAGGCGCGAGAGGCGGCCGACGCCCCCGACGCCGGCTTCGACATCACCGTCGAGAGCGACATCCCGCTCGGAGCGGGGCTGGGGTCGTCGGCGGCCGTGGTCGTGGCCGGCATCGACGCCGCGACCCGCGCGCTCGGCGAGCCGCTCGACCACCGCGAACTCGCCGACCGCGCGTATCGGGCCGAGTATGACGTTCAGAACGGACAGGCGTCTCGCGCCGACACGTTCTGCTCGACGATGGGCGGCGCGGTCCGCGTCGAGGGCGACGACTGCGAGCCGATCGACGCCCCGAACCTCCCGTTCGTCGTCGGCTTTGACGG
>PXST01000003.1:0-28944 GCA_003023405.1 Halobacteriales archaeon SW_8_68_21
GTCGACGCGGTCCGGGAGCGGGCCGAGCGGGCGGTCGCCGACGAGGGACGCCCTCGGACCGCGGTCCTCGACTGGACGGAGCCGCCGATCCGGGCGGGCGGCTCCTGATGACCCTCCCGGGCGGCCGGTTCGAGACGGTCCGACGGGGGTGGATGGGTGGGCGGATGTTCTTTTCTGCCCCCGGCCGCGAGCGGACCCTCGACCAGCTCCGTGCGGCCGGCTTCACCGACATCGAGACGAGGACCGCGACCGACCCGCTGGGGAGCAGCACGGAGTTCGTCTTCGCGACGCTGGACCCGGACCGCGCGGCGGACGCGACCGGAACGGGATCGACCGAGACGGAGACGAACGCGACCGGGACGGAAGCGACCGAGACGGAGACGAACGCGACCGGGACGGAGACGAACGACCCGTGAGCGACTCTGACGAGGTGCCCCACGACGTGCGCGCGAGCCTCGAACAGCTGCTCGCGGCGGCGGCGTCGGCGGCCGCCGAGGGCGACGGTGGGGGTGCGCCGCGGCGGCCGACGCGCTCCCGAACGGCGACCTCGCGGCCGCGTACGCGACGGCGACCGCGGACGCCGTCGCCGACGGCGACCGCTGACTTTAGTCATTCGCGCCCTTCGCTCTGTGTATGCGCGTCGCCTCCCTGCTCCCCGCCGCCACGGAGACGCTGTTCGCCCTCGGCGTCGAGCCGGTCGGCACCTCGCACAGCTGCGACCACCCGCCCGCCGCCCGCGAGCTGCCGACGCTGACGAGTACGGTCGTCGACCACGAGGACCGCTCGGCGAGCGACATCGACGACCAGATGCGCGAGGTCGACGGCGCGGTGTACGACCTCGACGAGGACCGCCTCGCCGCGCTGGAGCCGGACCTCCTCGTCACGCAGGCCACCTGCGATGTCTGCGCGGTCGACGCGGGCGAGGTACGGGCGGCGGCCGAGCGCCTCGACCCCGCGCCCGACGCGCTCGCCGTGGACCCGCACTCCTTCGCCGACGCCCTCGACGACATCGTGCGGATAGGCGAGGCGGTCGGAGCGGCGGCGGCCGCGAACGCGCTCCGCGCCGACCTCCGCGAGCGCGTCGACGCGGTCCGGGAGCGGGCCGAGCGGGCGGTCGCCGACGAGGGACGCCCTCGGACCGCGGTCCTCGACTGGACGGAGCCGCCGATCCGGGCGGGCCGCGCCCTGCGGGTTCGACCGCGACCGCGCCCTCGACGCGGTCGGCGACCTCGCGGAACGCCCCGGCTTCGACGAGCTGCGCGCGGTCCGCCGCGACCGCACATACGCAGTCGACGGCAACGGGCTGTTCAACCGGCCGAGCCACCGACTCGTCGACTCGCTGGAGGTGCTGTTCGCCTGTCTCCACCCGGACCACGCCGCGACGCCGCCGGCCGCGAACGACCGGGTCGCGCGCCTCGACGCCGCGACGCCCTCGGTGCGCGCCGACGGCGGGTGACGCGGACCGCGGCCCGGCGACCCGACCTCGTCGAAACACTCGGGATCTGGCATTTCATAGCACAAGTGAGCGGCCGAGGCTCTGGACGCCTTCACCGCGTCGGTGGTCGCTCATAAACGGCCGACGGCGACACCCTGATCCGGCTTATAAATAACCAGATCACCAACCCGCTATACCCGCTCCCGCAGTCGACGGAGCCAGCGAACTCGCCCGGCCGGTCAGGTGTCGGCTCGGTCGCGCAGCGCCGACAGCGTCGCCGCGTCGCGCAGGTCGGAGACCGTACAGTACCACGCGCCGCGCACGCCGTTCAGGTCGTTCTCGACCGGCCGATCCAGCGGGACGAGGTCGTCGAACTCGAAGACGAGTACGACGCGCTCCTCGGAGAACGGGTCGATGAGCGCCGTCCAGTCCGACTCGTCCATCGGTCCCGGCTCGCCGCGGGCCTGCTCGGTCCGGTCGACCACCCGGGCGTAGTGCGTGACCGCCGACACCGGCGCAGTCCGGTAAAAGGCCATGTACTCGAAGTCGGCGCGGGTGCGGTCATAAGAGCGGGGGGCGGGGTAAAAGCCCGCGCGGCAGCGCTCGAAGGTCTCGGGCTGGGTCGCAACGACGCAGACGCGGGCGTCGCCGGGCGCGTCGTCGTCCGGGGTGTCGGTCGCAAAGCGGTCGAGGTCCACGGACGTGTTGGGAGGCGAGCGCGGATATATCCCCGCTCGGCCCGTACCCCCGCTAATGGCACGGAGGGCGGCGAGCGCGCGCGGTGGTCCCCGCGAGCGCGAGGAGACGGATGCGGCACGCGAGGGGTCGCCCACCGGCGGGACCCCCGGCCCGCCCGCCCTCTCGATCGAGAGGCTCACGAAGCGGTTCGGCGACGGCGACGACGCGGTCGTCGCGGTCGACGACGTGAGCCTCACGGTCGATCGCGGGTCGGTCGTCGGCCTGCTCGGGCCGAACGGCGCGGGCAAGACGACGCTGATCAAGTGCGCGCTGGGGATCGTCATCCCCGACGGGGGGTCGGTCCGGGTGTTCGGGACAGACGTGCGCGACGGCCGCGGGACGGCGTACGCCGACGTGGACGCGATGCTGGAGGGCGCGCGTAACGACTACTGGCGGCTCACGGTCCGCGAGAACCTGCGCTATTTCGCGACGGTGAGCGGCGTCGACCCCGACTCCGTGGCGGCGCGCCACGACCGGCTGCTCGACCGCCTCGATCTGGCCGGTAGGGCGGACACGCCGGTCCGCGACCTCTCGCGGGGCATGAAACAGAAGGTGTCGCTGGCGAGCGTGCTGGCGGGCGGCGCGGAGCTGGTCTTTCTCGACGAGCCGACGCTCGGACTCGACGTCGAGAGCGCGCGGACGCTCCGGGCGGAGCTGCGCCGGCTCGCCGTCGAGGAGGGGCTCACCATCGTCGTCAGCAGCCACGACATGACGACGATCGAGGCGGTCTGTGACCGCGTCGTAATGTTATCGAACGGCCGGATCGTCGCCGACGACACGGTCGAGGCGCTGCTCGGCGCGGCCGACCGCGACGTCGTCCGCGTGGCGAGCCCCGACCTCGATCGGGAGACGATCGCGGGGCTCCGCGAGCGGTTCGAGGTGGTCGGCGTCGACGAGGCAGCGACCCCGCCCGCGGTGTCTGTCGTCGCGGGCGGCGACCGGCTGTACGACCTCACCGATGCGCTCCGCGCGGCCGATGTCACGGTTTCGGACGTTCGGACGGTCCAACCCGACCTCGAGGACGTGTTCCTCGAACGCACCGGCAGCGTTCCCGGAGGTGACTCCTCGTGAGCGGCGACGCGCCGCCGGCAGACGCGGCGGCTGTGGACGAGGGCGTGATATCGCTGTTCTTCTTCGCCGCGCTGTTCCTCGGCGGACGGCTGCTCGCGGGGCAGGCGCTGACCGACTCCATCGAGGGGATCGTCGTCGGCTACTTCCTCTGGACGCTGTCGGTGGGCGCGTACTCGTCGGTGTCGAACGACATCGGCAGCGAGGTCCAGTGGGGGACCTTGGAGCGACACATCACCACCCCGTTCGGTTTCGCGCCCGTCGCGCTGCTGAAGGGGGTCGCGAAGGTGGTGCGGACGTTCCTCACGAGCGCGGTGATCCTCGCGGTCATGCTCCTCGCGACCGGGACGCGGCTCAGCCTCGCGCCGGTGACGGTGGTCGTCGTCGCGGGCCTGTCGATCGTCTCGGTCCTCGGACTCGGCTTCGCCGCGGGCGGCGTGACGGTGCTGTACAAGCGGATCGGCAACTGGCTCAATCTCATACAGTTCGGCTTCGTCGCGCTGATCTCCGCGCCCGTCTTCGACCTGCCGTGGACGCGCGTCCTGCCCTTGGCCCACGGGAGCGCCATGCTCCAGCGCGCCATGGTCGACGGGATCCGGATCTGGGAGTTCCCGCCCGCCGACTTGGGGCTCCTCGTCGCCGTGGCGGTCGGCTACCTGTTCGGCGGCTACCTCGTCTTCCAGTTCGCCACCCGGCGAGCGCGGCGGCTGGGCGTGCTCGGCGACTACTGACCCACCGAGGAACCTCGGTCGTTAACTCGATTCCGACCCCCCAGTAAAAAACCCCGACTGGGGTAGCTTTATTTTCATGGATAAGGGTGATAGACCCGTCACACATGACTGACGTCACCCTTCGTCGGACGCAGCTTGCGACGCCCGCGAGCGACGAGAAGATGATGTACTCGGCCGCCGACAGCGACGCCGACGAGGTCTTCCTCGACTTGGAGGACTCGGTCGCGCCCGACGCGAAGCCGGCCGCGCGCGAGCCGCTGACCGAGGCGGCCCGCGAGGCGGACTGGAGCGACAAGGTCCTCAGCTTCCGGATGAACGGGATCGACACCAAGTGGTGGTACGACGACGTGATCACCGTCGTCGGCGAGGCGGGCGAGTTCATCGACGACATTATCGTTCCGAAGGTAAAATCCGCCAGCGACGTTCACACCGTCGAGAACCTCCTCGCGCAGGTCGAGGAGAACAACGGGCTGGAGGTCGGCGCGATCGGACTCGAACCGCAGATCGAGGACGGTGAGGGGATCCACAACGTCCACGAGATCGCCCACGCATCCGACCGGCTCTCCGCTATCATTTTCGGCCCCGGCGACTACTCCGCGGCGATGGGGACGCCCGGGCTTGACATCGGCCAGTTCCCGGAGTACCCCGGTCACTACTGGCACCACGCGCTCTCGGAGTGTAACTCCGCGGCAAAATCCGCCGGTCTCCCCTGTCTCGACGGCCCGTACGCGGACATCGAAGACCCCGAGGGGTTCCGCGAGTCCGCGAGCAACGCCAACATGATCGGCTGTGACGGCAAGTGGGCGATCCACCCGTCGCAGATCGAGATCGGCAACGAAGTGTTCGCGCCGGACCCGGAGACGGCCGACCGCGCCAAGCGCATCGTCGACGCCTACGCTGAGGCGATGGAGGAGGGCAAGGGCGCGGTGAGCGTCGACGGCCAGATGGTCGACGAGGCGACCAACAAGATGGCCCAAGACATCGTCGAGAAGGCCGAGGCCGCCGACGTCCTGTAGTCGGTCTCGACCGTTCGACTCGCGTCCCGCCGGCACGCTGATTTTTTGCGTCGATTGTGTCTTGGAGCGGTCGTGTTCTGAACGGTAGCAGGAGCGAGTCTCGCGAGCCGGTGCGAGCGATCTCGTATATAAAAATGGCCTGAGCGACGGCGACGATCGGTTATAAAGAACGATCCAGTCGGCGTGTGCCGATGAGCGCCCGGAGGGCGCGAATCGCACGCGCGAGGGGCGTAGACGACGCAAGCACCGCAACGAAGGAGCGAACACCGTGAGCGACCGAGTGAGGAGCGTGGTTCGAGACGCCTCCGGCGTCTCGTCATCGCCAGAAATCGGAGATTTCTGGCTAGCAGTCAGAACGCAGAGCGTTCTGACGACATCACGAAAATCTCCGATTTTCGAACGACAGCGAGTGTACGCCGCCCTCACGGCTGGGGCCTTGGAGGCGTTCGCCGTCGATCTCCAGTCAGCTGTTTATAAACGAGCGACTGGGGCTTTGGAGGTGTTCGCCGTCGATCTCCAGTTAGCCGTTTATAAACGAGCGGCTGGGGATTTGGAGGTCTTTACCGCATCGCCGTTCGCTTATAAACAGCCGACAGCGACACCACTTGACTACGTATAAACAACCGATCAACTTTCGTGCGATACGTACTCTCGAAGTCGCTCGTCAGCCCTCTATTCGATTTATAACGGCTCGATCAGTTCGACGGCGTGCCCGTCGGGGTCGGTCGCCGTCGTCGCTCGGCTCCTCGCCGTCGGCGTCGGACAGCTGGAACTCGACGCCGGCGTCGTCGGCGACGTAGACGTTCCGCGTGTCGCCGTCCGCGGTCGTGAACTCCCATGAGCGCTCGAACCCGAGCTGCTCGACGTACCAGTCCGCCGTCCGGTCCGCGTCTGCCACGGTGAGACACGTGTGGAGTATCTCCATGGTCCCCGGCTCTCGCGGTGACGGGATAAATCCCGGCGGGAGCCGGCCGCCCGGCGACGGCGACGGCGTCGCCTCGCAAAATTATCATTAACAAAGGTTTTATTCTCGTTCTCGCCCCGGAGTGTACTATGGCAACGGAACCCACGCGTGGGAGGGACGCGCCGGACCTGGACACGTCCGCGGCCGCGCTCGGCCACGACCGACCGGACGTGGCCGCATACCGGGAGCTGGCGTCGGACCTCCGCGAGCGGGTCGCGGGAGCGGTCCAGTTCGACGAGTACGCGCAGGTGCTGTACGCGACGGACGGGAGCGTCTATCAGGCCCGGCCGGCCGGCGTCGTCATGCCGCGCTCGGTCGACGACGTTCGGGCGGCGATGGCCGTCGCCGCCGACCACGGCGTCTCGGTCATCCCGCGGGGGGCCGGCTCCTCACTGGGCGGGCAGACGGTCGGGCCGGGCTGTGTCGTGTTGGACTTCTCGAAGCACATGGACGAGATTCTGGAGGTCAGGCCCGACGACCGGCGGGCCGTGGTCCAGCCCGGCGTCGTACAGGACCACCTCGACGACCGGCTGGCCGAGGACGGGCTGAAGTTCGCGCCCGACCCGGCCTCCTCCGCGCGGGCGACCGTCGTCGGCGGGATCGGCAACAACTCCACCGGCGCGCACTCGGTGCGGTACGGGATCACGGACGCGTACACGGAGGAGCTGACGGTCGTCCTCGCGGACGGCTCCCTGATCGAGACCCGCGAGGTCGTCCTCGACTCTCCGGAGTACGAAGAGATCGTCTCGGGCGACGGTCTGGAGGCCGCGCTCTACGAGACGACGCGGACGCTCGTCGAGGAGAATCGAGATCAGATCGACGAGAAGTACCCGAACCTCAAGCGCTCCGTCTCCGGGTACAACCTCCATAAGGTAATCTACGAGAACGACGACGGCGACGAGGTGATCAACCTCTCGAAGTTGTTCGTCGGCGCGGAGGGCACCCTCGGCACGGTCGTCGAGGCCGAGGTGTCGCTCGTCACCCGCCCCGAGGAGACGGCGCTCGCGTTATACACGTTCGACTCGCTCGTCGACGCGATGAAGGCGGTGCCCGAGGCGCTTGAGTTCCCCGTGAGCGCGGTCGAGCTGATGGACGACGAGGTGTTCGCGCTGG
Source organism: Halobacteriales archaeon SW_8_68_21 (assembly GCA_003023405.1). Lineage (GTDB taxonomy): Archaea > Halobacteriota > Halobacteria > Halobacteriales > Haloferacaceae > Halorubrum. The sequence continues at coordinate 7,066 of PXST01000003.1, forward strand.
CGGCCGGCTCACAGGAGTTCGCGCAGTACGCCGAGCCGATCCCGGACCGCGCGGCCGCGGCGCTCATGCTGGAGTGGGACTCGGAGCTTGTCGACGAGTTCGAGGCGGCGATCGCGGACACGACCGCCCACTTCGTCGACGAGGGCGACGCCTTCGACGTGTTGGAGGCGTACACCGACGACGATCAGGAGGACCTCTGGAAGCTCCGGAAGGCCGCCATCCCGCTTCTGATGAGCATGCGCGGCGACCCGAAGCCGTACCCGTTCATCGAGGACGCGACGGTGCCGCCCGAGGAGCTGGCCGAGTACGTCGGTCAGTTCGAGGACGTGTTAGCGGACCACGACACCTCGGCCGCCTACTTCGCGCACGCCGGCTCCGGCACGCTCCACATCCGCCCCATCCTCTCGCTGAAGGAGGAGGAAGGCGTCGAGAAGATGCACTCCATCTCCGAGGACGTCACGGACCTCGTGATCGAGCATCACGGCGCGTTCTCCGGCGAACACGGCGACGGGCTGGCGCGCACCGAGTTCAACCCGAAGATGTACGGCGAGGGGCTATGGAGCGCGTTTCAGGAGCTCAAGTCGACGTTCGACCCTGAGTGGCGGATGAACCCGGGCAAGGTCGTCTACGTCGACGGCGACACCGCCGAAGAGCGCGGCTACCCCGACACCGCGGCTGACACAGACATGCGCGAGAACCTCCGGTACGGTCCGGCGTACGAGTCGATCGAGCCGCAGACGGAACTGGACTTCGACGACGAGGGCGGGTTCTCACATCTGGTCGAGCTGTGTAACGGCTGTGGCACCTGCCGGGAGACGGGCTCCGGCGTGATGTGTCCGACGTACCGCGCCTCCGAGGAGGAGATCCAGACGACCCGCGGGCGGGCGAACATGCTCCGGGCGGCCATCAGCGGCGAGCTGGACGACGACGAGATCCACTCCGACCGCTTTCAGGAGGAGGTGCTCGGTCTCTGCGTCGGCTGTAAGGGGTGTAAAAGCGACTGTCCGACCGGCGTCGACCTCGCGAAGCTGAAAGCCGAGGTGAAACACGAACACCATGAACGGGAGGGGTCGGGGCTCCGCGAGCGGATCTTCCGGGACATCGACCGGTTCTCCGCGCTGGGGAGCGCGCTTGCGCCGGTCTCGAACGCGGCGGCGAAGATCCCCGGCGCTCGCAAAGCGATGGACGCGGTCGCGGGGATCGCCGCCGACCGCGAGCTGCCGACGTTCCGCTCGGAGAGCTTCGAGGAGTGGTTCGCGGCGCGCGGCGGCCCGACGGTCGCCCCCGCGGAGGCGGTCGACACCGTCGTCCTGTTCCCGGACACCTACACCAACTACAGCTACCCGGCGGCCGGGAAGGCGGCCGTTGCGGTGTTAGAGGCTGCGAACGTCCGCGTCGAGCTGCCCGAGGATCTGGCACCCTCCGGCCGGGCGGCGTTCTCGACGGGATTCCTCGACGAGGCCCGCGAGCGCGCCGCGACCAACGTCGAGCGGCTCGCGTCCCGGGTCCGCGACGGGCAGTCGGTCGTCTTCGTCGAGCCCTCGGACGCCGTGATGTTCCAAGACGAGTACCTGGATCTCCTCGACGGCGACGACGTCGAGGCCGTGTCGGCCGCCGCCTACGGCGTGTTGGAGTACCTCGACGCCGGCCGCGTCGACGAGCGGTTGGCGTTCGACGCGCCCGCCGAGTCGCTCACCTACCACGGCCACTGTAACCAGAAAGCGACGAACAAGGACCACCACGCCGTCGGCGTGCTGCGGCGCGCCGGCTACGACGTGGACCCGCTCGACTCCTCGTGTTGCGGGATGGCCGGCTCCTTCGGCTACGAGTCGGAACACTACGACCTCTCGAAGGCGATCGGCCGGATCCTCTTCGATCAGGTCTCGGAGAGCGACGGCGACACGGTGACCGCGCCCGGCGCGTCCTGTCGGTCCCAGCTCGGTGACCGCGGGAGCGACGCGCAGAACCCGCCACACCCGATCGAGAAGGTCGCCGAGGCGGTGACGGGGCCCGCACCTGACGCGGTCGCCGACGCGAGCGCCGGCAACGCGACGGCCGCGACGGCGGTCGACGACGACTGAGCCGCGGCAGGGGTCGTCCTCACGGTTCGACCCGTCGCGTCGTTGATCTCGTCGCCGTCCGTGCGGCGGCGACGCTCGCAGTTCCCTCCGATCCAGCGTTCGTAGCCCGGCAAGTCGGGGTTCAACCTCCTCGACGGCTCTGCTCTCGAAACTGATCGAGATATGACCATAATTATTGTTTTCCGTAGATTTAATTAGTGAGACAGCGACGGCTCTGTCATGCCACCTCATGGCAGAGTCAGGAAACGAATCCGTGGATGGACAGAGTCCCGTGGCCTCGCGAGTCGGAACGACGACGTTCGCGTGAGGGTGGGAGGTGGTGTCCGTGGCTGATCTGACCCTCGTTCTGCTGGCGCTACTGCCGCTCGCGGCGATCGCGGTCATCATGGTTGGTCTCTACCAGCCCGCGACGATCACGATGCCCATCGCGTGGGTCATCGCGGCCGCGGCCGCGTACGTCGGCTGGGAGATGTCTCCGACGTTGATCGCGGCGGCTTCGATACGCGGAGCGATGACGGCGACGCGGATCCTCGTCATCGTCTTCGGCGCGATACTGTTGCTGTACACGCTCAAGCAGTCCGGGGCGTTCGAAGTGATCAACGCGGGCTTCTCGTCGATCAGCGACGACAGGCGCGTTCAGGTCATTCTACTCGTGTTCCTCATGGGGTCGTTCATCGAGGGGGCGGCCGGGTTCGGGACGCCGGCCGCGATCGTCGGCCCGCTGTTGGTCGGATTGGGCTTCCCGCCGCTGGCCGCCGTCGTGGTCGCCCTGACCGGGAACATCCTCGCGATCACCTTCGGCGCGGTCGGGACGCCGCTCATCATCGGGTTCGAGGATGTCGTCTTCGGCCAGGACCCGACGCAGACCGGCACGGCGGCGCACCAGGTCGTCCAGAACGGCGGCTTCGAGAGCGTCGGCGCTTACGTCGCCCAGATCGGACTCTGGGCGGCCGTCATCCACGCCGTCGTGGGCGTTGCCATCCCGTTCATCGGCGTGGCGATGATGACTCGGTTCTTCGGCGAGGAGCGCTCGCTCAAGCCCGCCATCGAAGTGATTCCGCTCACGCTGTTCGCGTGGGCCTCCTTCGTGGTTCCGTACCTGCTGACGGCGTACTTCCTCGGGCCGACGTTCCCGGCACTGCTGGGTGCGATGGTCGGACTGCTCGTCGTCGCCTCGACGCTGCGTGCGGGCTACTTCCTCCCGGACGAGGAGTGGGACTTCGGGCCAAAAGAGGGGTGGCCGGACCACTGGATCGGCAAGATCGAGCCCGGAACGGGCATGGGCGACGCCGACGCCGACCAGAAGATAGCGACCGACGGCGGCGCGAGTCGCCTCGGGGAGACGCACAGCCAGGATATGTCTCTCGGAATGGCGTGGGTCCCCTATGTCCTCGTCGCGGCCCTGCTCATCGTGACCCGGGTCGTCGGCCCCATACAGAGCTACCTCTCGTCGACCGGCGTCATCACGTGGAACAACATCCTCGGAACGCCATTCTCCGAGGGTGTCGAGATGCTTTACCTCCCCGGGTCGCTGTTCGTGCTGGTCGCGGTCGTGACGTACGGCCTCCACGATATGGACGCCGAGGGGATCAAAGACTCGTGGAGGGAAGCCGTCTCGAACATCATCCCGGCGATCATCGCCCTGTGGTTCGCCGTCGCGACGGTGATGATCATGCAAAAGACCGGTGCCCCCGTCGTGGTCGAATCCGCGGCGGTCGACCTGGGTATGCTGGAGTTGCTGTCCGCCGAAACGGCGACTCTTACCGGAGCGGCGTTCCCGTTCTTCTCGGGCTTCATCGGTGCGTTCGGCGCGTTCATCGCCGGTTCGAACACGGTTAGCGACATTCTGTTCGGTCTCTTCCAGTTCGAGGCCGCCCAGCAGATCGGCGCTCCGACCCAGATCGTGGTCGCCGCACAGGCGGTCGGCGGTGCGATCGGGAACCTCGTCGCCATCCACAACGTCGTCGCCGCGCTCACCGTCGTCGGCCTCATCGGCGAGGAGGGGCGCGTCATCCGGCTGGAGATGATTCCGGTGCTGTACTACGGAGTCGCGACCGGGGTCGTCACGCTGGTTCTCGCTTACCTGGCGGTTCCGGGAACCTTCTGAGACGGCGGGGGAGCGACCGCCCCCGTTCGGCGCGACACGCGATCCCGCCGCCTGACGGAGTCGATCCGAACGAAGCCCAACTCGTGACCGACGATTACAGCGGAGAGACGGCGGAGCGCTCCATCACTCGCCGCGAGAACGTCCGAGTCCGCCAGCCGTCCGACCGGTCGACGGCCTCGCCGCCCCGAAGGGCGAAGATTCCCACGCACCGCTGAACTGGGATGAATACCTCCACTCCGAGGGCCGGGCGGTTCGACGGCCGGCGGCTCACCGCTCGTCGCCCGGCTCCGCCGCGAGCGCCTCGTCGCGGAGTTCCCGGCAGCGGTCCCTCGCGACGGTCAGCTCGGGAACCGGCGTCGGACTCCCGTCGGCGTCGACGGCGACGAACACGAAGTACGACTCCGTGGTGAGTTCGCGCTCGCCGGTTCGGGGGGCCTCGCGGAAGGCGCGCAGGCGGACGCGGATACTCGTCCGCCCGGCCGCGTACGCGTACGACTCGATGAGGCAGGTATCGCCCTGCGGCACCGGCCGCTTGAAGTCGAGTTCGTTGATCTTCGCCGTGACGCAAGTCTCGCCGGCGTGGCGCATCGCCGACATCGCGCCCACCTCGTCCATCCACTTGACGACGTTACCCCCGTGTGCCGAGGCGTAGTTGTTCGTGTGGGTGGGCTGGACGCGCTGGCGGTTCTCGATGTACGTGTCGCTGACGCTCGGCATGCCCATGGGTGACACGGCAGCGATAAAAAGGCCGGTCCCGAGAGCGCCTCGTGCCCTCGAACTCGGCGGCTTTCGCCCCTGAAACGGGTCGAGAACCGACGAACGCCGAACTATTGATACGCGTAATTTGGCCTGTACTGATAAATAGGCCATCCGGCTTCGTACGCACAGAGCATCTATGCTGGACGCGATCACCACGCGCTACGGCCGACGGGTCGGCGCGGCCGTCCTCCTGACGCTCGGATTCGTCGGGGTGTTGATCGCGTGGGCGATGCTCCAGATCGCCGGGCTGTTCGATACGTTCACCGCGACAGTCACCTTGGAGTACCTCGATTTCCTCCTGCGCGTCGGGTTCGCGGGCTTCGTGTTTGCGAACGTGGAGACGTTGGCGGCCGACGCGGAGCCCGGGGGAGACGAGGACGGCGGCGATGTCGGCCGGGGCGCACGCGCAACGGCGTCGAGCGCGGACTGAGTCGGCGCAGCCGGCTCTTCTCGCCCAATGCGTCTCTCCGAGCCGTGGCGCGACGACGCGGAGACACGATAGTCGACCAAATAGCTCGGCGACACCAGAATTATATAGTTATCGTCGCTATTCATCGGTATGACTGTTGACGATCCGGCCGGAGCGTTCGGACTCGCTGAGGGGTTCAACGCGGACCTCGACGCCGAGCCCGCCGACGAGCGGGTGTACCGGGTCGCGCTCCAGCTGTACGAGGCGGCGGGCGTGTCGGCGATCGCGGAGCGGGCCTCGTGTGCGCCCGACACCGCGCGGCGGCATCTCAACCGGCTGGCCGACATCGGCGTCGTCGAACCCGTCTCGGAGTCGCCGCTTACGTACGTCCGCAACGAGTCGTACTTCGAGTGGCGACTCCGGAATCGACTCGAAGCCCTGTCACGCGACGAACTCCACGAGATGCTCGCCGACCTCACCGGCCGCGAGGCAGCGTTCCGAGAGCGCTTCGACGCCGAGTCGCCGACCGACGTGAACGCGTTCGACCATGCGGATTACGACGACATCGAGGCGGTCTGGCTCGCGCTGAGCGAGTGGCACACCGTCAGAGCGCGGATCGACCGGCTGGAAGCGGTCCGGCGCGGTCGCGGCTCGGACTCCAATCCCGAGGAGAACGCCGCGTGACCGGGTTCGACCGGTCCCGGTCCGTCGACGAGGCGACGCTCCGCTATCTCGCTCGCGCGTTCGGTCGACGAGACGAGATACGCCAGACGTCGCTGTTCCCGTCGAACAAGTCGGAGAACCTCGTCGTGACGTTCGACGACGAATACTACCCCGAACTCGTCGACGGCATCTCGCTCGAACTCCGCGCGTACACGAACGGTGACTTTCACGTGTCGTACCACGAGACGCGCGCCGGTGACCGGCGTCGGTGCCGATGGGACCGCCACGACCAGCCGCACAACGCCCGAGACCACTTCCATCCGCTGCCCGACGCCGGCACGACCGCCGCGGTCGACCGGAGCTACGCGACGGACCTCACGCGCGTCGTCGAGCAGACCGTGCTGCCGTGGGTCGACGAACGGGTTGGCGCACTGTGGGACTCGGACACGATCTAGTCCGTCGGCGCTTGCGACGCGTTCTCGCACATCCCCGTGCTCCGACGGCGACGACCGAGTCAGCGGTCGACGATGCGGACGGGACGCCGGATCGTCACGCCGAGGGCGAGGGCGACGCTCACGGCGAGGAGGACCGCCGGTGAGGTGTTCGCAGCCATGCCGAACGCCGCCGTAAACACACTTCTATTCCGGCCGAGCGCCATTTAAGACAAACCTTCTCGTCTCGGGAGCGGTCCCGGTTGCTCGGGCGTCAGCGCGGCGATCGCGAGGGCGGGGTGGTCGTCGTCGCGTTCGCGCTGTCACGTCCGACGGAGACGAGTCGGATACACAGGCGTTGCTCTGCGAGCGAGGAGATCAGGTGGGAACGTGGACGACCGAGCGAACCCCCCTCCTGTGCCCGGTCGCGTGCGGAGGCGAGAACGATCCGTACCTTACACCCACGCGTCGAGTTCCTCTCGGCCCCCGAAGACGTCCCGGTCCGGGTACGCGTCGACCATGGTGATCAGTCCGGACGCGACGCGATACGCGGGCATGGTGTCGTCGTACAGAAGGACGACGCCCGCGTGGGCGTCTGCCGGGAGATCGCCGAAGTCGCTCACATCGCTGGTCACCACGATCCGGTCGTGTTCGCGCGCATACGGGAGCACGTCCGCCTCGTCCGCGGCACCCTGCCAGAGCGCGTCGCGGACGTGTTCCGCGTCGATATCTGCTCTCTCGAGATACGTCGTGGTCTTCGGATCGACGTTTTCGTCGAGGAGAAATCGCCAGCCGCCCATTCAGCTGTCGGCCGGATCGACGCCCGGGGGCCTGTCGATCGTCTCGCGAACCGTCCGCATGGCTCGGTCGCGGTCGCGCTCGATCCGGTTCATTTCCCGCGGGTGGTCGTGGTAGTACGCGAGCGCGTGGTAGACGTCGGCCACGTCGAGGTCGTATCGATCGGCGACGGCCTCGGGACTCTCGTCGCGCTCCTCCACGAGGGCGTACAGCTGCCGGACGCTGATCCGGCGGTTGCGGACGTGCGGCTCGTCGAGGAGTTCGCGTTCGATCCGCCGACTCTCTCCCCGTGTCATACAATCGGATTCCGTCCGCGTCGACAAAAGCGTACCCCCGAGCCGGTCTCGACCGCATCTCACGTCGTCGACCCGCTCGGTGTTTCCGTCAGTCGCGACCCGCTCCCGCACGGTCGCACCCATAGCTCCCGAGCGCGACGATCTCGAAAACGGCCGCGAACGACCGGGCGAAATCCCCTACCGTGCTCGGTCGCCCGCGGGGGCACTCTCGCGCCCGCATGTGAAGTAAACCACCCGTGCGGCGACCAGCTGTTCGCGCCGATCGCTGGCGCTCCGACGGCAACGAGCCGGGTCAGCGGTCGACGATACGGACGGGACACCCGATCGTCACGCCGGGGGCGAGGGCGACGTTCACGGCAGCCCACTCGAAGAGCGAGTCGGTCAGCGCCAGACGGTGTTTTCGGCGGCGAACTCCTCGTCGTTGGTGACGATCGCCTCGGTGCCCCGCACTCGGTGGTTCGCGACGAGCAGCGCGTCGTGTAGACTGTGGTGGTCGATGAGGCTTCCGCAGACCGCGAGGTCCTGCTCGTCGGTCGGAGCGACCTGTACGGGGCCATCGTTCACGAGCCCGCGCAACACCGCGTTCGGGGTCGTGTCGACCTCGATCCCGGCGACCGTCCCCTTGTTGACCGCCGTCCAGATGGCTTCGCTCACCGTGACGGTCGGGGCTTCGATCACGTCTGCGCCCTGCTCCGCCCGCTCGAAGACCTCGTCCGCAGCGGGTGGGAGCCCATCGACGAGATATCGAGCCATCGCTACCCCGTCGACGGTGTAACGGGTCACGGCTGCCACTGGGTCCGACGCATTTCACGGATCTCCGCTTCCATCTCCTCGGCCATCTCCTCGCGCTTTCCCTCGGGGACATCGTCGTCGACGAGCATTCCACGGCCCGCCGATTGTGTCGCCTTCTTGACCCGGATGCCGTCTTCGGCCTTCTGCCAGAGCAGTTCGTCGCCCTCTTCAAGGCCGAACTCCTCGCGGAGTGCCTTCGGGACGGTGGTCTGTCCCTTCCGAGTGATGCGGGTCGTCTCGCCCTCGGTGTCGTTTTCCGTACTCATGCGCGGTACTACGGCGCGTAGTACCTAAGAAGTTACCGCCGGGGAGTGCCCACAGCGAATCGCGCACAGTTGGAACGACGGCGAAAGCGTCTCCCGCACGGTCACACCCATAGCTCCCGAGCGCGACGATCTCGAAAACGGCCGCGAACGACCGGGCGAACTCCCCTACCGTGCCCGGTCGCCCGTGGGGGCACTCTCGCGCCCGTCCTCGGGTACGCACGCGAAGAGAATAGAAACTGCGGCTGCCGGGCCACCCCGATCCACACCAGTCGGTCCCGCACCGACGGCTTCCCGCTTCACGCGAGTTCAGTCCCCAACTGTGCCGGTCTCGGAGTCGAATTCGAAAACCGGCATTTCACCCCCATGAGATGGCCATGATAGGTATTCACACACTTTTCTGTTTCACACAAAGCATTTATACTAAACGCATAAACAGAATTACGCAGCCCCTACCCTATAATGCGACACGACGCGAGTAATCCGAGTCGAGTCCGGCCGCCCCACGACGAGGTAGTTGGCGACGACGAGCGGGCGACCCAGACGCGGACAAAGCAGGCTGTCGCGACGCAGAACACAACACAACAATGACAAACGACAATAACACACGCAAGAAGGCCAACGCGGTCTTCTTCGCGGCGGTCATGGTTGTTTCCATGGTCGCGGCTGGCTTCGCTGCCGCTCCCGCGGCAGCAGCCGTTACTGGCATCAGCGGAACATCTGCAGATGATGTTCCTGTCGGTAACAGCGCCGCAACACAGGACGTAGTCTTTGAAGTATCGATTGAAGAAAACGACACCGACGTTCCTGTTGAGGTTGACCTCTCCGCAGCAGCCGACGCTGGTGTGGAACCCTCGATAGATTCGGTTTCGACCGACGGCAGTGATGTTAATGTCACCACCGGATCTCTCTCTGGTGGTGTACATACATTCGAAGTCAGTGACGCCACTGAAGGGGACGGTGCCCACACAACAAATGTCACGGTTACGTACAGCCACGACACCTCGTCCCTCGAGAACGGAGACAGCACGTCCGGTAACGCTGTCTCCTTCGACATTACCGCTGACAACAACACCGGAACCAACGGCAGCGTGGCTTTCGACCTGACTGAAACCACCGTCTCGCCGAGTTACGCGCCTGACCAGGATCTGTACTTCTCCGGTCAGGAGTTCACTGTCAGTGGCCTTCAGGCGAACTCAGACTACCAGATTCGTGAGGTAACCAGCACCAACGACGACGGCAACGTCACTAACACTGACCCGTTCGAGCAGTTCTCCAGTAACGGCACTGGTGAGTACGTCATCGACACGGGCGGCTTCGAGACTGGCTCCTACATCCTCCGTGGTCCCGGTATTGAGGACGAGGATGCGACCGAGTTCGAAGTCACGGTTCAGAGCCTGACGACGGACTTTGCCGACGACACTGTCGACAACGACGGTGACACGACGGTTGACCTCGAGGTCGACTCCGACCGTGGCACCTACACAATCGAAGTCACGTCTGACGACTTCGCGTACGACGACGAGGACCTCGAACAGATCTTCGACGAGTCGTTCGAGACGAACGTTAACGAGGGCGACGAGGTCTTCGAACTCGTTGACGTTACTGACGACGACTACGCGACGAACTTCTCGGGTGTCGACGCGGGCAACTACTCCTTCGACTTCGATGTCACTGACACGGACGCCGCTGATACCGGTTCCGTCACGGTCAACGATGTCGGCGACGGCGAACTTAATATCGACCCGTCGTCGATCACCGACCAGCAGGGTGACGTCGTCCCGATCACGGTGAGTGCCAGCGAGGCCGCCACCAGTGGCGAACTCGTCATCGGGAACGAAGAGGATGTCGGCTATCAGGCCAACGTGACGATCACTGACTTCGGCGATGACGACGAAGTCACGGTCTACTTCAACACGTACGCGGCCGGTAACGCGACCGAATTCGGTGCGGGTAACGTCGTGTACTTGGACGAGGACGACCTCGACGAGGACGCGAACATTGACTTCACCGAGAACAACGAGACCGACATTGACAACCAGCTCGACACGGGCGACTACGAGCTGGCGGTCTCCACCCAGTCGGACAACCCGTCCGACACGCTCAACTCGCCGGACAACGTCGGGACGCTCTTCGTTGAGGAGCGCTCGACTGGCGAGGATGTGAACACTTGGACTGTCTCTGACACCGTCGCCGGCGACATCGTTGACGCCGACGACTCTGTTGAGGCGCTCAACGAGCGTGTCGGCGAGAACCTCACCCAGTCCGACTCGATCGCCAACGGTGATCAGGTTGTCCACCAGATTGAGGCCTCCGGCCTGACTGGCATCCTCGAAGCGACCGGCGCTGACGGTGATACCAGCCAGTTCACTCAGGCTCTCAACGACTCCGACAGTGAGGGTATCTCGCTGCGCCTGCGCGAGACGCGCGCGAGTGCTGGTCCGAACGAGGACCTCCGCATGGTCAACGTTAGCTCCACCTCGGGCGTCAACGTCGTTGTTGACGACGAGGCCGACGTGCTGTACGTCATCGTTGACACCGACACGATCTCCTTCGAGGAAGAGGGTGACATCGAATCCGGTGAGGAGGTCGAGCTTGACGCTCGCCTCCGCATCGAAGACGAGCGGCTCCTGAACTTTAATCGCGTTGAGCAGTCCAACGACGATGTCGACGAGGTCTCGGACATCCACGAGAGTGCGACGGGCACCTACGACATCGCTGAGCCGACTGCCAGCTTCGAGCAGGACCCGTACAACGTGTCGAACGCTGAGGGTCAGGTCGTCACTGGCTCGTCGAACCTTGCGGTGGAGAACGAAGTGACGCTCCGCGTCCGTTCGTCGGGCGACACGCGTCCGGCCTTCTCGAAGTCTGATACGGTCGATGTTGCTGCTGACGGCAGCTTCGAGACCGAGCTCGACTTCAGTGAGCAGGCCGTTGGCGACGAGTACACCATCACCGCGCGGAACAACCTGTTCGAGAACCCCGAAGTTGACGGCACGGTCGTCGAATCGGTCGACGAGGGTGGCAATGCGACCTTCGAGGTCTCCGGTCTTGAGCCCGCCGAGGCTACCGCCACGGCTGGTGACTCGGTCACGGTTTCGGCCACGATCGAGAACACCGGCGACTCGGAAGTGACCCAGACCGTCGCGCTCACGCTCGACGGCGACGACCTCGACACGACTGAAGTCACCCTCGCGGGTGGTAACAGTACGACCGTCGAGTTCACGGCCGACACGTCCGGTCTCGAAGCCGGCGATTACACGCACGGCGTCGCGACCGACGACGACGAGGCCACGGGCACGCTGACCATCGAAGCCGCCGGCGGCGACGATGGCGGCGACGACTCCGCTGGTGACGACTCCAGTGGAGACGACTCCTCTGGTGACGACTCCAGCGGAGATGACTCCGCTGGTGACGACTCCAGCGGCGACGACTCCACCGACGACGGTACGCCCGGCTTCGGTGCGCTCGTCGCACTCGTCGCCCTCATCGCTGCTGCGCTGCTCGCGACCCGCCGCAACGACTAACATCGCTGCTACGGTCGCGACTCGCAGTCGCTAAACTATCGGCCCTCGCGGGCCGACCCACACGCGGTCTTTCTTTATCGCGCCTCGCTCCGACCAGCGGCGGCGCTCGCGGTCGACGCCGACGGGACCAACCCCCTCGCGTCCGCGCTCGACGCACCCGGCGTCTCCGCCGACTGACCGTCTTCGGGCCGCGATCCTTGGGGTCGCCGCCGACCGGCACTGATTTTCGCGCGTGATAATCGAACGGTCAATGTTTTATCCCCGTTGGTAGACGTGTCCGATATGTCTCGCTCGCCGGAGCCGGAGGCTCTCATCGATCTCGCGCAGGACAAGATCGCGGTGATCGACGAGCGGGGCCGGTTCCGGTACGTCAACGCCGCCGCGCGCAACCTCCTCGGGTTCGACCCCGACGAGCTCGTCGGGAGAGACGCGTTCGAGTTGGTCCACCCCGACGATGTCGACCGCGTCCGGGCCGCCTTCGAGTCCGTCGTTACCGAGAGCACGCGGTCGGACACCCCGTTCGAGTACCGCTACGGGACCGCCGACGGCGACTGGGTGTGGTTCCGCACGCTCGCGTTTCCGCCCGCAGAGACCGGGATCGACGGGTACGCGTTCAGCTCCCGCGACATCACCCTCGAAGTGGAGTCCCGGCGGCGCTTGGAGACCATCGCGTCGACGTCGGCCGACGTGTTGTGGATGTTCAGCGCCGACTGGTCCGAACTGCTGTTCGTCAACGACGCGGTCGAACCGGTGTTCGGGATCGACCCCGACGCACTCGAACGCCGGCCGCGGCGGTTCATGGAGTCGGTCCACCCCGACGACCGCCCAGCCGTCGAGCGCGCGATGGAACGGCTCTCCGCCGGCGAGTCCACGAACCTCGACTACCGGGTCGGCTCTCCCGACGGGCCGACGAGCTGGGTCCGGGTGCCCGGCCGCCCCGTGACGGAGAACGGAGAGGTCGTCGCAGTCACCGGGTTCGCCCGCGACATCACGGACGAGTACCGCCGCGAGCGTCAGCTCACGGTGATGGACAACCTGCTCCGGCACACTATCCGCAACGACATGAACATCGTCGACGGCACCGCCGAGCGGATCGTCGACCGAGTCGACGACGCCGTGGAGTCGGCGTCCGGCGGGTCCGACTCCGTCGTCGCGGACGCCGAAGGCTCCGACGCTTCCGACCTCGACGACACCGAGTCAACGACCCCCGAACCCGTCGATTCCGAGCTGGACTTCGCCGAACTCGCGGCCGACGTGATCGACCACGCGGAGACGGTCCGCCGCGTCGCCGACGACCTGTTGACCACCGCTGAAAAGCAGCGCGGTGTGATCGACCTGATCCGGCAGCACGAAGCCCCGAAGCCGCTCCGCGTCGCGCCGATCGTCGAGAGCGCGGTCGCGGACGCCGTCGGTGACCCGAGCGATTCGCGCGTTACGGTGTCCGTCTCCTGTCCCGACGGGGTGCGGGCGTTCACCCACCCCGAACTCGACTACGCGATCGCGGAGCTGATCGAGAACGCTATCGAACACGCGGAGGCGACGCCGACGGTCGAGATCGAGGTCGGGGCCTCGGACGACCGCATCGAGATCGCGGTCCGGGACGACGCGCCGCCGATCCCGCCCGGCGAGCGCGACCCCATCACCGACCGCTGGAAGATGGACGATCTCAGACACACCGGCGGGATGGGGCTGTGGCTCGTCTACTGGATCGCGGACCGCTCCGGCGGAGACCTGCGATTCGACACCGGCGTCGACGGCAACGAGGTGACGATCTGCGTCCCCGACGCCGACTGCGAGCCCTCCTCGACGACGGCCGACGGCCGACCGTCGGCGGTCCCCGGAGACGGATCGGGGGTCGAACCGGACGGCGGGGGAACGGCGTCGGCCGTCGGACCCGCCGGCGTCGCGTCGGAGGTCGCGGCGGACCGAGACGGGACGTCGGCGACCGAACCGAATCGAGACGCGGCGTCGGAGACTGCGACGGGCGGGGAGGCCGCCGCCGATCCACCGTCGGGATCGACGGACGGCTGACGGAAACCCGATCGATCGTTCACCGTTGACTCGGATTTTGAAGAACATCCACCGATCTTAAACCCACGCTTCGCGTACTTCCGCGTTGATGGGTACGCTCAACGAGCTGTTCGACCCGGACCGGGTCGCCGTCGTCGGTGCCACTGCCCGCGAGGGTGCCGTCGGCCGCGCCGTCACGTCGAATCTCCTCGACGATTTCGACGGCGACACGGTCCCCGTCAACCCGAACTACGACGAGGTGCTCGACACGCCCTGCGTCGACGAGGTGGCCGACGCCGACGCCGACGTGGCCGTCGTCGTCGTGCCGCCGTCGATCGTGCTGGACGCGATCGAGGCCTGCGGCGAGGCGGGCGTCGAGAACGTCGTCGTCATCACCGCTGGGTTCGGCGAGACGGGAGAGGACGGGGCCGCGAGGGAGCAGCGCCTCGCGGAGATAGCCGACGAGCACGATCTTAATCTCGTCGGCCCCAACAGTCTGGGGATCATGTCGACGCCCTCCGGGATGAACGCGACGTTCGGCCCGGAGAACGCGCTCCCGGGCGGACTCTCCTTCATGAGCCAGTCCGGCGCGTTCGTTACGGCGGTCCTCGACTGGGCCAACGACAACGGGATCGGCTTCAATGACGTCGTCTCGCTCGGCAACAAGGCGGTCTTAGACGAGACGGACTTCGTCGACCACTGGGGGTCAGACGCGGAGACGGACGTGATAATCGGCTACCTCGAAGGGATCGAGGACGGCCGCGAGTTCATCGAGACCGCCCGCGAGACCACGCGGGACACGCCGATCGTCGCGGTGAAGTCCGGGCGGACGAGTGCGGGGGCACAGGCCGCCTCCTCGCACACCGGAACGCTCGCAGGCTCCGACAAGGCGTACGAGGCTGGCCTCGATCAGGCGGGCGTCATCCGCGCGGAGTCGGTCGACGAGCTGTTCGACGCCGCCGGCATCCTCGGCAGCCAGCCGCTGCCCGACACCGACAGCGTCGCGGTCGTCACGAACGCCGGCGGCCCGGGCGTGATGGCGACCGACGCGGTCGGCGACGCCGACCTCGACATGGCGTCGTTCACGCGCGAGACGACGGACGCCCTCGCCGAGTCGATGCCGGCGGAGGCGAACATCCACAACCCGGTCGACGTGATCGGCGACGCCGGCGTTGCGCGGTTCCGGGAGGCGCTCGAAACGACCGTCGCCGACGACAACGTCGGGGCCGCGCTCGTGTTGGCCGCGCCCACGGCGACGATCGACTTCGACGACCTCGCGGACGCGATCACCGACGTGAGCGCCGAGATGGACGCCCCCGTCGCCGCCTGCCTGATGGGCGGCGACCGGACCCGCGAGCCGAAAGGGCGGCTTCAGGCGCAGGGGATCCCCTGTTACTTCGACCCCGCACGCGCCATCGACAGCCTCGCGACGCTGGCCGAGTACCGCGACATCAAGCGACGCGAGTACGCGCCGCCGATGTCGTTCGACGTCGACCGCGAGCGCGCCCGCGAGATCCTCGAGACGGTGCGCGACCGCGACGACAACCGCCTCGGCGTCGAGGCGATGGAGCTGTTGGACGCCTACGGCATCCCCACGCCCGCCGGCGAGATCGTCGACTCGCCCGAGCGCGCCCGCGAGGTCGCCGCCGGCGTCGACGGCGACGTGGTGATGAAGATCGTCTCGCCGGACATCCTACACAAGTCGGACATCGGCGGCGTCGCCGTCGGCGTGAGCGATGTCGACGTGGCCGACACCTACGAGGACCTGATCACCCGCGCGCGCAACTACCAGCCGGACGCGACCGTCCTCGGCGTACAGGTTCAAGAGATGGTCGATCTCGACGACGGCGTCGAGACGATCGTCGGGATGAACCGCGACCCGCAGTTTGGGCCACTCCTGATGTTTGGGCTGGGCGGCATCTTCGTGGAGGTGATGGAAGACACCACCTTCCGCGTCGCGCCCGTCTCCGAACCGGAGGCGCGCGAGATGACCGAGGAGATCCAGTCGGCACCGCTGTTGCGCGGTGCCCGCGGCCGCGACCCGGTCGATGTCGACGCCGTGACCGAGACGATCGGCCGTCTCTCGCAGCTGGTCACCGACTTCCCGGCGATCGTAGAACTCGATGTCAACCCCCTCGTCGCACTGCCCGACGACGACGACGGCACGAACGCCGCCGCCGTCGACGTGAGACTCACCGTCGACCCGGAGGAACTCGATCCGCCGGAGACCGACGCGGAGACCGACCCGAAACCGCTCGACGCGGAGGAACCCACCAATGACTGACACACCCACCACACTCGTCACCGCGACCGGAGACAGCGCCGGAAAGACAGCGATCACCGTCGCCCTCGCGCGGCTCGCCGCGGAGGCCGACCGTAGCGTCGGCTACATGAAACCGAAGGGCACCCGGCTCCAGTCGAACGTCGGCAAGACGCTCGATCAGGACCCGATGTTGGCCCGAGAGGTACTCGGGCTCGACGCCGAGATGCACCAGATGGAGCCGGTCGTCTACTCGCCGACGTTCGTCGAGGGCGCGGTCCGGGGCACCGAGGACCCGGACGCCTTGCGCGACCGGATCCGCGAGGCGTACAAGAGGGTCGCCGCCGACCACGATCAGGTGTTCGTCGAGGGCGGCGGCAGCTGGACCACCGGCGGCGTCGTCGACCTCACCGACATCGACGTGGCGGCGCTGCTCGACGCGCGCGTCGTCCTCGTCGCCGAGTATGGCTCGCCGAACGACTTAGACGAGGTGCTGGCGGCCGCCGACGCGTTCGGCGACCACCTCGCCGGCGTCGTGTTCAACAAGGTGTCCGACGACGCCTTCGAGTCGCTCGACCAGGACGGCATCCCGTTCCTCGAATCGAAGGGGATCACGGTGTTTGGCGCGCTCCCCTACGAGAAGGAGCTGGCGGGCGTCACGGTCGGCGAACTCGCCGACGAGCTGGGTGCCGAACTGCTCACCAACGCGCCGACCGACGCGTTCGTCGAGCGCTTCCTCGTCGGCGCGATGGGTGGCGACGAGGCGCTCCGGTACTTCCGGCGCGCCCGCGACGCCGCCGTCATCACGGGCGGCGACCGCGCGGACGTCCAGACGGCCGCGCTCGACGCCTCGGGCGTCGCCTGCCTCGTCCTCACCGGCGGCCACCGGCCCTCGGGCGCGGTGCTGGGCAAGGCCGGGGACGCCGGCAAACCCGTGCTGGCGGTGAACACCGACACGGTCACCGCCATCGACCGCGCCGAGGCGGTCGTCCGCGGCGGTCGCACGCGCGATGTCCGCACCGTCGACCGGATGGCCGAACTGCTCGCCGACCACGTCGACGTGGACGCGCTCGTCTGAGCCGGCCGCGTCGCCGCCCGTTCCGGTCAGGTTCGTGATCGTCTGACGTACTGTTTTCACGGTGGACGACGTACCCCGCCTATGACCAGTCTCTCGGAGGCGTACGGCGGACGGGGGCGCTCCGGGGTCGACCCGCGTCGGCTCTATCTCGGTGTGGGTTCGTTCGTCGCGGGCGCGCTGCTCGTCGTGGCGGGGATCCTCGTCGCGGCCGAGGTGACGGTGCCGGCGGGGTACTCCGCGGGAGCGGCCCGGCAAGTCGGCGGCATCCTCGGCGGCGTCGGCGTCCCGCTCGTGTTGCTCGGCGTGATGGCCGTCCTGCCGGCCGACCGAAACACCTACGCCGCGGCGGTCGTCGGCGCGGCCGTCATGTGTCTCGGCGTGGCGCTGTTCGCGCACGCGTACCCCCAGCAGTGGGTCGGCGGGCCGCGTCCGGAGCTGACGGACCTCACCCTCCCGACCGCGGGCGTCTACTTCCTCGGCGCGGCGACGACGCTGTGGAGCGTGTTCGTCGGCGTCGCGAATTTCAAGACGCGCAACGACCCCGGCGGCACCGTCACGATGGAGGTGACCCATAAGGGAGAGACGCGGGTCGTCGAGGTGCCCCGCGACCAGCTTGGGAGCCGCGGCGGCGTCGGCCTCCTCGGCGGGACCCCGGACGGCGACGTCGAGACCCAGACGAACCGCCCGGCTGACGACGCCACACCCCGGACGAACCGCCCGGCCGACGCTGCGGGGGGGCAGCCCGGCGCGACGAACCGCCCCAGAACGAACGGCCGGTCGGGGGTTGACGGTCGCTCAGGTCCCGGCTCGCCCGGCGTGAGCGACGGCGGCAGCGCGGAGCCCGGCATCACCTCGCCGCTCGACGACGCCAGCCCGCCCGACGCCCCGTCGTCGCCGGCCGCCCCCGACGCCGCCCCCTCGCCCAGCTCCCCCGCCGCGCGCGACGGGCCGGGCGACGCCTACTGCGGCAACTGCGCGAAGTTCGACTACGTCCGCACCGACGACGGCATGCGTCCCTACTGTGCGCACTACGACGAACTCATGGACGACATGGAGGCCTGCGACTCTTGGACGCCGCGCTGAGATCCCTTCTTTTCCGCCCCGCGAACGAACTTCTTTACACCGGGTCCGCCGACGGGAGCTGCGACTCCGCGACCGCGAACGCGAGCGTACTCAACACGCCGACGAGCGTTCCCGCCGCGAGCGCCATCGCCAGCTCCGAGAGTCCGAGCGCGGTCACGCCCGGCGCATCCGGGAGGAAGAACCCGGAGACCGCGAACAGCACGACGGCGATGGACACCACGTAGAAGGGCGCGTTGAGGTAGCGCCACCGGAACCGTCCGGCGAGGTACTCGTCGGTTATCTGGCCGAGACTGGAGGTGACGCCGGCGACGCCGAGCCACTGGACGAACCCGTGGACGAACGCCGCGAGGGCGGTGCCGGCGGCGAGCGACCCGCCCTGAACGCCGCGGACGGCGTCGACGGTCCCGACGCCCTGAACGCCCCCGACGACGATCAGCGCGAGCGCGACGACGTACGTGACGAGGGTGACGCGGCCGGTGTAGAGGACGTTACGGACGCTTTCGGCCGCGCCGTCGACGGTCTCTTCGAGACCCAGCCCGCGGAACAGCGAGTAGAGCCCGACCGCGCCGGATAAGATTCCGAGCACCGCCGCGCCGGCGACGTCGAAGAGGTTCGCGACGACGACGAGCGGGTAAATAAGCAGGAGGACGCCGAGCGGGATGAGGATCGTTCCTCGGGTCTCGGGGTCTGCCAACACCTGCTTGATCGTGTAGTAGAGCGATTCGAGGTCCTGCGCCTGTCGGACGACGACCCGGCGCATCCCGTCGATCGGCATCCGCGACCGGATCACGGGGAGGACGGATTCGTCTTGGGCCCCGTCGGTGATCACGACCGCCGAGACCTCCTCGCCGGTCGACAGCTCGGCGAGGACGCGGTCGACCTCTTGGCCCACGGCGCGGTTCGCCTTCACGTCGGGACCGTCGACGCCGGTGACGGCCGCGACCTCGATTGCCTCGCCTTCGGCGGCCAGCTCGTCGTGGACGTTGACGCCCTGGAAGAGGACGTTGACGTCGGAGTCCTCGGGGTCGGCCGTCGCCAGCGCGACCGCGGCCTCGGTGACGTCCTCGTCGCCGATGACGGGGGTGGGGATCCCCGTCTTCCGGCCGAGGTCGTCGTCGAGGTCGACACAGAGGACGAGCAGCATCGATCGGGGCTACGCGAGGGGTCGGCATATGCTTTCGGCTCGCTCCGCGCGGCCGGGAACCCGTCGTCGCCGCGGTCGATCCGTCGCGCGGGGTTAGCTCTCGTCGCCCTGCTCGTGTTCGATCCCGTTCATCATCGACCGGACGTTCTCGCCGTCGCCGAACGGCTCGGGATACGCGGCCAGTGGGACGACGTAGTCTCCGCCTGCCTCGACGGCCTCCGCGACGTGGAACTCCAGTTCGACGCTCACGCCCGTCCCCTCGATCTCGCCGTCGGCCGAGTACACCACTACGTCGGTGTCGGTGCCGAGCACCTCCGTGGTGTACTCGGAGCCGCGTTCGAGGTCGCTGACGCCCTCGTACCGGTCCGCGATCAGCTCGGCCCGCTCGTCCGGGCCGAGGTCGGCGATCGGGTTGAACGCCCGTCCGAGTACCTCGACGCGTGGCGTCGCCAGCGCGGCGAAGACGGCGGCCTGGTAGCGCTCGTCGAACAGCTCGACGGCCTTGTCGTACTCGGCGATCCGGTTCGTCACCCGGACCTCACGGGTCTGGCCGCCGGCCTCGACCTCCCGAGAGAGGGTCTCCTCGCTCACGTCGTTGAGTTCGTACCCCGTCTCGGAGAGCGTCGCGTCGGTGACTGTCGCCCTCCCGGCGGCGAACTCGACCGGCCCGCCGCCGGTCGCCACGTCGAGCGCGGTACAGCCGGCGAGGCCCGCGAGGCCGACAGCGCCCGCCAGCCCGAGCGCACCCCGACGGGTGGTCGCGTCGGTCGCCGAGCGGTTCTCGTCGTCGGAATCGCGTGTCTCACCGGATCTCATATCTGCCCGTCCGCGCGGCTGGGGTACATACTTTGTGTTCGGGTGGTTCCGCCGTGCGCCCGGAACTTCCGTCGGGTCGCCCGCTGATCGCGCCCCCGTGACAACGGCTCTCTCGGGAACGCACGGTTCGGACGCTTTTTGAGGCCGCGGCCGGTAGAAAGAGATAGATGATCTCCAAGGGCTGTGAACAGTGCGCCAAAGGCGGGAAGATGGTGTTGTTCGTCTACGGCTACTGCGACCAGCGGGACTGCTTTTATTGCCCCCTCGGAGAGAACCGGAAGAACGTCACCGACGTGTACGCCAACGAGCGGAAGGTGGAGTCCGACGAGGACGTGATCCGAGAAGCCAAGCGCATGAGCGCGCTCGGCACCTCGATCACCGGCGGCGAGCCGCAGGAGGCGATGGCGAAGACGACCCGCTACCTCGAACTGCTGAAAGACGAGTTCGGCGAGGACCACCACACGCACCTCTACACCGGGATCACGGGCGGCCGCGAGAACATGCGTCGCCTCTCGGAGGCGGGACTCGACGAGATCCGCTTCCACCCGCCCGTGGAGTTGTGGGGCGACATGCACGGCACCGAGTGGGAAGAGATCCTCCACATCGCCCGCGAGGAGGGGCTCACGCCCGCCTTCGAGATCCCGGGCATTCGCGCGGAGCCGGAGTTCTTGGAGTTTTTAGACGAGGGCGCGGCCGAGTTCTGTAACATCAACGAGTTCGAGATGTCCGACGGCAACTACCGCCGGATGCAAGCGGAGGGCTTCGAGCTACAGGAGGGGCACATGTCCGCCGTCGAGGGATCGAAAGACGACGCCATCCTCGAAGAGATGGCGAGCCACGAGAAGGTGTACTTCTGTACCTCGGTGTTCAAAGACGCCGCCCAGCACCGCAACCGATTGAAACGGATGGCGAAGAACATCCGCCGCGAGTTCGACGAGGTGACCGACGACGGCACCTTGGTCTACGGGAAGGCGTTCGCCGCCCCCGAGCGGTTCGAGGCGCTCGGCGTTCCCGAGGAGTTCTACACCGTCAAGTCGGACCACGTCGAGGTCGCGTGGTGGCTCTTAGAGGAGATGGTCGAGGATGGGGACCTGACGGAAGGCGAGATCGTCGAACAGTACCCGACGGTCGACGGCACCGTCGTCGAGCGGACGCCAGTGGCCTGACGACGCAACTGCCGACCGTTCGTTGCCGTGACGCGCAGTTGACCTAACCGCTCGGTTGTCCGTATCTGCTTATAAATCGCTGATCGACATGAGCACGACCGAAGTCCCAGTCGCTCGGCTGTACGACGCGGGTTCTATTTATAAGTCGCCGAGTGGCACCAACGCCACCGAAGCCCCAGCCGTGATGGCGGCGTGG
>PXST01000003.1:28980-55029 GCA_003023405.1 Halobacteriales archaeon SW_8_68_21
CGGCCCCGCCGCCGGCGACTGTCCCTCCGAGTCCCGCCCCGCACAGCACCACGACCGCACCTCACGCCTCCTCAGCCTCGCGGTTCGCGCTCTTCGACCGCTCGCGGGCACGCGCCACCGCACCGTGGGTTGTTTCTTGTCAGCACGAATCATGATTTAAGACGCTGCGGTCGGTACCAGCGCGTATGGCCACCGAAGAACCCGAATTCGCCGACGTGAGCATTAGCCAAGGGGTGTACGACGAGGACGGCAAGCGGCTCGGAACCGTCCGCGGCGTCGACGACGACGGATTCTACGTCTCCTCGCCGGCGGGCGCGGAGTCGCTGCCGCTCACCGAGGCCCGCGACGTGTTCGGCACCGCCTACGTGATGTGGCGCTGCTGGGAGTGCGGCGAGATGGGCGAGATCAGCGGTGAACTTCCCGCGAACTGCCCGAACTGCGACGCGCCCCGAGAAGACCTGTACTACTGGGCGGAGGACTGACCGAGCCGAGCGCCAGACCGAGCCGTCTCACGCCGCGTCGACGAAGTCCCCGAGGTTCGCCTGAAGCCCGGCCGCGAGCGTGGACTTCCGACGGAGGCGCGCCAGCGAGACGGGGAGGGGGTCGGCGACGCCCCGGACCGCCTCGCCGAACGTTTCCGCGGTGCCGAGTTCGCCGTCGAAGGCGTTGCGCACCGCCTCGCGGACCTGCCAGACGCCGACCGGACCCCAGTAGTCGTCGGAGGCGTGCCTGAAAACCAACGCCTTCGCCTGCCGTCCGCGGTCGTCGAGGTGCTCCAAGACGCCGAGCCGGGCCGCGTAGTACGCCCCCGCGGTCTCCTCGACGTAGTCGGTGCGCCCCTCGCGCCCCTCGCTCGCGGCCGCGAGGTACACCCCGGCCTCGGGGTCGGGGTTCCAGATGGAGCCGGGCGATTTCATCTCGACGAGTTCGTACTCCCACCGACCGGGGACCAAGATTACCCAGAACGCGTTGCCGAGGTACTCGTTACGGTGGATCTCGATCCGGTCGACGGTCGGATTCGACCGGATCGAGCCGCGGAGGAACTGCCCGACCGTGTCGTCGACGGCGGTGATCGACCAGCGCGTCGGGACGAGCCGCCGGTTTTCTCCCCGTCCGAGCGCGCCTGCGGAGAGGATCGTGTTGATCTCGTACACGTCGAACCCGCGGCGGTAGAGGTACGTCATCGCTCCCTCGGCGCGCCAGTCGTCGTCTTCGAGCGTCTTCTTCACCGGTCGGGGCACGTGTGGGTTCTCCCCGAGTTCGGCCGTCCGAGCCGCGGCCCGCGGGCCGGTCGGCGTCTTGATGTCTTCTGCCCCCACCTCGAAGTCGAGGTCGGGCCGCCCGTCGAGTCCGATCTCCACGTCGACCGGGCGGTCCGCGACCGCGACCTCGCGCTGGACGCCGAGCCAGCCGTTCCACGCGTCGTGGACGCTCTCGGCCGGACCGCTCCCGCCGCCGACCGACGTCGTCCCGCTCGTCGCGCCCGCGTCCGCCACGTCGACCCCGCGGGTCGAGTTGAGTAGGCTCGTCCGGCGGTCGAACACGTCGGCGATGGAGACCCCCTCGTCGTACCACGCCGCCGAGGTCTCGAACGCCGCCGCGCGCTCCTCGCGGCCGACCGGCGAGAGCAGCCCGGTCGAGACGTTCGGGTAGTCCGCGCGGCCGACGAAGATGGAGGGCGAGACGCTGCCGACCACGGCGTCGTCGGAGACGTGCTCGTCGAAGCGCCGCTCGAAGGAGTCGAGGTGGTCGAGGATGCCGTAATCTTTCTCGCCCGCGAGGCGGCGTCGCTCGGCGCGCTCGTTCGCCTCGAACTCGATGAACTCGTCGAGCCGCATTCGGATCGCTGTTGGTGGCGCGGCGGCTTGAACGTTGCTGGCGACCGGGGAAAACCGAAAACGCGAACGGACCGCTCCGAGCGGAGCGGCGGGACCGAACCGGGTCCGAAAGGCGGTCAGCAAGGCGAAATGCGGGTCGACGGGACGAAATGCGGGTCGGCTGACGCCTAACTGTGGATGCCCATCGCTTCGATCTGCTCTTGATACCGGTTACGGATGGTGACCTCGGTGACCTGAGCCACGTCGGCGACCTCGCGCTGGGTCTTCTTTTCGTTACAGAGCAGCGACGCCGCGTAGATGGCGGCCGCGGCGTAGCCGGTCGGAGACTTCCCGGAGAGCAGCCCCTGTTCGGCCGTCGTCTCGATGATCTCGTTGGCCTTCGACTGGACCTCCTCCGAGAGTTCCAGCTCCGAGGAGAACCGCGGGACGTACTTCTTCGGGTCGACCGGCCGCATCTCCAAGCCGAGCTCCTGAGAGATGTACCGGTACGTCCGACCGATCTCCTTGCGGTCGACCCGCGAGACCTCCGATATCTCCTCGAGGCTGCGGGGGATGCCCTCCTTGCGGCAGGCGGCGTACAGGGCGGCGGTGGAGACGCCCTCGATGGAGCGGCCGCGGATCAGGTCCTCGTTTAGCGCCCGTCGGTAGATGACCGAGGCGACCTCGCGGACCGACCGCGGCACGCCGAGCGCGCTCGCCATGCGGTCGATCTCCGAGAGCGCGAACTGGAGGTTGCGCTCGCCCGCGTCCTTCGTGCGGATCCGCTCTTGCCACTTCCGCAAACGGTGCATCTGCGACCGCTTCTTCGAGGAGATAGAGCGCCCGTAGGCGTCTTTGTCCTTCCAGTCGATCGTCGTCGTCAGCCCCTTGTCGTGCATCGTCTTCGTCGTCGGCGCGCCGACGCGCGACTTCGACTGTCGCTCCGAATGGTTGAACGCGCGCCACTCCGGGCCGGGATCGATCTGCTCGTCTTCGATGACGAGTCCCGTCTCCTCGTGTATCAGCTCCCCGTCGGCCGTCCGGGTGAGATCTTCCGGATCGAAGTCCTCGGGGTCCAGTTCGTCGATGTCCTCGATGTCCTCGGCGTCGAACTCGTCCTCCTCGGCGTCTTCGTCCCCCACGCGCTGCCGGTCGTGATCCCGTTGCCGGGTGGGCCGTGTCATCGCATTTATATGCTATCGAAACCGTTTAACTTAAAAGTTCGTTACCGTGTGCGTTCGTGACACACTACGACGCCGCTGTCAGTTCGACGGCGACTCGCTCGACAACCCCCCGGACGCTGCGGTCTCTCCGTTCCCAGCGTCGGCGGCGCTCTCCGTCTCCGGATCGGGGGTCTCGGCCGGTGAATTCGGTGTCGACGCGCGCTGACCGGGCGAGCCGGTGAACTCCTCGCGGCCGGCGGCACCGCAGCCGGTCGCGGCCGGCGTGGTCGTGATCGGCGTCGCCGCCTAGGTCGAGGCCCTCCCCATCGGTCGCGGCGTTCGCTCTCCACGTCGACGAACGCCTCCAACGCGTCCGCGAGCGCCGGGAACGGTCCCCCGTCGGCCGACTCGACGCGGAGGTGGGTCGTGTCCGCCGGCGCGTCGTCGAGGAGCGGACCCACCGGAACGCCGCGCCACTCGCCGCCGAACGCCGTCCCGGTCGCGCACTGATAGCGGGAGGCGACGGTGACGGTGTCGCGTCGCTCTCTGATGGCGTCGATGTCCGACAGCAGGTCCGAATCGGCCCGCTCGTCGGTCGACGCAGCGCGCTCTCGGATCGGCGTTCGACGTGGTCACTGCGTGTCGGTCAAGGGACGCGCCGTCCCTGTCGGCTGTACCCAATATATTCGGCCCTTTTTATTCGAGGGGCGGACGGACAGCCCTTTGTCCGCTGGGCGCGGAACCCGGACGAATGCCGACGATCGACTGCGATCCGACCGCCGCGCGCGAGCGACTCGCGGACGCGGGCGTCCGCGTCGACGAGGGGAACATGCCCCACGAGCGGTGGCGCGCCGAGCGCGAGGGGGCCGTCGCGGTCGCGTACGACGACAAGGTCGTCGTTCAGGGGAGCGATCCGACGCGGCTGACCGCCCTGCTGTCCGACGGCGGCGGTCGTGCGCACGTTTACTTTGACGGGGCCTCGCGGGGGAATCCGGGACCTGCCTCGGTCGGCTGGTGTCTGGTCACGTCCGACGGGGTCGTCGCGGAGGGCGGCGAGCGGGTCGGGCGCGCGACGAACAACCAGGCCGAGTACGCCGCGCTGATCCGCGCGCTGGAGGCGGCTGACGAGTACGGCTTCGACGCGGTCGACGTCCGCGGCGACTCCGAACTCGTCGTCAAGCAGGTCCGCGGCGAGTGGAACGTCAACGACCCCGAACTCCGCGAGCGGCGGGTCCGCGCCCGGGAGCTGTCGGAGCGGTTCGACCGGTGGTCCATCGCCCACGTACCGCGGGAGATAAACGAACGCGCCGACGATCTGGCGAACGAGGCACTCGATGACGCGAACTGACGACGACCCGCCGGAGTGGGCGAAAAAACGGGCACGGGAGCTGATGGCGGCGGACGACGACGCGAGAGCGACCGACCCCGCCGGCGAGGGGGAAGGCGACCCCGACGGCGAGGGGGAAGGCGACCCCGACGGCGAGGGGGAAGGCGACCCCGACGGCGAGAGCCACGCTCCCGGCGACGCCGACCGCGTTCCGGATGTCCCGGTCGCGGCGGTCGACGAGGCCGAGCGGCTCACGCGGCTCGCCCGCGAGGCGGAGTCCGCCGAGCCGACACCCGAGATTGCGGAGGCAGCCGAACAGTACCGGGAGCGCCGGGACGCCCTCGCGGCCGAGTACGACTACACGGCGCGCGTCCGCGACGAGGACGACGCGCTCGTGTTGTATCCCGACGAGTGGACGGAAGACGGGACCGTCCGACTCGACCGCCTCGAGGACACGGACCGCGCTGTCGAGGTATCGCTTTCCGGCCCCGGCGACGCCGACCGCTACCGCGAGGTGGCCGCGTACAACGACGCGGTCGCCGAGGCGGTCGCCGACCAGAAAGACGACGTTCACGCTCGGACCGCGGAGACGTTCGCGGCGTTTATGAGCAACCACTACGTCCGCCCGGTCGACGACGCGACCCCGGAGATGCGGGCCGAGTTCCGCGAGGAGTACCTCGTCCGGAACGGGTGGCCGACGGACGAACAGCTCGCCGTCGTCGACGAGTCGCTGTCCGTCGTCGAGTCGGTCGCGGCCGACATCGGCGGTCCGGCCGTCGCCGCTGACGACTCCGCCGCCGACGATTCGGCGTAGCGAGCGCTCGAAGTGCGGGAAAACGCGGCTTTCGCCGCGCCGTGTGCCAAAAGGTCGGTCGTAGTCGGTTCGTCCGGCCGCGCGGGCGCGCCCCGTCCCGATTACTTGAGCAGCGCGCGGACCTCGTCCGCCTGTGCCTCGTCGGCGACGAACCGGTCGAGGACCCACTCGATCTGGCCGAGAACGACGTCGTGGCCCGCGTCGGTGAGTTCGTACTGGTTCGTCCGCTTGTCGAGTTCGCTCTTCTCGACGAGCCCGTCCTCGACGAGGTCGTCGAGGTTGGGGTACAGGCGGCCGTGGTTCACCTCGGAGCCGTAGTACGCCTCCAGCTCCCGCTTGATGGCGAGCCCGTACATCGGCTCCTCGGCCAGGATGGTGAGGATGTTCTGTTGGAACGCCGTGAGATCGCTTGCCGCCCTCGATTCGCCAGTGACTGTTTGTGCCTCTGACATGCTTATCGAAAAGGGGTCCGAACTTATAGTCTTTCTCAACATTCTCAACGGTTGCGATGCGTAACCCTGACCGATCGTCCGGATATCCCGGTTTCGACGGCCCTCGGCGAACGACTGTGCGATCCCGAAACGGAGCGCGTTCGACCGATCGATTCCGCACCGTCGTTTCGGCTCGCGAACGAAACCCGCGGTTCGGCGTCCGACGGGGTCGGACCGCCGACGCGGTTCAGCGCGTCCGCCCCGCCGCCCGTGGACCGGCTCGGGCGATCCCGAAAGGACTTTGGCCGACTTCGACCCATCATCTGACACATGGTCAACCTCTGGGAAGATCTCGAGACGGGACCGAACGCGCCGGACGAGATCTACGCCGTCGTGGAGTGTCTCAAAGGCGAGCGGAACAAATACGAGTACGACAAGGACGTCCCCGGCGTCGTCCTCGACCGGGTGCTCCACTCGAACGTCCACTACCCCTCCGACTACGGGTTCATCCCGCGGTCGTACTACGACGACGAGGACCCGTTCGACGTGATGGTGCTCGTGGAAGACCAGACGTTCCCCGGCTGCGTGATCGAGGCCCGTCCCGTCGCGCTGATGAAGATGGACGACGACGGCGAGCAGGACGACAAGGTGATCGCGGTGCCGACCGAGGACCCCCGGTTCGACCACATCGAGGACCTCGACGACATCCCCCAGCAGACCCTCGACGAGATAGACGAGTTCTTCGCGACCTACAAGAACCTCGAAGCGGGCAAGGAGGTCGAAACGCTCGGGTGGGAGGACAAGCAGGCCGCGAAAGCGGCAATCGAACACGCACAGGACCTGTACGACGAGCAGGTCGCCTGATCCGCGTATAACCGAAGCGCATCTCGGGCCAGCGCCCGCATGCGTTATGCCTATGGGTAATTTTTAGGGTGCCGGCCGTCTACCGTGGGATACACTCATGAGCGCCACGACGCCCTCCGTCGCGATCGACCATCCGACGGTCGTCCCCGCGAACTTCGACCCGGACGATGACGCGACCGGCGAGGCGACGGACGACGCGACCGCGAGCGACGACGCGTAGCGGCCGGCCCGTTCCGCTCAGACGCGTTCGACTACCGAAGAGAGACGCGTTGCGTCGTTCCGGAGCGAGGTCGATTCGATCACGCACCGCGGGTTGTTCCGCTCGTCGTACGCGGTCACGCAGGCGACCTCGTCGTACCGGAAGAGTCCGTACTCGATCGGTTCCGCGCTCACGTACACGTCGGCGTCGTCGTCGTCCAGCGCGCGGTCGGTCGCCAGTTCGAACTCCTCAACCGAGGTGTCGACCACGTCGCGGTCGATTATCAGTTCGACGCTCGCGCCGTCGTCTAACGCTGCGGCGGCGGCGTCGTTGAACTGCTGGATGACGACCGGAGAGACGGCCCGGACGTTGGCACCGTGGCTCTCGCGGAGCAGCTCCGTGAGCCGGTCGACGGCCGCAAGCGGATTCCGGTCGGACGCGACGGTGAGGTCGCTGTCCGGGATTCCAGCCAAGGGGAAGTCCACGCCGACGCGCTCGACCGTCGCGGCGAACTGCCCGTAGCGCTCCGCGCGCTCGACTTCCGTCAGCAGCGCCTCGTAGGCGTCGTGGACGCGCGCCCCGGTCGCCGTCACCCGGTAGACGGCGTCGCGTTTCACTACCCAGTCGCGCTCGCGGAACCCCGCGAGGATCCGCTGGACGGTCGTTCGAGTCGCGTCGACCGCGTCGGTCAGCGCTGCCGGGCGTCGCGGCTCCTCGCGTAACGCCCGGAGTATCGCGACCCGAACCGGCGAGCCGGCGAGATACTGTGTGCCGTCGTGTCCCTCCTCGGCCGTCATCGTGTGATCCGTGTGTACGGGTACCGACCTGTTAATCGTACCGCGTCAGGACACGGAGCCGAACCCGCGGCCCCGACCGCCCAAAGCAGTGTCAGTCTCGGTATCGGAACGACACGACGGTGCCGACGGCGTCTTCGCCGGCGATGCGCTCCGTGGTCACGGTCACGGCCGCGAGCGCGCCCGCACCGAGCGCCTCCTCGATCACGGCCCGGAGCGCGTCCGGGTCAGCGCCCTCCTCGATCACCGGCACGCGAACCTGTCGGCGGTTGACCGCGACGTCGCCGAGGTCGTACTCCGTGTGTTCGAACGCCTCCCGGATCGCGGCTTCGATGTCGGTCATAGCGACTCGACTTCCGCGCTCGGCGGTCAAAAACGGGATCCTCGACCGGACGGACGGCCGAGTCTGTGACGAATCGCAGCCCTTCGATCCCCTCGTGGTCGACCGATATCTCGACGCTCAGCCGCCAGCAGTATTTAATACGAAACTCTCGATTTTTAAATATCCTCATTGTTTCACCGCGCAACAAGCTCAAATATTTATTTATCCTGATACTTTCGTTGTATGCGCGAAAATGTCGCGGACTACGTGGCAGAGCACCCGAAGATGGCCGGCGTCCTGTTCAGCGCGTTGCTGCTGTTGACGCAGGCAGCGCCCGCGGCGGCGAACGCAGCGACCTGTAATCCTGGTCCTTAATCAAAGTCACCACTCCAGCCCAGTTCGCCTTTGTAAAATACCGGTAACAGCTCTAAATCCATGAGATTTGAAACTTCTTTTTCGGTGACTCCAGTACATACCGCCTTTGTGGGTATGTAATAACTGCTGTCGTCGCTGTCCAAATTTAATGTCGCAAGTGATCCTTCTTTATAATGACCATTTGGATAGAAGTTAGCCGAAATTTCATATCTCTTTTCACCTATATTATTCAGTTCGTACACCAGTGCCAGCCCACTCCGACTCTGGCAGATCGTCGCTCCTCCGTCTCCCACCACGATGTACTGATTGCCCGTGATCAGTTCGCGCTTTGCGACGTGGAGCGCGGTACGGAGGTTGAACCCGCTGTTCATCAGACGGGCGATGATCCGGCCGAGCTTCGTCGCGGGCGAGTTCGCTACGTCGGAGAGGGTGACGATACCGCCGCGGGAGCCGCGGTGGATCAGCGCCTCGCCCTGCCGGTACGACTGACAGGCGTTGAGCAGGAAGGCGCTGACGCCGATTTCGAGGTCCTCGTCGGTTAAATCGAGGTACTCCTCGGCGCACTGCATCCCGCGGTCGTCGACGTGGCCGATGTAGTGGAGGAAGTCGACGTCGGACGCGAGCGCGTCGCGCATCTCTTCGCGGTCGAGATCGTGGCGGACCTCGATGTCGAACTGGACCATGTCGCGGAGTCCGTACAGGCCGGCGACCTCGCCCTCCTCGCGCATCTGCTCGTCGTTACAGACGACGAGGACGGAGATCCGCGACTGCTCGACCTGTCCGGCTTCGAGCCGGCGGTGGTACGCGTCGAGCGTCGCCTTGTTCGCGTCGAGGGGGACGCCGTCGCCGACCCACGCGTGTTCGACGGTGTCGACCGGCTCCGGGCGCACGAAGTCCGCGTCGGCCGCCACCGCGTCGCGGTCCGCCGCCGCGTCCGCGCCCCGGACCGTCTCGGCGCTCGCGCCGCCGCGGACGAACTCGGTCTCGTCGAACTCGTCGGCCGCGCCCACCGGGGGACCTGAGCGGTTCGGTCCCTTCGGAACGCCGGTCGTCGCCCGTGCCTCGTCGTCCAACGCCCGCAGGAACCCCATTCCGACGCCGCCGTCCTCGTCAGCCGGCGTCACCGTCTCCGGCGAGCGGACGATCGACAGCTCCCCGGCGACGAACGGGAGCATCTCCACGTTCTCGGGGTCGGGGCGGACGTCGGTCGTCAGGGTCCACTGCGGGAGCTCCGGCTCGACCGCCTCGAAGGGGATGTCGAGGTATTCGCCGAGCCGCTCCGCGAGCGGGAGGCCGTACAGCCGCTCCCAGTCGAGGTCGAGGTCGGTCGTCTCGCGCTCGTGGAGGTCGACCGGATAAAACCCCTCCGTGCGGGCCAGACAGTCCATGTGGAACGACTGCCTGAGCACCTCCGCGGTCCGCGCCTCGAAGCCCGGTTCGAGCGGGAACGTCCAGCCGTCGCCCGTGATTCGAGGCTCGTCGCCGGGGACGACCTCTGCCGCGAAGTAGTACGCCAGCGAGACCACCGGATAGAGGTAGCGGTACTCCGGCGGCACGACAATCTTGACTCCGCTGTCGACCGGTTCGACGCGCTCGGGAACGCAGAACTCCTCGCCCGGTTCGACGAGCGGCGGGTGGCCTCGAAGCGTCGGGAACGATCGCTCCGGGCTGGTCGTCTGGAGCGCCGACCCGAGCAGCGAGACGGCGTCCATCAGCGACTCAGGGTCGGTCGGAGTGGTGATGATACCCGCGGGCGTCTGGTGGAGCGACCGGAACCCGAGCGCGACCGTTCCGGGCGCATCGAGGTCGATCCGCGTCGTCCGGTCGGTCGTCGAGACGGAGAACCCGGACTCGAAGGCGACGTACAGCTTCGTCGGGGCCGGGTTGATCCCGACGTGATACGTCCCGTCCGGCATCGCGTAACGGTCGCCGTGCGTGAGGAGCGTTCCGTCGCCGGCCCGCGTCTCGACGACCGCGACGCGCGGGATCTCGATCGACCCGGTCTCGACCGCGACGCTCGCGTCCACCGGGAAGTAGTGGTCGGACTCCGGGCGGGGGCGCGGGTCGACGGGGCGGTCAGTGTATACCTCGAACTGCGCGTTCTCGATGTGGTCTGTGACGGTGATGCCGTCGGTCTCACGCAGCGGTTCGATGTCAATGCTCATGGCGACTCGTCGCGGCGGTCGTCGGCGGCGCGGGAACCGACGCCGCGATAGTACGTGTCACATCGTAGTGCGATAGCGGCGATAAAGCTTGTGTCGGTCGGATCGGCGTGGACCGAACGGATAAAGTCCCGGCCGCCCCACCTTCGCGTAATGATAACGCTGGGAACGGCCCGCGCCTCTCCGGGCGAGACGGACACGGGCCGTCTCGAGGTGGGAGAGATGCGGGACGGGAGTCCCGTCCGGCTGCCGGTCGCCGCGATCAACGGCGCGGCCGACGGGCCGACGCTGTACGTTCAGGCGGTGAGCGACGGCGACGAGCTGAACGGGCTGGGGGTCGTCAACCGCGTCGTCCCGCGGATCGACCCGACGGAACTGTCCGGGTCGGTCCTCGTCGTCGGCATCGTGAACCACTTCGCGTTTCGGGCCGCAGAACACCGGAACCCGGTCGACGATCGAAAGATGAACCGCGGCTACCCGGGCGACGCGGACGGGACGACGAGCGAGCGGATCGCCCACGAGACGTTCCAGGTCGCTTCCCGCGCCGACTTTATCTTGGACCTCCATCAGGGGTCGACGAGCCGGATGATAAACGAGAGTCGCGTGCGTTGCGGCGTCCGCCACCGGCTCCACGGCGACTGCTTGGAGCTCGCGAAGGCCTTCGGCTGCGGCCACGTCCTCGACATCAAGGGTCCCGACGGCCAGCTCGCCCGGGCCGGCCCGGAACACGGCATTCCCACCATCGACCCGGAGCTGGGCGGCTGCGTCGGCTGGGACGAGGAGTCCATCCAGTACGGCGTCGAGGGCGTGTTCAACGTGCTCCGCCACTACGGGTTCCTCGACGGCGACGCCCCGCTCGAACCGCAGGCGCGCGCCCGCGGCTTCGACCAGTACGGCTCGCCCGCCGGCGGCCTGGTCCGCTTCGAGCGCGAACTGGGCGAGCGCGTCAGCGCCGGCGACGTGCTGTTCGAGGTGACCGACACCTTCGGAGCCTTGGAGGGCCGCGTGACGGCCGACACGGACGGGATATTCTGGCGCACTCGCCGGCTCCCGCAGGCGGCACAGGGGGAGTACGTCTGCTCGGTCGGGACCAACGTCGACGAGTACTGATGGGGACCACCGATCCGTCCGAGCGAGGAACGCGTGCCCCCCGCCGACTGCGCTGCCCCGGCTGCGGCGAGACGTACCGCGACCGGTGGCGCTGCCGGTGCGGCGCGCCCCTCTCGTTCGCCGACGCGCCCAGCCCGGATGGCGTCGCGCCTGACCCCGCGTCGTTCGACGCGCGCGCCGGTCTCTGGGCGTTCGGCGACTTGATAGCCGTCGGCGACGACCCCGGCGACCGGGTGACGCTCAGCGAGGGACTGACCCCGCTCGTCGACGCCGACGGAGGACGCGAGTCCGCTGGCGACGGGAGAAGCGAATCCGACGACGGGGACGCCGAGCCGTGGCACGCGTCGTTCAAGCTGGAGTACGTCTTTCCGACCGGCTCGTTCAAGGACCGCGGCGCGACGGCGACGCTGACCCGAGCCCGCGAACTGGGCGTCGAGCGCGTCGTCGAGGACTCCTCCGGGAACGCGGGCGCTGCGATCGCGACCTACGCCGCCCGGGCCGGGATCGATGCCGAGATCTACGTCCCGGCCGACGCGAAGGACTCGAAGCTCCGCGCGATCCGCCGCGCCGGGGGCGAGGCGGTGCGGATCGAGGGAAATCGAGGGGACGTAACGGACGCGTGCGTCGCGGCGCTCGGCGGGGACGGGTCGGACGCGGCCGGTAGCGGATCCGACGCGGACGGTACCGGATCCACCGCCGCGGACGACGGCGGCTCCGACGCGTGGTACGCCAGCCACGCCTGGAACCCGGCGTTCTTCGAAGGGACCGCCACCGCGGCGTACGAGATCGCGCTCCAGCGCGGATGGGACGCCCCAGACGCCGTCGTGACGCCGCTCGGTCATGGGACGCTCTTTCTCGGCGTTCACCGCGGGTTCCGACGGCTCGAACGGGCCGGCTGGATCGACGCCGTCCCCCGACTCTACGGCGCGCAGGCGGCCGGCGTCGCGCCGGTCGTCCGGGCGCTTCACGGCCCGGAGGCGGCGGACCCGACGGGGACGGGCAACGAGGCGGCCGACGGGATCCAGATCACCGAGCCGGTGCGCGAGGCGGAGATCCGGGCGGCGATCAACGCGACCGACGGCGACGCGCTCGCGGTCACGGAGGCGGCCGCGACGCGCGAACTCGACCGCCTCCACGCAGCCGGCTTCTACACGGAGCCGACCTGCGCGGTCGCGCCCGCCGCGCTGCGGACCCTCCGCGACCGCGGCGAGATCGGTCGCGACGAGGACGTCGTCGTGCCGCTGACCGGAAGCGGGCTGAAGGGCTGAGCCGGACGGTCACTCCCGTTCAGGACCGGCGGCCCGCGACCGGTCGGCCGCGCCACCGGCACCCCTTTTCTGCGGGCGTGCGCACACACTGTGTATGGAAGTGCTCGTCTACGGTGCCGGCGCGCTCGGGAGCCTCGTGGGCGGGCTGTTAGCGCGCGAACAAGACGTGACGCTCGTCGGGCGCGACCCGCACATGCGGCGGATCCGCGAGGACGGGCTCCGGATCGACGGCGAGGTGGAGGCACGCGTCGCGCCGCGCGCGCTCACCGACGGGACGCACCGCGCCGCCGACCTCGCCGTCGTCACGACAAAGGCGTACGACACCGACGCGGCCGCCCGAGCGCTTGCGACCGGCGAGTACGAGGCGGTCTGCTCGCTCCAGAACGGGCTCACCGAGGAGCGGCTGGTCGCCGCGCTCGACGCGACGGTCCTCGCCGGCACCGCGAGCTACGGTGCCCGGTTCGCGGAGCCAGGTCAGGTTACCTGTACCGGCGTCGGCGGGGTCGTCGTCGGCGCGCTCTCGGGCGGTTACAGTCCGCAGGCCGCGCGGGCCGGTGCGGCCTTCGACGCGGCCGGCGTCGAGTCGGTCGTCGTTGAGGACATGCCCGTCCGCCGCTTCGAGAAGCTCGCGGTCAACGCCGGGATCAACGGTCCTTCGGCGCTCGCGCGGACCGAGAACGGCCCGACGCTCGGCTCGCTGATCCGCGGCTGGGAGGCGGACTGCGGGCTCCGGTAGCGTGGGGATCCGGACGGGAGAACAGGGCGACGCTTCGGGAACGAGAGCGGCGCTTCGGACACTTCGAAACCGGGAACGAAAAGAGAACGGACGATGACGACGCGCTATCGTCGGGGCACGCTCAACACCACTCCTTGAGGACGGTCGCGTCGGTCTCGTCGACCGACACCCACGCGTCCTCCCGCGAGACGTCCGCGATGACGAGTTCCGGTCGCGACGACGAGGAGTCGACGGACGCCATCACGTCCGGCGCGTCGGGCGCGTCGAGCGCCGGGTCCGTCGGCAGCGCCGTCCGGCGGCGGTCGGGGTCCGGGTCGTCCCAAGGAGTGGAACTCCGTGACATGGTTGTGAATAGTTCACAGTACGTATAAGAGTTGCGAACCCCAATGGAGCCTCCCGTCGAACCGAAGATCCCGGTAACCCGTGGCCGACGCGTCCCCCGACCGCTCCGCGGACGACGGCTCGTCCGAACGTGTCAGGTTTTTTATCCGGCCGCGAGCCCCCGCGGGACGCCCGGCGGGCGTCACGACGCTCGGTTACCCCGCGACGACGACCCGGCTCCGCCCACCTTCGCAGTATACAAGAGGTGTCACGCTGAAAGACGGACATGAACGTCGCAGACGCCATGACGCCGCGTTCGGAGCTCGTCGTCGTCGAGATCCCTGGGAGCCGGAACGACGTGTTGGAGTACATTCAGGATCACGGGTTCTCGTCGGTGCCGGTCGTGAAAGACGCCGACGGCGATGAGGTGTACCGCGGGCTCGTCACGCGCGACGACCTGATTGACCAGCCGGACGAAGACCAGCTCGCGCTGTTGATGCGCGAGGTGCCGACCGTGACCGCCGCCGCCGACATCGTCGACGCCGCCCGGACGATGGTCGTCGAGGAGTCGCGCCGGCTCCCCGTGGTCGACGGCGACGAGCTCGTCGGCATCATCACCGTCACCGACGTGGTCCGGGCCATCGCCCGCGGCGAGATCGGCGGCGAGGCCCGCGTCGGCGACCTGGCGACGCCCGAGGTCAACGCGACACACACCGAGACGCCGCTGCCGGTCGCCGAGCGGGAGATCGCGCTCTCCGGTGTCCCGTACGCGGTCGTCCTCAACGACGACGCCGCGATCACCGGAATGTTCACCGAGGTCGACATTCTGGAGGTCGCTCGCGTCGTCGAGGGCGAGGCGAGCACCGGCGACTCGATCGCGGAGGAGGACTCCGAGTGGTCGTGGGAGGGGATCAAGGCGACCGGCGCGCGCTACCTGCCGACCCGGAACGTCGAGATCCCTGCGGAGGCGGTCCGCCACTTCATGACCGACGACCTCGTTACCGTCAACGCCACGCGGACGGCAAAAGAGGTCGCACAGGAGCTCATCAGCAACGACATCGAGCAGGTCCCGCTCGTCTCCGGCACGGAGCTAGACGGCATCGTCCGGGACGTCGACCTGCTGGAGGGGTTATAGATGGCCGCCGACGCGCTCGCCGAACTCGCGGTGCGCCGCGGGTTCTTTTTCGGGTCGAACGGCGCGTACGGCGGCACCGCCGGCTTCTACACCTTCGGGCCGCAGGGAGCGGCCCTCAAGCGGAACGTCGAGGACGCGTGGCGCGACCGGTTCACGATCCGCGAGGGGAACCGCGAGATCGAGGCCCCGACGGTGATGCCCGAGCCGGTCTTCGAGGCGTCCGGCCACCTCGAGGGGTTCGACGACATGCTCGTCGAGTGCCCCGAGTGCGGCGAGTCCCACCGCGCCGATCACCTCGTCGAGGCCGTCACGACGATCGAGGACGCCGAGGCGCTTCCCGGCGAGGAGGTCGCAGAGCTCATCGCCGACAACGAGATCGCCTGCCCGTCCTGTGGCACCGCCCTCGCCGGCGAGCCGGTGGAGGCGTTCAACCTCATGTTCGCGACCGACATCGGGCCGGGCGACGCCCAGCCGGGCTACCTCCGGCCGGAGACGGCACAGGGCATCTTCGTCGAGTTTCCGCGGCTGAAGGAGTACGCCCGGGGGAGCCTCCCGTTCGGGATCACCCAGATCGGTCCCGCCTACCGCAACGAGATCTCGCCGCGCGGCGGCCTGCTCCGCCTCCGGGAGTTCACGCAGGCCGAGTTGGAGCAGTTCATCGACCCCGAGGACGACGAGCCGCCGCTGGACCGCGTACGCGACGTGGACGTGCGCCTGTACCCCGCGACCGAACAGGAGGTCGAGGACGGCGACTACCTCGACACGACGGTCGGCGAGGCGGTCGACGAGGGAGTCATCGGCTCCCCGTGGGTCGGCTACTACCTCGGCGTCGCCCGAGAGTGGTACGAGCGCGTCGGCGTCGACCTCGACCGATTCCGGTTCCGCCAGCACCTCGCGGGCGAGCGCGCCCACTACGCGGCCGACTGCTGGGACGCGGAGAGCGAGGTCGACGGCGACTGGATCGAGATCGCGGGCTTCGCGTACCGCGGCGACTACGACCTCTCGAAGCACGGCGAGTACGGCGACGACGCGTTCACCGTGTTCAAGCGCTACGACGAGCCGCAGACCGTCGAGCGCGCGACGGTCGACCCCGACATGTCCGTCCTCGGTCCCGAGTTCGGCGGGGACGCCGCCGCGGTCGCCGAGGCGCTGGAGGCCCTCGCCGAGCGCGACCCCGACGCGTTCGACGCCGACGCCGTCACCGTCGAGGTCGGTGACGGCGACGACGCGGAGACCGACGAAGTCGACGCCGACGTGGCGAACTTCGCCGTCGAGGAAGTGACGGAGAACGGCGAACACATCACGCCACACGTCGTCGAGCCCTCGTTCGGCGTTGGCCGGACCGTCCAGACGGTCCTCGCCCACGCCTACGAGACCGACGAGGTCGACGGCGAGGAGCGGACGTACCTCTCACTCGAACCCGAGGTCGCCCCGCAGGACGCCGCCGTCTTCCCGCTGGTGACGAACGACGACCGGCTCACCGCCATAGCC
The DNA here is from genome assembly GCA_003023405.1 of Halobacteriales archaeon SW_8_68_21. Taxonomy (GTDB): domain Archaea; phylum Halobacteriota; class Halobacteria; order Halobacteriales; family Haloferacaceae; genus Halorubrum. The sequence goes on from PXST01000003.1 coordinate 45,310, forward strand.
GACGAGGTCGCGGCCGACCTGCGAGTGGCCGGGCTGGCGGTCGCGTACGACGACTCCGGTTCGATCGGCCGCCGCTACCGCCGACAGGACGAGGTGGGGACCCCGTTCTGTATCACCGTCGACCGCGACGGGATCGAGGGCGACGGCCCGGACACGGCGACGCTCCGCGAGCGCGACTCCGCGGCGCAGGTTCGGATCCCGGTCGCGGACCTCGCGGACGAGCTGACCGCGCTGCGAGGGGGCGAACCGTTCGCCTCGGTCACCGAGCGGTACGACGCGGTCGACACTGACGTCGAGACCGCGGGGAACTGAGGGCGTGCCCCTCCCGGCCGCGGCGTGGCGCGACCGCGTGGAGTTCGAGCGACGGCTGGTCCACGCGAGCGGCACGCTGTACCCGGTTCCGTTCCTGCTCGACTGGATCTCTTGGGAGACGACGGGCTGGCTGCTGCTGGGCAGCGTCGCGGTCGCGGCCGTCCTCGAAGCGCTGCGGCTCACCGACTCTGTCGGCCCGCTCGCCCCCCTGTACGACGCCCTGGTCCGCGAGTACGAGTCCGACGGGATCGCGGGCTACGCGCTGTATCAGGTCGGCATGGCGGCGACCGCGCTCGTCTTCGCGCCGGCGTTCGCCGTCCCCGCGATGTGGATGCTCTCGGTCGGCGACCCGATAAGCGGCGGCCTCGGCGAGAACGCGGCCACGGAGGCGAAGCGGCTCTCCGTGGTCGCGGCGATGGTGTTCGTCTGCTTCGGGATCGCTGTCCCGTACGCGATCCCCGAGTTCGGCCCCGACCCGGGCGTGATCGTCGCACTGGCGGGCGCGGTCCCCGCCGCCCGTCCGGGATGTTCCTCGCGGCCGCGCTGATCGCGTAGCGCGCTGCCCGGCGCGTTTCCCCGTCGAACGCGACGACGCCGCGGCTCGTCGGACGGAACGACGCCGCAGCTCACCGAGCGAGACTGCGAGAAGCGCCGAGGCGGAGATTTGAACTCCGGTGTCCGAATGGACAGTAGATTTCGAATCTACCGCCTTGGCCAGGCTAGGCTACCTCGGCTCGACTCGTCGTTGGCCAGTTCCGCTGTTATGCGTTTCGATCGCGCCTGCGACGCGGTCCCGTCGACCCCCGCGCGGTCCCGACGTTCCGGCCGATCGCCTCGCGGTCCCGACTTCCGGCCGCGGCCTCGCGGTCCCGACGTTCCGGCAACGCTTTTCGGCCCGGATCCCGTGCGGTCGGTATGGATGTCCCCGAAGCGGCCGACGCCTGCGCCCGCGTCGTCGACGAGGTCGGCGGCGCAGTCGTCGCCGACCGCGAGTTCTTAGAGCGCGTCACGCTCGGTATCCTCGCCCGCGGCCACGTCCTCCTCGAAGACGTGCCCGGGACCGGCAAGACCCTCTCGGCGCGCTCGTTCGCGACCGCGCTCGGCCTGGAGTTCTCCCGGGTCCAGTTCACGCCCGACCTCCTTCCGGCCGACGTGACCGGGACCAACGTGTTCGACGAGCGCGACGGCTCCTTCTCGTTTTCGCCGGGACCGATCTTCGCCAACGTCGTGCTGGCCGACGAGATCAACCGCGCGCCGCCGAAGACGCAGGCCGCGCTGCTGGAGGCGATGGAGGAGGGACAGGTGACCGTCGACGGCGAGACCCACGACCTCCCCAGCCCCTTCTACGTCATCGCGACCCAGAACCCGGTCGAAAGCGAGGGCGCGTTCCCGCTTCCGGAGGCACAGCTCGACCGGTTCACGATCAAGACCTCCATCGGCTACCCCGACGAGGACGGCGAACTGGAGCTGCTGCGGCGACGGGCGGGCCGCGTCGAGCAGTCGCCGAGCGTCGACCGCGTGCTCGACCCCGACGCCGTGACCGCGCTGCGGGAGGTCCCCGAGTCCGTCCGCGTCGACGACGACCTCCTGCGCTACGCGGCGTCGCTCGCGCGGGCGACCCGCGAGGACCGCCGCGTGGAGGCCGGCGTCTCCCCGCGCGGCACGCAGCGCCTCTTCGAGACGGCGCGGGCGGCGGCGGTCGTCGCCGGTCGGGAGTTCGTCACCCCGGACGACGTAAAGCGGGTCGCGGAGCCGACGCTTGCTCACCGGCTCGTGTTGACGCCGGACGCGGCAGTCAACGACGTGGCCGAGCGCGACGTGATCGCCGACGTGCTCGACCGCGTCGCGGTGCCGACGGTCGACGCGCCCGAAGCGTGAGGGCGGCCGAGGGAACCGACTTCACTCCCCGTCGCGCTCGTCGAGCAGCTCGGACGCCGTGAGCAGCGACTCCAGTTCGATGTCGTGGTCGGCGAGCAGCTCCGACGCGCCCTCCTCACGGTCGACGACGACCAGCACGCGGTTCACCGTCGCGCCCGCTTCGCGGAGCGCCTCGACGGCGTCGACCGCGGACTGACCGGTCGTGGCGATGTCCTCGATGACGATCGCGTCTTCGCCCTCGTCGAGCCGCCCCTCGATGCGGTTGCCCGTGCCGTACTCCTTCGCCTGCTTGCGCGCGATGACGTACGGGCGGCCCAGCTCCGCGGCGGTCACCGCCACAAGCGGCACCGCGCCCAGCGCGACGCCCGCGAGCTTCGCGTCCGTCCCCGTAAGTCGGTCGGCGAACGCCTCGGCGACGAGCGTCAGCGCGTCCGGGTCCGTCTCGAAGAGATACTTGTCGACGTAGTAGTCGCTCGTCCCGCCGTGCGACAGCTCGAACTCGCCGAACCTGACGGCGTCGGCCGCGGTGAGCGCCCCGATCAGCTCCGATCGTCGGTCGTCGTGGGTCACACGCGGAGGAGGGCCGCGGCCGACATTGAATGTTACCCCGCGACGGTGGTGCGGAGAATCCTGCTCTCACGAGGGCAGGCTTCCCGTTTCGATGACGTGACCTGTAGACACGGACTCAAGCTGAGTCGTGTCCGTAGCGGTCACGGTCTTCACGGATTATCCATGTGTTCGTTTATCGGTTTGTGTCACGAGTTGTCGGCTTCATCCCCGACCACGGTGGGTTGGGTAGTCGCCTCGCTGACCGGTATAAACGGGTCGGAACGACCGTGAATCGCGGCCCGCCTACCGTCCCGGACCGCCCTGCTCCGCCGCGGGGAGGACGATCGTCACGGTCGTCCCCTCACCGTTGAGTCCGACGTCGAACCGGATGTCGCCACCGTACGCCTCAACGACCCACGCGGCGATCCACAGCCCGACGCCCGTGTTGTGCCGGAGCTGGGTCACCTCGCGGTCCTCGGCGATCACCTCTCGGACCGCCCTCGGGATGCCCGGCCCGTCGTCGGCGACGCTCACCCGCACAACGCCAGCGTCCGGGTCGCGCTCGGCGGTCACCGCCACGCGGGGCGCGTCGCCGCCGTGTTCGACGGCGTTCTCGACGAGGTGGTCGACCGCGACCGCGAGCCGGTCGTCGCCGCGGACGGTGATATCGCTCGGAACGTCCGTGGCGATCTGCGCATCCGGGCGCTCGGTCGCGTGTCCCGCGACGACCTCCTCGACGACCGCCCTCACGCCCACCGGGTCCGGGTCGGTCGCGTACCCCTCCTTGACGACCCGCCGGAGGCCGGTGGCTCCCTCGGCGACCCCGGCCAGCCGCTTCCCCGTCTCCTCGATCCGCCGGGCGAAGTCCCCGACCGTCTCGTCGTCGGTCCGCTCGGCGATCTCGCCGGCGAAGCCGAACACGACGTTCAGCTCGTTTCGCATGTTGTGTCTGAGGATCCGGTTGACGATCCGGACGTACCGCTCCCGACGCTTCCGGTCGGTGATGTCGGTGTAGATCCCGAACGCCCGCCGCGTTCCCTCCGTCTCGTAGCTGAACCCACGGAAGAGGAACTCACGCGGTCCGTCGACGGTCTGCCGACGGACCTCCTTCGTCGCGAACCCGTGTTCGCGAATCAGGGCGTCGAGGTCCGCCGACTCGCCGCCGTCTCCCTCGTCACGACCTCGCAGTCGGTCGTCATGGATGTCCAACGCGCTGATCGTCTGTCCGCGGAGCGCCGTCTCGTCGCCGCCGAACTGCGCTTCGAACGCGGGATTGACCCCGTCGACCACCGTCTCGTCCGCCTCGAGGACGACCTCCATCACCGGGTCCGGGATCCGGTCGAACAGCCGCCGGAAGCGGTCGCGCTCGGCCGACAGCTCGGTCCGGGTACGGCGGAGATCGGTCGTGTCCGACAGCGACACGACGACTCCGCCGGCGTGTCCGGCGCGGTTCGACAGCGGCGACAGGCGCAACTCGCCGTGCCGCGGCTGCCGGTCGCCGTCGCTCTCGCGGGTCACCGACACGGTCCGACCCGGACCGGCACCGCGTTCGCCTCCCGCCGTCTCGGCGGTGAGCGCGTTGACCGCCTCCGCCACCCGGTCCGCGTCGTCGCCCGAGACGAGGTCCGCGAGTCGCCGTCCGACGAGACCGTCGTCGGGAGTCCCCGACCCGGGACTGTCACCCCCGATCCACGCGGCGAACTGGACCGTCGCGTACGTGACGACGCCGTCCGCGTCGAGCACACACACCATGTCGTCGACGTTCTTCAGCGCGTCCTCGTAGGTCCGAAGCCGCCGCCGGCGCTCGTTCGCGTCCATCGCGGCGACCGCGTTCGTCGCCAGCCGGCGTTCGATCGCCCGCCCGAGCCACTCGGCCAGCAGTTCGACGAACAACTCCTCCGAGGCGTCGAACGGACGATCACGGGACTCGGGGTCGAGGAAACAGATCGTGCCGAACACCTCCTCGTCGACGACGACCCGCCCGCCGACGTAGCTGCCGACCCCGACCCGTTCGCAAGCGGGGTGGTCGCCCAGCCCCGCGGCCTCGGGATCGGCGACCGAGAACACGCGGTCGCGCTCCGGAGCGGTGCCGCTCCGGTCCGAGTCGATCCGGTCCGTACCGCTCCCCGGCTCGCGCTCGCCGTCACCCCCAGTGACCTGATCGTCGACGTTGTCGCCCCCGGTGACCTGATCGTCGATGTCGTCGCCCGGGACCGCGCCCCGCACCGTCTCTCGGCAGTACGTCAGCTCTAGCGGGACCATGCCGTCGGCGTCGGAGTCGTCCGCCGCGAGCGAGTCGACGAGGCTGACTGGGTCCCGGTACCGTCGGAGGTCGATCCGGTCGCCGTCGACCCGAGCGGAGTAGCCGACCGACAGGCCGAGGTGGTCGCGGCCGAGGTCGAGTAGCGCGTCGACAGTCGCGTCGAACCCCGTGGTCTGGTCCGAGATGATCCGCACGAACGGTTCGAGGAGCCCCCGGTCCGGATCTGCGTCTGCGGACTCGCCTCCTCGGTCCGTCGCCGTGATCCGGTCCGCGAGCGTCTCGCCATCGGCCGCCAGCCGCCGGCCGGAGACGTACTCGACCCCGAGGCGGCTCGCGTCGATCGCGGCGTCGGGGTCGTCGCGGACGGTGTACGCGAGGATCCGCGCGTCCGAGAAGCGGTCGCGGAACGCTCCGAGACGGTCGACCGGGACCCCGCCGTCTCCGACGTGTTCCACGTTCCCGTTGAGACCGCTGTGGGCGTCGCGCTCGGGCCGTTCGCTGTCGTCACGAAGGCGGACGACGACCGCGTTCGGATCCGCGTCAGCCGCCGCCACAGCCGCGATGTCGGTTCCGCTTGCCGCGCCGTCGGTCCCGTTCGCCACGTCGCGCCACCGGCGGACGCACGACTGTTCGGGGATCTCTCCCCATTCGGCGTCGACCGGCTCTCCGACGTGAAGCATCGGCTCAGCACACATTCGTGAGAGGTGGGTTCTGCGGTGGTCGTCTGCGACTGAGCAGCGCCTTCCCGGTCGCTCCCGTCGCAGGCACCTTTCCGGCCGTGACCGAGGCGGCCGCCGATGCGGCCTCATCGAACCGTCCGGATCGGTGCCCTGACGGGTCGTCGCTTCGTTCGTGACGGCGAATACGGACGGGGTCTTGATAATTGTTCCCTCCAAGTTTCGAAACAGACATTCGCGCTTGACGCCCGCCTCGGCGACGGTCGTCCCGACACGATTTAGGCGGCCCGCTCACAACGGACCGGTAATGAGTGCGCAGGCCGCGACGGCGGACCGGACAGTCGTGATCGGGCTGGAGGTCCACGTCCAGCTCGAGACCGACACGAAGATCTTCTGCGGCTGCTCGACGGAGCCGGCAGCCGACGAGGAGCCGAACACGCGTACCTGCCCGACCTGCCTCGGGCTGCCGGGGGCGCTGCCGGTCCTCAATGAGGCCGCCGTCGAGGCGGCGGTGAAGGTCGGCAAGGCGATCGACGCAGATGTCCCCGAGACGACGACGTTCCACCGGAAGAACTACTACTACCCCGACCTCCCGAAGAACTTCCAGCTTACCCAGTACGACGCCCCGATCTGCCGGTCCGGGGAACTCGAGGTCCGCGTCGACGACGAGACGCGCACCATCGGCATCACCCGCGCCCACCTCGAAGAGGACCCCGGCAGCCTCCAGCACGCCGGGGGGTCGATCGAGTCGGCGACGCACACCCTCGTGAACTACAACCGCGCCGGGACGCCCCTGCTGGAGATCGTCACGGAGCCGGACTTCCGCTCGCCGGCCGAGACGCGGGCCTTCCTCGCGAAACTGGAGGAGGTGTTGGAGTACCTCGGCGTCTTCGACCCGACCCGCGACGGGAGCCTCCGCGTCGACGCCAACGTCTCGCTCGTCCCGGACGAGCGCGTCGACGACGGGACGATCACGGACGAGGCGCTCGACGGCGTGAGCCGCGCCGAGGTGAAGAACATCTCCAGCCACAAGGGCGCAGAGCAGGCGCTCGCCTACGAGGTCACCCGACAGGAGAACGTACTCCGCCGCGGCCGCGAGATCGAACAGGAGACCCGCCACTGGGACGAGGCGCGCGGCGTCACCGTCTCGATGCGCTCGAAGGAGGCCGAGAAGGACTACCGCTACTTCCGGGAGGCCGACCTCCCCGCCCTGGAGGTCTCGGACTGGAAAGCACGGATCGCGATCCCGGAGCTGCCCGACGCGCGCCGCGAGCGCTTCCGCGAGGAGTACGGACTCGACCGCGAGTCCGCCTCGAAGCTCACCTCCACGAAGGCGGTCGCCGACTTCTTCGAGGACGTGGCGAGCGAGTTCGACCCCGACCTCGCCGCGACGTGGGTCGCCGACAACCTGCTCGGCGAGCTCAACTACCGCGAGATGGAGATAACCGACGTCGAGGGTCGCCTCGACGAGTTCACCCGCCTGATCGAACTCGTCGCAGCCGAGGAGCTGACCGTCAAGAACGCCGAGGAGGTCGTCCTCCGCGAGATGCTCGACGAGGGCGACGACCCCGAGACGGTCATCGACCGCGAGGGGCTCGGGAAAGCCGAGAGCGGCGAGGTCAAGGCCGCTGTCGCGGCCGCCATCGACGAGAACCCCGACGCCGTGAGCGACTACCACAACGGCGACGAGGGCGCGATCAACTTCCTCGTCGGGCAGGTGATGCAGGCGACCGGGGGCAGCGCCGACCCCGGACAGGTGAACGGCCTGCTCCGCGAGGAGTTGGACGGCTGAGCCGGTCGAGCGTCGAACGACCCCGGGAGCGCGTGAACTGCGACCGTCGGCTCTGCGACGACATTTGAACGTCCGTGAGCTGCGGCGACAATTACGTATAAACGACGGTACGGTGGCGCGTGTTTGCGAGGCCGCGCCGCGGCCGAGCCGGAAGAGACCGGAGGTCCCTCTGGCAGCCGGCGCTTCGCGCCGGCTACTGAGGGGGATCGTCGATGGCGGAGCCGCCGGCTGTCACCGGGCTTCGCCCGGTTGCCTGAGGGACCGTGTCCCTCGCTGCCCGTGGCGCGTCGCGCTACGCTGCCGCGAGGCGTGCGCACGCCTTGCGGCCGGAGTTTCGGTGAATGTTCGTGTCGATCGGCGACTTATAAGAAACAGCACAGCCGAGCACGACGAACCGTGCGATTGACCCCGCTCGCCCGTCTATCGCGCCCATGGACGTGACCGTCGAGGTCGTCGGCGAGGGGACCGGCGAGTACAGCCTCGCCGCCGACGCGATGTACGACGACCTGATCCGCGCCGCGGGCTACCATCCGCAGGAGGCATCGGCGCTGGTCGGCGGCTCGCCCGTCCCGGGGGACCGCGTCGTCGACGCCGACGCCGTGCGCGTCCTCCGGCTGATCAAAGGTGGGGCGACGGGCGACCCGTGACCGGGGAACGCGAGCGACCCGCACCGCCGGCGGACGTGACGATCGACCCCGCGACTCCCGACGACTGCCTCGATGTCCTCCGAATACTCGACGCGGCGATGCTCTCGACCAGCGCCGATGTCGTCGACGATCGGATCGCGGCCGGCGACGCCCTCGTCGCCCGCTCGGAGCGGACCGGCGGCGTCGTCGGCGGACTCGTCGCCACGCGTCCCGAGGCCGGGCGGCTCCACGTCGATGCCGTCGCCGTCAGGCGGGCGCGTCGCGGCCGCGGGATCGGATCGGCGCTCGTCGCGGCCGCGGTCGAACGCGGCGAGCGCGACGACGCGGTCGAGACCGTCACCGCGGCGTTCGACCCGGAACTGCGACCGCTCTACGCGGCACTCGGCTTCGCGATCCGACCGGCGGACGGCTCCGAAGGCCCGGAGGCCGCCACCTCGGGCGATGCCGACCGCCTGTCCGGCCGAGTGTCGACGACGGATTCCGAATCGTCGTGAACCGCCCGAAAGCGGCGCGTCCGACTCGCGGCTGACTGACTTTTTTGAACGTGTGCGACGTGTACACACACCCTTTCAGACCATGCCTTCTCAGCCCGACTCTCTCGACGCGCCTGGTGGCACCGACGCCGAGACGATGGACTCGACCGACGGGCCGCGACGCCGGTCGACCGCCCTCGCCGGCTCCCGGGCGAGCGACCCAGCCCGCACCGTCGGCGTCGGCCGCGACCACGACCGACGCCCGGGGTACCACGACCGCGTCCGCGTTGCCGCGCTCGCCGCCGAAGTCGAGCGGCTGGAGGCGGAGCGCGACCGCCTCGCCGACCGGGTGGCGGCGCTCGAACGGGCGGTCGAGTCGGAGGCGCAGCGGCGACAGCAGGTGATCGACAACTACGAGCGTATCGTCGCGGACCGGTCGGAGCCGGACGCGACCACCGGGCCGACTCGGACCGCGTCGACGGGACTGCGACCGCTCGCCGCCGTCGCCTCCGGGATAGAGCGCGTCGCGGCGTGGCTGCGCAGCGCGGACGGCTGAGCGCCGGACCACACATTCGATGTCCATTTCCGGTTCGACCCCTCGTTTCGGTCATGAGCGCCGATTCGTCCGCGGTTTCGACGGACTTTCAGCACTGAACTCCGGTGAGCCACAGATGAGGGCAAAAGACGACTACTACAACAAATCTTGCCGATTTGTTTTGCTTACTAACTTGCCCCCACAATATCGCCGACCCTTGGAGCTGAGCCTGTTGTAGCCAAGGAATCAAACAAGGTAATCGCACAAGACCAGCCAATCAGAGCCAGTGGGAGTACTGGTGACTGGATTCGTGCTATTCTGAACCATTCTCTCTCCAGGATCCAACTTGACGTCTGTTCCAGAAAGTCAGCTGAGATTCTGAGACCAGATTTGAACTCTTATCATATACATATAATCAGTTGTGAAAACCACACGCCAACAGTTAACATGCTTTAGGAGAGAATTATAGTATGACTGCCACTCAGGGACATATGGACACGATACGTGTCCTCCACGTTGATGACCAGTTGGACTACGCTGAGATGGCGACGACCTTCCTTGAGCAGGAGAACGACCGCTTCGACACTGAAACTG
>PXST01000004.1:0-78915 GCA_003023405.1 Halobacteriales archaeon SW_8_68_21
TCACACTCGCGGCCCGGCACGCGGGCGACGGTCCGAACGACGACGGAAGGGCGGGCGGCACCGGTGACGGGGACGACCAACTCCCCGACGAGGCGGCCGTCCGCGCGTCGATGGCCGGGGTCGCGACGGTCCTCTACCCGAGCGAAGTCGACGGCGTCGAGCGGTTCGTCGACCGCTTCCTCGACGGCCGGCTCGACGGATCGGGCCACGCAGAGGGGGTCCGCGAGGCGATCGGAGAACTCGACGGCGCGGCTCGGTCGTGGCACGGGGCCCCGATCACCGAGCTCTCCGAGGGCGACCGCGACCGGCTCCTCCGAGAGGTCGGAGCCGACACCGCCGAGGAGGGCCCGGACGGGACGCTCGCGGAGCGAGTGCGCTACTACGTCGTCAACGAGCTCCTACTCGCGCTGTACGCCTCTCCGACGGGCGGCGAGCTGGTCGGACTGGAGAACCCGCAGGGACACCCGGGCGGGACCGAGAGCTACCGGCGAGGCCCGCGATGAGCGCGGAGGACGCCCGAGACAGGGAGACGAAGCGGGCCGCGAGCCGCGACATTGACCGCTCCCCGGTCGCGAACGCGGACGTCTGCGTCGTCGGTGCCGGCCCCGCGGGCGGGCTCGTGGCGGACCGGCTGGCCGCCGACCACGACGTGGTCGTCCTCGACGCCGGCCCCCGCTTCGACCCCGCGGACCGGCTCGCGCGACAGGAGCGGGCGATCCGTCCGAGCTACGACCGGCCCGACGTGTGGGACGTGGGCGGCGAGCGCGACGCCCACGCCAACTCCGGCGAGTGGTTCTACCCGCTGAACCACGCCCGCGTCAAGGGGGTCGGTGGGTCGACGCTCCACTGGCAAGGGATGGTGATGCGGCTCCACGAGGACGATTTTAACTCCGAGACCGAGCGCGGCGTCGGCACGGACTGGCCGATCGAGTACGAGGACCTCCGGCCCTACTACGCCGAGGCCGAGCAGGAGCTGGGCGTCGCGGGCGGAAGCAACATCGACAACCCGTACGCGCCGCCGCGCGAGGAGCCGCACCCCATGCGTCCCTTCGAGCCGTCGTACAGCGACTCGCTGTTCGAGGAGGCCTGCGAGGAACTGGGGATCGACATACACTCGGTCCCGAACGCGCGCAACTCCGAGCCATACGACGGTCGCTCCGCCTGCGTCGGCTACGGCACCTGCCAGCCCGTCTGTCCGGCCGGCGCGAAGTACGACGCGACGGTCCACGTCGAGCGCGCGGAGGAGCGGGGCGCGACGGTCATCGATCGGGCACCGGTCGAGCAACTCGAACACGACGGGAACGACCAGGTCACGACGGCCGTCTACGCGACGCCCAACGGCGAGACCCACAGGCAGGAGGCGGACGCGTTCGTCGTCGCTTGCGGCGGCGTCGAGACGCCGCGCCTCCTGCTTTTGTCCGAGTCCGACGAGTATCTCGATGGTCTCGCTAACTCCAGTGGGACGGTCGGGAAGTTCTTCATGGACCACCTGTTCGCCGGGGCAGGCGGGACGCTCGACGAGCCGACCCGACAGAACCACGTCGGCTTCTACACCAGAGCCTGCGACCAGTTCTACGACGAAGCCGACGAGACGCAGGCCCCGTTCAAGCTAGAGTTCTTCAACTACGCCGGGCCCTCGCCCGTCGGGATGGCTCTTTCCGGCGACGACTGGGGGGACGACCTCTTAGAGCGGCTCCGCGACGGCTACGGCACCCACGTGGCGATGGGCGGGCTGGTCGAACAGCTCCCTCGGTCGGACAGCTACGTCGGGCTCGACCCCGACCGCACCGACGACCGCGGCAACCCCGTCCCCGATATCCACTGGAACGTCGGGGATCGGGCGCTCCGGACGGTCGAACGCGCCAACGAGATCCAGCGGTCGGTCCTCGAAGAGCTGGGCACGGAGGTCGAGTGGGTCGCCGGCCCCGACGCGACCGGTCCCGCCTACCACCACATGGGCACCACCCGGATGAGCGACGACCCGGCCGCGGGCGTCGTCGACGCCGACTGCCGGACCCACGACCTCGACAACTGCTGGATCGCCTCCAGCTCGGTGTTCCCCACCAGCGGCGCGATGAACCCCACGCTCACGATCGCCGCGCTGGCGCTTCGCGTCGCCGATAACGTTCGAGAGCGGCTCTAACAATTGCTTTAGGTAAACCTAAAAGCTCAAGTGGGTGGAGCGATCCCTTCGGAATAATGAGTTCACTCAGCGCGAACGGGTCGGCCGACGAGGTCGATGAGACGGGGGACGGAGCGGCAACCGCGACCGACGACGCCGAGCGCGTCGAGGACCGCTACACCTTCGACGACCTCAGCGTCGTGATGGGGACGTACAACGAGGAGGAGGCGATCGGAACGGTCCTCGAAGACATCGACGAGGTCACCGGCGGGAAGGCCGAGATCGTCTGCGTCGACGGCTCCTCAGACCGGACCCCGGAGATCGCCCGCGAACACGGTGCGACGGTCGTAGAGCAGGAGCCGCAGGGGTACGGCGTCGCGGTGCGGGAGGCGATCTTGACCCCCGACCGCTCGGTCGTCGTCACGACCGACTGCGACGACACCTATCCGATGGAGGCGCTCCCGGAGTTCCTCGCCGAGATCAACGACGGCGCGGAGGCAATGCCGGTGTTCAACCGCCTCGGCAACCCCGGGTTCGCGGCCGTCGCGAGCCTCTTGATGGGAGAGCGCGTTCACGACACCACCACCGGGATGCGCGCGTACCGCCGCGAGGTCGTCGAGGGGATCGACTGGACCGAGAACACCGGGCTCTCCGCGGAACTCCTGATCCGGCCGCTGATGCGCGGCTACGACGTGCGCGAGCGCCCGATCCACTACGCCGAGCGCCTCGGCGAGACGAAGCTCGACCCGATCGGCGGCGGCGCGGCCATCGCGAAGTCGATCGTCACCGTCTGTCTCGAAGAGCAGCTGCGACGGTTCTGAGCGGCGGCGACTCGTTATAAACGACTGTTTATAAACGACGGAAAACAGCTCACTCCGCCTCCTCGACGGCCACCGTCTCGAAGGTGACCCACTCCGAGTGGGCGTCCGGGTCTTCGGGGAGGTAGGTTCCCTCCGTCCCGCATTCCGTCGTGAGCCGACAGACGAACCGCTCCGGGGGCCAGATCGCCTCGACGCCCTCGTCCGTCGTCCGGACCGTCACCTCCTGCCGATACGTGAACGTCGAGCCCGCGGGGTCGACGAGCGTCACCGTCACGATCACCTCGTCGCCCGCGGGGTCGGTCGGGACGGTCGCGTTCGATACACCGGCCAGCCGCGCGCCCTCGGGCGTCAGCGACCATCCGGCCTGAAGCGATCCGTTGGGGTCGCGCACGGCGTACTCGACGTCGGCCGTCTCGCCGGCGGCGGCGGGCTCGCCGCGCACGGTCTCCAGTCGAACGACCGCGCGTTGAACGCGGTCGGGGACGCCGACCGTCGCCGTCGCGTCGATCCGCGCTCCCTGACGGACGTCGAGTGATTCAAGCTTCGGCGCGACGTGTCGGTCCGGTTCTGGCGTCCACGTGCCCCGATACGCGTAGCGGTGGAGTTCCCGGTCGGGATACGCGTCGATCACCGCGAAGTCCTCGACCGGATCCCGGTCGAGCGCGTACACCGCCTCGCCGTCCAGCCCGGGGTCGTTCCGGAGCGGCTGGAAGGGATGGCCGAGCCACTCGCCGTACGGGGTCGGAACGAACACGAGGTCGTCGTCGAAGTCGGCCGACTCGATCGGCTCGTAGGCCGCCTCGTGCTTGTCGGCGTGGGCCACGTGACGGTCGAGAGGCTCCTCGGCCGCAGCCGCGGCACCGAGGACGCCGCCGAGGAGCGCGAACACTGCGACCGCCGCGACGACTGCCCGCGCCGTTCCCCCCGTGGTCCGAGACCCGAGCCACACGCGAAGCCGAGAGAGCCCCCGGCCGCCGGTGACGACGGCGAGGCCGCCGAAGACCGACAGCGGAACGAGGAGGTCGAAGTGGTAGAACGGCCCGAAGCCAGATATCAGTCCGTCGGTCGGGTCCGAGAACGTCGCGAGGAGGTTGTTCGTCCCCCAGAAGAACAGGTTCCCGACGACGACGGAGACGACGACGCCGCCGAGGAGGAGTCCGGCGGTTCGCTCGAACGCCGGTTCCGCGGGAGCGTCGACGCCGCCGTCTCCTGGAACCCCCGACGCGCGTCGCCCCGACAGCCAAGCCCGCGCGGCCAGGCCGGTCCCCGCGAGCGCGAGCAGTGTGCCGAGCGGCCCGGCGACCACCCAGCGCGTGGCGAGGTACCACAGCGCGTACCCGTTCGACCGAAGCGCCAGCTCGGGCGTGTACTCCTCGCTGTGTCCGAGTATCCGCCGCTCGCCGAATCCGGGGCCGTCCATCGGCGCGAACGCCTCGTACGGGAACGTCAGGAGCGAGCCCGTCACTCGGAGGTTGTACGCCAGCGTGACGCCGACGAAGAGGGTACCGAGAAGCGCCGTGAGCCCGTGACGGCGTACCGAAGCGGGGAGGGGGAGCGGGGGTAGTCCGGTGTCCCAAAGCGCGATGGCGGTCCGAACGACCGCGTGGAGGATGAACGGAGCCGCGAACAGCACCGCCGTGAACGGCCGGGCGAAGAAGGCGAGTCCGATCGCGAGGCCAGCGAGGCCGGCGAGCGGGAGCGACCGATCGCGGACGCCTCGGAGGTACGCAACCGCGAACAGCAGGTTCAGGAACGTCGTCGGCGCGTACGGGAGGAACACCGAGGAGGTGACGACCGCCATCGGCGACGCCGCGAACAGGACGGCGGCCGCGAGACCGACCCGCCGGTCAAAGACGGTCGACCCGAGCAGGTACACGAGCGCGGCGTTGCCAGCGGCAATCGCTGCGAGCGTCACCCGCGGCTCGCCGAACAGCCACATCGTCACCGCGTACGTCGCGGCGGGAACCGGGTTGTACTTCGGGTAGAGTCGTCCGCCGTCCTCAACGAAGAACCACGGGTGGAAAGCGTCGGCCAGCGCGCCGGCGTGGAACGCCAACTGTCCGTCCAGAAGCAACGCGGCCTGTGTGAGATACACGCCCTCGTCGTGGTTGAACGAGTGGTACCCAAAGACGGTCGTCGCGATGGCGAACGTCAGGAGTCCGGTGACGAGCGAGATCAGCGCCGCCGCGACGGTGAGCCGGTCGACGCGAGCGACGCGCTCACGGGCACGGTTTGCGAGTCGGTCCGGAAAGACACGGTCGAAGCGAAGCGACACGGGCGAGAGGAACCGTTCGAACGCCTATAGTTCAGCGCCGGCCTCGCGCATGAGGTCGACTGTCGGTTCCAGGTCGGAAAGCTCCGTCAGGTCGATGTCGGGGACATCGAGCTCATCGATCGTAGGGAGACCGCCGATCGGCTCGATGTCGGGGATCAGCGGGTACTCGAAGGTCGTCCGGGCGAAGTAGTCCTGCGCCTCCGCCGACAGCAGGTGCCGGACGAAGTTCTCCGCGAGGGTCGCGTCCGAGGTGCTGTCGACGACCGTGGCACCGGCGACGTTGAACACCGCACCGGCGTCACCGCGGGTGAAGGCCGTGGCGATGGAGGCCTCCGGGTTGCCGTCAAGGACCCGCTGGATGTAGTAGTGGTTCGTGAACGCCGCGTCGATCTCGCCGTTCGCGACCGCCTGACAGGCGGCGAACTCGTCGGGGTAGCTGGTGATGCCGGAGTCGACGACGGCTTCGACCCACTCGCGGGTGGCCTCCTCACCTTCGATCAGCCGCATCGCGGTGATGAACGCCTGACAGGAGCCGTAGGAGGGTGCCCAGCCGAGGTCGCCGTCGAACTCCTCGGGGAACGCCATGACGTCGTCCGGGACATCTCCCTCGGAGAAATCGTCGGTGTTGTACGGGATCGTCCGTGCCCGCCCCGAGGTGCCGATCCACTGGTCCGTGTGGAACTCGTCGCGGACCAGGTCAGTAATCTCGGAGGGGAGCTCCCCCGTCCGTCCCTCGTTGGCGAGCGCGCCGAGCGACCCGGAGTTGACCGAGTAGAATACGTCCGCCGGCGACCCCGCTCCCTCGTTGGTGATCTGATTCACGAGATCGGTCGAGCCGCCGTAGCGGACCGTCAGGTCAAAGTCGTCGTACAGGTCCTCGATGTACTCGATGAGTTCGCCGACGAGGAACTCGCCCCGTCCCGAGTAGACGGTGAGTTCACCCGACAGGTCGGGCATGTCGGCCATCGACGTACCGCCGGGAAGTCCGCGCCCCTCGCGGCCGGACCCGATCTGTCCGATGTTCGACTGTGAGTCGCCGCCGGAGTCGTCAGTCGTCCCGTTACAGCCCGCGAGTCCGACCGCGCCGACCGCGGCGGCGCTTGCGAGGTAGCGTCTGCGATACATCTTCGTCTCGGCTTGGTCGTGGTTCGTCATATGTTTTAGGCTTACCTAAATGGTTTTAGTCGTGTCGGTTCAGTCGTCCGCGACCGCGGGCGTCCGGCTGACGGCGTCGAGGCAGTCGAGCCAGTCGCGCATGTACTCGCCGCAGTGGTTGAGGAACGCGCCGTTGTTCCACTCGGAGAACTCTCCCTCCGCGAGCGCGTCCGCCATCTCGGCGAACGCGTCCGCGTACGAGTCGGCGTCGTCGCCGACCCCGTCAATCACCTTCCAGACGTGTTCGTTCAGCTCCAGTCCCGCCACCTCGTTCGCGAGGTCGTCGAACGTCGAGCGCGGGGCCTTGTTGTGTTCACAGAGGGGGTCGCCGTTGTAGATCCGCTTGCCCAGCACGTCGGAGGCGCGTTTTAAGAACAGCCCCGACCAGATGTCGTCGAACCGGCCCACGTCCCACTCGTTGTCGTCCATCGGCAGCTGGTAGAAGGCGGGGATCACCTCGCGACGGAACGCGAGGTTCATCGAGCAGACGGTGAGGTAGTCGCCGCGCCCGGCGACGAAGTCGCGCTCGAAGTCGTCGGCGGTCGTCCGCGTCTGCGCCTGTCCCTCCAAGTCGCCGTCCATCAAGATTCGGACGGCGTCGAGGTCGGGGACGTTCGTCCACAGCCCCTGCGAGGCGACGACCTCGCCGGACTCGACCGCGACCGAGTCCGTCTCGACCGTCTCGTCCATCGCGGCGTAGGGGTAGCCGCGGGGGTACAACCCGTGTTCGTCGGCGTTCTGGTAGAGGACGTTCACCCAGTGCTCGTCGGAGCGTGCGCACTCGATCTCGCCACCGAACGCGAGGTTCTCCATGTGACGGCCGAAGTAGTTGATGTCGTCGTGCGGCAGCGTGTCGTCGTCGATGAACACGCCGTACTCGAACGACTCGTCGGCCCACATGTACAGCAGGCCGAAGCTCGTCTCGGCGTGGCTCGCGGCGGGCACGAGATGGTCGTACTCGGCGACCCCGTTGGCCTCGTACCACTCCTCGCGGCGGGTCCCGTCGAACACCCCGCCGGAGACATCCAGCTCGTTGAGCATGTCGCGCATCTCATCGACGTCACAGAAGTCCTCGGTGACGAGAACGAAGTGGAGCCGCGAGAGGTCGAACTCGTGCTCGCGGGCGTTCGCGACATACTCGCGGAGACACTCGTACTCCCGGATCGTCGGGACGATCACGCAGACATCCGGACCGTCGCGGTCCGAGGTGGTCGCATCCATACCCGATTCTTTTTAGGCTTACCTAAAAGTTTAGCGGTCCGTCGCTGGCCGGGTCGCGGCCGCGTCCGGTTCCCGCTCCGACTCGCCCGGACCGCGGAGCGCCGAGAGGTCGAACGCGGCCGCGACGAGGCCGCCGCCGGCGAGCGTGACGGCGTTTTTCAGCGCGTGGTCGAGCGCCGCCGCAGCGAGCGCGGTCTCGGCCGGTATCGGTGTCGTGGCGACGACGATACCGGTGAACGCCGCCTCGTAGAGTCCGATCCCCCCCTGCGAGAGCGGCAACACCTTTGCGAGGTTCCCGGCCGAGACGGCGAGCGTCCCGACGACGAAAAGCGTCGCGGGGTCGACTCCGCCCCCAAAGCCCCCCACGAGCGCGGCGAGTACGAACACCGCGGTCAGGGCGTCCGCCGCCCACACGACGCCGCTCGCGAGCGACACCCGAGCGACCGCGCCCGCGTCGGCGGCGACGACCCGGACGGCGGCACCGAATCGGACCGCGGCGTCGACGGCCCCCGAGAGCCGGGACCCGCTCGCGCGCTCGCGGAGGGCCGGACCGAAACGCCGGTCGCCGCGAGCGACCGCGACCGTGAGTGCGGACCCCAGCGCGGCGGCGAGAGCGGTTCCGGCGGCGGCCGCGACCGCCAGTTCCGATCCGCCCGGGGCCACCGTCCGCCCGTCGAGGAGGAGGGCGGCGAGCGCGGCCCCACCGAGCGCGCCGAGCGCGACCAAATCGAAGGCGCGCTCGACCGCCAGCGACGCGACGCCGGTCGGGTACGGGACCTCGCGCCGGCGCTTCAGGAGGTACGCGCGGACTCCGTCGCCCGCCCGCGCGGGGACGATCAGGTTCGCGGTCTGGCTTGCGAACACGGCCGCCGTGAGGAAGCCGGTCCGACAGCGGTGTCCCATCGGCGCGAGGACGTCGCCGTACCGGCGGCCCCGGACCGGCCACGACAGTAGGTAGACGACGAGCGCCCCGAAGAGGAGTCGGGGGTCGGCAGTCGCCGCGGCCTTCCCGCGACCGCGAGCGATCCCCGCGGGAGGCGCTCTCGGGTCCCGGAGAGCCGTTCGCGGAGCCGAGCGACGACGACGCGGAGCTTCATCCATTTATTTAGGTCGCCCTAAAGAATATAACACTGGCGGTTCGGAGAGGCGAACCGGGCGCGATCCGGCGCACCGACCCCTTTTGAGCGCCCGGTCCCAAGCCCCGACCGATGCGTGCCACCCTCGAAACGCTCGGGATCGTCCTCCTCGTCGGCGCTGTACAGGCCGGGCTCGGCGTCGTCGGTCTCGCGGGGCTGTTCGCGCTGTCGACCCCGCTGGCCGTCGCCCCGTGGACGCTCGTCACCAGCGTGTACGCGCACGGCTCCGTCGGCCACCTGCTGGCGAACGCCCTCGCGCTGCTCGCGGTCGGGCCCCTCGTCGAACGCCGGACGACCCGCGCCCACTTCCACGCGTTCGTCGTGACCACCGGCGCGCTCGCGGGCGTCGCGCAGGTGACCGTCGGCGGCCTGCTCGGTCCACCGGCCGCCGTGTTGGGGATCAGCGGCGCGGTGTTCGCGCTCGGCGGCTACCTGCTCGCCGGCAACGTCGTGAGCGCGACGCTTTTCGACCGCCTGCGGCTCTCCCCGCGGGCCCAGTTCCTGCTGTTCGGTCTCGTCGCCGTTGCCCTCACCGCGACGACGGCCGCCCCAGGCGTCGCACTAGTCGCGCACGCGACCGGCGCGTTCTGCGGGCTCGTGGCCGGTCGAGTCGGACTCCTCGACGTGCGGTAAGTCACTGTCAGGTCGCGCCGCTGTTCGACGAGTGAAAACAAAAGGGGTGAAAGAGAAACGCCCTAGCGCTCAGTCTTCGAGAACGATCTCGATGCTGACATCGTTCGGCACTTGGACGCGCATGAGCTGGCGGAGCGCGCGTTCGTCGGCGTCGATGTCGATCAGACGCTTGTGGACGCGCATCTCCCAGTGCTCCCACGTCGCCGTCCCCTCACCGTCCGGGGACTTTCGCGACGGTATCTCGAGCGTCTTCGTCGGCAGCGGGATCGGGCCCGACAGGGCGACCCCCGTCGAGTCCGCGATCTCGCGGACGTCGTCGCAGATGTCGTCGAGGTCCTCGGGGCTCGTGCCGGCGAGGCGGACGCGTGCCTGCTGCATCGATTATCGCTCGTCGACGTCGAGTACCTTGCCGGCCGCGATGGTCTGACCCATGTCGCGGATGGCGAAGCTGCCGAGTTCCGGAATCTCGCCGGAAGGCTCGAGGCTGAGCGGCTTCTGCGGGCGCACGGTGACGACCGCGGCGTCGCCGGACTTGATGAAGTCCGGGTTCTCCTCGGCGACCTCGCCCGAGGACGGGTCGATCTTCTGGTCGATCGACTCGATCGTACAGGCGACCTGCGCCGTGTGGGCGTGGAAGACCGGGGTGTAGCCGGCCGTGATGACCGACGGATGCTGCATGACGACGACCTGCGCCTGGAACGTCTCGGCGACGCTCGGCGGGTCGTCGGCCGGGCCACAGACGTCGCCGCGGCGGATGTCGTCCTTGCCGATGCCGCGGACGTTGAACCCGACGTTGTCACCGGGCTCGGCCTTGGGCACCTCTTCGTGGTGCATCTCGACCGTCTTCACTTCGCCGCCCACGTCGGACGGCTGGAAGGAGACGTTGTCGCCGGTGTTGAGGATGCCGGTCTCGACGCGTCCCACGGGGACGGTCCCGATACCGGAGATGGTGTAAACGTCCTGGATGGGGAGTCGGAGCGGCGCGTCCGTCGGCGGCTCGGCCTCCGGCAGGTCGTTGAGCGACTCCAGCAGGGTCAGCCCGTCGTACCAGTCGGTGTTCTCGGACTGCTCGGCGACGTTGTCGCCCTCGAACGCCGAGATCGGCACGAACGTGGTGTTGTCGGTTGCGAAGCGGACCTGGTTGAGCAGGTCCTCGACCTCGCCGATGACCTCCTTGTAGGAGGACTCCTGGTAGTCGACTAGGTCCATCTTGTTAACGCCGATGATGAGCTCGTTGATGCCCAGCGTGCGGGCCAGGAACACGTGCTCGCGGGTCTGGGGCGCGACGCCGTCGTCGGCCGCGACGACGAGCACCGCGTTGTCGGCCTGCGAGGCACCCGTGATCATGTTCTTCACGAAGTCGCGGTGGCCCGGACAGTCGACGATGGTGAAGTAGTACTCGTCGGTGTCGAACTCCTGGTGGGCGATGTCGATCGTGACGCCGCGCTCGCGCTCCTCTGCGAGGTTGTCCATCACGTAGGCGAACTCGAAGCCGCCCTTGCCCTTCTCTTCGGCTTCCTCGCGGTGCTGCTCGATTACGTGCTCGGGGACGCTCCCCGTCTCGAAGAGGAGGCGACCCACGAGCGTACTCTTGCCGTGGTCGACGTGGCCGATGATGGCCAGATTCTGGTGCGGTTTGTCACTCATGGGGTAATCACGCGCTAAGGCGCTCTGTGAGTAGGTTTCGGTTGATTCCACTAAAACGGTTTCGATACGTACTACAGAGTATCAGGCCGCAGTCCGGCGATTCTCGACAACGCGGGGTACGCCACGCCGCCGCCCCGTGCGGCGACGACCGACCGACGGCGGTCGCCCCGCGGGCGTCGGTCGGGATCGGTTACTCTAGTCGCCCCACGTCGCCGAGGACCGCGCTCGCGGTCTCGGGGCCGCCCGCGCCGCGCCCGGAGGTGTTGAGCCGACCGGCGTGGGAGGTCTCGATCTGGACGATGTTCTGGGTTCCAGAGACCGCGAGCGTCCCGTTCTCGGGGATGAGCCGCGGCGCGACGCGGACCGTGTCGCCGGTCGCCTCGCCGATGAGTCGCACCGTCCGCCCGTCATCGCCGCGTCCGTCTCTCCCGCGCGTCCGCCGGGTCGTCGGCCGCGCCGAACGAGAGGACGTTCGCGAGGATCACGCACTTCAGCGCCGCGTCGGTCCCGTCCACGTCGAAGGAGGGGTCCGCCTCGGCGACGCCGAGGTCCTGTGCCTCCGCGAGCACGTGGTCGTAGTCGAGGCCCTCCGCGGCCATCCGCGTGAGGATGAAGTTCGCCGTCCCGTTGAGCACGCCGCGGACCGCGGTGACGTGGCCCGGATCGATGTCCTCGACGGTCGAGACCGCCGGGATCGCGCCGCCGACCGTCGCCTCGAACCGGATCTCGCCGTCGCTGTCGTCGACGGCCGCCCGCAGGTCGCCGAACCGCTCGGCCACCGGCCCCTTGTTCGCGAGGACGGCGTGGCGGTCGCGCTCCAGCGCGCGGGTCACGTGCGAGAAGCCGGGCTCGGCGTCGCCGAGCGTCGTCGGCGTCGCCTCGATCAGGACGTCGTAGTCGGCCGCGAGCGCGTCAGCGGGGTCGTCGTCGCCGACGATCCCGCGTTCCGCCTTCCGCGCGACGACGGCGTCCGGGTCGACGCCGACCGCGTCGTCTCCGCCGTCGCCGCCGCGAGTCCCGCCCGCACCGCTCGCGTCCGCGACGACCGCGCTCGACGAGTCCGCGACGGCGACGACCTCGTGGCCGTACTCGCCCGCGAGCTCGACGACGGAGCGCCCGACCGCGCCCGCGCCGATCACGGCGAGTCTCACGCCTCCACCCCCGTGAGCGGCTCGACGACGCGGAGCCGTTTATCGGCCGCGAGGTCGCGGACGGCCGCGATCGCCGCGTCCGTCTCTCCCGCGCGCGCTTCGAGTCGGAGGCGCGCGCTCGACACCTCCTCGGTCCCCTGCGGCGCTGCCAGCGACACGTCGGCGACGGAGGCCGACTCGCAGGCCTCGATCCGCGAGAGCGTGTCCGAAAGATCCGTGTCGATGAGGTGGCCGAAGAGGAGGATAGTCACCTCCTCGGCGTACCGCTCCGTCCCCGCCTGCATCACGTTCACATCCTCGCTGCGGAGGGCGTCGACGATCCCCTCGAACCGCTCCGGCGTCGCCTCGAAGTCGACCTCGACCGGGATCCGACCGCGGGGAGTCTTGTTCCCGCGCTCGTGGTAGATCGACAGGAGGTTCCCGCCGTTGTCCGCGATCGGCTGGAGCGCGGCGAGCAGTTGGCCCGGCTCGTCGACGAGCTCCAACCGGACCGTGTGCGTCGAGGGAGTCGCCGAGGCGTGACCCCCGTCGGGAGAGCGGCCCGAGTCCGCGTCTTCCCCGTCGTCCGGGTCGGGCGCGGCCTCCGGCGTCCCGTCGCGACCGTCGCTCACGCCGCCACCCCCGTCACCCGGTCGCGGCCGGTTCGGTCGGCGTTCGGCGTCCGCGGACACGCTCCTGTCCTCGGCGTGGAGCGATCGCTCGGTAGCTCCGCCGCGGTGCGCCAGAGGAGAGTCGTGTCCGTCCGCATACCCGAACGGAGTCGGACGATGCGGTATAAGCCTTCGGCGGGGGCAGGCGTTGCCTCGCTTCCGACCGTGTGAACTCACGGCATGGAGATCGACGGGGACGGATCGCGACCGTCAGCGGCGGCGCTGGGCGAAGAACGCGACAGACCGGTGGGAATTCAACCCGCAAAAGACCGCGACCGCGGACCGCGCCGTCGACTTAGAAGTAGTCGATCGACTGCGGCAGTTCGAGCTTCATGCCCTTGCGCTCGCGGATGTCCATGATCTTCTCGCGCTGGAGGTTGTCGACGAGTACGCGGAAGCCCGCGTTCTCGGTGTTCCACGAGGCGCGGCCCTCGGTGGCCGAGCGGATGTCGGAGGAGAACCCGATCATCTCCTCGACGGGTGCGATGCCCTCGACGACCATGAGGTCGCCCTCCTGATACATGTCGTCGACGCGGCCGCGACGACCCTGGATCTCGCCGGACGCCGCGCCCATGTGTTCGGAGGGCACGTCGATCCGGACGTCCTGAATCGGCTCCAGCAGGCGGACCTCGCCGTCGATCAGCGCGCGGTGGACCGCGTCGCGGACCGCGGGGATGACCTGCGCGGGACCGCGGTGGATGGTGTCCTCGTGGAGCTTCGCGTCGTGGAGGCGGAACAGCGACCCCTGAACCGGCTCTGCGGCCAGCGGGCCGTCGTCGAGCGCTTCCTGAAGCCCTTCCAGAACCAGCTCCATCGTCTCGTTGAGGTGCTGAATCCCCTTCGTGTCGTCGATGAGGATGTTGGTCCGGTGGATGTCCTCGACGTTCTGTGAGGTGTCCTTGTCCATGCCGGCCTCCTGTAGCGCCTCGCGGCGCTCCAGTTCGGGCATGTCCATCGAGACCTCGCCGAGCTGGATGGCGTCAACGATCTCCTGGTCCATCGGCTCGACGGTGATGTAGAACTTGTTGTGGCGGTTCGGCGACTGCCCCTCGACCTCGCGCGAGGACTCCTGCGGCTGCTCGCGGAACACGACGATCGGCTCGCCGGTAATGACCGGAATGCCCTGATTGTCGCGGATCCGCTGGGTGATCACTTCGAGGTGAAGCTCCCCCTGCCCGCTGATGAGGTGTTCGCCGGTGTCCTCGTTGATCTCGATCTGGATCGTCGGGTCCTCCTTGGCGACCTGCTGGAGCGTCTCGATGAGCTTCGGCAGGTCGTCCATGTTCTGGGCCTCGACGGACTTCGTGATGACCGGCTCGGAGATGTGCTCGATCGACTCGAACGGCGTCATTTCCACCGAGGAGACGGTGGAGCCGGCGATGGCGTCACGTAGGCCGGTGACCGAGGCGATGTTCCCCGCCGGGACGCGGTCCACCTCCTCGCGTTCGGACCCCATGAAGAGGCCGACGCTCTGGATCCGGTTTTTGCCGGCGGTCCCGGAGACGTACAGCTCCTGACCCTTCTCTAAGGTCCCGGAGAAGACGCGACCGGTGGCGATCTCGCCTGCGTGCGGGTCCATCGAGATATCCGTGACCATGAAGACGACATCGCCGTCCTCGTCGACGAGCTGCATCCCCTCCGCGAGGGTGGTGTCCGGGTCGCCGCGCCAGATGCGCGGGACGCGGCGGGGCTGGGCGTCGACCGGGTTCGGGAAGTGCTCGCAGACCATGTCGAGCACGACGTCCGACAGCGGCGTGCGCTCGTGGAGCTCCTGTCGCTCGTCGTTCTGCTCCAGCTCCATGATGTCGCCGAAGTCCATCCCGGTCCGCTGCATCGAGGGCATCGAGACGCCCCACTTGTACAGCGCGGAGCCGAACCCGACCGTGCCGTCCTCGACGGAGACGGTCCAGTCTTCGGGGATGTCGTCCATGTTTTCGGCCATCCCGCGGATGAGCTCGTTGACATCGGCGATGACCGACATCAGCCGCTCTTGCATCTCCTGAGGGCCTTCCTGGAGCTCCGAGATGAGGCGGTCGACCTTGTTGATGAACAGCGTCGGTTTCACGCCCTCGCGGAGCGCCTGCCGGAGTACCGTCTCGGTCTGGGGCATCGCGCCCTCGACGGCGTCGACGACCACCAGCGCGCCGTCGACCGCGCGCATCGCGCGGGTGACGTCGCCACCGAAGTCGACGTGACCTGGGGTGTCGATGAGGTTGATGAGGTGGTTGGTGTCCTCGTACTCGTGGGTCATCGAGACGTTCGCCGCGTCGATGGTGATCCCGCGCTCCTGCTCGTCCTCTTTCGTGTCCATCGCGAGCTGTTCGCCCGCGGTGTCCTCGGAGATCATGCCCGCACCCGCCAGCAGGTTGTCCGAGAGCGTCGTCTTCCCGTGGTCGACGTGTGCGGCAATGGCGATGTTCCGGATGTGCTCCGGGTTGTCCATCAGCCGCTCACATTCCTGAACGATCTTCTTGCGTCGGCCCATTATACCGAATGTTATCGAAAGCAGGGTCAAAAGGGTAGTGTTTCGTCGCGGCCGTTTCGCGGGGGATCACCCCCGATCCCCGGCGATTTCGTGTCGATCGATGTCACGGCACGATCGGTGGAACGGTCGTTTCGCGGTTCCCGACTCGGCCGTTGACATCCCCTCCACCGTGGTCGGGGAAGCCACCCAAGACCGTCGGGGCGGTTTTAAGTCCCGGCTCGGAAAATGAGGACACATGAACGAGACGCTCTCGCGGCTCGTCGACAGCGGCGTCGTCGCGGTGTTACGCGGGGTCCCGGCCGACCAGCTCATCGAGATCGCCGAGGCGCTGCGCGAGGGCGGCGTCACCGCCGTCGAGATCACCGCCGACACGCCGGACGTGGCAGAGAAGCTCGGCGAGGTCGCCGGCTCCTTCGACGACGAGGTCGTCGTGGGGACGGGGACGGTCCTCGACAGCGAGACCGCCCGGACCACGCTGCTGGCGGGCGCGGAGTTCGTCGTCTCGCCGAGCCTCCACGAGGACGTGATCGAGACGTGTAACCGCTACGGGGCCGTCACCGCGCCCGGCGTGATGACACCGACCGAGGCGATCCGCGGCTACGGGGCCGGTGCGGATTTCGTGAAGGTGTTCCCCGCGAAGACCGTCGGCCCGGACCACCTCGGCGCGATGAAGGGGCCGCTCGGACAGATCCCGATGATGCCGACCGGGGGCGTCAGCCCGGACAACGCCGCGGACTACGTCGACGCGGGCGCGTTCGCGGTCGGCGCGGGCGGCGCGCTCGTCGACTACGACGCCGCCGCGCGCGGCGACTACGAGGTCATCACCGAGACCGCCCGAGAGTTCACGCGCGTGGTCGAAGAGGCACGGACGGACGACTGAGTCGGGACCGGCCGTCGCGGCGACGCGACGACCGCGACGGCTCACATGAAGTCCGCGATGCCGGACTGCTTGTTCGTGTCGTCCTCGAAGATCGATTCGAGCGACCCGTCTAACACCTTCAGCCGCTGTTTCGTGTAGGGGCGGCAGCCGAAGCGCTCCGCCACCTCGATGGCGGTGTCGACGTACTTGCTCACCGACCCCTCGTGGACGGTGAGGTTCACCTGGCCGCCACACTCCCGGCAGTCGCCGGTCAGGGGCATCCGGCGGTACTTCTCGCCGCAGTCGAGACAGCGCGTTTCCTGCCGCGAGAACGCCCGGAGGTTCCCGATGATGTCCGGCAGGAAGTGGTACTCGATCACGCGCTCGGCCACGTCCGTCTCGTCGACCGCGCGCAGCTTCCGGGCCAGCTCCAGTTGCGCGTCCATCTTCTCCATCATGTCGCCGAGCGTCTTGTACGCCGAGAGGTCCGGTCCCATCGCGATGTCCGTCGTGTCGTGGGTGTGGTCGAATCCGTGGTACTCGTCGTCGGTGCCGAGCGTGTCCTCGCCGATCTGGATCAGCTCCTCGACCGCCTCCGGGTCGGCCATCTCCCGCGAGGCCTCGTACAGCTCCTCGGGGTACTCGCGCACGATGTCGACGTTGTGCGCCTCGTCGTCGATCTCCGAGGGGTCGATCCGCGAGGACATCACCAAGGGTGCGTCCATGCGCCCGCCGCGTTGGTCTGGCAAAAACTCTTCAGAGAAGTTGAGAAGCCCGTCCATGAGCAGCATCACGCAGTCCTCGTCGCCGTCACACTGCTGGACCCACAATCCGTTCGCAGCGAGCGTGTGTGTCCCAGAAACCGTGAGATTGTAGGTGTACTCAACGTCACTCTCGATGATCTCCGTTTCGACGATCTCGTCGGTATCGACTCCGCCGTCGGCACTAACCACCGAGGCGTCAGTCACCCGCTCGCGGTCTCGGGGGTTCGCTTCGGGAACGCGGTCGCCGGCGGCCAGCTCACGAGCGGGCGTCTGGTAGATGTCTCCGTCGGCGACCCGAAGCATCGTGTGGTCCGGGGTAACTCGGATCGTTCGCCCGGAACACATCCGAATCCGTACGAGGTGGTCCTGAGTTGGGTGTTTGGAGACTGCTGTCACTGACCGAGTCGTCGTGTTCCCGTGTTCGTCGATCGAAGGGACGCGAACGTCGCCATCGAGTTCCTGGACGAGCGTCCCGAAGTCATCGGTTTGAGGATCTTCGAGCTGAGATTCGACGAACGTCTCGATGGATATCTCTCGGCGCTCCCCGTCTTCCAAGTGCGCGACCGTCGTCTCCGGATGGAAGCAGTTCCGACGTTTTGCGGCGTGGAAGTACGGATGCGCGTATCCGACGGCGGCCGATGTGAAACCCACCACTCTCCCAACAGTCGCGGCGCTCGTGTGGGGTGCCATCCCGAAGACGAGCTCACCGACGAGGTCGTCGCGCTCGTTCACCTCGTAGAAGCGGTCGAGCCCGTAGAACTGCTCTAAGAGATCGTCGACGAAGTCCGCGGTCTTCAGCATGTGCTCGGCCGCGCCGTCCGAGAGGACAATGTCTTGGACGCGCAGTTCGACCACCTGGTCGTCGTGACGCAGCGGCTCGCCGTCGACGTCCGTCTCGTAGCCGAGCTCGCGGAAGTGGTCCGCGGTGACGTCGAGCTCCGCCGGTTTGACCGCCGTCACCGGGAGGTCGGTCATGTCGTACCGGACCGTCCCGTCCTTGAACGAGGTGACGCCGTTCTTCGCGCGCAAGACCCCCTTCTCGATCGGCTCTGGGGTCTTGTTCCGCGAGGTGAGCCCCTGAACGCCTTTTAATATCTCGAAGGCCGACTCGCGCTCGCCGACGCTCTCCAGCGCGGAGCGGTACGTGTCGTTGACATCTACCTCCTGGTAGGTCGCGGCCGTCACCTCCCACTCGCAGTTCGGGCACTCGACGCGGCCGGCCTCGTCCGGCTCGCAGACGGTGCCGCAGTCGCCACACTCGTAGTGCGGCTCCGTGTGCGTCTCGCAGTCGGGACACAGGGCTGCGTAGGTGTGTTCGCCGCAGTCGGGACAGACCCGGTCGGAGACCTCCAGGTCGTGCCGCCCGCGGTGGCCGGTGTCGTCCATCACGTTCGCGGCCTCAGCCACGTCGCGCTGGGGACCGCCAGCCTCGTTTATCGGGAACAGAGTGTGGACCGCGGGCGAGAGGTCGCGGCTCTCCGACTTCTCCGGGCGACCCATCCGGTTGCCGATCCGGGTCGGAGCGCGCTCGCGCACTTCGAAGGGGGCGATCTCGTTGACGGCGCGGATCGCGTTCTCGCCGCCGGCGTACTCGCGAGCCGCGTCCGAGAGGTCCGCTTCGTCCCACTCCTTCCGCAGTCCGTCGTCGATCCCGAGCGATCGCGCGAGCGACCGCCACGTCGGGATCCGGAGCGCGTCGGGGGTCGCCGCGTGTTCGACGAGTAGCGACTCCAGCGCGTCCTGAACTGGGTCGGTGCGCTCAACGGCGAGGACGCCCTCAACGACATCGCCCGCGGCGACCGCGTCGGCGAGGGCCGCGAACGCGTCGACCGACACGTCGTGCCAGAGGTAGGTGTACTCGGGGTGTAGCGGGCAGTCGTACTCGCGCGCCCACGCGAGCGCCTCGTCGACGTCAGGGTGTTCGAGATCGACGTGCGGGTCGTCGCGCATGGCGCGGATGTCGGCACCGGCGTCCGCGAACTCCTGAACCCACCACTCGGGGGCGTACGACGCCGGCGCGAGCGGGTGGTTGTTCTCGATGAACTCGCCGTAGTTGACGAGGTACTCGCCGAGATCGAGTACCTTCTCGATCCCGTTGCGGATCGCCTTGGCCTCCTCGGGGTCGTCGATCCGGCGGACCTCGCCGTTCGCAAGGCGGACGGTGGGTCCCTCGATGGAGTCGACCGGGACGACACCGTGGGCCTTGCCGGGCCGCTCCGTCTTGATCTGCGTCCCGGCCGCGAGGAAGTCGTCGACGATGTGCATCGTCGCGGGGTGGACGCCGCCGGTTGCGAATCCGTGATTTCGCGCGCGACCGTACCGGAGTCGGAACCCGCCCGCCTCGCTCGGGTGGGTGAACACGGGGCGGCCCGCGATGAGGTCACGGAGGAACTTCTGGGAGGGCTCGGCCCGGGACGGTCCGGCCGGTTCGTCCGCGTTCGAGTCGTCTCCCTCCGCGTCGTTCTCGGCGTCGTCCGCGTCGGCGTCGCTCTCGTCGTCCTCGTCCGCGTCGGGATCTCCCGCCTCGTCGCCGTCGCCAGCCCCGTCTTTCCCGATCGTCCCGTCGATCAGGTCCTGGAGCCACGGCCAGTCGACCTCGTCGAGGTCGCGGGTGTACCGCTGGATCTTCGGGGCCTTCAGCGCGATCCCCTCGGCGGCGACGAGGCACATGCCGCCGCGCGCGGAGTTTGTGTCGACGCGTTCCAGATCGCGGAAGCCGGAGACCTCCTCGTCGCCCGTCGCCTCCCCGTCGAGCATCACCGGGATGTGCTTGGCGATGAACTTCGACTCCTTGCCTTTCGGCGTGTACTGAAGGCCGGTCCCTTTGTCGTAGAGGGCGATCTCCTCGGCGTAGCGCTCGACCTCCACGTCGCGGGGGCTGTACTCGTCGACGCCGAGCAGCGACCGGGCGTAGTCGGCGACCAGCACGGACAGCGCCTGCGCGGTCCCGCCCGCCGAGCGGATCGGGCCGGCGTAGTAGACGTTGACGAACTCGGTGCCGTCGTCGTTCTCCAGCAGCTCCACGCGGTCGATCCCCTCGATCGGCGCGGCGACGACCCCCTCGGTGAGCAGCGCCACCGCGGTCCGGACGGCCCCCTCGATTTTCCCCTCGCGGGAGTCGTAGTCGCCGACGTTGCCGTCGACGAAGTCGGTGACCAGCTCGAGGGCCGCCTCCTCCCGAGACATCTCCCCTTCGAGGTCGCGGACGCGCTCGGCGACGCCGTCGATCCCGAGGATGTTCTCGACGCGGTCGGCCATGTCGCGGGCGACCGGGATCTCGATCTCCGGCTCCGGGTCCCGGCCCTGTCCCTTGGCCGTCTCCGCGACTTCCCACGCCTCGTCGAGGCGCTCCTCGATCCGCGCGAAGTAGCGCTCGTCGTCGGGTCTCATCGGACGCCGGTCGTGAGGGTCCCGCGGTGCGCGCTTCGAGTCACAGCCACAGGTCCAGATCCGTCGCCTCATCGTGCGAACGTTCGAGCGGCTCGGCGAACGCGCGTAGGTGACACTCGCCGGCCCACACGGTCGCCGAGTCGAGGTGGCCCGCGAGTGCTTGCCCGCTCGGCCGCGAGAGCACGACGTGGGTGTGCGCGAACACGTCGCCCTCCAGTAGCGAGACGTTGCCCACGCAGGCGGCCACCTCCAGCGGCTCGTCGAAGGTGACCGACCGGTACTCGGTGTCGTCTTGGTCGTAGAACCAGACGTCCGCGTCCTGAACCGCGCCGAGCGCCGTGAACCAGCCGGCCTCAACGTCCTCCTCGCGGGCCAGCGACTCGATCTCCTCGCGCCAGTCGGCACCCGTCTCGAACCGCGCGACGTACTCCGCCGTGGGTTCGACCTCGCGATGGTACATAGAGCGCTCCAATGAGTGCTGGGGGCAAAAAGGCTTCAGTCGGCCCCATCCCGGTCGGATGCGAATTCGATATAGCGATTTGTGATTTATACGGTCATCGGTAGACGATAGGTAGAAACCAATTACAGTGAGCGAAAAGGGCCGAGAGGCCGACTGATCCTCCGATATTCGGTCGATGAGGATACATCTCAAGAATCAAAAAAGCAGAGAAGAGGCCGTCCGCGGTCGGTTAGCTCAGAACGGGGCCTGCGGGCCTTCGTCGTCACCGCCGTCGTCGGTCGTCTCCCCGGGGAAGGAGGGGGACATCCCGCCACTACTCGTTCCACCGAGGTCGCCGTCGGCACCCGCGTCCCCGCCGGTGTCGGCGTGGACCGTCTCGATCTCGGGGATCTCCTTGACCATCCGGGACTTGATCGCCTGGATCGTCATCGGGGAGATGCCGCAGCCGGAGCAGGCCCCGCCGAGCCGGACCGTCACCTCACCCTGCTCGCGGTCGAGGTGGGCGATGGCGGCACTACCGCCGTGCATCTGGATCTGCGGGAAGTTACGCCGCAGGAAGTTCGTGATCCGCTCGCGGAGGTCGTTGTCCGCGTCAGTCGCGTCCGTACTCATGCGTGTAATTTGGCGGTCGGCGTGCTTATGCCTTTGGTTCGGGCGGATCCGGGCAGAAGACCTCCGCTCACTCCGGACGGTCGACGCCGAACGTCCGGTACAGTTCGGACTCGATCCGCTCGACGTACTCGTTGAGCGTCTTCTCGAACGTCTCGTCGTCCACCGCGACGGCCCCGCGGATCCGCTCACGCGGGTTTTCGGGGAGTTCGACGCGGAACTCGCCGTCCTCGTAGAACGGCTCCGACTCGTTGAGTACGGTCTGGTCGATGCCGTGGATCAGCTCTGAGTCGTGCCGGTCGTTCATCTGCTCGAATGCGTTCTTGTACGCGCGCTGAAGCTTGTTGAAGTAGTGCGCGTACTTGTCTTCGAACTTCTCCGGGTCGAACTCGTCGCCCATGTTGCGAACGACGGTCCGACAGGAAAAAAGCGGGTCGATCGCCACTGAGACGCGGAGATGGACGGGATTGGAGGAATGTGCCGTCACAGCGGGGATCGGGAGGAGGCTCTGCTAGTAAACTATATGACGCGATATAGAATTATTCTGGTCGAGTTCCACAGTTTCGGAGTATCGAGCCATCACTGTCACAACTATCACTTCCTAAACATTTTCGACTTGATTATATTTACTTTCGAGTGAGAAGTACAGATCGGATCTACCTTCGAAGAATGTGGAGAATTCGGCGGGATACGGAGACAATCAGTTAGAGCCGATCCGCAATTCGTTCGACAGAAACGACAAGCCTGTAGAATAGGTATAGCCCGGTCAAGACAGCAACTGCTACTACCCAAACCATCATTCTCGCGTACAATACGCTAGCTGCGAGGCTCGTCAAAAGAAGAAAGGCAATGATGGCCGGCCAGTAGCCAGTAAAACGTTTAGTGATATTGCGGTCTACCATATTTGAATAGTATGTGGATACAACATATATTAGTTGGTGACCTGTCTTTTGATTTCGATCCGTTGTACTACGAGGTTACCGTACAGGGCTGCGCCAGAGCAGCGTCAACAGTGGTTCGCCACCAGAAACCCCACGGACCGGGGCTTCGAGTATCGAGGACGAAGCTCCCAGTGGCTAGTCCGGTAAGGCAGCCACCGACCTCGTATCCGAACTGCGCGCCATTGTGGTTGGGATTCCATTCATCCTCGTACTCGGCTGGCGGTTCCTCTCCGTACCCGAGTTCAATCTCTGACGGATCCGGCTGTTGATAACCGCTACTGCCACCGAACGACGACCCAACTTCTGCGAACCCAAGGCTGATCGTGAGCGTATCGGACGAACTATCAAATTGTTCCTTCGTGTCGGGTTCGTACTGATTAAACTCCATCTGGTCTCTCCTAAATTGTATTTCGGCAGTCATTGACGTGGTGGCGTACCTTCCACCTGCGTCATCTTTAGCCTCCGAGTAATTGTAGCCCCTCCAAAAGTAGACGGTATCGCCGTTCGCATCAGTTTCATCGGCCTCAAACAGCGTGATAAAGTGGTCCGTCTCTGCTATGGTTTGGTTGAAAGAGTTTTCAACGTCGTAGGCGTGACTCCAAGTATCGATCCTCGTCACTCCCTCTCTAATTCCGCCGTCTCCCACTGTTGGAGTTACAGTTTCAGATGTGAATTCGTCTTCTAACTCATCAGACGCACGCTCAGGAAATGTCTCTAAAGCAGCCCCTGCTCCGTATTTTTCCAGAATTCGGTTGGTTGCTTTGTCGGCCTCCTTATCGCTCATCGCATTCTCGGGACTGACTCTCATCGTGTGACTGTTTGAACCGGCGTGCTTTTTTTCGTTTTCAGCAATCGGCTCATTGTCGGCCGCAGCAGTCCCAGTGAGACCACTTGTAGCGATACCCGCCAAACCGATTGACCTCATCGCCGCACGCCGTGTCGTGTTATTTTTGTCTCGGTACTGATCAACATCGGGGTCTTCTTGACTGTTTTCTGGCATGTGGATACACCACATCTATCATAAGATCGGCGTTTGTATTTATGCTACTGATTGAGTAATTTTTCACGTGACTAGGGCTACTCCCACTGTTTACAACTCTACTCATTCGATACCCACCTACCCCATGGTGTGACTTTATTTCTATATCGTGAGCACGAACCTCACAGAGTGAGATATTTGGAGTAATAATAGAATAAAAAATTAAGACTATCCAGTAAGTTGTACTTTACATGGCCCTCCATCGTGGAGACTCCCTTGGAACTCTACTCGACAAGCGTAACTCGTACCTCCGTGCTCTCATCGACCAGCCCCGTTCAAAGTGTGATCTTGAAGACGAGTTGGATGGGTCTCGATCCACGCTCGATCGCGCGCTCCGCGAACTCGCTGACGCTAACCTCGCGACGTACGAAGATGGGGTGTGGAAGCCTACGCACCTCGGACAATGTAGTTTCGAGACACGAGAAGTGTATCTCGAGCAGATAGACAGCCTCGCCGAAGCAGCACCATTGCTCAGCGAACTACCTTCTGAAAGTCCAGTCAGTTCTGAATTCATTATCGGAGCAGATGTCTACGAAACCGACCCGTCGATGCCAGATGCAGTCATGCGAACACTGCTTGACAGTGTTGAAGATGGGCATGAGATACTCATGGCAACACCTGTTATTGTTACTGGCTTCTCCGATGAATTCTACGAACGTGTGAACAGTAATGGGGATTACTCATTTGAACTATTCATTCCACCTGATGTGTTTGAGCGCAGCCGTACTATGTTTCCAACATCTACAAGTAAAATAGCGAACGACGAGAGCATTAGCCTCTATACTGCGCCGATCTCATTCGATTTTGGACTTTGGATCGTTGATTCGACTGAGGCAGGTATTATCATCTTCACAGACCGGGGTCTACGTGGAATTCTGTTGAATGACACCACAGATGCACTTGACTGGGCAGTAGAACAGTATGAGCACATAAAACAGGACGCAGAATCTGTCTTCCTCTGAGGTCGCGACTAAATAAGCGGGAGATCAGCTACTAAGTATCTATTTAGTCTATATCCTATCGAATAGAAGACACGCATCAAATACATCCTCCGAGATTGTGGAGTTCAAGACGACTCCCCAAGCGTTCCCGTCGACAGCGATCGTGAGCTGCGAGCCGAGGTCGTGGCGAAAGCAGAACGGCGGGCTCGATGGGCGGCAAACTGGTGGAGAAAGTGGCTACAGGGGGCCGAAGCGAGAACGACGCCGAGTCGAAAAAGGGGCGAGAACCCGGCCGCGCTACGCGAGGTCGAAGCGGTCTGCCCGCATCACTTTGGTCCAGGCATCGACGAAGTCTTCGACGAGCTTCGCTTCGCCGTCTTCTGCCGCATACACCTCGGCGATCGAGCGGAGCCGGGAGTGTGACCCGAAGATCAGGTCCGCACGGGTCGCCTTCCACTTGAGATCGCCGGTGTCGCGGTCGTAGCCCTCGAACACCTGCTCCTCGATGGACGGCTCCCAGTTCGTTTCCATGCTCAGGAGGTTCACGAAGAAGTCGTTCGTCAGTACCCCCGGCCGGTCGGTGAGCACTCCGTACTCTCTGTCACCGTACGTAGCGCCGAGTGTCCGCATGCCACCGACCAGCGCAGTCATCTCGTCGGGCGTCAGATTCAGCAGGTCAGCCTTGTCGACCAACAACTCCTCGGCCGGTTGGTCGACACCATCTGGAACGTAGTTGCGGAACCCGTCGATCTGCGGCTTGAGCGCCTCGAACGAGTCGGCATCGGTCTGCTCGGCGGTCGCGTCGGTCCGACCGGGCTCGAACGGCACTTCAACGTCGTAGCCGGCGTCGGCCGCGGCCTCCTCGACGGCCGCGTTCCCACCGAGTACGATGAGGTCGGCCAGCGACACCTGTACCTCGTCGCGCGACTCGTTGAACTCCGCCTGGACGCGTTCGTACGTTTCCAAGACCGTTTCCAGCGCTTCCGGCTCGTTGACATCCCAGCCGCGCTGTGGTTCCAGCCGAACGCGAGCCCCGTTCGCACCGCCACGCTTGTCGCTGTCCCGGTACGTCGACGCAGAGGCCCACGCGGTCTTGACGAGCCGCGCCCGTGAGATCTCCGTTTCAAGGATCGCTTCCTTGAGGTGAGCGACCCCTTCGGCACCCACCGGTTCGTACTCCGCGTCGGGGAGCGGATCCTGCCAGAGCATCGTTTCTTCGGGAACCTCGGGACCGAGGAAGCGTTCTGGCGGGCCCATGTCGCGGTGGGTCAGTTTGTACCATGCCTTGGCGAACGCCATCCCGAACTCCATCGGGTTCTCTTGGAACGTCTCCATGATCTCTCGGTAGTCCGGGTCCTTCTTGAGCGCGACATCCGTTGTGAGCATCATCGGCGTGACCTGCTCACCGTCGTAGAGAGCGTCCGGCGCGGAGTCGTCGAGGTCGTCGCCCTTCGGCGTCCACTGCCAAGCACCGCCCGGTCCCTTCTCCGGCTCCCACTCGTGATCGAGGAGGTTGTTGACGTACCCCATGTCCCACTCGGTCGGAGACTGGGTCCAAGGGCCTTCGATCCCGCTCGTGGTGACTTCGCCGTCGTCGACTGCGGCGTCGTTCTGCCAACCGAGCCCCATGTTCTCTATCGGCGCGGCTTCCGGCTCGGGTCCGAGCACTTCCTCGGGGTCGTCCTTCCCGTGAACTTTCCCGAAGGTGTGGCCGCCGGCGATGAGTGCCGCCGTCTGCTTGTCGTTCATCGCCATCCGGGAGAACGTCTGGCGGATGTTCTTCGCCGACGCCTCGGGATCGGGCTGTCCGTTCGGCCCTTCGGGATTAACGTAGATGAGCCCCATCACCGACGCGCCGAGCCCCTTCTGAATCTCGCCGGGCCGCTCGAAGCGGTTCTGGGTCTCAAGTTCGTTTTCCGGACCCCAGTTGACGGCTTTGTCGGTGTCGAAGTCGTCCTCGCGGCCACCGGCGAACCCGTACGTTGGGAAGCCCATCGACTCGACAGCGACGTTCCCGGCAAGGACGATCAGGTCGGACCACGACAGGTTACGCCCGTACTTCTGTTTAACTGGCCAGAGCAGACGCCGAGCCTTGTCCAAATTCGCGTTGTCCGGCCAACTGTTGAGTGGCGCGAACCGCTGCCGGGCACCGGCCGCTCCACCGCGTCCGTCGGAGGCGCGGTACGTGCCGGCGCTGTGCCACGCCATTCGGATCATGAGCGGACCGTAGTGTTCGTAGTCAGCCGGCCACCAGTCTTGTGGGTCTGTAAGTACGTCCTCGATGTCCTCCTTGACATCCTCGAGATCGAGTTCCTGAAACGCCTCCCCGTAGTCGAAGTCCGCATCTATTGGATCGGACTTCTGGCCGTTCTGATCGAGGATCTCCAGGCTCAGTCGTTCGGGCCACCAGTCCTGATTCGATTTGCCGGTAAACGCGTCGTCTGAACTGCTGCTAGCCATCTGTCCTGTTATACGGACCTCCGGCAGATAATAGTTGTCTGGTACGGTTTATCAATATGTAAAATGAGCCGGCAGTGTCAAAAAATAACGCAGTTACCTGACGGCCGTCCCTCCTGGTCCGCGGTCGTCCGGCACCCGGCCGGACCGACACGGTTTCACCGGGTAGTGCGTCGGCGAGAGCGACGGTCACCCCGCTCGTGTTCCCGCTTCCCCACGTAACAGCGACCGGTCATGGCAGCGGGTGACGTCTGGCCCAATACCGCTTCGGCGCTCTGGCTGCGTTTACGGTAGATCCCGCTAGCTCGCTCGGTTCGGGGTTTTCGCTACGGATTCTTCGCGCTCGTAGCTCCCGCGGAAACGCGGGGGTACTCCGATCGAGACGCGTTCGACAGCCGAAACGTGCGCGGCGACGAGGGGGACCTCAGCGGTTCAGCGTGTGGATCGCCTGTCCGCGCGCGTTCTCGGCCGCCTCCATCACGGCCTCCGCGAGGGTCGGGTGGGTGTGGACGGTCGCAGCCACGTCTTCGAGGGTCGCTCCCATCTCGACCGCGAGCGCGACCTCGGCGATCAGCTCCGAGGCCTCCGGGCCGATGATCTGTCCGCCAAGCACGAACCCGGTCTCGTCATCGGCGACGATTCGAGCGAACCCCTCGGTGTGGCCGGTCGTCATCGCCCGGCCGGAGGCGTTGAAAGGCATCTCGCCGACGACCGGGTCGAACCCGGCTTCTTCGGCCTCAGCCTCGGTCATCCCCACCGTGCCGATCTCGGGGTCGGTGAAGACGGCCGCCGGGACCGCCTGCCGGTCGAGCGCGGCCGACTCGCCCGCGATCACCTCGGCGGCGACGATCCCCTCGTCGGAGGCCGCATGCGCGAGCATCGGATCGCCGGCGACGTCGCCGACGGCGTGAATGCCCTCGACCGCGGTGCGGGTGCGGTCGTCCGTCTCGACGAAGCCGCGGTCGTCCGTCTCGATCCCGGGGTTTTCGAGGTCGAGCCCGTCGGTGACGGGTTGGCGACCGACCGCGACGAGGATCCTGTCGACGCCGTACGACGACTCCTCGCCCCCCTCCGTCTCGGTGTGGAGGAGGTACCCACCGTCGGGTGCCTCGGTCCACTCGCTCGCGCCCTCGCCGAAGTGGAATTCGACGCCCAGCTCTTCGGCGCGTTTGCGGACGATCCGCTTTACGTCGTCCTCGTAGGAGCCGAGGACATCGTTGAGCATCTCGATCACCGTCACGTCGGCACCGAGCTTGGCGTATGTCGTCGCCAACTCCATGCCGATGTAGCCAGCGCCGACGACCCCGAGCCGGTCCGGGACGGTGTCGGCGTCGAGCGCCTCCTCGGAGCTCCAGACGTGGTCGTCCGCGAACTCGAAGCCGGGGATCTGGATCGGCCGCGACCCGGTGGCGAGTATCGCGTGTTCGAACGAGAGCGTCTCGGACCCCTGTCCGTCGCCGCCGTGCGCGACCCGGACGGTGTCCTCGTCGACGAACGACGCCTCGCCCTCGATCAGGTTCACGCCGTTCGCCTTACACAGCTTCTCGACGCCGCTCGTCAGGCGGTCGACGACGCCGTCTTTCCACTCGATCATCTTCCCCATGTCGACGGCGGGGTCCGCGTGGACGCCCATGAACTCCGCGTTTCCCGCCTCGTGGGCGAGGCCGCTGCCGGTGATGAGCGCCTTCGAGGGGATACAGCCCCGGTTGAGACACGCGCCCCCGTAGGCGTCCTTCTCGACCAAGGTCGTGTCGAGTCCTTCCTGTGCGGCGCGGATGGCGGCGACGTAGCCGCCCGGTCCCGCGCCGATGACCAGTACCTCTGTTCCCGTGGTGACGTCTCCGACGACCATTATTCGTTGAGTAGCAACAGCGGGTTTTCTACGTGTTTCATGACGGTGTTGGCGAACTCGGCCGCGATCGCGCCGTCGACGACCCGGTGGTCGATCGATAACGACAGCGGGAGCGTCGGCGCGGGGACGACCTCGCCGTCCCGGACGACGGGGCGCTCCTCGATGGCACCCAGCCCCAAGGTTTTCGCTCTCTGGCGCGGGCGGCCAAGTCGTTCACCGCCTCGGCCAGCTCGAAGACCCCCTTCTCGTCGACGTTCTCGACGACCGGGACCATCAGCCCCGCGTCGGTCGCGACCGCGATCCCGAGGTTGTAGTCGTTTTTCAACACGATCTCCTCGTCGTCCTCGCGGAGCTCGCTGTTGAGGTAGGGGTGTCGTTTCAGGCCGGCGACGATGGCCTTCATCACGAACGGCATGTAGGTGAGCTTCACGCCGTCCGCCTCTGCCGTCGGCTTCAGATCCTCGCGCGCGTCGACGAGGGAGTCGACCTCGGCGGTGTCGTGGTGGGTGACGTGCGGCGCGGTGAACTTCGATCGCTCCATCTGCTTCCCGATGGTCCGCCTGACCCCCCGGTAGGGGACGGTCTCGTCGCCCGATGCGGTCGTCGCCTTCGTCGCGTCGCCGGCGGAGGCCGGGTCCGCCATGTCGTCGGTCGGTTCCGGTTCGACCGGTTCGGAGTCGACCCGGGCGGGCTCGGCCGAGTCGGACTCGACCGCCGCCTCCAGCGCGTCCGCGTACGCCCGCACGCCACCGGCCGTGACGAACGCCTCGCCGTCGCGGACCTCGTCGGTCGGAACGTCGTCAAGGTCGACGCCGCGGTCGCGCGCGACCTTCCGCGTCGCGGGCGTCACGAGCGTCGTCTCGCGGCCCGCCGGTTCGGGGCCGTCGGCGGCCGTCCCGGAGGATACCGCGGCCCCACCGGCCTCGCGCTTGCTGACCGCGGACTTCCGCCCGTCCGAGCCGGCGTCGGTCAGTGTCGGCCGCGGCGCGGGGCCGTCACCGGCGTCGTCCGCGTTAGTGGCGGCAGTAGCATCGCCCGCGCGGCCGGAACGGTCCGCGTGTGCCCGAACGTCGGCCTCGCTCACGCGACCGTCGGGACCGCTCCCGTCGACGGCCGCGACATCGACGCCGAGTTCGCGGGCGAGCCGCCGCGCCGACGGTGGCGCGAACGTCCGGCCCGACGGCGTGTCGGGTTCGGCGTCGGCTCGGTCGGCGTCCGATTCCGACGCCGAATCGTCGCTCGGGGTCGGTTGCGGGGACGCGTCGCCCGGGTCGGCGTCACTCGCCTCGTCGGTCGTGGTGGTCCCGCCTCCGCCGTCACCGTCCTCGTCGACGCGGAACGAGATGATCACGTCGCCGACCGGGACCATCTGTCCCTCGTCGGCGAACAGCTCCTCGACGACGCCGTCGTAGCTCGACGGGACCTCGACGAGCGCCTTGTCGGTCTCGACCTCGGCGACGGGCTGGTCCTCCTCGACGCGGTCGCCGGGCGCAACGAGCCACGAGACCAGTTCGCCCTCTGCGACGCCCTCGCCGACGTCCGGCAGCTTGAACTCCTTGACTGTCACGCGTCGACCACCTCGACTGCCGCGGTAGCCTCCTCGACGGTCGCGCGTCGGTTCTCGACGGCCATGGGTGTATCTCCGGCGGTCATCTTAAAATTCGACCGCCTCCAGAATTCCCTCCTCGATGCGTGCCGCAGACGGGAGGTAGTAGTCCTCCAGCGCGTACAGCGGGTACGGCACGTCGAACCCGGCGACGCGGCCGATCGGTGCCTCCTGATGTAACAGCGCCTCCTCCTGTAAGATTGCGGTTATCTCGCCGCCGAGGCCCCCAGTCTTGGGTGCCTCGTGGACGACGACCGCGCGGCCGGTCTTTTCGAACGCCTCGACGATCGCCTCCCGGTCGAGCGGCGAGACCGTTCGGAGGTCGACCACCTCACACTCGATCCCCTCCTCGCCGAGCGTCTCCGCGGCCTCCAGCGTGGGGCGCGTCATCGCGCCGTAGGTGAACACGGCGACATCGTCGCCCTCCCGGCGCGTGGCCGCCTCGCCGATGGAGACCGTGTACGGCTCTTCGGGCACCTCCTCGCGGAACGCCCGGTAGATCAGCTTCGGTTCGAGGAATATCACCGGGTCGGGGTCGCGGATCGACGCCGCGAGCAGGCCCTTCGCCTCGTAGGGCGTCGAGGGGATAACTACCTTCAGCCCGGCCTCGTGGGCGTAGAATGCCTCCTTCGACTCGGAGTGGTGTTCCGGCGCGCGGATGCCGCCGCCGTAGGGGGCACGCAGCGTCATCGGGAGGGTGAACCGCCCACGGCTTCGGGTGCGGAACCGCGCCATGTGCGAGACGATCTGGTCGAATCCGGGATACATGAACCCCGAAAACTGGATCTCGGGGACGGGCCGCATCCCCATCGCGGCCATCCCGACCGCGGTGCCGACGATTCCCGATTCGGCGAGCGGCGTGTCGATCACGCGGTCGCCGCCGAACTCGTCGAACAGCCCCTCCGTCGCGCGGAAGACGCCGCCGTTCTTCCCGACATCTTGGCCCATCACGACGACGTCGTCGTCCTCGCGCAGTTCGTTGTGTAGTCCGTCTCGTACCGCCTGTACCAGCGTGAGGTTCTGTGTGTCCGTCATTCAGTCCTCCAGGAACGCCGCGTCGCCGCGGTCGTCGCGGAGCGCGGCGAGTGTTTCGTACTGTCGCTCCAGTTCGGGCGGAAGCTCCGCGTACGCGTGTTCGAACAACTCCCGCAGGTCAGGCCGCGCCATCGACTCCGCCTCGTCGATGGCGTCCGCGACCCGCGCCTCGACCGACGACTCGATCTCCGCGAGGCGCTCGTCGTCGAGGACGCCCCGGTCGCGGAGGTACGACTCCAGCCGGTCGATCGGGTCCTTCCGCTTCCAGCGCTCCACCTCGTCGTCGTCGCGGTAGACCGTGGGATCGTCGGCGGTCGTGTGCGCGCCGAACCGGTACTGGACCGCCTCGATGAGCGTCGGGCGCGGTCGGTCGTCCTCGGGGTCGCGCGCCTTCTCCAACGCGGCCGCGGTGACGCTGTACACCGCGAGCGGGTCCATCCCGTCGACCTGAACGCCGTCGATCCCGTACGCCTCGGCCTTCTGGGCCAGCGTCGCGCTCCGGGTCTGCCGCTCGCGGGGGACGGAGATAGCCCACTGGTTGTTGTTACAGAAGAAGACGGTCGGCGTGTCGAACACGCCGGCGAAGTTGATCCCCTCGTGGAAGTCGCCCTCGCTCGTCGCGCCGTCGCCGAAGTAACAGATGAACGCGTCGTCCTCGCCGCGGATCTTTGAGGCCCACGCAGCGCCCGTGGCGTGCGGGACCTGCGACGCGATGGGGACGGCGACGGGGAAGACGTTGACGCCCGGCGGCGCGTTGTTGCCGTCCTCGTGCCCCATCCAGTAGAGCAGCGTCTGTTTCAGCGGGAGGCCGTGGACCAGGGCGGCCCCGTGTTCGCGGTACGACGGGAGCATCCAGTCGTCGTCGTCGAGCGCGTACGCCGAGCCGATCTGGGCACCCTCCTGTCCGGAGAGCGGGGGATACGTCCCCATCCGGCCCTGTCGCTGGAGGCTCACCGCGCGGCCGTCGAAGTGACGCGCCAACCGCATGTGCCTGTACATCCCGACGAGCGAGTCGTCGTCGAGGTCGGGGACGTCGCCGACGACCTCTCCGTCCTCGTCGAGGACGCGAACCGTATCGTCGTACGCCCTATCGAACACGTTCACAGTCGAACCCACCTTCGCATGTCCGATACGTTCACCGCCCGGGTAATATCGT
Organism: Halobacteriales archaeon SW_8_68_21; assembly: GCA_003023405.1. Classification (GTDB taxonomy): domain Archaea; phylum Halobacteriota; class Halobacteria; order Halobacteriales; family Haloferacaceae; genus Halorubrum. Next base: position 32,406 of record PXST01000004.1, read on the forward strand.
TTTCGTAAATAATTTAGTATAATCAGAAATAGCGGCCTCGGGATGAGAAACCGTCCATCAGACGGGGAGAGAATCGGACGTTTCTGAACAAACTACGAGCGATTTGGCAATATTTTCGCCAACATGTGCGTTTCGCGGGTCAGTAACGGACGAACAGGAAGGTTTTCGCGACCGGTCGCCGGCGAAAGGGAAGGCCGCGAGTCCCGGCACCGCGGCTCAGCGGTTCGGGCGTGGATCAAGAAGAGAGACGAGCAGGGCGGAAGAGCTGACGAGCGAACCGACAAAAAAGACGAGCAGGGCGAGAGAACGGACCGGCGCGTCGCGGGCGGCGGGCGTCGCTACCCGAGTCGGAAGGAGGGTTCGTCCGGCTCGCCGTCGAGGTCCTCCAGGTGGATCACCTCGTCGTCGCCCTCCTCCAACTGCTCGCGGAGGTAGTTGACGTATCGCTTGTGCTCTTCGAGCTGTTCGCGGAGGTGTTCGGCCTCCAGCTCCAGCCGCTCGTGTTCGCGGACGAAGCTCTTCGGGACCTCGATCTTCGGGGGGAACGACTCGCCGTCGTCGCCGGTGCCGTCCAGTTCGGACTCCGGGACGACTCGGACCTGACCGTCGTGGGCAACGAGCGCGTCCACGTAGTCCCGGAAGACCGCCGACAGCGAGATGTCTCGCTCCTCGGCGATGTCGCGGAGGGCCTCGAACGCGCCCTCGTTGACGCGGAACGAGATCGTCTTGTTCTTGTTGCCCATTAGTTAAGTATTGGTCCCGCGTCTCACTTAAGCGTTTGTCAGACAGTTACACGAACAAAAGTCGCGTTCGACGGTCGGCCGCACCGACTGCCGCGGATCTCCGCGACGGGCCGACCGCTCAGGGCTCCGGCGTGCCGGCCGGGTCCGTCTCGTCCGGGACGGCGTCGTTGGGCGCGGCGTCGCCCGCGAGTTCGTCGCCGCCGCCGTCGAGGTCTTCGAGCGCCGACAGCGCGGCGGTCTTGTACGTCTCGGGGTCGGACTCATACTCCTCGCGGGCCATCCGCGCGTACTCGTTGCCCTCGTCGTCGAACGCGGCGACTCGCTCGACGGTGCGGCGGGCGGTCTCCGCGACCCAGCGGTCGCGGGTGGCGGCATCGACCTCGGTGATCGACTCGGGGCGGACGGAGACCCGGACCGTGCCGTCGTCGGTCTCGTAGGTCCGGGGTTTCCCCACGACTGCGACGTACGCCGGGGGCTCTAGGTCCCGGAGTTTGGAAGCGGCTTCCGGCTGGTACTGGCCGGCGTACACGAAGAACGTGCCCGTCGGGTCGACGATGCGGCCGCGCCAGTACTCGCTGTCGTCGCCGACATCTTCCTTCTCGGTGAGCGTGCCCGCGAAGAACACGCGGTTCGAGGACTCGCCGGTCGGCAGCAGCGCGTAGACGGGGGCGCGCTCGTCGTCGGACTCGGTGAACGTGTAGCCGGCGTCATTGAATTCGCTTGCGAACACGCGCCGGGCGACCTCTCGGGTGGGTGCGGACTGGCTCATTTAAATCGACCTCGCTTCGATCAGCGCGTTCTCAACGTCGACCGTGCCGGGATCTTCCATCTCGTCGACCAAGACGTACCGGCCGAAGGTGGGACCGGTGACGCGGTAGTAGCGCCCGAGTACGTCCTCGCCCATCTCCTCGGCGACGACCGTGGTGTCGAGCGCGTCCATCGCCATGTCCTTCGCCGCTTCGAGGGTCATGCCGGTGAGCTCCTCGGTGGCCTCGCGGTCGAAGATGACCTCGGTGACGGTCTCGCCGTCGTCGAGGACGCCTTTGATCCGCAGGTCGAACTCGCCTTCGACCTGTCCGTGTTCGGAGCAGCGGCCGTTCTGGAGGACGCGCGTACAGTCGTCCTCCGGGCAGCGTTTGATCAGCCCGGAGCCGGACTGGATGTCGACGAGCGCGCCTTCGACGGTGTCGGCGTTGTCGCCGACATCGATCTCCTCGTCGATCTCGGTGATACCGGTCGTCCGGTTGAGCTTCACCGAGTAGCTGCCCTCGTACTCGTCGGTGACGACGTTCGTCAGCTCGTACGCCTGTCCCTCGGTCAGTTCGGGGAGGTCGGAGGTCTCGAAGGCGACGAACTTGATCGTGCCCGACTCGTCGCCGAGGAGGCCGACCTGCGAGATGGAGTCGCTGCGTGGCTCCCAGAGGTCGACCAGCTCCACGCGTACGTCGACCCACTGCTCGTCCTCGTCGATGTCGTTGACGAGGACCTCCTCGCTGCCACCGCGGCCGAGCTCGTCGCGCTCCATGCCGGCGTCTTCGAGGTAGCTGTTGGTGACGCTCCGGCTCGCCTCGTCGAGCGGCACGCGGTACTCGTCGACGAGCGTCGTAAGCCGCTCCTCGACGTCGTCGGGATCGACATCCGCGTGGTCCGAGAACTGTTCCGCTATCGCTTCCGCTTCCTGTCGCAGTTCGCTCATGGGGTGTCTCCGCCTCCGGTGTTGTTTCGGTGGGAGGCGTACGAGTGTTGGTTCCAGATGGTATTAAAACGTACGTGACCGCGGTGAAAGTGAACAGAAAACGGCGTCTGAGGGGGTCTGAACGGGTTTTTCTCGATCCGGGAAGGTCGGCCGACGCGGTGACGCCGAGCGCGTCAGACGCCCGTCAGCCACGCGCGGGCTTCGTTTCAAGTGGAACGATCACACGGATCGCAGCCGCACGGAGCGGGAGTCCGGCGAGCGTGACGAGAACGACGGCGGTGGCGCGCGCCTCCGAGCGCTCTTAAAGGGGCGCGAGTAGCGAGGGACCGAAGTTCCCTCGGACAGCCGGCGGCGAAGCTGCCGGCGAGAGCGTCGCGCGAGGGAGTCGCGAGCGAACGGCGACCGAAGGGAGCCTGAGCGAGCGACGAGGAGCGTGGTTCGAGACGCCCCCGGCGTCTCGTCATCGCCAGAGATCGGTGATCTCTGGCCAGCAGTCGGAACGCGGAACGTTCCGACAACGTCACGAAAGTCTTCGATTTTCGAACGACAGCGAGCGTACGCCCGCCTCTTGGCCGGAGCTTCGGGAGTGTCCGCGTCGATCGGCGATTTATAAACAAGAACCTCATCGTACAGCCGAGCGACTAGGGCTTCGGAGCGGTTCGTGTCGATCAACCGCTTATAAGTAGCAATACCGTCGTACGGCCGAGTGACTGGGGCTTCGGGAGTGTCCGTGTCGATCGCCGGTTTATAAGTAAGAACGTCATCGTACGGCCGAGCGGCTGGGGCTTCGGCGGACTCGGGCCGTGGAATCGATAGTCGAGCCGCGACCGTCTCAGTCCGCGTCGGGGAACGGCACCTCGATCAGGTCGCCGTCGTCGGGGAGCAGGCACTCGCCGTCGAACGCCTCGCGGGCCTCGTCGCGGATCGGGCGCGGGTCCGCGGCGTACCGCGAGGAGATATGGACCAGAGCGAGCCGCTTTGCGTTCGCGCGGTCGGCGATCGACGCCGCCTCGCGGCCGGTGGAGTGGGCCGTGTCGCGGGCGCGGTCGGCCATGTCCTCGGCGAAGGTGGCGTCGTGGATCAGCAGGTCGGCGTCCGCGGCGGCCTCGACCGTCGACTCCCGCGGGCGCGTGTCCGCGGTGTACACCAGTTTGCGGCCCGGACGCGGCGGCCCGACCACCTGCTCGGGGTCGACGACCGTGCCGTCCTCGGTCTCGACCGACTCGCCCTCGTGGAGCCGACCGAACTTCGGCCCGATGGGGACGCCGAGTTCCTCCGCTTTCGGGCGATCGAATCGGCCGGGGCGGTCGGCCTCCGCGAGGACGTACCCCTGCGACACCGTCCGGTGGTCCGTCTCGAAGACGCACACGGCGTACTCGTCGGTCTCGTGGGCGATCTCGCCGGGAGCGACCGGCTCGATCCGGACGGGGAACGCCGGGTCGTGGCCGACCGCGCAGACGAGGTCGCGGAGGTGGTCATCGGTCCCCGGTGGGCAGTGGACCGTCAGCGGGTCGGTGCGGTCGTTGAACCCGAGCGTCTGGACGAGTCCGGGGATCCCGAGGACGTGGTCGCCGTGGAGGTGCGAGACGAAGATCCGATCGACGGCGAACCCGGTCCCGGCGCGCATCATCTCGCGCTGGGTGCCCTCGCCGCAGTCGAAGAGGAAGCGGTCGCCCTCGCGGTTGACGAAGACGGCGCTCGCCGCGCGCTCGACGGTCGGAACGGCACCGCCCGTCCCGAGGAACGTGACGCGAAGAGACATGGCGATCTGTCCGGGCGGCGGTTGTAAACCGGTGTCGATGCGGACGGGCGCGGACGGGGCGGCCGAGTCACCCGCGGGCGACACCCACATGAGGCCGGCGGCCCGAACGCGGCCATGCGAGAGCCGATCGCCGCCCTGACCCGGCAGGAGGGGTGGCGCGCCGAGGGCGCGGCCGCCCGCGTCCACTACGAGGGGGCCAGCGAGCAGTTCGCGGTGGAGTTCTACGCCGAGACGGAGCGCGTCCTCTACTGGTCCGTCCCGACCGAGGAGGCGGAGTCCGGCACGGCCGCGCCGGTCCCGCGCAAACACATTCCCGATCCGCTCAGGCGTCGCGTCCGAGACGACTTAGAGACCGCTGGCGTCGACCCCGCGACCGAGCGGCACGAACTCTGAGGCCGCGGGCGGCGATCGCCGCCACGGCTCGGGGGAATCGAGGCCCGATCGCCCCCGCGTTACCGGCGTTTTCTGCCGACGTATTTCGGTTCGAAGGAAACCTATTTGCCCGCCTACCTGATACGAATACGTGATGAGTGGCGTCGACTGGGAAGAAGACGATCCCTTCGAGGAACAGCGGGATAAGATAGAGAATCCGATGAAACGGCTGTTCGTTGAGTACGGCCGCGACTACGTCCCGCCGGTGACGGTGGGGATCTTCGCGAGCGTCTTCGCGCGGCTCCTCGATCTCTTGCCCCCGCTCATGCTCGGGATCGCCGTCGACGCCATCTTCTACACCGATACACGGCAGGCGGCCGGCGAGGTGCCGGCGTTCAACGAGCAGATCCCGCTCGTACTCCTCCCCGACGCGTGGCTGCCGACGGCCCAGACGGGGCAGTTCTGGTTCACCATCGCCGTCATCGGCGGGGCGTTCGGGATCGGGGCGGGGTTCCACTGGGTCCGCAATTGGGGGTTCAACGCCTTCGCCCAGAACATCCAGCACGACGTGCGGACGGACACCTACGACAAGATGCAGCGGCTGAACATGGAGTTCTTCTCTGACAAACAGACCGGGGAGATGATGTCCATCCTCTCGAACGACGTGAACCGGCTCGAACGGTTCTTAAACGACGGGATGAACTCCCTGTTCCGCCTCTCGGTGATGGTGATCGGTATCGGCGTCCTCCTCTTCTGGATCAACTGGCAACTCGCCTTGGTCGCGCTGCTGCCGGTGCCGGTCATCGGCGGGTTCACGTACCTGTTCATCAAGACCATCCAGCCGAAGTACGCCGAGGTGCGGTCGTCGGTCGGGAAGATGAACTCTCGGCTGGAGAACAACCTCGGCGGCATTCAGGTGATCAAGTCGTCGAACACGGAGCCGTACGAGTCCGACCGCGTCGACGACGTGTCGATGGACTACTTCGGCGCCAACTGGGACGCGATCACGACGCGGATCAAGTTCTTCCCGGCGCTCCGCGTACTCGCCGGCGTCGGCTTCGTGTTCACGTTCATCATCGGCGGCCTGTGGGTGTTCAAAGAGACGCCGCCGGGACCGTTCACCGGCAACCTCTCGGTCGGGATGTTCGTCGTGTTCATCCTCTACACGCAGCGGTTCATCTGGCCGATGGCCCAGTTCGGCCAGATCATCAACATGTACCAGCGCGCCCGCGCCTCCTCCGCGCGGATATTCGGCCTGATGGACGAGCCGTCGCGGCTCGCCGAGGAGCCTGACGCCGAGGACCTGGTCGTCGCCGACGGCGACGTGACCTACGACGACGTCTCCTTCGGGTACGACGACGAGACGATAATCGAGGACGTGGACTTCTCCGTTGCGGGCGGCGAGACGCTCGCGCTGGTCGGCCCGACCGGTGCTGGGAAGTCGACGGTCCTCAAGCTCCTGCTCCGCATGTACGATGTCGACGAGGGGGCGATCGGGATCGACGGGCAGGACGTCCGCGGCGTGACCCTCGAGTCGCTCCGCCGGTCGATCGGCTACGTCGGGCAGTCCTCGTACCTGTTTTATGGCACCGTGCGCGAGAACATCACCTACGGGACTTTCGACGCGACCGACGAGGAGGTACGCGAGGCCGCGGAGGCCGCCGAGGCCCACGACTTCATCGAGAACCTCCCCGACGGCTACGACACGATGGTCGGCGAGCGCGGCGTGAAGCTCTCCGGCGGCCAGCGCCAGCGCGTCACCATCGCCCGGGCGGTCCTCAAAGACCCCGACATCCTCATCCTCGACGAGGCGACGTCCGACGTCGACACCGAGACGGAGATGCTGATCCAGCGCTCGCTCGACCGGCTCACGGCCGACCGGACGACGTTCGCGATCGCCCACCGGCTCTCGACGATCAAGGACGCGGACACCATCCTCGTGTTGGAGGGCGGGAAGATCGCGGAGCGGGGCACTCACGACGAGCTGCTCGACAACGACGGGCTGTACGCGCACCTCTGGGGCGTTCAGGCGGGCGAGATAGACGAACTGCCACAGGAGTTCATCGACCGGGCACAGGAGCGCACCGCGCGGATCGTCGAGGACGCAGAGACCGACGACGACTGATCGGGATCGTCACCGACCCGGCCGCCACGGGGGCCCGACCACCTCGTCACCGCGGGAGGCGGGTCCAGTCGTCCGGCGGTGCCTCCGAGGGCGCGTCGGCGTAGCCGAGCGCGTCGAGGACGGCCTCGCGGACGTCCGACGGCTCGCGGAACTGCGTCTCCTCGCAGTCTTCGAGCAGGCAGGCGAACCGCTCGGTCGCCGTCGGCGTCTCCAGCTCAGCGCCGCCGTACTGCTCTGTCAGCTCCGCGGCCGTCACCGGATACCGATGCTCGCGGAGCGCCCGCTTCAGCGGACCGAACGACACGTCGGGGGCCCGCTCGGGTTCCCCCGAACCGCGTTCCGCGTTGTCACCGGTCATAAGGCCCTGATCGGCGGGGATCGGCATAATACCGGGGGTCAGGGGTGTCGTGATACCCTGGGAGCGGCCGGCGGGCCGCGACCGTCGGCTATACGGCGGCGGGTGCCGACGTGTCGGTATGCGCCTCAGCGAGGTCGCTTGGACCGACGTCCGGGACGCCGACATCGACGTCGCGTTCCTTCCGGTCGGCAGTACGGAACAGCACGGACCACATGCGCCGCTCGGTACCGACACGCTGAACGCCGTCGCCGTCGCCGAGGCCGGGGCCGACGCGTACGGGACCAGGGGATTGATCGAGGAGGGCGAGGAGAGCAAGGAGAGCGAGGAGAGCGAGGAGGGCCGCGGGGCGGAAGAGAGACCGCCCGCCGACCGTGGCGAGGTCGTGGTCGCGCCGCCGGTCCCGGTCGGCGTCGCCGAGGAACACCGCGCGTTCGACGGGACGATGTGTGTCTCGCCGGAGACGTTTCGCGCGTACGTCCGGGAGTCGGCCGAGTCGCTGGTCGCGCACGGGGTCGACCGCGTCGTGTTCGTCAACGGGCACGGGGGGAACGTCGAAGCGCTCGCGGAGGTCGCTCGCCGGTTCTCGCGCGACCCCGACCACGGCGGCTACGGCGTCGCGTTCACGTGGTTCGAGGCGGTCGGCGACCACGCGGGCGACATGGGCCACGCGGGACCGCTGGAGACGGGGCTGCTGCGCGCGATGAACCCGGACCTAGTCCGCGAGGAGCGCGTCGACGAGGCGGGTGCGGGCGCGGCCGACCGGTGGGGCGAGTGGGTCTCAGGCGTGAACCTCGCGCACGACTCCGACGAGTTCACCGACAACGGTGTCGTCGGTGACCCGCGGGATGGCGACGCCGAACGCGGCGAGGTGCTGCTCGACCGTGCGAGCGACGCGCTCGCGGAGCTGGCGGCGGCGGTGGTTGACCGGAGCCCGGAGTAGCGGAGTGGGCTAACGCGGAGGGCGACCGCTACTCCTCGTCGTCGGCGGCGTCCTGAAGCGCCCCGCGGATCGCGGGGACGGTGCCGGTGAGGGAGGCCACCTCGTCGGCGGCGCTCTCGATGTCGCCGACGAGCGATTCGAGCTCCTCGATCTCGGCTTCCAAGTCGTCGGCGTCCTCGAAGGCGTCGGCGCGCTCGCCGAGGACGTACGCCTTCTTCGCCGAGCGCACGCTGTCGACCGCGTCGCCGGCGTCGAGCGCGGACTTCAACCCGTTGAGCGCGCCGAGTACGTTGTCCGCGTCCGTCTCCCACACCGCGTCCGGGTCCGGGAGCTGCTCGCGCGCCGCGGCGAGGTGTTCTTCGACCTCCGCGCGCGTCTCCGCGGCCGCCTCGCCGAACAGGTCGTCGTCGTCGAACGTGGACTGGCTCATACCCGGAGCGTCGTGCCCGCACCGTTTAAAAACGTGCCCGAAAGTGGAAGTGAAACCGACGGAGGTGGGAGTTCATCCCCGGATCGAAGGGTCTCGCGTTCGGTTTCGGTCCGCGGACCACCCCGCAGAGAGCCGGACTCCCCTCCGGGGCGGGGGGCGACATCGGCCGCGGGGCGGGCGTCGCGGGTCCGAGCGGCGTCGGTCCTGCGGTTCGGGTCCGGCACGGTCGACCGTTCGGCCGGGGGGTCGGTCAAACCGACTACGAGGACCGGTGTTTTAGCTCCCGAGGTCACGTCGAGTTCCACGGGGCCGCCTCGAAGTCGACGACGCGTTCGCCGCGGTCGAGCGCGTCGATCCGGGCGATCTGGTCGGCCGTCACACCTGCGCCGAGGTCGCGTCGTGGGCATCGGCGACCTCCCGGAGCGGGTCGACGCCGGCGACGCGGTTGCGTGCGATCGGCGAGTAGGCGACGAGCCAGTGGTCGTGTTCGACGGCGTACTCGCGGAGCGTCTCCTGCTGGAGGAGGGGGTGACACTCCACCTGATGGGCGAACACGTCGTGGTCGAGGCGGTCGATCGCCTCGTCGAGCTGGTCCGGCTCGAAGTTCGAGAGCCCGATCCGGTCGATCACGCCGTCGTCAACGAGGTCGTCGAGCGCGGGCAGCGTCTCCGCTGGGTCGTAGCTGTTGATCGGCCAGTGGACGTACAACAGGTCGATCGAGTCGACGCCGAGCCGGTCGCGGCTGGCGCGCGCAGTCTCGACCGCGTCGTCGTACGAGAGGTTGTCCGTCGAGAGCTTCGTCGCGACGAACAGGTCCTCGCGATCGACATCGCTCCGGTCGATCCCGTCGCCGACGGACGCCTCGTTGTCGTACCCCTGCGCGGTGTCGACGTGGCGGTAGCCGGTGTCGATCGCGTGGGCGACCCCGCCGGCGCACTCCTCGCCGGCCGCCAGCTTGTACGTCCCGTACCCGAGTCGGTCGAAGGCGTCTACCATGCCCGACCGTTCCTCCGTCGACCGGAAAAGTCCGACCGTTCGCGTTGCCCCGGGTGTCCGGCGCGGCGGCGGTCAGTCGTCGCTCGCGACGAGGTCCTCGTACCGCGCGCCGGTCTGTTTCAATGTCTCCGTCGAGTAGAGCCGCTCGTGTGAGACGGGGAGGTGGTCGGCGGCCAGTTCGTCGATCTTCGCGTCGACCGCGTCCACCTTGCGGCCGTGGATCATCGTGAACAGATTGTACTCCCAGTCCTGGTCGGGGCGGCGCGGTCGGTGGTAACAGAGGGTGACGTACGAGAGGCTCCCGACCGCCTCGCCGCGCGCGTCGAGTTCGTCGTCGGGCACGTCCCAGACCACCATACAGTTGTTCGTGAAGCCGGTGACGACGTGGTTGACGATACAGCCGATCCGCTTGATACAGCCGTCCGCGAGCAGTCGCTCGACCGCCGCGAGGACGTCGTCGATGTCGGCGTCGACCTCACTAGCCACGTCGGCGTAGGGAGTCGAAGACAGCGGGAAGCCGTCCTGAATCGCGAGGAGGAGATCGGTTTCGAGGGGTTCGAGGTCGCCGCGGGCGCTCTCTGAGATGCGTGTGGCGGAGACCGCCGTCTCGGACGCTCGCGGGTCGCTTCGCTCCCCGCTCGCGGATTTCGAGGCGCTTCGCGCTTCGCCCGATTCCCGAGCGAATCGGTCGCCGTTGACGACGGGGAACTCGAGATCGATGTAGTAGTCCGTGCGCATCGGGAGCACCAGCACCTCGCAGCCGGTCCGTTCCTCGATCTCCGCGAGGATCGCGTCGCGCCGCTCCCGCGAGCCGGCGGTGACGACGAACCACTGGTTCCACTCGTGGTCGCGCCGATAGTTGTGGTTCACCTGCCGGTAGCCGTCGATCACCTCGGCGACCTCGTCGAAGCGCTCCTCGGGCGCGCGCACCGCGGCGAGCGTCGAGGAGCCGATCACTGGCGGGTTGAGGACCGCGCCGAACCGGCGGAACACGCCGCGCTCGCGGAGGCCGCGGACGCGGTCGAGGACGGCGTCGGCGTCGAGGTCGACGCCCGTCTCGGCCGCGATCTCGCGGGCGACTCGCTCGAACGGGCGCGACTCGACGGGGAAGCCGCTCTGGTACTCGTCGATGAGGATCGCGTCGACCGCGTCGACATCGGCCCGCCAGTCGGCGTCCAGACTCATTGTGTACGTTTGGGGTCGGGTATACGTACTGTTTTCGGAGCGGCGTCGAAGAACAGCAGATCGCAGGCTCGGAGCACACCGAGGCAGTAGGGGCCGATCATCAGCGGGGCGAGGGGGTCGGCGGGGGGTTCGAGGAGTCAGTCGTCGCCGGTGGCGGGCGTCGAGACGAATGCCCGGGCGCTCTCCTCGAGCTGGTCCGTCGAACAGCCGCCGACGGTCGCCGCCTGTTCGAGGGTCAGCGTGCGGGAACGATACAGCGTGAGCGCCGTGGACACGGATTTGGATGTCATCGGGTACGATCGCATACTAGATGAACGTACATATAACGCTAACGCCTTCTGTAGATGGTTACGGAATGTAGCGGGGACAGAATAACTGAGAGATACAATTCTGTTCGTCAGAAAAGTACGAACGTGTATTTTCTTCTTGCGAACAGTTACCACGGATACCGCGAGAACGGCCTCGCGGTCCGGATCCGTCGCTCGCGCGCGCCGACTCCCGGTTCGGAGGCCGTCAGGTGAGTGGCCAGCCCGGTTCCCGTCGCGCGGGAGCCGAGCGGGGGACTTTTCGTCGGGAAGGCCGAACGGAGCGTATGGCTCAGGCGACTCAGGAGTTCGGCGACTGGCCCCTCAAACGGCTGATGACCGAGGTCTGCGGCTCCGGCCACAAGTCGGCCGACGACCTCACGCGCACGCAGGCGACGGAGGCGTTCGAGCGCATCCTCGCGGGCGAGCCGGACCCGACGACGCTCGGGGCGTTCTGGCTCGCGAACCGCTGGAAGCGGAACACGGCGGAGGAGTTGGGCGCGTACGTCGACGTGATGTGCGAGCGCGTCGAGTACGCCGAACCCGACGCCGACCCCGTCGACTGCGGCGCGAACTACGACGGGAAGGGCCGGACCGCGATCTTGGGCGTCGCGGCCGGCGCGGTCGCGGCCGCGACGGGCACGCCCGTCGTCGTCCACTCGGGCGACCGCGTGCCGACCCAGAAGCAGGACGCGTACAAGCACGTCCTCGACGAACTCAGCGTCCACACGGAGCTGACGCCGTCGGCCTCCGCCGACATGGTCGACGAGACCGGCTTCGGCTTCTACTACCAGCCCGCGTTCAACCCCGCGATCGACGACCTGTTCGAGCGCCGCGACATGATGGGCGTCCGGTCGTTCGTCAACACGATCGAGACGCTGGCGAACCCGGCCGGGGCCTCCGTCCACCTCGGCTCCTTCTATCACCTCGCGTTCGCAAAGAAGGTGGTCGACACGTTCGTTGCGAGCGAGTTCCACGACCTCGACCGCGTCCTGATGTTCCAGGGCATGGAGGGGTACGACGACGTGCGCCCCGGCTACACGAAGGTCGCCGAGTGGGACGCTGTGGGCGGAGACGCGACTGGCGGCGAAGACGACGCCGGTAGCGGGAGCGCTTCCTTCGGCGACTTCGAGATCGAGACCGCGAAGTACGGGATGGACCTCGAAGAGGCGGACCTCGCGGTCGACGACGTCGCCGTCGACTCCGCCGAGATCACCGAGGAAGTGCTGGCCGGCGAGCGCGACGGCGCGTTCGCGGACGCGGTCGCCGTCAACGCCGCGCTCCGGATCTACGCCGGCGAGGACGCCGACTCCATCGAGGAGGGGCTGGAACTGGCCCGCGAGGCGATCGACGACGGCTCGGCCGCGGCGGTCCTCGACGACCTCCGCGAGTTCTGATCGCCGGGGGCCAATCTCCGGGAGCTCCCGATTCCTCTCGAAGGCCGAAAAAATTTTTTTGACGCCTCTCCCGCTGATTTTGGCCGAATTTTGGTCGGAGTTTGAAAAGTTCACTTATGAGCGGAGACCCGAGTATGGAGTGCGGAACCAACAGATGATACTCGCCAACGCGCCACACAAGGTGTTCACTCCGAATGCCCGCCTGTGAGCACTGCGGAACCCACGTCTCCGAGCGGTTTGTCCGGGTGTTCTCGGACGCTCGCGGTCGGGTACACGCGTGTCCGAACTGCTCCGCGAACGCCGGCATCGCGGAAGTCGCCAAGGAGCGAGCGCCGAACGCCTGAGGTCACGCCACCGCCGAATGTCGCTATCGGCTCGCTTCGGCCCTCCTTCCGTTCGCGGACCCTACTGCTCGGGAGCGGGCGGCATCGCTCGCTTGTGGGCGCTGCGTTCGTGGAGGTCGACCACGCGGTCGACCGCCTCCTCCGAGACGTCCAGCTCTCGGACGGTCGCCGTCCGCGAGAGGCCGCCGTCGACGTGGACCGCCAGAATCGCGTCGACGGTGTCGTAGTCGAGCCCCATCTCTGTGGCGTCGGTCTGGCCCTCCCACATGCCCGCGGTCGGCTCCTGCGTGACCAGTTCGCGCGGGACGCCGACGTGCGCGGCAAGCTGTCGGACCTGCTGTTTGTAGAGGTTCCCAATGGGGTTACAGTCGACCGCCTGGTCGCCGTACTTCGTATAGTAGCCGGTCATCGCCTCCGCGCGGTTCCCAGTCCCGAGGACGACCCGGTCTTCCGCGTTGGCGACGAAGTAGTTCAACACGGCGCGGGTGCGGACGTACACGTTGCCCGCCGCGGTGCGGTCGTCGGCCGCGTCCGGGACCGCGTCGAAGAACGCCTCCACGATGGGTTGGATCTCGACCACGTCGTACTCGATCCCGAGGTCGTGGGCGACGCGCTCCGCGTCGCTCATCACGTCCGCGTCGTTCACCGCCGAGGGCATGGTGAGGCCGTGAAGGCCGTCCTCGCCGAGGGCCTCGACGGCGAGGTGCGCGGTGAGCGTCGAGTCGATACCGCCGGAGATGCCGAGGACCGCGCCCTCCGCGCCCGCGTCGTCGACCACGTCGCGGATGAACGAGACGATACGCTCGCGGGTCGCCTCCAGTTCCGACTCCGAGAGGCGGAGGTCAAGTGGGGGGTCGTCCGACAACAACACCGACTGCTCTGAGGTCTGGCTCATGGAGAAACGTTAGGAACCGAGACGACTAATACCCACGTGTCGACCGCATGAACTGGACGCGCGTCGAGTTTGCTTCGGAAACCACGACCGATCGGTTGCGGTGGCGCGCGCCTGCGAGCGGTCGTCCCCGGCGACCGCGAGACGTGAGGGACCTTCGGTCCCTCTGGCAGCCGGCGCGAAGCGTCGGCTGCCAGAGAATCTTCGATTCTCGCTGCCGCGAGGATCAAGACGGGCGACGCGAGGACCGCAGGAAAGGAGAGCAACGCGAGCGACCGACGAGGACCACAGCGAACACATCGAGTCCTCGCGGGTGGGGCTTCGGTGGTCTCGGTCGTGGCAGGATCAACAGCGTATCGCCGGGCGGCCGGGAACGCATCGACGCCCCCGACGCCGCCGCCCACTTATAAGACCCCCTCGCGCTCGGCCAACAGCAGTCCCTCAAGCGTCGCGTCGTTCGTCGGCGGCTCTCGGGCGATTTCCAGCGCCTCCTCGACCGGGACCGACCGCGGCGCGAGGAACTCGTTGCTGTCGTGGTCGACGTCGACCGGGGTCAGTCCCTCGGCGAACACGTAGCCGCGCGTGTGGCGCAACACGCCCGTCGAACACCACACCTCCTGAAGCAGCGCGGTCGAGTCCGGTTCGAACCCGGTCTCCTCGGCGAGCTCACGCGCGCCCGCCTCGGTGTAGGACTCGCCGGGTTCGACGATCCCCGCGGGAAGCTCCAGTTGGGTGTTCCGCACCGTCGGGCGGTACTGCTCGACGAACAGCACCCGGTCGTCGGCGACCGCGACGATCACCGTCGCGGGCGACAGCTCCGCCCAGTAGTACTTCTTTTCGGTCCCGTCGGGCTGCTCGACGCGGTCGTAGCCGCCGACGAACCAGCCCTCGTCGTACTCGACGACGACCTCCGTCACCGGCCACTCCGGCTCACCCGGCAGCGAGTGGTTCCGCCCGTCGGAGAACGCGGGGAGGTCGCGGAGGTCGGCGGCGTCCCGCCGGCGGTCAGCCCGCGCGCTGTCACGACCGTCTTCGGAATCGCCGCCTCCGTGTTCGCCCGTCACGACCGGATCACCTCCGCGTGGTAGACCGCTCCGTTGCGACGCACCCGCACGCCGGTCTCCGTCGAGGCGTTCGGCACCTGCTGGGTGAGGGCGTCGACCTCGTCGAACGGCGTGTGCGTGAACCACTTTTTCATCCCGAAGGGGCCGGTCTGGTAGCCGTCGGAGCGGCCGTCGGCGCTCTCTATCGCGCCGACCAGGTACGGGTACCGTCGGTCGGAGACGTTGTTCACGTCGGCCGCGGTGTCGTTCCTCTCGATCGGCTCGACGGTGAGGTAGTAGGGGTCGCCGCTCCCGAGATAGCCCGGCAGCGCGCCGAGCGCGAGCAGCGCGACGGCGACCAGGGCGATGGCGACGAGGAGGTTCCGGGTGACCCGGCGCATGGCCGCCGTAGGGACCGCCGGGGAATAGCGGTTTCGACCGGGGGCGGGGAGGCGCTCGCGAACGACGACGGGACCGCCGACGCGCTTTAGCCCGCCGCGCCCCTTCCGACCGCATGGAGTATCGGTTCGAGCTGGCGCTGTGTGCCGCGCTCGAATCCCCGGACCGGGTCGTCGCCCGACAGCTCGGCGCGGGCGTCGAGACGCCCGGCACGCGCATCGTCGACACCTGTCTGCTGTCGCCCGGTCCCGGGTTCGACGACCGCGCCGCGATCGCCGCCGAGCGGATCCCGGACCCCGCCATCGAGGCCGCCGTCGGCCCCGGCGAGGCGGTCCCCGTCGCGGAGGCGTTCGACCTCCCGCCGGACCGGGCCGCGGTCGTCGTCGAGCGCGCGGTCGAGGTCGGCTACCTCGAACACGAACGCCGGGACGGGCGGCCGGTCGTGCGGGCAACCGCGCGCTACCCGGACGACTGGGTCGACGAGTTGGTCGCCGTCGAGAACAAGCCCGACCTCGGGACGCCCGGCGACCTCGAAGCCCAGCTTCGGTACGACGCCGCGCTCGGCCTGTTCGACGAGGTCGTCCTCGCGACCGCCTCCTACGTCACCCGCGCGCACCTCAACCGGATCCCGGACGCCGTCGGGGTCTGGCGGTTCGATCCCGAGACGGGCGAGCGCGAGGTGATCCGCGGGGCGACGCCGCTCGACCCGGACGCGTCGGGAGTCGAGATACGCGACGAACGCCCCTCGCGAACGGACATCGCGCTCGTCGACCCGGCGGCGAAGGCCCGCAAGCGTCGTCGGATCGCCGAGCGGGCGTACGGGAAGGGATGGCGTCCCGACCCGCCAGCGTGCGCGAACGGGGAGGCGACCGCCGACGGGCGACCGCGCTGTGCGGAGTTCGACCGCGTGGTCGACCCCGGCCGCGAGTGTGGGAGCGGCTGTCCCGCCTTCGAGCCGGCCGAGCCGCCGGACGCGAAGCGGGAGCGCCTCCGAGACGAGCGGACCGCGTGGGTCGCCACCCCCGACGGAGACGGTCCGCGCCGGCAGTCCGGGCTCTCGCGGTTTCTGTGAGAACGCTTATACGCCGAGGGCGGGTTTCCCTGGTATGGACGAGATCGAAGACGTCTTCGTGGCACAACTGATGTCGACGGACCTCCATACGGTGACGCCGGACACCTTGGTCGAGGACGCGGCCACCGTGCTGCTCGAGAACGATATCAGCTCCGTCCTCGTCGTCGACGACGGGAGGCTCGCGGGGATCCTCACCTCGACGGACTTCGTCGACATCGTCGCGAAGAGCCAGCCGAAAGCCGAGACGACGGTCGAGCGATACATGACGGCTGACCCGGTCACGGCGAGCGCGCAGGACGACGTGTCGGCGGTCGCCGCGACGATGCTCGAACGCGGCTTCCACCACGTGCCGGTCGTCGACGGCGACGCGCCAATCGGCATCATCACCACCTCCGATTTCGCCGCGTACGTCTCCTCGCCGGAGTCGGTCTCGGCGTAGCGCGCGGCGGTCGAAACCGGAGACGTGGACTCGGCGGCAGTCGGTGACCCGACCGCTCGCGTCCGCGACCGCGACAAGTGACGCCACTTCCTGTGGTCGTATTACCCCGGAGCGCGTACTGGCACCCGTGTCCGATCACCTACATCTCAACCTCTTCACCATGACCTCGGTCGAACACGTCTCGCCCGGGTCGTGGCGGTATCCCGGCGACCGGTCGGCGGACTACGCCGACCGGGAGTACTGGACCGAGGTCGCGCGCACCGCCGAGCGGGGTGGCTTCGACGCCGTGTTCTTCGCGGACGTTCGCGGTATCTACGACGTGTACGGCGACGACCGCGGGGTCGCCGTCAAGAGGGCGGTCCAGACGCCCGCGAACGACCCGCAGCTCGTCGTGCCCGCGATGGCGGAGGTCACCGACGACCTCGGCTTCGCCGTGACGCGCTCGACGACGTACAACCATCCCTACCAGCTCGCGCGGGAGTTCTCGACGCTCGATCACCTCACCGACGGGCGGGTCGCGATCAACGTGGTCACCTCGTACCTGGAGTCGGCCGCGGCGAATCTCGGACTCTCGGAGCGGATGGACAAGGAGACCCGGTACGACCGCGCCGACGAGTTCCTCGACGTCTGTTACAAGCTGTGGGAGGACTCTTGGGCGGACGACGCGGTCGAGGTCGACCGCGAGGCCGGCCGCTACACGGACCCGGAGAAAGTGTCGGAGATCGACCACGAGGGCGACCACTTCTCGGTGCCCGGCCCGCACGGCTCCGAGCCGTCGCCCCAGCGCACCCCGGTCGTCTATCAGGCCGGCTCCTCGGACCACGGCCGGTCGTTCGCCGCGCGCAACGCCGAGGCAGTCTTCGCCAGTCAGCCGACGGAGGCGGGCGTCGCCGAGCGGCGTCGTGCCGGTCGTCGGCGAGACGGAGGCGCTCGCGGAGGCGAAATACGAGGAGTACAAGCGCCACGTCGACGTCGAGGCGACGCTCGCGCTGCTGTCCGGCTTCCTCGACATGGACCTCTCGGAGCTGGACCCCGACCAGAAGGTCGAACACATCGAGACGGACGCGATCCAGGGGACGATGAACGCGTTCACGAAGGCCCAGCCCGACCGCGAGTGGACGGTCCGCGAGGTCGCGGAGTTCTGCGGGCTCGGCACGACCTCGCCGAAGGTCGTCGGGACGCCCGAACAGGTCGCCGACGAACTCCAGCGCTGGCACGAGGAGGTCGGCGTCCACGGATTCAACGTCAAGGAGGTCGTCCGCCCCGACTCACTCGTCGACTTCGTCGACCTCGTCGTCCCGGAGCTCCGCGAGCGCGGTCTCGTTCTCCCAGCAGACGCAGAGCCCACGGGCGAGACGCTCCGCGAGCGGCTCCTCGGCGAGGGGCAGTCGCGGCTCCGAGAGGACCACCCGGCCCGACAGTAGACTGATACGACGGTGCTGCCGGCCCCGGCACTCTTAAGTGTCTACCACCGCTTGTCTTAAACGACGCTTCGCTTGGAGGGCCGAAGCGTCAGCGGGGACCTACAGAACGACACGCCCGTGCCACTTTTCCCGGCACGGGCGTGCCGTTCGTTCCTTTACCCACCGAGCGACGCGTTCGCGCAGTTCCGGCGTGATACGCTCCGAGAGAGCGACGACCGCGCGCCACGAGGGGCGACAAGGCGAAGTCACTCCCGACCGAGCGTCGGGTATGCCCCTGTTACAGTTCGCGACGACGCTGTCGCTGTCGCCCGCGGAGCGCGAGTCGTTGGTCGCGTTCGTCACCAACCGGTACGCCGAGGAGATGGAGACCTCCCGGGGTCACGTCGCCGTGACGGTCGCGGAACACGAGCCGTCGACGATGGCGATAGGGCGGGAAGCGGAGGGGCCGCTGCTGTTTCTGGACGCCGAGATCCGTGAGGGACGCCCCTTCGAGTACAAGCGCGCGTTCGCCTTGGCGGTGATGGAGCGGGCCGTGGAAGCGTTCGGCGTCCCCGAGCCGAACTGTAAGGTCGTGTTCACGGAACACGCCGGCGAGGACATGATGGGGATCGACCGCGTCGGCGGCGACTGGACGGCCGGGGAGTGAGTCCGGGCGGGGGGCGGCGCTCAGAGCCGTTCACCCTGATACGCGCCGTCGTAGGTCCCGTCGTGGTCGGCCTCGGCGAACACCAGCTGTGCGATCCGCGCGCCGCGCTCCAGTTCGATGTCGTGGTGGACTTCGAGCAGTCCCTCGCCCTTGCCCGTGTAGCCGGCGTCCCAGACGGCGGTGTTGAGCATACAGGAGTTCCGCATGAGCGACGACCGCGGGTAGATGAAGCCGACGTAGCCCGCCGGGATGGAGATGGTTTCGGCGTACTGGAGGACGTAGCCGCCGGGGGTGAGGGAGACGCGCTTGGCGTCCTCGCTCGTGGCGTCGGGCTGGACCGGTCGGCGGTCGCCGACGGTCTTGTCGTCGCGGCCGATGCGACCGGGTTCGCGCTGTTCGAGGACGGTCTCGACGGTGAGGTCGACGCCGTTCGGCTGGATCTGTTCGTCGGTGAGCGGGTTGACGTGGTCGGCGACGAACGCGCCGCTGGCGTACATGGCGTGGGCACTCGTCGTCGTCGCGTAATGGTCTGTCGATATCGGCCGCGGTGAAAGATCGTACCAACTCTTGGGTTAAACTCAAATTTGGTTGACATTAATTCCTACAGTTGAATTTGAAAAAATTTAATTGTGGGATGGATGTGTTTGCGAGTGGTATGGCAGATAATACCAACCTGACGCGTCGCAGCTTTATAGGAGCGACCGCAGTGAGTACGGTAGCGATGGTGGGGGCGGCCTCGGCCGTGCCCGGGAACGGCGGCGGCCCGGACCGACGCGAGTACATCGTCGGGGTCTCCGCGACCGAGGACGACCCGAAGGGGTACGTCAAGCAGTTCCTGAAGGGCGACGAGGAGGCCCTGTCCGGCAACGAGACGCTGAACACGACCGTGGTCGGGCTGCCGGAGAACGCCGCGGAGCCCGCCCACGAGAACTTCCAGGAGCGCCTGAAGCGCGCTGACGCGGTGAAGTACGTCGAAGAGAACGTCGAACTCACCGCACAGCTCGCGCCGAACGACCCGCGGTATGACGACCAGTACGCGGATCAGCGGGTGAACGCGCCGGACGCCTGGGACGAGACGTTCGGCGACGCGAACGTCACCATCGGCGTCGTCGACCAGGGCGTGAAGTACGACCACCCCGACCTCGACGACAACATGGACGACGCCGTCTCCAACTACGGTCGGGACTTCGTGGACGACGACAGCGATCCCTACCCCGATGTCCTCAGTGACGAATACCACGGCACGCACGTCTCGGGTATCGCCGCCGCCGAGACCGACAACAGCGAGGGCGTCACCGGCATCGGGAACTCCAGCGTACTCTCCGGGCGCGCGCTCTCCGAACGGGGCTCGGGATCCACGAGCGATATCGCCGACGCCGTGACGTGGGCGGCCGACAAAGGCGCTGACGTGATCAACCTCTCGCTGGGCGGCGGCGGGTACACGGACACGATGAAAAACGCCGTCTCGTACGCCACCGACAACGGGGCGCTGGTCGTCGCCGCAGCGGGTAACGATGGTCAGAACTCCGTGTCGTACCCCGCGGCGTACAGCGAGTGTCTCGGAGTAAGCGCGCTTGACCCCGACGAGACGTTGGCGTCGTACTCGAACTACGGCAACGAGATCGAACTCGCGGCACCCGGGACGAACGTCCTCTCGACGTGGACCGACGACGGTTACAACAAGATCTCGGGGACATCGATGGCGACGCCCGTCGTCGCCGGCGTCGCGGGGCTGACGCTCGCCCAGTACGACCTCACGAACACGGAACTCCGCGACCACCTGAAGGCCACGGCCGTCAACGTCGGCCTCTCCACCGAAGAGCAGGGCTCCGGCCGCGTCGACGCCGGCACCGCCGTCACCACCGACCCTGGGTCCGGCGGCGGGGGAGGTGGCGGGGATGGCGGCGACGGGTCCACGTCGGTGTCGGTGACGGACTCGCTGTCCGGCTATTCGGACGAGGATTGCTGGACGTACGCCTTCGAGTACAGCGACCCGGGGAGGGTCGTCCTCGAACTCGACGGCCCGTCGGACGCCGACTTCGACCTCTACGCGAACACGGGCGTCGGCGCGTGCCCGACCACCTCGGACTACGACTACCGGTCGTGGACGACCGACTCCCAAGAGACCATCAGCATCGACAGCCCCGACGCCTCGACGGACCTACACGTGCTCGTGAACTCCTATAGCGGGAGCGGTGAGTACACGCTCACTATCACGGAGTACGAGTGACGGCGCGCTGCGAGCGGCAGCGCTGACCCACCGACCGCCCTGACTCCCCATTCTACCGTCCGTCCCCGTCACCGGCCGGGACGGCCCGGCCCATCCGAACGCCCGCCTTCTTGTGTTACGGTGGCACGCGTCAAACAAGGTCTGAAGGCACGTATTAGGCGAAGGCATCGGTCCTGAAACACGCGGATTTATAATCGTAGAATGTCCATCTGCGGATACTATGGAACAGACGATTACGGAGAAGATCCTCGGTGACCATCTCGTCGAGGGCGAACTGACGCCCGGCGAGGAGATCGGTATCGAGATCGACCAGGTGCTGACGCAGGACACGACGGGGACGATGGTGTGGCTCCAGTTCGAGGCGCTGGAGATGGACGAGATCCAGACGGAGCTGGCCGCGCAGTACTGCGACCACCAGACGTATCAGTTCGATTTTAAGAACACCGACGACCACCGGTTCCTCCGCTCTGCGGCGGGCACGTACGGCGCGTACTTCTCCCGCCCCGGTAACGGGATCTGCCATCAGGTCCACAAGGAGAACTTCGCAGCGCCCGGCAAGACGCTGCTCGGCTCCGACTCGCACACGCCGACGCCCGGCGGCCTCGGCCAGCTCGCGATCGGCGCGGGCGGCCTCGACATCGCCGTCGCGATGGGCGGCGGCCCATACTACGTCGAGATGCCGGAGGTCGTCAACGTCCACCTCGAAGGCGAGCTCCCCGAGTGGGCGACCGCCAAGGACGTCGCGCTCCACCTCCTCGGCGAGCTGACCGTCAAGGGCGGCGTGGGGAAGATCTTCGAGTACACCGGACCGGGAGCCGAGAAGCTCTCGATTCCCGAGCGTACCACGATCACGAACCTCGGCACCGAGCTGGGCGCGACCTCCTCGATCTTCGCGACCGACGAGAAGACGAGAGACTGGCTCGCGCGTCAGGACCGCGAAGGGGAGTACGTCGACCTTCAGCCCGACGACGACGCGAAGTACGCCGAGACGGTCGAGGTCGACTTGAACGAACTCGAACCGCTCGTGGCCGCGCCCTCGATGCCCGACAACGTCGCCCCCGTCAGCGAGTACGAGGGGACCGACGTCGAGCAGGTCATCGTCGGCTCCTGTACCAACGGTGCCTACGAGGACATCCTCCCAAGCGCGAAGATGCTCGAGGACCGCGAGGTCGCCAAGCAGACCGAGATGATCGTCGCACCCGGCTCGAAGCAGGCCTCCGAGATGCTAGCCCGCGAGGGCTGGACCGCGGAGATGATGGCGGCCGGCGTCAACTTCTCCGAGGCGACCTGCGGCGCGTGTATCGGCATCGGCCACGTGCCCGCCTCCGACTCCGTCTCGCTGCGCACCTTCAACCGCAACTTCGAGGGTCGCTCCGGCATCGAGGACGACTCCGTCTTCCTCTGCTCGCCCGAGGTGGCCACTGCGGCGGCCATCACCGGCGAGATCGTCGACCCGCGCGACCTCGCGGACGAACTCAGCGAGCTTGAGGCCCCCGGCCTAGAGATGGGGACGAAGTACGGTCCCGGGATGGGTGAAGACGACTCCGACATCATCTCGCCCGACGAGGCGATCGACGACGGGCTCGTCAAGGGTCCGAACATCGGCGACGTGCCGCTGAAAGACGGAATCGACGTGGACGGCGGTGAGGCCCTCCTCAAGATGAAGGACAACATCACCACCGACCACATCATCCCGGCGACGGCCGACATCCTGAAGTTCCGCTCGAACATCGAGAAGCTCTCCGAGTTCACGCTCTCGCGCGTCGACGACACGTTCGCCGAACGCGCGCTCGCCGCCGACCGCGGGGTCCTCGTGGCCGGAGAGAACTACGGGCAGGGCTCCTCCCGTGAACACGCCGCCCTCTGTCCGATGTACCTCGGCATCGAGGCAGTCTTCGCACAGAGCTTCGCCCGCATCCACAAGGCGAACCTCTTCAACTTCGGGATCGTTCCGCTGGCGATCGACGAGGAGACCTACGAGCGGATCGACCAAGGCGACGACATCGAGATCGTCGACGACGTGCCCGCGGGCGTCAGCTCCGGGCAGAAGGAGTTCGCCGTGAGCGTCAACGGCGAGTGGGAGTTCACCGCCGACCTCGACGCCTCCGAGCGCGAGCGCGACATCCTCGCGGCCGGCGGCAAGCTCTCGTGGGTCAAACGGCAGCACGCGGACGGCGGTTCCGGCGCAGCGCCGGCCGACGACTGAGCGCACGGTCGACGCCGGCCGCCCGGTCGGAACCCGGTTTTCCCGTTTTTTCAGTCGTCGCCAGCGATGACACCGGAGTCACCGCGCTCGCCGACCCACACGCCCCGCGAGTCGCTCGCGACGGACCCGGGGGTGGTCGGTGTGGCGAACTGGAGAAAACGGCCCGTCGGTCGGTCCGGCGTCAGCGGGCCGCGGCGGCGACGCGTTCGCGCTCCTCTTTTTGCGAGATGGAGTAGGAGGCCTCGACATCGTAGTCGGCGGCGGAGATCAGCTCGTTCGCGAGCGCCTCGGCGGCCGAGGTCGTCGACTTGTACGTCGCGCTGGCGACGCCGTCGGAGATGAAAAGCAGCGCCTGATCGACGCGACGCTGCGGCGCGACATCGACGGCCTTCGGGACCGAGATCCCGCCGTACTTCAGGCGGACGGTCTCCTCGCGGGGCGCGGCGTTCTCGACGGCCGTTACGAGGATCTGGGCCGGGTTCGCCTCGGTCCGCTCGTGGACGATGTCGAAGGCGTCGCGGACGATCCGGGTCGCCTGCTGTTTCTTGCCCGTGTTCTCGTCGGTTTGCATCAGGCGGTTGATAAGCCGCTCGACCAGCGAAATCTCGGACTTCTTGAACTGCTTGGACGCGTGTCGGCCCATCGTGTGCGCGATGGGCGTCACGGTCATGTACCGCTTCGTGGAGGGGTCCTCGTAGGCGATTTCGGTGACATCCCAGACGCCGAACAGCTTGGCGTTCTCGTTGGCTGCCTCGCTGGACGCGGGCGCGTCCGGGTCCGGTTCGTCGGCGGCGACGTCCTCGCCGGACGCCGCCTCGGTCTCCTCACCGCTCATCTGACCGGTTTCTCCGCGTTCCCGCGAACCAGTTCGATCATCGACACGCCGTTGACCTTCTCGACTTTGTAGTTGACGCCGGAGAGGTCACCCATCGCGCGACCCTTCGCACCGCCGATCCCGGCGATCGTGACCTCGTCGTGTTCGTCGATGAAGGAGATCGCACCGTCACCGGGACAGAACGCGGTGACCTGTTTCCCGTTTTTGATGAGCTGAACCCGGACGCACTTCCGGATCGCCGAGTTCGGCTGCTTTGCCTCGATGCCGACCTTTTCCAAGACGATGCCGCGCGCCTGCGGGGCACCCTCAAGCGGGTCGGACTTCTCTTTGAGCCCGCGCTCGCGCCGAGCATACTCGGAGTCGGACCAGCGACGCTTCTGCCGGTCCTTTTTGAGCTTACGGGCCGCGTACTTGCCGTTCGCCATCGTGCGTCTACTTCCGAACGGAGCTACTTAAGCGTCGTCTTTCTCCGTCGAGAAACGGCCTCAGATCGGTCGAGAGGTACCGCTTGCCGAATCTGAGGCCGTTTCACGGATCGAACAACGGACGTAAAACAACGCTGAGCCGATAAGCCGGCGCGAAACGTCGTCGTTCGCGCGGTCTGCGCGGGAGAGTCGATCCCCGAAGTCCGTCGCCGCCGCGGGCGAGACGCGTCAGGTCAGTTGGACGTCGTCGACGTCGTAGTGCCGCTCCGCGAGCCGACGGGCGGTCTCGATGTTCGCCCCGTCCGCGCCGATGGCGACGCCGCGGTCCGCCTCGGGGACCTCGACGTACGCCACACGGTCGTTCTGCTCGGAGATGGTGACGGCGTTGACCGCCGCCGGGGCGAGCGTACTCGCGACGAACGCCTCGGCCGTGTCCGCGTCCTCGACCAGTTCGATCGACTTCGCGAGCCGACGTTCGGCCTCCGCGACGGTCTCGCCACCCTGTCCGATCGCCGCCGCCATCTCGCCCGCAGGCACCACGAACACGAGGCAGTCGCCCTCCACGAGGCAGTCCGTCGGCGTGACGCCGGTCAGCTCGTCGAATCGACCGATGTAGCGCCGTGCCTCGTCGGAGAGCTCGACGTACATTAGTCGTCGCTCACGACGCGTGACCCCATCCGGAGGTCGACGTCGCCGGTCCCCATCGAGATGGGCTTGCCGGCGATGACGTTCTCGATGACGCCGTCGAGCTCGTCGTACTCGCCGTGGATCGCGGCGTCGAGCAGGTGGTTGACCGTCACCTCGAACGCCGCCCGCGCGAGTACCGAGTCCTTGTTGCCGGAGATGCCGTGCCGGCCGATCGACTCGATCTCGCCGTTGTTCGTCATGATGTCCGCGACGAGCATGAGGTGACGGACGTTCACGTCGTCGAGCCCCTGCTCTTCGAGCGTGTTCTTCGTCTCATCGATGATGGTCTCGCGGGCCGCCTCGACGCCGAGGTTCCGGTAGATCTCGTGGATGTTGTTACACGTCGACCGGGAGGCGTCGACGCCCTCTATCGCGAGGGTGTCGCCGAACGCCGACCCCTCGGTGTAGAGGACGAACTCCTCGTCGCCGTCGATCTCCTCTTTACGGATGACGACGCGTTCGATCTCCTCGATGCCCTTGAACACGATCTCGCGCAGCCGCTCGACGAGCTGGAGCAGCTCGCGGTAGCTCGGCTCGTTGGGACCGAACTCGATCACGGTGCCCGACTGCCGGGCGTCGACGCCGAGCGCGTCCTCGATCGTCTCCGCGATGATCTCGGCGATCTCGGTGGGGTTCGAGTAGGTCGGCCACCGCTCTAAGAGCGTGTCGTCGTTCAGGTCGATCCGGACCAGCATGTCCGCGACGTTCGTCGACACGTCGCCGAGCGCGAGGATGCGCGTCGCCTCGATCGACCAGACGACCTCGTGGGCCTTCTCGCGGTCGGTCGCGTACTCGTCTTCGAGGTACACCGTCATCATCGGCGTGTCCGGCGTCTTCCGGGCGTCCACCAGCTCGATGAGCCGCGGTAGCCCCTGCGTGACGTCGATCTCTGCGACGCCAGCGTAGTGGAACGTGTTCATCGTGTTGTGCGTCACGACGCCCTCGGCAGTCGTGAACGTCTCCAGCCCCTCGACCGAGAAGTCGTAGACGTGGTCGTACTCGCTTTCGACCGTCTCGATCGACTCGATCCGGTCCCAGACCACGTCGCCCACGACGGCCTGCCGGAGAGAATCGAGTGCGTCCGATTCGACGCCCGCCGCCTCCGCGTCGTCGACGAGCCGTTCGAGCCGTAAACGACCGACACGCTGGCGGTTCGACGCGGCGTTGACCTGCCGGCTCGGTATCCCGGCGTCCGACGCGACCTCACGGAGCGCGTCGCCGAAGTTCGGGATCTGGTCGGTAGCGTCGGGACCGCCCGCGTCCAGATCCGCCGCGAGCGAGTCGAGTTCCTCGCCGCGATCTCCGACCATTCCGATGCGGTCGGTGAACCGACCAACGTGTTTCTTCGGAACTCGGAGTGTTCGCGAGCCGTCCTGCTCGCCGAGCGTCGCGTACACGTCGAACCGGGCGAGCAACATCGCGATGCCGGCCGTGAGTCGCGCGCTCCTCGAACTGGATCGGACGGCGGCGTCCGCGACGTTTCCGTCGCCACTGAAGTACCCGCGGAGGAGACCGCGAACAAACGCCTCGTCGGCACCGAAGGCGAACCCGGGAACGACCTTCTCGTCACCCGCCGTACACGCCGCACGGAGGAAGTCCGCGAGGATCGTGCCGTTCACGCGTACGTCGTAGCCGCGAGCGAACCCGCTGTCGTTCTCGTACTCGTTGACCGTGAAGTCGAACCGCTCGGCGAAGGAGCGAACGCCGTCCTGGAACGTCTCGTCGATGTTCGAGACCGAAACGTAGTGGTCCGTGAGCGATCCTTCGGCGAGCCACGCGCCGACGAAGAACCCGGTCTCAGCGTCCAGTGGGAACCGCTCGGGGAGTCCGACAGTACCGCCAGCCGGATAGACAGTATGCTCGTCGATCTCGCCAGCTTCGAGCGCGTCGCGCTTGTTCTGGAGCTGCGCCTCCCCACCGGGTACCGTCTCGACCCCGCCGTCGGTCAGCGTCGAGGTGTACCAGTAGTCGGTCGCCGGAAGGTACTCCCGGAGGTCTATCTCGTCGGTCTCCTCGGCGTCGAACGACGCCGCGACGGGCAGCCAATCGCCCACGTCGAGGTCGTCGCCAGCGACGGGTACCACGTCGTTGTTGCGTCGCGTGACGAACGAGTGGGCTTTCGTCGCCCGGATCGAGCGTCCAGACTCGAGTTCGAATCGGAGCAGCTCGTCGGGTGTCTCGTGGCGGCTCACCTCCTCAATCGATTTCCATCGGGCGGTCTCGTCGTCATCGAGTGACAGCGTCTCCAGTCCGTCCGGAGCCAGCGCGACCTCGTGGTCGTCGAGGTTTCGGACATCGTGGGAACTGATCACATCGTCGACGAGCGAGCCGATCTCGATGACATCGGTCTCGCCGTTCTGTCGGATGACAACGCGCTCGTCGTAGGGGACGCTCATCTGAGTTCCGGGCTCACCGATCGATTGGGCAGAAACAGTCCCAACAGGATCCAAAGGATCAACCCGCGTCTGCTCGTAGCGGTTCTGGACGCCCTCGGCGACATCGGTCGCCTGCTCGATGGTGACCTCGCCGGTCTCCTCGGCCTTGCGGTCGAGCGCCTCGTACACCTCGTCTCTGAGGCGGCGGGGGAGCTCGGTCGCCTCCACGACCGCCTCCATGTCGTCGGTGACGTGCTCGTACTCAGTCATCCGACTCCACCTCCAGTTCGCCGGCCTTGTTCAGACCCGGTCCGGCGTGCTCCGAGAGGTTCGTCGGCGGCTCGCGTCCGCCGAGGAACCGCTCTTTCTCCTCGCTGGACTCGAACTCGGCGTCGACGACGCGGTCAACGATGCCGTCGACGTCGATGCCGTCCTCCTCGCCGGAGGAGACTTTCACCGGCGAGGTGCCGTCCTCGCCGAACTCGAACTGGACGATCCGGCCCGAAGTGTCCCGGACCGTGCCGTCGTACTGCGCCTCCAGTTCTGAGAGCGCGTTGATGAGCCGCCGCTGGAGGTAGCCGGACTTAGAGGTCCGGACCGCCGTGTCGACCAACCCCTCGCGGCCGCCCATCGCGTGGAAGAAAAACTCCTCGGGGGTGAGCCCGCCGCGGTAGGAGTTCTCCACGAAGCCGTGCGCCTCCGAGGAGAGGTCGTTCGGCCGGTAATGCGAGAGCGTCCGGTCCTCATAGCCGCGGTTGATCCGCTCGCCGCGGACCGCTTGCTGGCCGACGGAGCCGGCCATCTGCGTCAGGTTCAGCATCGAACCACGCGCGCCCGAGCGGGCCATCACGACCGCCGGGTTGTCGTCGCCGAAGTGCTGGTCGGCGATCTCCCCGGCCGAGTCGCGGGCCTTCCCGAGCGTCTGCATGATCTTCATCTCCAGCGTCTCGTCGACGCCGCGACCGGGGAGCGACTCGAGCTCGCCCGCCTCGTAGGTTGAGATCAGCTCCTGAACGCGGTCGTAGGCGCTCTCGATGGCGTCGTCGACCTGCTCTTCGGCCGCCGGCGGGATCGACTCGTCGTCGATTCCGATCGAGAACCCGAAGTTCATGATCGCGCGCATCGCCAGCGACGCGATCTCGTTGATGAACACGCGGGAGCGTGTCTCGCCGTACTCCTTCGTGAGCGTGTCGACGACCTCGCCGCCGAACGCGCCGACCGCGTCCTCGTCGATGGTGCCCTCGATCAGCCGGCCGTCCTCGATGACGACATCGTCGCCCGCCGAGGAGGTAAACGAGAGGTCCAGATCGTCGGGGAGCAGCTCCGAGAACAGCGTCCGACCGGTCCAGTACTCGCGGCCCTCGTCGTCGACGCCGTCGGCCTCGGGTAGCTCGTCGACGCGGGTCGCGCGCAGCAGGTCCAGCGCCTGCGTCTCCGTGAACTCGGGGTTTGAGTTAGTGAGCAGGTAGGTCCCGGAGATGTGGTCCTGGATCGCGCCGATGATGTTCCCGCCGAAGCGGGGGCTCAGGATCTGCTCTTGGACGCGCATGAGAACGCGCGCCTCGGCGCGGGCCTCCTCGTTTTGTAGCGCGTGCATGTTCATCTCGTCGCCGTCGAAGTCGGCGTTATACGGCGGACAGACGACGGTATTGAGCCGGAACGTCTTGTACGGCATCACCACGACCTCGTGGGCCATGATCGACATCCGGTGGAGCGAGGGCTGCCGGTTGAAGATCACGATGTCGCCGTCCACGAGGTGGCGGTTCACCTCCCAGTCCGGCTCGACCTTCTCAGCGAGCTCCTCGCAGTTCTTCTCGGTCACCTTCAGCCGGCGACCGTCGGGGCGGCGCACGTAGTTGGCTCCGGGGTGGGCCTCCGGCCCGTTCCGGACGTACTGGCGCGCCTCCTCGACGTTGCGCTCGGTGACGTTGAGCGTCTGGGTCATCTCCTTGGCGACCCGGTCTGGGACGCCGACCTCGTTTAACGACAGCGTCGGGTCCGGCGAGATGACGGTCCGGGCGGAGAAGTTGACGCGTTTTCCGGACAGCGAGCCGCGGAAGCGACCCTCCTTGCCCTTCAACCGCTGGCTGAGGGTCTTGAGGGGGCGACCGGAGCGGTGTCGCGCCGGCGGCGTCCCGCTGATCTCGTTGTCGACGAACGTGGTGACGTGGTACTGGAGCAGCTCCCAGAGGTCCTCGATGATCAGCTGCGGGGCACCGGCCTCTCGGTTCTCCATGAACCGCTGGTTGATCCGGATGATGTCGACCAGCTTGTGCGTGAGGTCGTCCTCGGAGCGCTGGCCGTTGTCGAGCGTGATGGATGGTCGCGTGGTGCCCGGCGGCACCGGCAGCACCGTCAGGACCATCCACTCCGGGCGGGAGTGTTCGGAGTCGATGCCGAGGACTTCGAGGTCCTCGTCCGGGATGTCCTCGAACCAGTCGCGGATGTCCGAGGGCATCAGCTTGTTCATGTCCTCCTCGGTGAGATCGACATCGAGGACCGTCTCGATAGCGCGACGGTCCTCCTTGCGCGGGCGGAACTCGCCGGCCATGATGTCGTTGATCCGGTCTACAGCGATGTCGGTCTCTTCGGCCAGCTCCTGCGGTGAGGTGCCCGGGTCGTCCGCCTCCTCGTCGGGCTGCATCGCGGCCGCGATGCGCTCGGAGTAGTCGCCCGAGAGCACGTCCTGAACCTCGTAGTAGGTGGTCGGCTTCTCGTGTTTGATGTCCGCCTGCGGCTCGCCGCAGAACGGGCACGTCGACGCCTTCCGGGCCTGCCGGACGGCGGCCTTCAGCACGTCGTGTTCGTCGTCGCCGAGCTCCTTCGCCCGCTCGTAGCGGTCGCGGAACTCGTCGCGCTGTGCGTCGTCTAAGGCCAGTCGACCACACTCCCGGCACGTCGACCGGAGCAGCCGCCGGATGAGCTTGGTGAAGCCGACGTGGATGACCGGTGCGGCCAGTTCGATGTGGCCGAAGTGACCGTTACAGGAGCCGGAGTGGGAGCCGCAGGTCCGACACTCCAGACCGGGGTCGATGACGCCCAGCCGCGGGTCCATCAGCCCCATGTCGATCGGATAGCCGTCGTCGTCGTACGTGTCGGCCGTGATCACCTTCGTCGCGGACATGTCCCGGTACGTCTCCGGGTCCATGAGTCCGAAGTCGATCCCGCCGAGCACTTTTGGTGTTTGCGTTGACATCTAAATCGCGTCCTCCAGTTCGAGTTTCGGTCGGATGCCGAGGGCGATCATCTCGTCGAGCAGCAGCTTGAACGCGTAGCTGACTTCCAACTCGTGGATATCGTCCTCATCGCCCGTGACCGGGTCGTACACGCGGCGCTGCTCTCGGTCCTCGACGGCGACGAGTCCGGTTTCCGCCGAGACGTGGACCGTCTCGGCGTCGGAGGACTCCAGCAGCCGTTCGTTGAGGACCATCGACGCGCCGTGGCCGATGATCGTGTCGCGCTCCATCTCCCCGACGCGCAGCCCCCCCTCGCGGGCGCGCCCCTCGGTCGGCTGGCGCGTGAGCACCTGGACCGGCCCGCGCGAGCGGGCGTGGAGCTTGTTCGATACCATGTGGTACAGCTTGTGGTAGAAGATCGTCCCGACGAAGATCTCGGCGTCGATCTTCTCGCCGGTGACGCCGGAGTACATAACCTCCTTGCCGGAGGATTTGAACCCGTGGTCTTCGAGCCCGTCGCGGAGCTCCTCCTCGTCTTCTCCCTGGAACGGCGTCCCGTCGACCCGGGAGCCGCGCAGCGAGCCGACCTTGCCGCCGAGCATCTCCAGCACGTGGCCGACCGTCATCCGCGACGGCAGCGCGTGCGGGTTCATTACGAGGTCGGGGACGACCCCCTCCTCGGTGAACGGCATGTCCTCCTGCGGGGCGAGGTGGCCGACGACGCCCTTCTGGCCGTGCCGGGACGCGAACTTGTCGCCCAGCTCCGGGACGCGCTGGTCGCGCACCTTCACCT
This sequence comes from Halobacteriales archaeon SW_8_68_21, assembly GCA_003023405.1. Classification (GTDB taxonomy): domain Archaea; phylum Halobacteriota; class Halobacteria; order Halobacteriales; family Haloferacaceae; genus Halorubrum. The sequence goes on from PXST01000004.1 coordinate 63,701, forward strand.
TCGAGAGCTTCGAACCGTCCTCGCCCTCCATCAGGGTCACCGTGTCGACGACGCCGGACTCGCCCGAACGCATCGTCACCGAGGTCTCCCGGCGCTTCTGCGGGGAGAGCCCGCCCATGTCGTCCGGCTCCTCGAGGAAGCGCGGCGGGCTGGTCTTGCCCAAAAGCACCGACGACTCGTCGACCTTCGTCTCGGGGTTGACGAGCCCGTCCTCGTCGAGGTGGGTGTAGGCGTCCTCGCCGCGCGCGCCACGGACATCCTGATCGGGGATCTCGAAGCGGTCCTCCTGTCCTCCGGGGTACCGGCGCTCCTCGCCCTCGTACGTCCGGAAGAAGTGCGAGCGGGTGAGCGCGCGGTCGACGGAGCCCTGATTCATCACCAAGGCGTCCTCGATATTGAAGCCCTCGTAGGACATCACGGCGACGACGAAGTTCTGTGCCGCCGGCCGCTTGTCGAAGCTGATCTGGTCGGACGTCTGCGTCTTCACCATCGCCAGCTGCGGGTAGTGGAGGAGGTGTTGACGCGTGTCCGGCCGGATGCGGTAGTTCGCCGAGGGGAGTCCGAGCGACTGCTTCATCATCCCCGCGCCCATCGTGATCCGCGGGCTCGCGTTGTGCTCCGGATAGGGGATCATCCCCGCGCCGATGCCGAACACGAGCTGCGGGTCGATCTCGAGGTGCGTGTGGTCCTCGGTCACGTCCGCCTCGTCGACGGCGACGAGGATGTCTTCTTCCTCCTCGGCGTCGATGAACTCGACGTAGCCGCGTTCGACGAGGTCCTCGAACTCGACATCGCCGCGTTCGAGTGCCTCGATCTCCTCGTCGCCCAGCAGCGGCTCGCCGTTCTCGACGACGATGAGCGGGCGTCGCGCCCGCCCCGCGTCGGCGTTGACGATGACCTCTCGGGTCCGGTCTTTCACCGAGACGTTCACCATCTCGCTCACGTCGCCGCGGCGGCGCGCCTCTCGGATCTGTTCGGCGAGCTCGTCGGGGTTCTCGTGGGTGCCCACGAGGCTCCCGTTGACGTACACCTTCGCTTCGCGTTCTGCTTGTGCCATGTTAATCGTCCGCCGTCTGTCGTTCGACGCCCTCGATGCCGGGAATCCCTTCGACACCCATCGACGCCAGTTCTCGTTTTAGCCCCTGTTCGTCCTCGACGGTCTGGGAGAGCTCCATCGCCTGCGCGAAGTTCTTCACCAGCCCACAGTTCGGTCCCTCCGGGGTCTCGGAGGGGCAGATCCGACCCCACTGGGTCGCGTGGAGGTCCCGCGCCTCGAAGTGCGGCTGCGACCGCGACAGCGGCGACCGAAGCCGCCGGAGGTGCGAGAGCACGCCCATGTAGTCCGTCCGGTCGACGAGCTGCGAGACGCCGGAGCGCCCGCCGACCCAGTTGCCCGTCGCGATCGGGTGTTCGAGCCGCTCGGTCAGCACGTCCGAGCGGACCACCGTGTTGACGGTGAGCTGCCGGTTCCGCATGTTCGCGCGTTCGAGCTGGTATTTCACGTCGCGCGCCAGCTTGTTCAAGGCGGTGCGGAACAGGTCGCGCATGAGGTCGCCGGAGACCTTCAGACGCTTGTTCGCGTAGTGGTCCTTGTCGTCGGCCTCGCGGCGGTCCAAGGCGAGTTCGAAACACGCCTCGGCCATCCGGCAGAGGTAGTACGCCTTGTTGATCCGCACGTCTTCCTCGTCGACGCCCTCCTCGTGGAGGTGCGGGAGGAGGTAGCGGTCGATGACGTAGTTCGCCCGCTTGAGCTGGTAGTTTTTCCCCTGCCCGGAGGCGACGCGCTCGCCGAGGGTCTCGATGGCCCCCTCGGTCGTCTGGACCGAGGCCTCCTCTAAGTTCTCCAGCATGAACTTCACGATCTCGGGGTCGTCCGAGACGCGGTGGACGATCTCCTCGTCCGACTCCAAGCCGAGCGCGCGGACGAGCGTCACGAAGTCGATAGAGCCCGAGACGGACGGGAACGACACTTCGAGCAACCCCTCGCGGTTGCGCTCGCACAGCACCAGCGCGCGGTACCCGCGGCGCTGGGAGAACGTTTTGGCGACCTGAATCTCGTCGCCGTACTTCGAGTCATACTCGGCGAGAATCTTGTTCGGGGCGAGGTCCTCCGAGGTCATCAGCACGCGCTCGGAGCCGTTGACGATGAAGTAGCCGCCGGGGTCGACGGGGTCCTCACCGATGTCGATGAGCTCCTCGTCGGAGAAGTCCGCCATGTTACACTTGTTCGAGCCGACCATGATCGGCATCCGGCCGACCTTGGTCTCGGTCGTGTCGACGACCTGCTCCGGCTCGTCCTCGCCGCCGCGCACGATGGACATCTCCATGAACACGGGCGCGGAGTAGGTGATGTTCCGGAGGCGGGCCTCCTGCGGGTAGAGCAGTTCTTCGGAACCGTCGGCCTCGCGGACGCGCGGCGTGACCATCCGCACGTCGCCGAGTTCGACGTACACCGGCTCCTGTCCCTCCTTGTCGCCGATGTCGGTCTCGATCGTCTCCTTCTCGTCGACGACCTCCTGCATGCCGCGGTCCAGGAAGTTGTTGAACGAGCGGAAGTGGTGTTCAGCGAGCCGTTCGTCCGAGAAGTATTCGCGTGAAACCACGCGTCGGTCTTGCCTGTTCATGAGACGACCAGTCGGTATACGACCGCCTCGTCGGTCGTGCGGGAGTTTCGAACGATTTTCACCACGTCGCCGACCTCGGCCTCGTCGGGGAGCGCGGGATCCGTGCGTTTGATCTTCGGTAGGTCAGTCTTCGTCACGTCGTACTCCGCCAGGACCGACTCGACCTCCTCGGGGTCCTCAAGGAGTACGTGGTCCGGGACGAGTTCGTGTTGGCTTACGTCTACCATGGGTGCTGGTGGTGGGGAGAAGCTATCACGATATACTACAGACGTATACTCGCGCCAGCGTCATAAGACTTACCAAGCACCGCTGCGCACCGCTCACGGATCGAGGGCGTCCGACACTCCCACACACGTGAGTTTCCCACAAAAGCATACCGGACGAGACCGGCAACGCGACCCACGGACCCCCGACCGTCGCCGTCCGGGAACCGAGGTTTCCTGTCACCGACCCCCACCCTCGGCGGGGATGACAAGCCTTATTTGGCAGACAGGGATACGAACTGATGCGACAAGCCCGGATGGTGTAGTGGCCCATCATACGACCCTGTCACGGTCGTGACGCGGGTTCAAATCCCGCTCCGGGCGTCCCCACGGTTCGGGGAGCTGTCGCTGTTTGCCCGGATGGTGTAGTGGCCCATCATACGACCCTGTCACGGTCGTGACGCGGGTTCAAATCCCGCTCCGGGCGTTCTCGTTCCGACCAACCACGAGCGGTGAGCGTCGTCAACCGCGAGTCCGACGAGTCTTCCCCGGGCTACAGGTCCAGTTCCGATCGGAGGTCGTCGACGAGCGCTTCCGTCTTCTCGTCCGGTTCCTCGTCGGTGGCAACGGGAGTCCGGCCGTCGTACGTCTCATGGACCATCGAGACGCCCTCGGCGAGCGTGTCGAGTCCGTACCCGCCTTCGAGGACGTACGCGGCGGCGGCGTCCACGGTGTTCGCGAGCGTCCGGATCCGGTCGGTCAACAGGGCGTACCCCTCGGAGGAGACGCGCATCCGCGAGATGGGGTCGTGGCGGTGCGCGTCGAAGCCGGCGGAGACGAGTATCAGGTCGGGATCGAATCGGTCGAGTGCGGGCGCGATTGTCTCGTCGACCGCGTAGAGGTAGTCGGCGTCGCCCGCGCCGGCCGCAAGCGGGAGGTTCGCCGTCGTCCCCGCTCCCTCACCCTCGCCCGTCTCGTCGAGCGCCCCCGTGTCCGGGTAGAGGCCGTCCTCGTGGATCGAGGCGTAGAACACGTCGCCACGGTGGTAAAAGATGTCCTGTGTGCCGTTCCCGTGGTGGACGTCCCAGTCGAAGATCGCGACGCGGTCCGCGAGATCCTCGTCGAGGACGGTCCGGGCCGCGACCGCGGCGTTGTTGAAAAAGCAGAAACCCATCGCGTCGCCAGTGACCGCGTGGTGGCCCGGCGGCCGACCGATCGCGAACGGCGTCTGGCGTCCGCCCACCCCGGCTAATGCCTCGCGGGCCGCCCACTGCGCGAGGCCGGCGGAGGTGAGCGCCGCGTCCCACGTCCCCTCGCTGGCGACGGTGTCGGGGTCCCAGTTCCCGCCGCCGTCGGCGACGAACGACTCCAGTTCGTCGACGTATTCGGAGTCGTGAATGGTCGTGACGGCATTCTTCTCGGCGGGGTCCGCCTCGACGTACTCGACGCCGTGTCGCTTTGTGAGCCCGCGGCGGATCGCGCGGATTCGGTCCGGGTTCTCCGGGTGTCGCTCGCCGGTGTCGTGGCCGAGACACCGCTCGCTGTAGCCGAAGCGCATCTACTCGAACAGCGCGAAGTACGTCTCGATGTCCTCGGCCTGTACCGTTCGTCGGTCCGCGTGGCGAGCCAGCGTCGCCGCCGCGCTTGCGACGTTGTTGGCGTAGTCCTCCAAGATGTCGGCCAGCGCGATGCGCGCGTCGACGCCGACGCGATACCGGCCGTCGATCCGGAGTCGAGCGATCCGGTCGATGGGCGCGACCGGGATGGTGAGGTCCTCGCGGCTGACGACTTGCTCGACGCCGAAGTCCGCCGCCATCAGCGTTTTCCGACCGTCCGCAGTCGCGCGCTCGGCCGCGTCGACGGCCAGTTTCGCGCCGTGCGACTGGATCCGCCGGGCCAGCTCCTCGGCGGCGTCCGCGCTGACGCGGAGTTCCCCCGCGTTCCGCCGGATTACGCCGTCGACCGGCGCGAACGGCAACTCGACGCTCATACACACAGACGCGTCCGTGTGTCGTATAACGCTTTCCGTTAGCCGAACTCCCGCCGGATCTCGGGCCGACGGCGTCAGAAGACCTCGTCCGCGTCGATGGTGCCGTCGCGCTCGGGACCGCGGACCGTTATCTCCTCGCCGAGCCGGAGGCTCGCGTCGGTGTCGACGGTCTTCGTCTGCGTTCCGTCGTCGAGCACGACGGGGTCTCCCGTCTGAACCACCGTCCCGGTGAACTCGACATCCTCGGCTGACCCGTCAGTCGTCGCGGCCGCAGCACCCCCGCTCGCACCGGTCCCGTCGCCGTCGGACTCGCCGGCGACGGCCTCGGCGGCCGCCTTCTGCCCGTCCTCGGCGAAGGCACCGAGCCCGGTCTCGTCTGCGCCGCGATCGTCGCCGGCACCGCTTCCGCCGGATCCCGACGCCGCGCCGGCGGCCGCCTCGCCCTCGCCGGCGAGAACGGAGACAGTCGAGCGCCAGTTTGCGGACGCCTCCAGATCGTCCTGCCAGCCGTCCTGGATCTCGACGTCGGTGAAGACGACGCGGTCGGCCAACTCGATCTCGCGGTCGGCCTTGTCGCCCCACAGCGCGACACGGATCTCGCCCGTCTCGTCTTTGATCCGGACGTTGCGGACCTGCCCCTCGCTGCCGTCGTCGCGGTCGAACGTCCGCTTCGGGTCCGTCTCGATGACGCCGCCGGCGATGTCAACCGTTCTGTCGATTTCGAGGTCGGCGATGTCGGTCGTCTCCGGGACGTATTCGACGTCCTCGTCGACGCGCTCGACGGTGCCGCGGTCGCCGACGTGAAGCTCTAGGTCGCCGTCGCGCTCGCGGACGTAGCCGTCGCCCACCTCGACGACCTCGCCCGCCTCGAACTCCTCGGCGAGGTCCGCTTTGTCGTCCCACAGGGTGACGCGCACGCGACCGGTCTCGTCGCCGACGGTGAGGTTGGCGACCCGGCCCTTGCTGCCGTCATCGCGGTCGAACGTCCGGATCGAGTCGGTGTCGAGTACCTGTCCGACGAGGTCCACGTCGGACGCGCCGAGGGTGAGATCTTCGACCTGATACGTGTCGAGTACCTGAACGTCAACCTCGGCGTCCTCGTCGGGTTCGACCTTGTCGGCGCTCACTTCGAGGCCGCTGTACCCTTCCTTGGGGCGGCCCATCACTCTGAGGACTTGCCCGACTTCCAGTTCCTCCTCCGCGGCCGCAGCCATGTCGTCCCACAGCGCGACCCGGACGGAGCCGGAGGCGTCGGCGACATCGACGTTACAGACGCGACCCTCCTCGGCCTCCTCGTCGTCGCGCTCGAAGGTCCGGACCTCGCCGATGGCGGTCACCTTGCCGAGGAACTTCACCTCGTTCATCCCCGGCTCGATATCGGCGATGGTGTCGGCCTCCTCGTCGCGCAGCTCGTGCGCGATGAGCATCGCGGCGGTCTCCTCGTCCGCCAGCCCGCCCATCTGCTCGACTTTGTCCTCGACGGCGGCCTCGAACTCCTCGAACTCGACGTCAGTGTCGAGGTCGTCGTACACCTCCTCTATAGCTCCCATGCGCGTACCTCTGTGGTCGGCGAGTTCGCGGATAAGCGTTGCCGTTGTGCGGGGTCCGTGCCGGGTTCGGACCGGTCGGCGGGGCGACCGGCTCGGGGAACGGTCGCGGCTCGAAGACGTCTCATGAGCGTTCATGCGGTCCCCTCGATACAAAAGGTGTTCATCCCGTGCCGGTGGATGCGTGCGGACCGCAGGCACGCGGCCGCCGGACCGTAACCCTCTTAGGTTCTACCGCGATACACGTAGATGAGTCCTGATAGGGTAGTGGACTATCCTCTTGGCTTGCGGAGCCAGGGACCGGAGTTCAAATCTCCGTCAGGACGTTTCTTCCAGTACAACGCTGCGAGCACAGCGAGCAGCACGTACTGAAAGAAACTCCGCGGGGATTTGAGCAGGAAAGTCGCAGCGGCCGAGCGAAGCGAGGCCGACCGTCTTTCCGAGTTCAAATCTCCGTCAGGACGCTCACTTCTCGCAGGCGCTCCGCGATGCGGAGCGCCTGCTCCGGCGTTCGGTCCCGACGTGCCCCGCGCTCGCTCGTTCGCGGCTTCGCCGCTCACTTTCGAGGGCTCCCTTCGGTCGCCCTCGCACCGCTCGCGCAGGACTCCGTCAGGACGCTCACTTTGCGGCTTTAATACTCACCTTTGGGGGCACCCCACGGTCGCCCTCGCACCGCTCGCGTGAGACTCCGTCAGGACGTTTTCGGACACGCCAGGCTCTGGACAGCACGAACTGTGGGAGTAGCAGGAGAAGCGGTGTCGGGTCTCCAGTACAGGCACAGACATGCGTGTTTAAAACTCGGTGGCGCGCCGGTGAGCGGGTGCGACAGCACCCGCGAACTGCCCGCGAGGGAGTCGGCGGTCCGAAGCGAAGCGGAGGACTGCCGACGAGGCTGGGGAGGTGTGAGGTGCGGTGCTGAGCGGTGCCGGGCGGGACTCGAAGGGGCAGTCGCGAGGCGGGCGCAGGGGAAGTGAGGACCGCAGGAACGAGAGAAGCGAGTGACGAGGACCGCAGCGAGCGTGCACCCGCCTCGCGGCTGGGGCTTCGGCGGTCTCGATGATCAGCGTTGTGCGAAGAATAGCTACGTACAGCCGAGCGACTGGGGCTTCGGCGACCGTTACGGAAGTTCGAGGAGAAAGTCCCGCGCTTCAGGGCGGAGATGAATCCGACACGGTGGGGAGCAACCAACCGTGCGATGGCCAGCTGGGGGTTCTGTCCCGAATCGTTAATTTCGGCCCTCCCGTACTGTTGAGTAACGGCGTTCCCTCGTTGGCGAGCGCGGTCTTCGACCGCACCACCGCTTCGCGGTGACTCGCCACGTGGTAACAAATCCGGAGACCCACTCCGCCACGTCCCGGCCAACAGGTCGGACGCGAATGGCGGTACCCAGCAGGCTGAATACCCTGCCGCGGAGGGATGGAGCGGTATTCCATCCCGTTGAAACGCCCGGCGCGTCCGGGTGGGAAGGCCCGTTTGGCCGGGCTGTACGCGTTCGAAAATCGCGTAGCGATTTTCGAGCCAATCAGAAATCTTCGATTTCTGATAACGCTGGAACGCACTCCCTCGGTCACAATTGGGAGGCCACCGTCAAACGCCCCACGCGAAAGCGTACTTGAGGGTCGAGGAAACGCGCAATCTTGAACTCCCCTTCGGGGAATCCTCGCCGTTCACGGCGGGGAGGAGGTCAAGTCGTCGACAACTGGTTAGAAACAGACGGGCCAAACCGCCCAAGCGACATCTTAGTCGTGCGGGTGGAACCGGTCCATCGCGCGGCGGACCGCGTCGGCATCGCCGATGAACGTCACGTGGTCGCCGATTTCAAGGACGCTGTCGGCCGTGGGAACGTGGTTCTCGCCGTCACGGCTCACGACGGCGACGAAGGTCCTGTCGGGGGTCTGCCGCGCGAGTCCCGCCTCGATCAGGACCGTCGCGAAGATGACCGCGAACACCGTGCCGACGAGGAGTTCGCCGGCCGCGACGCTGCCCGCGAGCTCCAGCTCGATGGCGAACAGCGTCGCCACGCTCGCCGGGATGATCCCCCACGGCCCGACGCTCGCGATGAACAGCCGCTCGGGTCGGGTGAACCGCTCGACGCCGAGGGTCACGACGAACGCCCCGAGCGGCCGGAGGACGAGCATGATGACAGCGACGATCGCGATCACGCCGACGCCGAGCCCGGCGATCGCCTCGACGCCGATCAGCGCGGCCAGCGAGATGATCACGAACGAGAAGACGATCGTGGTCGTGTTCTGTGTGAACCGCTCGATCTCCTCTCTGTTGTCCAGTCCGAGGTTCCCGAGTAGGATTCCGCTCGTCGCCGCCGCCGCGATGCCCGTCTCGGCGGCGACCGCCTCGGCTGCCGCGAACGACCCGATCGCGGCCGCCAACACGAGGAACTGCGACGCCTGTACGTCGCGTTCGGGGACGAGGTCGCTGTCTAAGAGTACGTAGATGACGACGGTGGCGAGCGGCCCGGCGGCGACCCCGACGCCGAACCGCTGGAGGAACGAGAGCACCGTCGCGGGGACGCCGAGGTTCTCGAGTAGCAGCGTCTCGAAGATCACGACCGCGACGATCGCGGCGGTCACGTCGTTGACGATCCCCTCGGTCTCTAACGCGGTCGCGACGGGGTCCCGTACCCGGACCACGTCGAGGATCGGGGTGATCACGGTTGGCCCGGTCGCTACGAGCAGCGCGCCGATGAGCAGCGCGATTTCCCACGTGCCGCCGCCGAAGACGCGGACCGCCGCCGCGGTCCCGAGGAAGATCACGAGGGCGCTGATCGTCACCAAGCGGAGCGACACCGTCGACGCGCGCCGGATTCGGCCGACCTGAAGCGCGAACGCTCCTTCGAGGACGATGATGGCGACGTTGAGCCCGACGATGATCTCCAGCCCCGGCGTCGCGGTCGCGTTCGCGGTGCTGCCGGTGTTGACCGTCGCAGTCCGCTCGTTTCCGGTCGCGGCCGCGGTCGCGTTCGCTGCGCTGTTCGGCGGCGTCGCCGGCGCGGCGCTCCACCGACGATACCCGGACGCGGTCGGCCGAACGCGCAGACTGCCGGACGACGGCGCGAGCGTTGGAGCGGCCTGACGCGCGCGCTGCCCTCACCGGCCCCTCCAGCGGTTCCCGCTGACACCTCACCGGCCCTCATTGACGCCCTCACCGGGGAACTCGGCATTTATGCGTCGTCGCCACCGAGCGAGAGCCGTGACCGAGTACGACTCCGGTAGTCACGACGAGCGAGTCCGCGACGGCCGAGGGGTACTTCCGCGCGGCACGCACCGTCTGGGAGACTGCGGCCGGGTCGACCGGCGACGAGAACAACGACGCCGAGCGACTGCTCCGGGGACTGGCCGCGACCGCGGCAGCGACACGGCGCGCGTCCGACGGCGACCCGAAGGCAGTCGAACAGGCAGAGACCGCCGTCGCCGCGCTGGGGGGCGTCTCCGACGCGCACGGATCGACGCTGACCCCGGTCCGGGAGTGGGCAGAGCGGCTTTCGGTGGATCCGGAAGGCCCGGACGCAAGTCGGGCACCACAGGTCCGGGTCGACGGCGACGCGGCGCGTTTCGACGGGCTGTCGCTCGACGCCGCTCGGCTCGCAGCGCCGGCGCTGGCGAGAGCTGGTGAGCCGGGCGATCCGGAGGCGCTCGCGGCCGCGGCCGACCTCGCGGAAGCGGAGCGCGGGACGGGGCGGAGTCGCTTCGCGGAACTCCTGCTCGCGTACCTCCGCACGCCGGAGTCCAGACCGCAGGTGGCCACGCGGCTGGCTGATCACGTGGCCATCGAGGAGCGGAAGCGGCGCGATGTCGACGGGCTGTTTTGACGAGTCGGGTGGAGGCGCGGGCAACGACCCGCAGCGTCGGTCAGGCGTCGTCGCTCGGCGCGTCGGGGTCGGCGGGGAAGTTCGGCTCGGCGGGCGCGTCGTCCGTCGCCACGTCGGGGTCGGCGACGTACCCCCCGTCGGCGTCGGGGTCGCGGTCGGGCTTGGGTTCGCCCTCGAACGTGTAGTCAGCGGAGTTGTCGGTCGGGTCGTAGCCGAGGGCCTCGCGGGCGCGTTCGATCGAGTAGTAGCGGCGGTCGTTGTCGGAGATGCCGTAGACGACCTCGTAGCCGTAGTCGGCGCGGAGACAGCGGTCGAACAGGTGCGCGCAGTCACGGTGCGAGAGCCACATCGCCTGCCCGCGCTCGTACTCGCGCGGCGGGTGGTTCTTACTGAGGTTCCCGATTCGGACGCAGACGACGCTCATCCCGTACCCGTCGTGGTAGAAGCGCCCGAGCGACTCGCCGGCCGCCTTCGAGACGCCGTAGAGGTTGCCCGGACGGTGGGGTTCAGTGCCGTCGAGCCGGTACTCGCCGTCCTCGCGGTACAGGTCCGGGGTCCGCTCCTCGGTCTCGTAGCCGCCGACGGCGTGGTTCGAGGAGGCGAAAGCGAACTTCTCGACGCCGGCCTCGGCGGCGGCGCGCATCACGACCTGCGCCCCGTCGATGTTGTTCCGGAGGACGGAGTCCCACGGCGCGGTCTTTCGGGGGTCGCCCGCGAGGTGGATCACCGCGCCGACGTCGGCGACCGCCTCGCGGACGGCGCGCTCGTCGGTGATGTCGGCGACGTATCGGTCGGCGTCGGTGACGTCGGCGGGCACCTTCGCGGCCGGGAGCGGTTCCCGGTCGAGGAGCCGCCACTCGTAGTCGTCGCCGATGCCGCGGAGGATGGCCTGTCCCACCCGTCCGCCGGCACCCGTCAGCAGGACCGGCTCGTCCATTCGACTCTACGTGGGCGGGAGAACGGCATATATGACACGGTTCGGGCGGTGCGCCCGGATCCGCCCAAAAGGCGGGACGCGGACGGAGAAACGGAGGCGGTCGCCGGAACGCGGTGCCTACAGCTTCTGGCGCGAGACCTTGACGCCGGTGGGAGTGACGATGATCTGGTCGTCGCCCTTCTGGACGATGTCGCCGTCGACCTCCTGTACCACCTGCCGAAGTTCGTCGTAGACGCGTTCTATCGTCCGGTCCGACGTGGAGTGGCGGGTGATGTCGGCGACGACGAAGTCCCCGTCGTAGACGGCGTCCTTGATGGGAATGACGTCGCTCTGGTCGGCGATCTCCGCGAAGTGTACCTGTGTGCCCGTCTCCGCGTGTGCGTCGGCGAAGTCGTCCGTGTCGAGCTCGACGTAGTCGTCGACGGAGCGGCTCCCACCCCCGCCGAGGATCTTGCTCATGATGCCCATACACATCACACGACGAGGTTAGACATTAGTTCTTACGTCAGACACACCGCTCGGCCGCGGACTCACTCCAGCCGCTCCTGCCACTCTTGGACCCGGGAGAGCAACTCCACCGGGGGCGTCTCCGCGACGTCGACGTCGCTCAGTTCCTCGATCACGGCGCGCGTCTCGGGATCGAGCCGATCGCTTCCGGCGGCCGCCGCGGTCTCCGCGGCCGTGTCGACGCCGCCGGACGGTGACTCGGGGACCGTTCCGTCTCGACTCCCTCGGGAGTCGGAGGGGTCGGCGTCCGTCGTCTCGGCGGCGTCGTCGCCCTCGGAGAACGACCCGGACGAAAGGTCGAAGACGACCTGCTGGGTGTCGCCGGCCGCGTCGCTCGGGGTCGTCCCGTCGCCGCCGCTCCGCGACCCGCCGCGGGCCTCGATCGCCTTCTCCTCGCGGAGCCGGTCGAGGACCTCGTCGGCGCGGGAGACTACGGGGTCGGGGACGCCCGCGAGGTCGGCGACGTGAACGCCGTACGACCGGTTCGTCGGGCCGTCGCGGACGGTCCGGAGGAACGTCACCTCACCGTCGCGCTCGTCGACGGCGACGTGGACGTTCGCGACGCGCGGGAGGTGGTCGGCAAGCGTCGTCAGTTCGTGGTAGTGGGTGGCAAACAGCGTGCGCGCGCGGACCTCGTTGTGGAGGTACTCGGTCGCCGCCCACGCGATGGAGATGCCGTCGTAGGTGGCGGTGCCGCGGCCGACCTCGTCTAAGATAACTAGCGAGTCTGCGGTCGCCGAGTGGAGGATGTTCGACAGCTCCTGCATCTCGACCATGAACGTCGACCGCCCCTGCGCCAGCTCGTCGAGCGCGCCGACGCGGGTGTAGATGCCGTCGACGAGGCCGACCTCGGCGGCGCGGGCGGGGACGAACGACCCCGCCTGTGCCAGCAGCTGGATCAGCGCCGCCTGCCGCATGTACGTCGACTTCCCGCTCATGTTCGGCCCGGTGACGATCAGGAACCCGCGGTCGGGGTCGAGCCGGAGGTCGTTCGGGACGAAGTCCGTCGTCCCCTCGACGACCGGGTGGCGACCGGCCTCGACATCGAGCCGGCGCTCCGCCGTCAGCTCCGGGCGCGTCCAGTCCCGACGAGCGGCGTGGGTCGCGAGCGAGGCGAGCCCGTCGAGTTCGGCGATCGCCCGCCCGGCGTCCTGAAGCAGTTCGGCGCGCTCGGCGACCCGCTCGCGGAGCTCCTCGAACAGCGCGTACTCCAGCTCGCCACGGGCCTCCTCCAGCCGAAGGACCTCCCGCTCCTTCTCAGCCAGCTCGTCGGTGACGAACCGCTTCGAGTTCTTCAGCGTCTTGATCTCTCGGTAGTGTTCCGGCACCTGATCGGCGACCGACTTCCCGACCTGGACGTAGTAGCCGTCCGTCTTGTTGCGGTCAACGGTGACGTGGCTGAGTCCGTGCGTCCGCTTTTCGCGTTCCGCCAGCCCGTCGAGCCACGACTTCGCCGCCTCGTGGCGCTCGATCAGCTCGTCCAACTCGTCATTGTACCCGCGCTTGAGCAGCCCGCCGCCGGTCTTCGCCTTCGGTGGGTCCTCGGCGAGCGCCTCGTCGAGTTCCGCGCGGAGGACGGCCGTGCGCTCGCGGTCGACGCGGTCGAGAACGGCCGCTGCGGGCGAGTCCGCGAGCGGGGTCCCCTCGATCGCGTCCGCGAGCGCCGGGAGCAGCGCGAGCGTGTCGCGGACCGAGAGCAGTTCCCGCGCGCCGGCGCTCCCGCTCGTCGTCCGCGCCGCGAGCCGTTCGAGGTCGTACGCGTCGCCGAGGACCTCGCGGATCCGGTCGCGCGCGAGCGCCGCGGACGACAGCACCGACACCGCGTCGAGCCGGGCCGCGAGCGTCTCGCGGTCGCGGCGCGGCCGGGTGAGCCACTCGCGGAGCAGTCGCCCGCCGGCGGCGGTGACGGTGTGATCGACGGTGTCGAACAGCGAGCCGTCGGCGTCGCCCCGCATCGTCTCGGTGATCTCGAGGTTGCGCTGGGTGGTCGCGTCCACGTCAACCCGGTCGTCCGCGCCGTACGCCGTCAGGCGGGTCATCGAGGCCAACACGCCCGCGCCGGTCTCCTCGACGTACGAGAGGACCGCGCCCGCGGCCCGAACCGCGAGCGTCGAGTCGAGGCCGACGCTGTCGGTCGTCTCGCGGCCGAACTGCTCGCGGACCGCGTGTTCGGCGCGTCCGGGCGCGAACGCCTCCGGGTCGAAGGCGGTCACCCGCCCGGAGAGGTCCTCGCGGACCGCCCCGAGCAGGCCGTCGTCGTTACACACGGCGGGGCCGGGGAGCACCTCCGCCGGGTCGAACCGGTAGAGCTCGGCGCGCAGGTCGCCTCCGTCGTCGACCGTCGTGGCGAGGAAGCGTCCGGTGGTGATGTCGGCGAATGCGAGCCCGTAGGGACCGTCGGCGTCCGCGGTGTCGCCCGTCCCGCCGTCGGCGTCCGCGATGTCGTCCGTCCCGCCGTCGGCGTCCGCGGTGTCGCCCGTCGCGCCGGCCGCGCTCGCCGGGCCCTCCTCCCGCACCACGGCCGCAAGGTACCGCGCGTCGTCGTCGCTCGTCTCCAGAACGGTCCCCGGCGTGACGACGCGGACGATCTCGCGGGCGTGGTCGCCGCTCTCGGTCTCGTACTGGTCGGCGACCGCAACCCGGTAGCCGCGCTCGACGAGGGCGTTCACGTACGGCGTCAGCTCCGAGAGCGGCACGCCCGCCATCGGGTACGACGAGCCATGCGAGGACTTCTGTGAGATCGACAGATCCAGTTCGTCGGCGACCAGCTCGGCGTCGTCTGCGAAGAACTCGTAGAAGTCGCCGCACTGCATCGCAAGGACGTCCGCGTCCGTCTCCGCCTTGAGATCGAGGAACTCCCCGACGATCCCCGTTGCCATATGTCCGTACTCCCGCCGTGCGCGGGTAAAACCCTGCGGGTGTCACGCGACCGGTCTGCGCCGGCACTAACTGACCGCTCGTCGAACGTCGAGACGTATGGTCGCGCTCGACGCCCCCCTCCTCGTCTTCGCCGCCGGGCTGATCACGGCGCTTGCGATGGGTATCGGGGCGCTCCCGTTCTTCTTTTTCGAGACGATCAGCGACCACGGGAACGTGGCGTGAGGGTTCGCGTCGGGGATCACGCTCTCCGCGTCGCTGTTCGGACTCGTCCAAGAAGGGCCCGCGGAGGGGACGCCGGTCGAGATCGGGATCGGCATGTCCGCGGGCGTGATGGTCTACCTCGTCCTCTCCGAGTTCGTGCCGGAGACACTCGAAACGGGCGAAGACCTCCCGCGCGACGGCAAACCGGTCCTCGTCGGCGGCGTCGCGCTCGGCGTCGCGCTGATGATCCCGCTGGCGTACCTATAAGCGACCGAGGGCGACGACGAGAGATGTGAACGAGTGTGACCGGCGGCAACGGTTGCTTATAAAACACTATGCGGTGGCGCGCGCCTCCGAGGCCGCATCGCGGCCGAGGACGCGCCCGACGAGGCTGGGGAGGGTGAGGTGCTGTGCGGGAGGATCAAAGGGGCAGCCGTGAGGACGGCGCAGGCGACGCGAGCACCGCAGGAGCGAGTGAAACGAGCGACGAGGAGCGCGGC
>PXST01000004.1:78922-89632 GCA_003023405.1 Halobacteriales archaeon SW_8_68_21
AACGGGCGGCCGGTTTTGACGGCGTTCGTCGTCGATCCGCCAACGACCTTTTATAAACGGGCGGCCGGTTTTGACGGCGTTCGTCGTCGATCCGCCAACGACCTTTTATAAACGAGTGGCTGAGGATTTGGCGGTGGCAGCTGCCAGTTCGCACTGGTTCATTTATACGAGAGCGGCCGAGGATGTCGATGGTATCCCTCGCCGTCGTTTATAAACGGCCGCCAGATTCGACGGCTCACTCCTCGTCCAGTACGGTCGGATTCACCGCGCCCGGCCCCTCGCCGACGTCGTAGCCGCGCCGGACCGCCTCGCTCATCTCCGCGACCGCAGCCTCGACGGCCTCGCGGAGCGGTTCTCCCCCCGCCAGCCGCGCGGCGATCGCGCTCGACAGCGCGCAGCCGGAACCGTGGGTGGCGTCGGTGTCGATCCGCGGCGACTCGAAGCGGTCGACCACGACTCCGGATTCGGCCTCGTCGTCGGCGCGAACGAGTGTGTCGACGACGGTCTCGCCGATAGCGTCGCCGTCGTCCACATCGGCGTCGCCGTCCGTCGCGTCCGCGAGGTGACCACCCTTCACCAGCGCCGCGTCCGCGCCGAGCGCGACGAGTTCCCGCCCGGCCGCCTCGGCATCGGCCGGCGTCTCGACCGGCCCGTCGGTCAGGACCGCTGCCTCGTCGGCGTTCGGCGTCACGAGCGTCGCGGCCGCGATCAGGTCCTCGTAGGCGTCCTCGGCGGCGGGCGAGAGCAGTCGGTCGCCCGTGGCCGCGACCATCACGGGATCGACGACGAGCGGGACGCCGGCGTCCGCGACCGCCTCGGTCACCGTCTCGACGATCTCGGCGGTCGCCAGCATCCCCGTCTTGATCGCGGCGACGCCGAAGTCGTCGGCCACCGCCGCGTACTGGCTCGCGACGTGGTCGGCGGGGAGCGGGTGGACGTCCTCGACGCCGCGGGTGTTTTGCGCGGTCGTCGCGGTCACCACCGCGGTCCCGAAGACGCCGTGCGCGGTCATCGTGGTCAGGTCCGCCTGAACCCCAGCGCCGCCGCCGCTGTCGCTACCGGCGATCGTCAGCGCGACGGGCGGGTCGACCGGGTCGTAGTCGGACATGCGCGGAGATATGATTTGGTTGTATTAATTGGTGGTGGTTCGACGAGAGACCGGACGATACGCGGCCTGCCGGCACCAACGAGCCCGACGCGTGGCTCGCGTTCGACGAGGCCGTCTTCGACGCGCTGTGGGTCGACGGGCGCGACATCGGCGACCGCGACGTACTCGCCGAGGTCGCGGCCGATGTCGACGGTCTCGACCCCGCCGTCGTCGACGAGGCGCTCGCGGACGACGACCTCCGCGAGCGCGTGACCGCGTACGACGGCCACGCCGCCCGCGGCGCAGTCCCGCCGGAGCAGCTCAAACGGCTCGTCGAAGGGGTCTGACCGCGACGGCCTCAGGAGGTCCGGTCAGTCGTCCGGCCGAGCCTCGGAGCCGGGAGGCGCTTCGTCCGCGTCGTCACTCGGTTCGGCGGCATCGCTCCGAGAGTCCACGAACCGGTGCGCGAGAAAGACCGAGCCGAACGCGAGCGCGAAGCCAGCGACCACGTCCGTGAGCCAGTGGATTCCGAGGTACATCGTGGCAATGACGACCGACAGCGCGAGCCAGACGCCGACCGGCGTCCACCGCGGGTACTCCTCGCGCGTCAAGACCGCGAACGTCCCCACGGTGACCGAAAGGGAGGTGTGAAGCGACGGGAAGACGTTCGAGTTAACGTTCACCTCGCTCGTCAGCGACATCACGTCGGGGTGGTTGGCGAACAGAAGCGGCGTCACCATCTCCGGCATGACGTTCCGCGGACCGTGGGCGAACACCAGCGTGTAGACGACGAGCCCGATGCCGTAGTTGAGCGCGTACGCGACGAGCAGTCGCCTGAGCGCCGTCGTCCGCGGGAGCGCGAGGTACGCGACCACGGGGAACAAGAGGAGGAACGCGTAGCCGTACACGTACACCCGCGAGAAGTACGCCGTCAGCTCCGGCGTGACGAACGTCGCTTGGACCCACGCGACGAACCCGCCCTCCAACCCGTAGATGATCGCCGTCGCCTGAAGCCCGAACAGTCTGGAGATGTCCAGTAACCATAATCGGCCGACGGCGCTGGCGATCAACACCACACCGAGGACCGCCGCGGCCTGACGCACGTCCCAGATCCGCTCGCGGAGCCCGCCCCACGCCGCGCGGAGCCGGGCGGGACCGATCACCACCGCGCTTGCGACCGCCGACATCGCCGCGACCCACGCCACGACCGACGTGAGGACCGACAGGAACGGCGTCATTGCCCCCGTGAGAGCAGCCGCCCCTCGTCGTCGAAGCGATACCCGATGTCGCGGAGCGTCGCCTTGGCGGCCTCAACGTCCAGCGATCCCTCGTCGTCGAAGAACGGGTGAATCGGGTCGGTGTCGCCGTTCCACGCCACCGAGTCCGGAACCGCGTTCGGCGACGCCGCGAGCGGGGACGCCGCCGGCCGGGCGTACCCGCCAAAGGCGTCGTCGACGAGCGCGGACTTGTCTATCAGGCGCGCGATCACCGACCGAAACCGGGGGTTCGACAGCGGACTCCGCCGCACGTTGTAGCCGACGTGGTAGAACGCAGCCGACCGACCGCTCACGAGGCGGGCGTCGGCCGAGCGGCCGATCAGGGGGACCGACGCTGGGCCGAGGTTAGAGACGGTCGCGTCCGCGCGCCCCTCGGAGACCGACTCCACGGCCGAGATGTCCGACGGCAGCACTTCGAGGCGGAGTCGGTCGAACGCCGGCTTACCGTGATACCGGGATGGGACCCCAGCTTGCGGGCCCGTCGTCTCGTCCGAGTCCGCCGGCCCGGCGTCCGACGCCGGGTGGACGAGGAAGTGGTCGGGGTTGCGTTCGAAGACGACCGACTCTCCGGCCTCCGCCTCAACGAAGCGCAGCGGACCGCTACCAACTGGGTCAGGGTTGTTCGAGATGACCGCCTCCGTCGTCTCGAAGTCGAATTCGAAGCCGGCTATCGTCGCCGCCTCGGTCCGCTCCGACCAGACGTGTTTCGGGAGGATCGGTACCTGAAGCGCCCGTGCGACGACCGTCTCGTTGACGTCGGGCACGGTGAGACGGACCGTCGCGTCGTCGAGGACCTGCTCGTCGTCGGCGAGAGCGCTCCGCCCGCGGAACCGCGGGGTCGGGACCGGCGTCTCGACGCTCCCCAGCGACGTGTCGCGGAGGAACCGGTAGGTGAATGCGACGTCGGTCGCCGTCACCGGCTCGCCGTCGTGCCACCGGGCGTCGCGGAGCGAGACCTCGACGGCGTCGTCGTCGACCCGCTTCCAGCCGGCCGCCAGCCACGGGACGACGGACTCGCCGTCATCGCGAACGAGCGGATCGTACAACAGCCCGGTGAACGTGCCGTACTTCCGGTACTCCACCGCGATCGGGTTCCAGTTTTCCGTGATGCGGTCGTCGGTCGTCACGAGCCGGAGGGTACCGCCGTCCGCGTCAGCCTCGTCGGCCGCGTCCTCGATCGTCGCGTTGCCGTCCGTCGAGCCGCCGGTCCCAGAATCGTCGCCGCCCGAGCCGTCGGCGACGGCGTCGAGTTCGAGGAGACCGCTGACGGAGAGCGGCTGGCGGTCCTCCGTCCACCCCTCGAACCGGTTCTCCCGGACGGCGGTGAGCGCGTCGGGGAACGCGACGACCGAGAAGGGCTGGAGCTCACACAGCGTCTCCTGAAGCGTTCCGACGGCGTCGGTCCGTTCGTCCCCGGAGACGCGGCGCTGTCGATCCAGGGCGTCGTCGACCGCGATCTCCGTGAGTCCGTGCGGGTTCTGCCAGCCGGACTCCGCGATGAACTTCGAGTGGCTCACCCCATACAGCGCGTCCGCGTCGAACGGCTCCGTCTCGACGAACTGCCCGACGTAGAGGTCGAAGTTCTGGTTGATGAGCACCTTCCGCCAGAGGTCCGTCCGGCCGAGAGTGTTGAGTCGGACATCGACGCCGACCGCGGTCAGGTACTCTTCGAGCTGTCTCGCGATGCGGATCCCGCTGGGGTCGTCGTCGGCCGGCGTGGTGTTGATTTCGAGGGTCAGCTGCGAGTGGGGGTCGCGTCCCGCGATGTTCTCCGTGCGACCGAGGCAACCGCCGCTGGCGGCCGCGAGGCCGAGTCCGGCGAGCGTCGCGCGTCGACTGATCGGTCGGGGCATCTGTTCGTTCTCGCCTATTTTTAGGCGTCCGGTATATCTCTTCTGTGCTGGTTCCGCGATCGGAGCGGGGCGTCGACACCAGCGAGCGGGTCAGGTCGCGTCCGCCAGCGGGAGTGCCAGTCCGACGACCCGCGCCGCCAGCCCCAGCGTCACCACTCTCGTGTGTCGGGCGACATCGGTGCGGAGTCGCCGAACGAGGTCGGCAGCCTCTCGCGGGTCCGCCGCCCGAGCAGCGTCCCGGCGAGTGCCGCCGCCCGAGCAGCGTCCCGGCGAGTGCCGCTGCCCGAGCAGCGCCCTAGCGAGCGCCGCCGCGGCCGCCAGTTCGATCACGGAGAGCCAGCCGTCGCTGCGCCCGCCGTCGATGCCGCGGTACTCGCGACGGACGTCGGTCGCGCGTCCGACTCGACGAACTCGTCCTCGACGGTTCGACCGCGGCTCGTGTACGGCTAGAGCCGGTACTCGCCGTCGACCGCGATGAGGTGGTCGTCGGCGACGGTCGGCTCCTCGCTCGCCCCGGCGAAGACCCCGGAGAAAACGAGACCGACCCCGACGACGGCGGGGAGACCGACCCCGACGACGACGAAAACCCGCTTCATGCGAGCCACGGGAACTGCCGGACACGAACGCCTTCGGGTGACACCGGCGCGCTACGGCTGGCAGCTCAGGGCGGGACAGATCACCACGTCTCGACGACGCCGTCGCGGACATCCTCGGCGCAGCCCTCGCAGTCGGGGTGACCGGACGCGAAGCAGACGGGCCGTCCCTCGGCGTCAACCGGCACGGTCCGGCGCTCCGCGTGGCGGCGGCAGACGATGCGGGCGCGTCCGGACTCGTCGGTCGGGAGGTCGAAGCGCGCCGCGCCGGCCGTGTCGCCGTCGGGGTCGTCGCGCCCCTCGGCGTACGCGCGCTTGGCCTCCTCGAACTGCTTGCCCGCCTTCCGGAGCTGCTGGCGGATGACGCGTTCGAGCCGGTCGTCCATACCGTCCGTTTCGGCGCGGCGGATATAGGTCCGTTGCCGGGAAAGCTTGATGCGAGTCCCCACCGATTCCCCGCGTATGGCCGACGACTGTATCTTCTGTTCGATCGTCGCCGGCGACATCCCGGCGCGGACCGTGTACGAGACCGACGCCGTGCTGGCGCTCTTGGACGCGAACCCGCTCGCTCGCGGACACACGCTGGTGATACCAAAATCACACGTGCGACGCGTCGGCGACCTCGACGCCGCCTCGACGAGCGACCTGTTCGGCGCGGTCGCGTCGCTCACGCCGCGGATTCAATCGGCGGTCGACGCCGACGGCGCGAACGTCGGCGTCAACGACGGCGAAGTGGCGGGCCAAGAGATCCCCCACGTCCACGTCCACGTCGTCCCGCGGTTCGATGGGGACGGCGGCGCGCCGATCCACGCGGTCGCCGGGAAGCGACCGGACCTCTCGGACGAGGAACTCGACGCGGTCGCCGACGAGGTCGCGGCTGCGGTCGACGGCTGATCGGGCCGTCGCGGTCGACGGCTGACCGGACCGTCGCTCCGCTTCGCTCTTTTTAACCGTCGGCTCCGGCGACACCGGCACATGTAGGCGACGACACTCGCGCTCGTTGGGGCGACCGGCGGCGCGGGGACGACGCGGACCGCGGTCGAGCTGGCGGCGATGGGCGCTCGCGGCGGCGACGACGTCGCGATCATCGACGCCGCGTTCACGACGCAGGGGCTCTCCGAGTACGTGGCCGGGCGGATCGACCCGGACCTCACCGCGCTCCTCACCGACGACGCGGACGCGCCGCTGTCGGCGGCGGCGTACCCGGTCGCCGGGACGCGCGACGACACGCGGTCCGGATCCGGGCGCGAGCGCGGCGAAATCGGGGACGATAGCGACGCGTTGACCCTCGCCGGACGCGTCGACGCGGTGCCCGCGCGGGCACCCTTCGAGCGCGTCGCGCGGGCGAAGACCGCCGAGGCCGCCCGGAAGCTGGAACAGCGGATCGACGAAGCGGCGACGACGTACGACGCGGTGGTCGTCGACGCCGCGCCCGCGGGGTCGAACGAGGCGGTCGCGGCCGCAACGTCGGCGGGAGCCTCGACGCGACGCTCGCGGTCGATCGGCCCGGCGCGGGCGGCACCGACGGCGACGCCGGGACCGACGACGCGGAGCAGAACGGTTCGGGCGTCGTCCACGTGCCGGCGACCGACCCCGAAGTGGGGGCCGCGCCGACCGCGGTGTCGAGAGGTGACGCGTACGCGCGTGCGATGGCGACCGCCTACGAGACCGCGTTCGACGCGTCGCTCGACGTGGAGTTCCCGGAGCGAGGGCTGATAGACAGGATCACGTCGTAAAAACGGGGGTGAGACGAGGAATCGGGGGCGTCGAGATCAGCGAAGCCCATCAGTGGAACCGAGCGCGTCGCCAAGGGGACCGCCGTCGCCGAGTCCGTCTCCGAGCGGCGCTGAGCCGGCGACCTGCGCGTCGACCGCCTCCGCGACGGCCTCGACGGGGTCGTGCGTCTCGACGTACGTCGCCAGCGCGAAGTCCGCCTCGTCGCCGCCCGTGAGTTCGACCGCCTCGCTGCGCGAGGTCCGGCCAGCGAGCCAGTCGCGGACGACGTCGCGCCCCGTGGGGGAGAGCGGGCAGACGCCGGCGACGCCGCATCGGTGAAGGGCCTTCGCGCCCGTCATCGGGGAGACGCCCGCCTCGTGGGCCGCGTCGCCGACGCTCCGGCCGGCGGTGTATGCGTCGACGAGCGTCGCGGTCGCTTCGGGCGTACACGGGAGCGACGCGGCGTGGTCCGACAGGCGATCGGCGAGCGGGGTCTCCGTGTCGTCGGCGAGGGCGACCCCGCGGTCGCGCTGGCGCGAGGTCACTTCGATCCCGTCCGCGATCTCCGACAGCGTCATACGAGCCGGTGGTCGACACGGACGCTTAAAACCACCGTACTGCGGCGGGGTAAGCCGGCGGACCACCGACCGGTAACCGGTCGGTTCGAGCGCCGCGATCGGAGCGATCGACCGCCGATCCGCCCGGGTTTAAGTAAGGGATCGGGCCGGAGTTCGACGTGTGATGAGTGAGGCACGCTCGACCCGAACCCGGACGCCCCGCGCCGAAGCCGACGACATCGCGACCGCCGACCGCGCCGCGACGACCGACCACGCAGCCACTGCCGACCGCGCCGCGACGACCGACCGCGCCGAGACCACCGAGGAGAATGACCGCGAGACGTGTCCGGAGTGCGACGGTCGCACGCGCGTCGAGGGCGCGGAGCGCGTCTGCGGCGACTGCGGACTCGTCGTCGAGGCCGACCGCATCGACCACGGGCCGGAGTGGCGGTCGTTCGACGACGACGACACGAACCCGAAACGGACCGGCGCACCGATGACGCGCTCGCGACACGACCGCGGGCTCTCGACGGAGATCGGTCGGTCGACGAAGGTGAAAGGGCGCAAGCGCCGGCGGCTCGCTCGGATGCGGACCCAGCACAACCGCGCGCAGATCTCGACGAAGCGCGACCGCAACAAGGTGTACGCGTACACCGAGATCCGCCGGCTCACCGGCGTCTTGGAGCTGCCGGACAGCGTCCGCGACACGGCCTGTTCGCTGTTCGACTCCGCGCAGGAGGAGAGCCTGCTCCGCGGGCGCTCGCTTGAGGGGTTCGCGGCCGCCTGCGTCTACGTCGCCTGTCGGACCGCCGACGTGGCCCGCACCGTCGGCGAGGTGTGCGCCGAGGCGAAGGCGACCGAAGACGAACACGGGGCCGCCTTCGACGCGATGAACCGCGAACTCGGCCTGCCGATCGCGCCGGCCGGACCGAGCGAGTACCTCCCGCGGTTCGCCAGCGACCTCGGCTGTGACCCCGCCGTCGAGCGCCGCGCCGGCGAACTGGCCGACCGCGCCGTCGAGGAGGGGATCGCGAACGGCCGCAACCCGGTCGGCGTCGCGGCCGCCTGTCTCTACACCGCCGCGCGCGAACTGGACGCGGAGTGTACCCAGCAGGAGGCCGCCGACGTCGCCGACGTGACGCCCGTCACCGTCCGACGGACGTACGTCGACCTGACAGAGGAGTGAGTCGGCGCGGGGAGTGGACCGAGTGACACGGTGTGAGAGGAAAACCGAGCGGCACGGTGTGGGAGGTGAACCGAGCGGCACGGCGCGGGGAGTACGTCACGACCGTTCGACCGGCCGCGGCCACCGCTCCTCGACCGCGGGGTGTCCCACACGGCGTCGGCACCGTGGCGGCGGAGGGGTTCGACGATCCGGTCGCGCTCGTAGCCGAGCGGGACGACGTGGACGCGGCGTTCGGCGACGCTGGGGACCGAGGTGTCCATACCGACGTTCTCCGCGGCGGTCGGTTGAATCACTCGTCGAACCGCGTGGCGGCGAGCGCCGACCGGTGCGACCGCGGGGACGCCGGCGCGGCTCCGGAGCGCTCGGTACCGGTCACGAGCCGTGAGGTCACGTACCACGAAAACCGTTAAGCCCGACTGTCGTCTACGTACGGGTATGAGCGCTGACCGGTCCGTCCTCCGGCGGGCCATCGAGCGCGGCGAGCGGGACGGCGGGGCTATCGAGTTCAAGGAGCGGCTGACGCGCGAGGTCCACTTGGCCGACGGGCGAATGGAGTCGCTCGTGGCCCAGCTTCGCCACCGCGTGCTCTCCGGCGACGGCGAGGCGACCTACGTCATCGGCGTCACCGACGAGGGCGGGCTCGCTGGGGTCTCTCCCGAGAGCTTCTCCGAGACGATGGATGTGCTCTCGCTTCTGGCCGACGAGGCGGACGCTCACATCGCCGACGTGGAGACGTGGAGCGCCGGCGACGGGGGCGACGCCGACGAGGCGGGGCTGGTCGGACTCGCCACCCTCCGCGACGGGGGCGTGTTCGAGGCCGACGAGGACCACCTCGTGGTCGGCACCGCCGGCCACGTCGACCACGGGAAGTCGACGCTCGTGGGGACGCTCGTCACCGGCCGCGCCGACGACGGACAGGGCGGCACGCGCGGCTTCCTCGACGTCCAGCCCCACGAGGTCGAGCGCGGCCTCTCGGCGGACCTCTCGTACGCGGTGTACGGGTTCGACGAGGACGCCAACGAGCCGGTCCGGATGGACAACCCCCACCGGAAGGCGGACCGCGCCGGCGTCGTCGAGGCGGCGGACCGCCTCGTCTCGTTCGTCGACACCGTGGGCCACGAGCCGTGGCTGCGGACGACGATCCGCGGGCTGGTCGGGCAGAAGCTCGACTACGGGCTCCTCGTCGTGGCCGCCGACGACGGGCCGACGAAGACGACCCGAGAACACCTCGGAATCTTGCTCGCGACCGAACTGCCGGCGGTCGTCGCGGTCACGAAGGCGGACGCGGTGAGCAACGAGCGGCTCGCGGAAGTCGAACGCGAGGTCGAGTCGATGCTTCGCGACGCCGGCCAAACGCCGCTTCTGGTCGACCGCCACGGAGTCGACACCGCGATCGCGGAGGTCGGCGACGGAGTCGTCCCGCTGTTGCGGACCAGTGCGGTGACGAAAGACGGGATCGAGACGCTCGATCGCCTGTTCGAGCGTCTGCCGAAGCGCGCGACGCCCGACCGCGAGGCGTTCCGGATGTACGTCGACCGCAGCTACAAGGTGACGGGCGTGGGCGCGGTCGCGTCCGGCACGGTGAACTCAGGGACCGTCGAGACCGGCGACGAACTTCTGCTCGGTCCCATGCCCGACGGGTCGTTCCGCGAGGTGGAGGTGCGGTCGATCGAGATGCACTACCACCGGGTCGATAAGGCGACCGCGGGGCGGATCGTCGGCATCGCGCTGAAGGGCGTCGACGAGGCGTCGGTCGAGCGCGGGATGGCGCTCGTGCCCCGAGAGAGCGAGCCGGAACCGGTCCGGGAGTTCGACGCCGAGGTGATGGTGTTGAACCACCCGACCCGGATTCAGGAGGGGTACGAGCCGGTGGTTCATCTCGAAACCCTGTCCGAGGCGGCCGCCATCTTCCCGGAAGAGGGACGGCTCCTCCCGGGCGACACGGGGGAGGCGCGCGTCCGGTTCAAGTTCCGCCCGTACCTGATCGAGGAGGGACAGCGGTTCGTCTTCCGGGAGGGGTCGAGCAAGGGGGTCGGAACCGTGACGGGCGTCGGGGAGACGGGCGAGGAGCCGGCGTCGGACGGTCGCTGACTCCGAGGAGTTCGCGTCGATCGTGACGACCGTCGACGACCAGCGGCAGCTCGTCTCGGACAACCTCGCGGTCGCAATCGAGGAGACGCTCGCAAACTACGACGCGAATGAACTCAACGCGACGGACTTCTTGAGCCCGACCGAAATCGCCTCGCGAGCAAGCACAGACTATCAGGAGACCGGCTACTACGGATTCGCCGCGACGACATTAGCCGCACAGGGGTACAGCGGCAACCTCAACACGTCGCACACGGTCGCGCTGGCGTCTGGTGAGACGGTCGACGGGACTTTGTTCTACACCGGCGACGACCTCACGCAGATCGAGAACGGCACGCAGTACGACCCGACGA
>PXST01000005.1 GCA_003023405.1 Halobacteriales archaeon SW_8_68_21
TTGCTCACTCGCTGTGGTCCTACCGTCGCCTGCGCCCGCCTCGCGACTGCCCCTTCGAGTCCCGCCCCGCACAGCACCGCACCTCACGCCTCCCCAGCCTCGTCACCGGCGCTATAGTGATAGTCGGAAATCTTGAAAAAGCGGCTGTGATCGACGAGCTTCAGGCGTCTCTAGGCGACTGAGAGATCACTTACGAGGATAGCTTTCAGTTATATACCAGTGCCGAAATCAGACGCTTTAGTACCTCTAATATCCAATATTTTGTCCTAGAGGAACATACATCACTAATTCAATATATACACTCTATAACGCCTTCAAACTGAACGATAGAGCCTATACAAATATCTAATTATACTATGTACCCGTCAGATCTATCCTTTCAATCTCTGAGACGACCACTAAAGCCCGACGACCTCGCGCGGCGCTGTTCGCGGTCGTCGGTGGCGACCGCTCACAGTCGCGCGCCACCGCGGTCCGTCGCGAGACTGGGGTCTCTCCGAAGCGCGTCGCTCGCGGCGAGCCGAAGTCATATATCCCCGGTCGACGACCGGCGACGTATGCGACTACACGTCATCGGCCTCGGCGGGGCCGGGGGGCGGATCGCCGACCGACTCGCCGCCGACCACGACGCCGACCCGTTCCTCGCGGGCGTCAACGCGTTCGACACCGACATGGACGCGCTCGGGACGTTCGACGCGCTCGGCGAGGAGCGCCGGTACCGGTACGGCGATGCGGCGGGCGGAGACGGACTCGGCGGCGACCTCCACGCAGGACGCCGCCTCGGCGACGCGCACGCGAGCGAACTCGGCAGGGCGATGGACGATCAGCGGCCGTCGCTCGCGGAGGCGTTCCTGCTCGTCACCGGACTCGGCGGCGGGGCGGGTACGGGCGCAGCGCCCGCGCTCGCCGAGGAGCTTTCGCGGCTCTACGACGTCCCCGTCTACGCGTTCGGGTTCCTACCGACCCCGACCGAGGCCGAGGACCCGGACGGCGACGAGGGGCCGGCGAGCGCGGCGGCCGGGAACGCCGCGTCCGGGAGCGGGACGGAACCGCCGACGCCGCACCGGCCGCTGGCCGAGCGTAACGCCGCGCGGACCCTCGACGCGCTCTCGGACCGCTGTGCGGCGGTGTTCCCGTTCGACAACGCGGCGTGGCTCCGTCCCGGCGAGACACTCGGCGGGGCCCGCGGCCGACTCAACGAGGCCGCCGTCGAGCGGGTCGCGGCGCTGTTCGGAGCCGGCGAGACGCCGGAGGGAACGGAGACGCCACAGCAGGTGCTCGACGCGAGCGATGTCGCCCGGGCGGTGGGCGGCGACGGCGAGGTCGCGGCGATCGGCCACGCGACACAGCAGGTGGAGTCGCCCGAGGGGGGGTCCCGGTTCGGTCTCGGGCTGTTCGGTTCCTCGGAGCCGGCGGAGGTGGACACGAGCGCGGCGGTGTCGGCCGTCGAGACGGTCATCCGCAAGGCGGCCCGCGGGAAGAACACGGTCGACATCCCCGACGGGCGGGCCGATCGAACGCTCCTCGTGGTCGGCGGCCCGCCCCGATGGCTCAACCGCGAGGCGATCGCCGACGGGCGACGCTGGCTCGCCGAGGAGACCGGTTCCGACGCGATACTGAGCGGTGACGCGCCGGTCCCCGGCGGCGACGCCGTCTCCGCGGTCGTGGTCCGGTCAGGCGTCGACGACCCGGAGCGACTCCGCGAGATCCGCGAGACGATCCGGTGACGGGGTCCGGGACGAACGCCCGGAGCCGTCCCCGCCGACCCGAACCGATTAACACTGTGGCGCGCCCAGTAAGGCCGTGACGGCGCAGGCAGACCTCGGAATCGACGTCGATGTCCGCGACGCCGCGGCGGTGGCCGAGCGCCGCGACGAGCTCGTCGCCGCCGTCCGCGACCACGCGGGACGAATCGCCTACCAGCTCGCCACGCTTCAGGGGGGCGACTACGGCCGCGAGACCCTCTCGACGCCCGGCGGCGAGTGGACGGTGAAACACGAGGCCGGCGAACTGGAGTTCCTCCTGTTCTCGCCGAGCTCCGGCTCGGACACGTACGTGATCTCGACGAAGCAGCCGCCTGAGCCGACCGACCTGACCGACGCCCTCGACGACTACGCCGCGTTCGTGGCGGCGTGGAACGACTACGTCGCGTCGCTGTCCGGCGTCCTCGACGGGGTGAGCGCCGACTTCCCCGAGCCGGCGACCACCGACGGCGTGGTGGCCGAGCGCGACCGCGTCCTCGACGAGATCCGTGACACCTCTGCGGTCATCGCCGGGGAGGTGTACCGGTACGAGAGCGACGACTACGGGACGTTCACGGCCCGCGTCGCGGGCGACCGCTGGGAACTAAAATACGACGAGGGGGCGGTCTCGTACCTCCGCGTCGGCGGCTCCGGCGGGCTGTACCTCCTGTCCCAGTACGAGTCCCCCTCCGCGGCGGACGTTCGGGAGTATGCGGACCGGTTCCGCGGGTTCGTCGAGGCGTACAACGAGTTCGTCGACGAGCTCGAAGCCGACCTCCGTAAGATATCCGTCTGATCCGCTGACCTCGCGGTCACGGCGCTCGACCCTACCGAGATGGCGTCTCTCTTCCGACTGTGATCCGTATGTATGCGTATTCGGTTGCGATTTTGGTAATACTTATTCATCTCTGTCCAGTACCGTCTCCCACATGTCGATCACTCTGCCGGGACCGACGCTCGGGGTCGTCGGGGGCGGCCAGCTCGGCCGGATGCTGGCCGAGGCCGCCTCGCCGCTCGGCGTCGACCTCGTCGTGTTGGACCCGACGCCAGACTGTCCGGCGTCGAGCGTCACGGCCGACCAGATCGTCGCCGACTTCGATGACGCGGACGCGGTAAACAAGCTGGCGAGCCGCGTCGACGCCCTCACGTTCGAGATCGAACTCGCCGATCCGGACGTCCTCGCGGCCGCGAGCGAGGAACACGGCGTGCCGGTCCAGCCCGACCCCGGCACCCTCGAAACGATTCGGGACAAACTGGTCCAAAAGGAGATGTTCGCGGACGCCGGTATCCCCGTCCCCGAGTTCGTCGCGGTCGCGACCGCCGAGGGGCTCGAACGCGTCGTCGAGGAGTTCGGCGGCGTCATGCTGAAGGCCCGCGAGGGCGGCTACGACGGCCGCGGGAACGTTCCGGTGGAGACGCCGGAGGCGGCCGCGGTCGCGCTCGACGAGGTCGGCGGTGCCGCGATGGCCGAGGAGTTCCTCGACTTCGAGCGCGAGATCGCGGTGATGGGACTGAAGGGGGCCGACGGCGAAACCCGGACGTACCCCGTCACGGAGACGGTCCACCGCGAGGAGATCCTCCGCGAGAGCGTCACCCCCGCCCGCGCTGGCGACGCGGTCGTCGCCGAGGCGCGGTCGGTCGCCCGCGACGTGCTGGAAGTCCTCGACGGCCGCGGCGTCTTCGGGATCGAACTGTTCGAGACCCGCGACGGCGACGTGTTGGTCAACGAGATCGCGCCGCGCCCCCACAACTCCGGTCACTGGACGATCGAGGGCGCACGTACCTCGCAGTTCGAGAACCACGTCCGCGCGGTCCTGGGCTGGCCGCTCGGCCCGACCGACCTCGTCGCGCCCGCGGTCACGGCAAACATGCTCGGCGACGTCGAGGAGACCGGTCCCACAGCGCTCCGGAACGTCGAGACGGTCCTCGACGCTCCCGACGCCGACCTCCACTGGTACGGGAAAGACGATGTCTACCCGCTCCGGAAGATGGGCCACCTCACGGTGACGGACGCCGACGCGGACCCGGACGCTGTCTCGGCCGATGACCGCGACGCGCTGCTCGATCGGGCGCGGGAGCTGCGGGACGGAGCGACGTTCGAAGCGTAGCCGCGGACCTCCCGGTCACGCGCGACGGTCGGACTCGTCCGTCGGGTGTTCGTCGCACAACTGTGCGTGGTCGCTGGTGGTGCGACGCCACTCGAACCCGCCTTCGTCGACGGGGACCTCGCGGTTTCCCGTCAGGGAAATCGTCGCCGAGCCACGCTATTCGAGGATGTCCGGCGGCGCGTCGTGGCCCGTCTCGTTCGCGTCGGGAGCGACCCCGAGTTCTCGGAGTTTCTCGTCGGTCGGCTGTGACCGACCTCGTCGCGGTCCTCGCCGCATCCGGGGCTTCCATATGGCTCTCCGCCGAATCCGCGTCCGTGACCACCGTCGACGACCTCATCGACCGACTCGAATCGGAGGCACAGTTGGACGTCGACCCGGCGACGACCCCCGACGTGGGGGTCGTCATGGGGTCGGACTCCGATCTCCCCGTCATGGCGGACGCCTACGACGCGCTCGACGACCTCGGCTTCGCGGAGCAGACCGACTTCGGCGACCCGCCGGACGCGCGGTTCACCTATGAGAGCTACGTCGTCTCGGCGCACCGCACCCCGGAACTCATGTACGCGTACGGGGAGGCGGCGACGGCCCGTGGTCTCGATGTGATAATCGCCGGCGCGGGCGGGAAGTCGGCCGACCTGCCGAACATGACCGCCTCGATCGCGTACCCCGTCCCCGTGATCGGGGTGCCCGTTCAGGAGAAGTCGGTGGACTCCGTCATCGGCATGCCGACCGGCGCGCCCGTCGTCGCCGTCGATGCCGGCAAGTCGTACAACGCGGCGCTGTCTGCGGCGCAGGTGCTCGCGCGCGAACACGACGAGGTTGAGGAGCGGCTGGTCGATCTCCACGACGAGCAGAAGGCGGGCGTCGCGGATGTCTCTGCGGACCTCCACGACCTAGGCGTCGACGGGTTCCGCGAGCGGTAGCGGAACGTGTTCGGTTCCGGACTTCGTCCGCGGCCGCCGTCGTACTTCGGGTTTTGGCCGTGAACTGCCCATATCGGCCCGTAGGCCCGTGGACGCACGAGACTCAACGCTTATCAGGGGGCGGTCCAAACCCCAGCATGTTACCGAGACCTATATGAGCGATTGGATAGCCATCGGCGCCTTGGCGGTCGTCGGCCTGCTCATCCCGATAGCGATGATGACAGTGTCGGCGTTGCTCCGTCCGAGCGTGCCTGAGACCGGTAAAAGTACTACCTACGAGTCCGGCGAGACCCCGACGGGCGGGACGCGGACCCGGTTCAACATCCAGTACTACATGGTCGCGTTGCTGTTCGTCGTGTTCGACATCGAGACCGTGTTGCTGTTCCCGTGGGCGGTCATCTACCGTCCGGCCGTTCAGGCCGGCGTTCCGATGGCCGACCTGTTGTGGCCGGTGTTGGCGTTCGTCGGAGTCCTTGCGGTCGGACTCGTCTGGGCGTGGCGGTCGGGGGCGATCAGCTGGGCCCGCAGCCCCCGCGCGACCAGCAGAAAGACGACGGAGGAACTCAACCAATGAGCAGCGATCAACCGTTTATCACCGACGAATCGCAGGTCGTAACCGAAACCCGAGACGCCCGGATGACCGGGCAGGGAGACCGGTTCAACTCCCGGCTCCGGGAGGCGTTCGGCTCCTCGCCGTTCATCCTTACCAAGTTCGACAAGTTTCTGAACTGGTGTCGGGGCTCCTCGATGTTCATGCTACAGTTCGGCATCGCCTGCTGTAGCATCGAGATGATGCACACCTACGCGGTCAAACACGACCTCGACCGCTTCGGGTCCGGCGTTCCCCGCGCCTCCCCGCGGCAGGCCGACGTGATGATCGTCCCCGGGACGATCGTTTCGAAGTTCGCCCCGCGGATGAAGCGCGTGTACGACCAGATGCCGGAGCCGAAGTTCGTTGTCGGCATGGGCTCGTGTACCATCTCCGGCGGCCCGTTCCAGGAGGGGTACAACGTGATCAAGGGAGCCGAGGAGGTCGTCCCGATCGACATCCACGTCCCCGGCTGCCCGCCCCGTCCCGAGGCGCTCGTCTACGGCGTCGTGAAGCTACAGGAGCGCGTCGCCAACGGCGAGGCCGCGCCCGTCACCGTCAAGCCGTACGAACTAGAGCAGTTCTCGAACCTCGAACGGGACGAGCTCGTCGACAAGCTGACCGACCAGATTGACGACGACGAGCTCGTCATGCGGTACAACTTCGCTGATTCGCCATGAGCCTCGAACGACCAGACACCACCGACGACGCGGCGATCGAGCGCACGCCCGACGAGCTGGAGGCGCTGCTCGGCGACCTCGTCGTCGCCCGCGACGACCATCTGAACGCCCCCGGGTTCGTCATCCGCCCGGACACCGTTCAGGAGACGCTCAGAACCCTGAAACAGCAGGCAGGGTACGACCACCTCTCGGTGGTCTCCGCACAGGAGTACGAGAACCGCTATGAGTCGATCTACCACCTGAAGAAGTACGATGACCCGACTCAGGAGGTCAGCGTCGTCGTCCCCGCGGACAAGGACGACCCCGTCTCCGAGACGGCGGAGCCCGTCTTCCGCACCGCCGACTGGCACGAGCGGGAGGCGTACGACCTGATCGGCGTCGAGTACGAGGGTCACCCCGACCTCCGTCGGATCCTGCTCCCCGAGACGTGGCAGGGCCACCCCCTGTCGATGGACTACGACAAGGACCGGCCCCAGATCGCCACGCTGCCGGAGCACGCGAACCCGCTTGAGGACCACCACCGCGACGAGGAGTCCGACACGATGTTCCTCAACATCGGGCCGCACCACCCGGCGACCCACGGTGTCTTACACCTGAAGACGGTCCTCGACGGAGAGCAGGTCATCGACGTTGAGCCGGACATCGGCTACCTCCACCGCAGTGAGGAGCAGATGGCGCAGTCCGGCACGTACCGTCACCAGATCATGCCGTACCCGGACCGCTGGGACTACATCTCGGCGGGGCTGCTCAACGAGTGGGCGTACGCCCGCGCGGCCGAGGATCTCGCGGACATCGAGGTCCCGGAGTACGCGCAGGTCATCCGCACGATGGGCGCTGAGATGTGCCGGATCGCGGCCCACATGCTCGCCTTAGCGACGTTCGCGCTCGACATCAACGGCGACTTCACGGCGACGTTCATGTACGCCATCAACGACCGCGAGCGCGTCCAGAACCTCTTAGAGGATCTGACGGGCCAGCGGCTGATGTTCAATTACTTCCGGCTCGGCGGCGTCGTCTGGGATCTGCCGGAGGACCGCGAGGCGTTCTTCTCGAACACCCGGGACTTCCTCGACCAGCTCCCGGAGTCGGTCGAGGAGTACCACAACCTCATCACCTCGAACGAGATCTTCCAGATGCGGACGATCGACACCGGGATCTTGCCGCCGGAGGTCGCGAAGAACTACGGCGCGACCGGTCCGGTCGCCCGCGGTTCGGGCGTGGACTACGACCTGCGCCGCGACGACCCGTACGGCTACTACGACGAGCTCGACTGGGACGTCGCCACCGAGGACGGCTGCGACAACTTCAGCCGCCTGCTCGTCCGGATGCGCGAGGTCGAGGAGTCGGCGAAGATCATCGAGCAGTGCGTCGACCTGCTCGAAGACTGGCCCGAAGACGAGCGGAATATTCAGGCGAACGTGCCGCGCACGCTACGCCCGGACGACGACGCCGAGATCTACCGCGCCGTCGAGGGCGCGAAGGGCGAACTCGGCATCTACATCCGCTCGGACGGGACCGACGAGCCGGCCCGGTTCAAGATCCGGTCGCCGTGCTTCTCGAACCTCCAGACGCTGCCGGAGATGGCGAACGGGGAGTACATTCCCGACGTCATCGCCGCGCTCGGTAGCCTCGACGTCGTCCTCGGGGAGGTGGACCGCTGATGGGGACGGCCCCGGCACAGCTGTTCCCCGAGTTCATCGTCGACACGCTCGGGCTCGACAGCGTGATCGGCGAGGTCGCGGCGTCGCTCGTCGCCGCGTTCGTCGTCGGTAACATCATCCTCGCGTTCACCGGCGTCGCGGGTCCGTGGGCGAAACGGAAGATCACGGCCGCGTTCACCGACCGCATCGCGGTCGACCGGATCGGACCCTACGGGCTGCTCATCATTCCGGCCGCCGCGGTCCAGCTGCTCGCGAAGGAACTCATCGTCCCCGAGGGCGTCGACCGCCCTTCATGGGACATCGCGCCGATCCTCCTGCCGGCGTCCGCGCTGCTCGGCTTCTCCGTCATTCCGATGGGGCAGATCGGCCCGATCAACCTCCACCTCGCGGACCCGGAGGTCGGGTTCGCGCTGGTGTTTGCGTTCGCGTCGATCGCGTCCGTCTCGCTGGTGATGGCCGGTTACGCGTCGAGCAACAAGTACTCGCTCCTCGGCGGCCTCCGCGCCGTCGCGCAGAACCTCGCGTACGAGATCCCGCTCATCGTCACGGCGATGTCGGCGGTGATCTTCGCCGGCACGCTCCAGATGAGCGGCATCGTCGGCGCACAGACAGAGACTCTCGTGACGATCGGCGGCGTCGCCATCCCGTCGTGGTACGCGTTCGTGAACCCGTTCGCGTTCGTGCTGTTCCTCACGGCGAACCTCGCCGAGATCGGACGGAACCCGTTCGACATCCCCGAAGCGCCGACCGAGATCGTCGGCGGGTACCAGACGGAGTACTCCACGGCGTACTTCGTCCTCTTTTATCTCGGAGAGTTCGTCCACATCTTCCTCGGCGGCGCGATCCTCGCCGTGACGTTCCTGGGCGGCGCTTCCGGGCCGGGTCCGGAAAGCATCGGCTTCATTTGGTTCGTGGTGAAGATCTGGGGCTTCTTCCTGTTCACGCAGTGGGCCCGCGCGGCGATACCCCGCGTCCGGATCGATCAGCTGATCGAAATCGGCTGGAAAGGTATGTTGGTGCTGTCGTTCGCGAACCTGGTGCTCACGGCCGTAATCGTGGGGGTGATCGCCTGATATGATCGGACTCCTGAAATCCATGGCGACGACGATGAAACACGCGCTGGACGGGACGACGTTCACGGTGGAATACCCGGAGGACGCGCCCGAGGTGAGCCCGCGGTTCCGCGGGGTCCACAAGTTCAGCCAAGAGCGGTGTATCTGGTGTCGGCAGTGCGAGAACGTCTGCCCGAACGACACCATCCAGATCGTTCAAGACGACCAGCGCAACGGCGAGCAGTACAACCTCCACATCGGGCAGTGTATCTACTGCCGGCTCTGTGAGGAGGTCTGTCCCGTCGACGCCATCCTGTTGACGCAGAACTTCGAGTTCACCGCGGACACGAAAGACGACTTCGTGTTCAACAAAGAACAGCTCAAGAACGTCCCTTGGTACAAGGGGATCGACCCGCTGGAGTCCCGCAATCCCGACCGCGGCGCGTGGATCGGGGAAGGCGACGGCGAGGTCGACTACCAGTAGCGTCTCGAAATCTTCAAAGGGGTTCTCATAGGAGACACACACAATGGTCGAAGTCACCATCGCGTTCGGGCTGTTCGCCGCGGTTACGCTGGCGTTCGCCCTCGGGGTCGTCCTGGCGCGCGACGTGTTCCACGCCGCGCTGCTTCTGGGCGGAGCCCTCACGAGCGTCGCGGTACATTACGTGATGCTGCGGGCGGAGTTTATCGCCGCCATGCAGATCCTCGTCTACGTGGGTGGGGTTCTCATCTTGGTCACGTTCGCCGTGATGCTCACGCGATCGGATTCCGAAACGGAGGTGAGTCGCGCGTGAGCAACGACGAGAGCCGCGGGTCGAAGATCGCGCCCGCGGTCGCCGTTGGCGCGCTGTTCGCCGTGCTGGCCGCGACGGTCAACGCGGCGGCGTTCGACGCCGAGGCCGCCGGCTTCCCGGCTGACGCGTCCGTCGTCCACAACATCGGGTACGCCCTGTTCAACCTCGGCGGATACGATGTCGCGACGATCGGCGCTGAGGGGTTCCTCGCGGCGTTCCTGATCGCCGCGGTCGCGCTCGATGTCGCGGTCGACGGGGCGGTTTACCTCGCGAAACGGGAGAAGGACGGCTCCATCGTTTCCGCGGTCGGGCAGGCGCTCACCGACGGCGGGCGCGACGGAGGTGAGCGGCGGTGACCGCCATCGCCGCCTCGATCCCGCCGTCGTGGTATCTCCTGTTGGCGTCGGCCGTGTTCTGTATCGGACTGTTCGGCGTGCTGACGCGGCGGAGCGCCCTGTACTTCCTCATGAGCGTCGAGCTCATGATGAACGCGGCCAACATCAACTTCGTCGCGTTCGCGCTGTACTACGGCGACCTCACGGGGCAGGTGTTCGCGCTGTTCGTCATCGCGCTCGCCGCCGCCGAGGTCGCCATCGGCATCGGCATTATACTCGTGTTATACCGCAACTTCGGCACGACAGACGTGACCGTTCCCGCGGAGATGAGGTGGTAAGATGGTGGACGCATTCGCATACGTTCCGGCGATCGTACTCCTCCCGTTCTTTTCGTTCCTGATCGCGCTCGGCGCGGGCAGATACCTCCCGAAGGGCGGAGCCTTCGGCGGCATCGCGGCGACCGCGGGCTCGTTTTTGCTTTCGGTCTGGGCCGCGGCGACCGTCGCCGGCGGCCACGCGTACAACGAGACGCTGTACCACTGGGCGAGCGAGGGCGGCGGGGGGATCGGTCCGACGAACGTCGAACTCACGTTCGGCGTCCTGATAGACCCCCTGTCGGCGCTGATGCTCGTCATCGTGACGCTCGTCGCGCTCTTGGTCCACGTGTTCTCGCTCGGCTACATGAACGACGAGGGCGAGACGGGGTTACCGCGGTACTACGCCGGACTCGGCCTGTTCACGGCGTCGATGCTCGGCTTCGTCGTCGCCGACAACCTGCTGATGGCGTTCATGTTCTTCGAGCTGGTCGGGCTCTGCTCGTACCTGCTCATCGGCTTCCACTTCCGGGAGCCGGGTCCGCCGTCGGCCGCAAAGAAGGCGTTCCTCGTCACCCGCTTCGGTGACTACTTCTTCCTCGTCGGCGTCGTCGCCGTCTTCGCGACCTTTGGGACCGCGTCGTTCGCGGGCGAGGGATCGTTCCCGGCGCTCGCCGACGCGGCGCTCAACGGCTCCGGTTCGGTCGCGTGGACGCCCGGCGGCCTCGACCTACAGACGTGGCTGACGGTCGTCGGCCTGCTTGTCTTGGGCGGCGTGGTCGGGAAGTCGGCGCAGTTCCCGCTTCACACGTGGCTCCCCGACGCGATGGAGGGCCCCACGCCCGTCTCCGCGCTGATCCACGCCGCGACGATGGTGGCGGCCGGCGTCTACCTCGTTGCGCGGATGTACGGCTTCTACGCGCTCACGCCGACGACGCTCGCGGTCATCGCGTTCATCGGCGGCTTCACCGCACTGTTCGCGGCGACGATGGGCCTCGTAAAAGACGAGCTGAAGCAGGTGCTCGCGTACTCCACCATCTCGCAGTACGGGTACATGATGCTCGCGCTCGGGTCGGGCGGGTACGTGGCCGCGGTCTTCCACCTGACGACTCACGCCTTCTTCAAGGCCCTGCTGTTCCTCGGTGCCGGGTCTGTCATCATCGCGATGCACCACAACGAGGACATGTGGGACATGGGCGGGCTGCGATCGAAGCTGCCCGTGACCTACTACACATTCCTCGCCGGGTCGCTGGCGCTCGCGGGCATCTTCCCGTTCGCCGGCTTCTGGTCGAAAGACGAGATCCTCTTTGAGGCGCTCGTCCACGCGTCCGGCGAGCCCCTGCTGTTCGGCGCGTACCTGATGGGGCTGCTCGCGGTGCCCGTGACCGCCTTCTACACCTTCCGGATGGTGTTCCTGACGTTCCACGGCGAACCCCGGAGCGACACCGCTCGCGACCCCGAACCCGTTCGCTGGAACGTGAAGGGGCCGCTGACGGTCCTCGGGTCGCTCGCGGTGGTCACCGGCTTCATCAACATGGTGCCGGTCCAGACAGTCCTCGGAATCGAGGGGATCGACCTGCTCCACCTGTGGCTCGACAACCACTGGGGCGGCATCGAGGGGCTTTCCTCGCACCACTACGCCGACCTCGGTCCCTACAGCAGCCAGTACCTCGTCGGTGGTGAGGTCGGGACCGTCCTCGTCGGTGCGGCCGTCTCCCTCGGACTCGCGCTGCTCGGACTCGGACTCGCCTGGCGGCTCTACAACGTCCCCTCCCCGACGGAACACACTGCCAAGCTCGGCGGAGTCAAAGACGTGCTGTACAACAACTACTACCTCGACGAACTACAGGTCTGGCTCGCGTATCGAACGGAAGACGTCGCGGGCGGCGCGAACGTCTTCGATCAGGGAATCATTGACGGCGTCGTCAACGGCGTCTCCTCGGTGAGTCTGACCGGCGGCGGTCGGATCCGGAAGCTACAGTCCGGCATCGTCTCGCAGTACGCCGCGCTGCTCACCTTCGGACTCGTCGCGCTGCTGCTCGTGCTCGGGGCCACCGGCGGGTGGTTCGGGGGGTGGTCGCTGTGATGCTCGAAGCGCTCATGGCGGTCGCCTTCGCCGGCGCGCTGACGGTGTTCCTCGCGCCGGACGAGTGGGCCGGTCGGCTGGCGTTCGCGCTCAGCCTGATCCCGTTCGTCGGGAGCCTCTCCCTGTGGTCCGGCTTCGAGGCCGGCGGCAACGCGTTGCTCGGCGGCGAGGTCGCGTACGCCACCCAGATCGAGTGGCTCGAAGTCGGCGGCCGGAGCGTCTCGTGGTTCGTCGGACTCGACGGGATCAGCCTCCCGCTTTTCGTCCTCACCACGTTCCTCGTGCCGCTGGCGATCCTCAGCGCGTGGACGCCCGTCGACACCCGTCAGAGCCAGTTCTACGGGCTGATGCTGTTCATGGAGGCGAACCTGCTCGGCGTGTTCGCCGCGCTCGATTTCTTCCTGTGGTTCGTCTTCTGGGAGGCAGTGTTAGTCCCGATGTACTTCCTCATCGGGATCTGGGGTGGCCCGCGCCGCAAGTACGCCGCGATCAAGTTCTTCGTGTACACGAACGCGGCGTCGCTTCTGATGTTCATCGGCTTTATGAGCCTCGTGTTCGCGCTCGGCGACTCGGTGTCGTCGTTCGCTCTGCCGGAGATCGCACAGGCGGTCGCCGCGGGCGATCTTGGAACGTGGTTCGGCATCCCGCCGAACACGGTCGCGCTGTTCGCGTTCGTCGCGATGTTCCTCGGGTTCGCGGTGAAGGTCCCGATCGTTCCGTTCCACACGTGGCTCCCGGACGCCCACGTTCAGGCACCGACCCCGGTGTCGGTGCTTTTGGCCGGCGTCCTCCTGAAGATGGGGACGTACGCGCTGCTCCGATTCAACTTCACCATGTTGCCTGAACAGGCCTCGGCGCTCGCGGTACCCATCGCGGTGGTCGCGGTCGTCAGCGTCATCTACGGCGCGATGCTGGCGCTCGCACAGAAGGATCTCAAGCGTATCGTCGCGTACTCGTCCGTCTCGTCGATGGGCTACGTCATCCTCGGACTCATCGCGTTCACCGAGTACGGCGTCGGCGGCGCGACGTTCCAGATGGTTGCGCACGGACTCATCTCGGGGTTGATGTTCATGGCAGTCGGCGTCATCTACAACACGACGCACACCCGGATGGTCGGCGACATGGCCGGGATGGCTGACCGGATGCCGGTCACCGTCGGGATCCTCGTCGCCGGCGCGTTCGGCTACATGGGACTGCCGCTGATGGCCGGCTTCGCGGGCGAGTTCTTCATCTTCGTC
Organism: Halobacteriales archaeon SW_8_68_21; assembly: GCA_003023405.1. Classification (GTDB taxonomy): domain Archaea; phylum Halobacteriota; class Halobacteria; order Halobacteriales; family Haloferacaceae; genus Halorubrum. Next base: position 13,523 of record PXST01000005.1, read on the forward strand.
GGCTCGCTGTCCGCGCCGGCGCTCCCGTACGCGCCGGTGTTCACGGCGCTCGCGATGTTTGGAATCGTCATCGTCGCCGGCTACCTGCTGTCGGCGATGCAGAGTACGCTGTTCGGGCCCTTCGAACTCGAAACCGACTACGAGGTCGGACCGGCGGCGTTCCACGATGTCGCCCCGCTCGCGGTGCTGCTCGTTGCGATCATCGTGCTCGGCGTCGCGCCCGACATCTTCTTCGAGATGATCCGTGACGCTGCCGTTCCCGTGGTCGAGGGGGTGACGATCAATGGTTGAGACGCTTCCGCAAGTGGCGGCGCTGCTACCGGCGCTGGTGCTTGCGGCCACCGGTCTCGCGCTGCTTCTGGTCGACACGATCAGTCCTGACGCGCGGTCGAACACCTCGATGGCGATCGTGAGCGCGCTCGGCGCGCTCGGATCGCTGTCCGTGACCGTCTGGTTCGTCGCGTCCGGCACCGGAAGCGTCGACACCGGCGGCGCGGTCACGCTGTTCGCGGACGCGATCAAGGTGGACACGTTGGCGTTGTTCTTCATCGCCATCTTCGCGTCGGTGACCGCGCTGGTGGTCGTCGCGGCGCACGACTACTTCCACGACCACGACAACCCGGCCGCGTTCTACTCGCTGACGCTGTTCGCGGCGACAGGGATGTCGCTGCTCGCGGTCGCGAACTCGCTTGCGGTCGTGTTCGTCGCTCTGGAGATGGTGTCGCTGCCGTCGTACGTGCTCGTCGCGTACCTCAAGCAGGATCGCGGGAGCGTCGAGGCGGGACTGAAGTATTTCCTCGTCGGCGCGCTGTCGTCGGCGGTCTTCCTGTTCGGCATCTCGCTCGTCTACGCGGCCACCGGGTCGCTCATCTTGGCGGACATCGCGTCGACATCCGTCGAGGGGCTCGCCGGCGTCCTCGGCGTCGGCGTCGTGATGATGATCGGCGGCGTCGCGTTCAAGACCGCCTCCGTCCCGTTCCACTTCTGGGCTCCGGAGGCGTACGAGGGTGCGCCCGCGCCCGTGAGCGCGTTCCTCTCGTCGGCGTCGAAGGCCGCGGGGTTCGTGGTCGCGTTCCGTGTGTTCACCGAGGCGTTCCCGCTGCGGATGGCGGTTTCTGCGAACGTCGACTGGATGCTCGCGTTCGCGGTCCTCGCGGCCGTCACGATGACGCTCGGCAACTTCGCGGCCGCGGTCCAAGAGGAGGTCAAGCGGATGCTCGCGTACTCCTCGATCGGTCACGCCGGCTACGCGCTCATCGGCGTCGCCGCGCTCACCCTCGACGGGCCGGCGAACGGCACCGTCATGGGCGCGGCGATGGCGCACCTGCTCGTCTACGGGTTCATGAACACCGGCGCGTTCCTCTTCGTTGCGATGGCGGAGCGGTGGGGCGTCGGCCGCACGTTCGCGGACTACGCGGGCCTGTGGCGGCGCGCGCCGGTCGCCTCCGTCGCAATGGCCGTGTTCATGTTCTCGCTGGCCGGCCTGCCGCCGTTCGCCGGCTTCTTCTCGAAGTACTTCCTGTTTCAGGCGGCCATCGACAACGGCTTCCTGTGGTTGGCGGCGCTCGGCGCGGTCAACAGCGTCGTGTCGCTGTACTACTACAGCCGGGTCGTGAAGGCGCTGTTCTTGGACGACCCGGAGATGTCGAGCGCGCTCGACGCGGTCGACGTGCGGCCGACGGCGCTGTACGCCGCGGTCGTCTTCGCGGCGGTCGCGACGATGCTACTCTTGCCCGGCTTCGGTCCCGTCATCGAGACGGCCGAGGCGGCGGCGTCCGCGCTGTTTTAACCCTCTCAGGGTGATTCCGTTTCCCCGTCCGTTCAGTACCCCTCAAGCCAGCGCCGCGCCCACCGGTTTAGACGGCGAGGCTTCGTGCCGGTGACCACAGATATTCGTCCGTTCGGCACTGCGTTTCTCTCGTGTCTCAGAGTACGACCTACCGGTGTCTGAACTGCCTCGATCACGCCGTCACGCGGTCGTTCGACACGTCGCACCTGTCGCGCACTTGCCCGAACTGCGACTCGTTCGAGCGGTTCGTCAATCAGGCCGTGATCGATCGGTTCGAGGCGCTGGAGGCGTCGCCGCCGATCGAGTTCGACTGGGAGCGGCTGGAGCGGCGGGAGAAACTGCTCGTGGCCGAGCGCCTCGCGCGGACGGACGCGACGCTCGCGGACGTGAACGTGACGGAACTCGACGGGTCGGTCAGACCGGACGACGAGGCGGATGACGAGGGGTCCGCGGAGGCCGGAGCGGACGGGTTGACGGAGGCGGACGAGAGAGACTCGACGGAAGCGGACCCGTAGCTACCGCGCGTACAGTTTGCCGCCGACGAGGTCGGCGAGTCCGACGCCGTCGGCGGACGTGACGGCCACGTAGGGGTGATCGACCGGGCCGAACACGTCGACGACGCGGCCGACCGTCGAGAGCGACTCGTCGACGACGCTCGCGCCGATACGCGGCGGCTCGGTTCCGGAGTCGCCGCGGGCGATCGCCAATCCTCCGGCGGTGCGGACGACGGTGCCGACGCGCCGCATGGTCACTCCCGCAGGACGCCGAGGTACGCGGCGATCGCCTGAACGAGGTCGTTTTTCGCGGTGTCTTCGGTCCCCTTCACCGCCACGGACCCGCGGGGCTCGAACTCGCGCGGGTAGGTGGCGTCGCGCTCGACGGCGGCGTCGTAGCCGACCTGTTGGACGGCCTTCGCAATCTCGTCGACGGTCGGCGCTTCGACCGCCAGATCCGTCGGGACACGGCGTCCATCCGAGCGAGACAGTTCGGCGTCGAAGTAGGCGGGGTAGACGACGTTCTCGACCATACCGGATCCCTTTGCGCGCGGCGTAAGGTCGTTTCGGACCGCCCGTCCGCTCAGGCCGTTCGGAACTCGAAACGGGCTCCGCCTCCCTCGGCGGTCCGTGCGTCGACGTTCCAGCCGTGCGCCTCGGCGATGCGTTTGCTGATGGCGAGCCCGAGTCCGGTGCCCGACTCGTCGGTCGTGAACCCGCTCTCGAACACCCGGTCGATGTCCTCCTCCGGGAGGCCGGTCCCGTCGTCTTCGACGTAGAACCCGTCGATCGCGGTGCCGTCGTCCCCGCGGAGCGTCGCCCCCACCCGGACGGAGAGCGGGTCGTCCGCGGAGTCGCGGCCGTGCTCGACGCTGTCGTCGGGCTCCGCCCGACTGCTCGTGGAACCGTGTTCCACGCTGTTCCGGAAGACGTTCTCGAACAGTTCGCACAGCCGCGTCCGACTCGCCCGAAGCGTCGCGTCCGACTCGACGGTCAGGGTTGCGCCGTCGGTGTCGACGCTCTCCCAAGCCTTGCGCGCAATATCGGACAGCGAGACCGACTCCGTCTCCCCCACCGCCTGGCCCTGTCTGGCCAGCGACAGGAGGTCCGCGACGAGCTCGTCCATTCGCGAGATGGCGTCGGCGGCCCTGTCGAGGTGGTCCAAATCGCCGGTCTCCTCCGCGAGGTCGACGTACCCCTCGGCGATCGACAGCGGGTTTCGGAGGTCGTGAGACACGATCGAGGCGAACTCGTCGAGCCGCTCGTTCTGTCGTCTAAGCGTCTCTTCTCGCTCCCGTCGCTCGGTGACGTCGGTGTAGATGGCGTAGCCGGCCGCGTTCGCGGCGTCGAGGTGGATCGGGATGACGTGGAGAATGAAGTGACGCGGCCCGTCCGCGGTCACCCGCGTCACCTCGCGGCGGACGTTCTCGCCGCGCTGGAGGCGGTCGTTGAGGTCGTCGGCCCCGTCTCCGGCGTCGGGCGGGACGATGAACTCGTCGATGGACTCGCCGGTCACCGCCTCGGCGTCGTAGCCGAACGTCGACTCGAACGCGTCGTTGACCTGTCGGACGATCGGCTCGCCGTCGACGTAATCGTAGGCGATAGCGGGGTCCGGGACGTTCGTGAACAGCGCGAGGAGCTTGTCGCGTTCGGCGCGGAGCCTCTCGGTGACGGCGATCCGGTCGAGCGTCTCCTCGAGGTGGGAGCCGAGCAGCTCCGCCAGCCTTCGGTCCGCGTCGTCGAACTCGTCGGTCTCGACGGCCGCGTCGGCGGCGAGCTGGAAGACCACGTCGTCGCCGACCGGAACGGTAAGCAGCGCGTCGAACTGGCTGTCGGGGTTCGCACTCGGCGCGATCGACGTGTCGCCGGTCCGAATGGCCCGCCCGGCCACCCCGGTGCCGACCCGGACCCGGTCACAGTCCTCGACCGGCGTCCCGCTTGACGTGACCACCGGTTCGACCCACTTCCCGTCGCGGACGGCGACCACGCTCTGATACTCGGGGAACACCTGTTCGGCGACCGCGATCGCGGCCCGATACGCCTCGTCGACGGACCTGACAGCGGCGAGTTCCGCCATGCCGGCGTTGAGCCGTTCGATCCGCGACGGCGTCCGCGTCGGATTCGACCGGACGACGGCCCGGCGGTCGCGTGCGAGCAGCCACGCCACGGTCTCCGCGAGCGCCCCGGGCGTCCCGGCGACCGCGTCCACCACCGAGTCGGTCGCGGTCTCGCCGGTCGGATCGCCGACGTACGCCACCACGAACCCGACGCGGTCGGCAGACCCGACGCGGTCCAGCGCCGCCTCGTCGACGACGACGACCACGTCGACGTCGCCGGTGCGCTCGGCGTCGAGGGCGTCGGGGCTGGCCGCGCGCGTCTCGACTGCGACCGCGGGGTCGCCGTCGGAACCGTTCCACTCGGAGTCGAACCGGCTTTCGATGTCGCCGGTGCGTTCGGGATCGTCGCCGAGTACGAGGATCAGCGCGTGTTCGCCCACCGCGGAAGTCACGATGTCATGTGGTAGCTCACCCCGAGTCTATAAGTCTTCTTACTGGTCGTCGAGTCCACACGTCCCGCCCGGATCCCGCCGTCGGACACCCGTCGGGACGAGCGTCGAGTGCCCCCCTACGACGGCCTCCGAGCGACCCCGGAACCCTTTTGGAGCAACACGGGCCACGTTCGTGTCATGAGCGATCTCGAAGCGGAGTACCGTCTCGACTACTTCGAGAAGGAGGGGTTCGAGCGCAAGGAGTGTTCCTCCTGTGGCGCGCACTTCTGGACCCGCGACGCCGGTCGTGAGCTGTGCGGCGAGCCGCCCTGTGCGGACTACAGCTTCATCGACGACCCGGGCTTCCCGGAGGCCCACTCGCTGTCGGAGATGCGCGAGGCGTTTCTCTCCTTCTTCGAAGACCACGGGCACGAGCGGATCGACCCGTACCCGGTCGCCGCGAACCGCTGGCGCGACGATGTCCTCCTGACGCAGGCGTCGATCTACGACTTCCAGCCGCTTGTCACCTCCGGACGGACGCCGCCGCCGGCGAACCCGCTGACCGTCTCCCAGCCCTGTATCCGGATGCAAGACATCGACAACGTCGGCAAGACGGGGCGGCACACGATGGCGTTCGAGATGATGGCCCATCACGCGTTCAACACGCGCGAGGAGGTCGACGAGGGCGCGTACGCCTACCACGGCGAGGTGTACTGGAAAGACGAGACGGTCCAGTACTGCGACGAGCTGTTCGAGAGCCTCGGTGCCGACCTCGAGGAGATCACCTACATCGAGGACCCGTGGGTCGGCGGCGGCAACGCCGGCCCCGCCATCGAGGTCATCTACAAGGGTGCCGAACTGGCGACGCTCGTCTTCATGTGTATGGAGCGGGACCCGGACGGCGACTACGAGATGAAAGACGGGCACACGTACTCGTTCATGGACACGTACATCGTCGACACCGGCTACGGGTTAGAGCGGTGGACGTGGATGAGTCAGGGGACCGCGACGGTGTACGAGGCGATCTACCCCGACGCGATCGACTTCTTAAAACAGAACGCGGGGATCGAACATACGGAGGCGGAACGAGAGATAGTTCACCGCGCCGCGAAGCTCTCTGGGCGGCTCGACATCGACGACGTCGACGACGTGGAGGCCGCGCGCGGCGAGATCGCCGACCGGCTCGACGTCGACGTTGAGCGGCTGCGCGAACTGGTCGAGCCGCTCGAATCGATCTACGCGATCGCGGACCACTCGCGGACGCTCGCGTACATGTTCGGTGACGAGATCGTCCCCTCGAACGTCGGGACGGGCTACCTCGCTCGGATGGTGTTACGCCGGACGAAGCGGCTCGTCGACGAAGTCGGCGTCGACGCCCCGCTCGACGAGCTGATCGACATACAGGCCGAGCGGCTCGGCTACGAGAACCGCGACACGGTCCGCGAGGTCGTCCGCAGCGAGGAGCGGAAGTACGAGGAGACGCTAGAACGCGGTGCCCGGAAGGTCGAACAGCTCGCCGACGAGTACGCCGGCACCGGCGAGCCGATCCCCACAGCGGAGCTGTTGGAGCTGTACGACTCCCACGGGATCCAGCCAGACATGGTCGCCGACATCGCCGACGAGCGCGGCGCGACCGTCGACGTGCCGGACGACTTCTACGCGCTCGTCGCCGACAGACACGAGGGGGCCGACGCCGCCGCCGCGGCCGACGGGCGAGACGAGCGGCTCGCCGACCTCCCCGAGACCGAGAAGCTGTTCTACGACGATCAGGGCCGTACGGAGTTCGAGGCGGTCGTCCTCGACGTGCTGGAGGGCGAAGGGGGGTACGACGTCGTGTTGGACCAGACGATGTTCTACCCCGAGGGCGGCGGCCAGCCGGCCGACAGGGGACAGCTCACGGTCGGCGAGACCACCGTCGACGTCACCGACGTACAGGAGACGGACGGGGTCGTCCTCCACCGCACGGACGCCGATCCCGGAAAAGGCGAGTTCGTCCGCGGACAGGTCGACGGCGGCCGCCGCGACCGCCTCCGCGCGCACCACACCGCGACGCACCTCATCGGTCACGCGGCCCGAGAGGTGCTCGGCGGGCACGTCCGGCAGGCCGGTGCCCAGAAGGGGACCGACTCCGCGCGCCTCGACGTGCGCCACTTCGAGCGCATTACCCGCGAGGACGTGGAGGCGATCGAACGCGTCGCCAACGAGCTGGTCCGCGACGACGTCCCCGTCCGGCAGGAGTGGCCCGACCGCAACGAGGCGGAGGCGGAACACGGCTTCGATCTCTATCAGGGCGGCGTCCCGCCGGGAACGAACGTCCGCCTGATCCACGTCGGCGACGCCGACGTTCAGGCCTGTGCGGGTACCCACGTCGACCGCACCGGCGAGATCGGCGCTGTGAAGGTGCTAAAGACCGAGCCGGTCCAGGACGGTGTCGAGCGCATCGTGTTCGCGGCGGGTCGGGCGGCGATAGCGGCCACACAGCGCACCGAGGACGCGCTCTACGACGCGGCCGCGGTCTTGGACGTCGACCCGCTCGACGTGCCGGAGACCGCCGAGCGCTTCTTCGAGGAGTGGAAGGCGCGAGGCAAGGAGATCGAGTCGCTCAAAGAGGAGCTGGCAGCCGCGCGCGCCTCCGGCGGTGCCGACGCGGAGGAAGTCGAGGTCGGCGGGACGGCCGCGGTGATCCAGCGACTCGACGGCGACGCCGACGAGCTCCGCGCCACCGCGAACGCCCACGTCGACGACGGGAAGGTCGCGGTGATCGGGAGCGGTGCCGGCGGCTCCGCGAGCTTCGTCGTCGGCGTCCCCGACAGAATCGACGTGAACGCCGGGCGGGTGGTCTCGGAGCTCGCCGCGCGAGTCGGCGGCGGCGGCGGCGGACCGCCGGACTTCGCGCAGGGGGGCGGCCCGGACGCCGGTGCGCTCGACGACGCGCTCGATGCGGCACCAGACGTTCTCCGCAGCCTCCAGGAGGCCTGACGAACGCCCGGTCATGCCTCGCGCGACCAACGCCGGCGCGGAGATCCGGTACGAGGTGGACGCCCCCGACGCCGGCGACCCCGACGAGGCGGTCGTCTTCTGTGGCGACGCGGGGCTCGGCGCGTGGCAGTTCGGCTGGCAACACGCCGCGCTGGCGGGCCCGCACACGGTGATCACGCCGGAGACTCGCGGCGTCGGCCGGTCGGACGCGCCGCCCGGTCCCTACCGGGTCGAGACGCTCGTGGCCGACATCGAGGCGGTCTGTACGGCTGAGGGGGTCCGGAACGCCCACCTCGTCGGCTACGGGCTCGGCGGCATGACCGCGCTGACGGCCGCCCTGACCTCCTCGCGGCCGACGAGCCTCGCGCTCCTCGGAACGCCGCCGGCGGGCGACGTGTACAACGCGGACGGCGTCTGGGCCGACCCGGCTGACCCCGCCGCGGTCGAGGACTCGCTGAACGGGCTCCTCTCGGTCGACTTCCGCGAGGCGCACCCGGGCGCGCTCTCGCGGATCGCGGAGTGGCGGCTCGCCGAGGACGCCGACCGCGAGGCGTACGAGGCCCACCGCGCTGCGGTCGACGACTTCGACCTGACTGAGCGGCTGTTCGAGGTCACGACGCCCGCCCTCGTCGTCCACGGGACCGACGACGCGGCCTGTCCGATCACGGCCGGCGAGACGCTCGCGGAGGGGCTTCCCCGGGGCGAGTTCCACTCGATCGAGGGCGCTCGACACCTCGTCGGCGTCGAGGCGTCGGCCGCGGTCAACGACCTGCTCGTCGGGTGGCTCGCGGAACACGCGAGCGCCGACTTCGAGTAGCGGTCCGGCCGACCGGCTATTTTCCTCTCGCTTCCTGCGGTCTCCGGCGGACGGCCCCAGCGTCTCCGCGTCGTCGGCCGACGTGTCCGGCGTCGCAACCGTTTTGTCGCTCTCGCCTCTCCATTCGTCTGATGACTCGCCTCCGGTTCGCCCTGTTGAACGCCGCCCACGACGGCGCGAACACGCGTCGGAACTTCCGCAGAGAGATCGACGCCGACCTCGTCGAGTTCGATGTCACTGCGGGAGACCTCCCGGACCACGCCGACTTCGACGGCGTCGTCGTGACCGGGTCGCGCTCCTCGGTCTACTGGGACGTCTGTTACGGCCATCAGGTGCTCGCGGAGGCGCTCGGCGGCCGCGTCGCCGGGATGGACGGGTTCGAGATCGGCTACAACGAGATCCGCCGGACCCGCGACGACCCGCTGTTCGACGGGATCGGCGACTCCTTCACCGCGTTCACCACCCACGGGGACGTGGTGGTCGAGCTCCCGCCGTCCGCGACGCTTTTGGCCGAGAACGACCGCGGCGTCCACGCCTTCCGCGACGGCCACTGCTGGGGCGTCCAGTTCCATCCCGAGTACGACGCCGAGACCGCCCGCGAGGTGACCGACGGGAAACGCGACCGGATCAGCGACGCCCGCGTCGACGCGGTGCTGGCCGAGATCACGCCCGAGGCCTACGACGCCGCCTGCGAGGCGAAGCCGCTGTTCGACAACTTCGTCGCGTACGCCCGTCGGCTGAAGGCCGACCGGGGGCGGTCGCGGCGGCCGGCGACTGATCGAGACCCGTGAACCCGCCCACCACCGACGGACGGCCGCGGTGTCGACGGGATCGAGTCTCCGCGCCGACGACAGCTACTTGCGCCGGGATGCCGTTTCGTCCGATATGATACTCCGTCGGGCGAGCGCGTTGCTCGACCGCGTCCGCGCGGAGCTTCACCGGTCGTTCACCGAGGAACACTCGTCTCGGGAAACCGCCGGGAGCTTCTCGCTCGGCGTGTTCATTACGATGCTCCCGACGCTCGGGACGGGGCTACTCGCGTTCGTCGTGCTCGCGTGGGCGTTCGACCGGATCAACCGGATCGCGATGTTCGCGTCGGTGATCGTCTTCAATCCCGTCGTGAAGTGGGGCGTGTACGGCACCAGCTTCACGCTCGGAACGATGATATTGGGTCCCGTCCCCGGCGTAAGCCCCTCGTCGGTGTCGTTGGCCGCCGGTCCGGCGATCGTGACGCGGCTCGTCGTCGGTAACCTGATCCTCGCGGTCGTCGTCGCCGGGATCAGCTACGTGGCCACACACCGGGTGGTCGTGGCGTACGAGCGCCGGGAGGTCGGCGTCGTCGACGCGGTGACGGGGGTCGTCGGCGTCGAGGGGAGGGCTGAGCCCACCGGTGACGACGAAGACGACTCGGAGGGCACCGACGATCCGGAGACCGACGGCGACCCGGCGACCGCTGGCGATCCCGCTCCCGCCGACCCTGCTGAGTGACCTCCGCACGGTCGAACACGCTTATACGGTTCCCGCCCCGAATCACGGTATGAACGTAGTACCGGACACCAGTGCGGTCGTGGACGGCCGCGTGTCCGAACGCGTCGCGGACGGGACCTACGAGTCGGTCACCGTGTTCGTCCCGGAGGCGGTCGTCGGCGAACTGGAGTCACAGGCGAACGCGGGGCTGGAATCCGGCTGGGACGGGCTGAGCGAGCTCAAGCGACTCGCCGACCACGCGGACGGCGGGACCATCGAACTGCGGTACGTCGGCGAGCGCGCCAGCGGCGACGCCCGCTCGAACGCCCACGAGGGCGACGTGGACGCGCTGATCCGCGATCTGGCCGCCGACCACGACGCGACGCTTTTGTCCAGCGACGTGGTTCAAGCCGAGGTCGCCCGCGCGAAGGGACTTGACGTCGAGTACGTCGAACCCGTCGCCCGCGGCGTCGTCGACGACCTCCCGATCCGGGACTTCTTCACCGACGAGACGATGTCGGTCCACCTCAAGGCGGGTACCGTTCCGAAGGCCAAACGCGGGAGCCTCGGCGAGATGCGCTACGTCGAGACCGACGACGAGCCGACCGAAGAAGCGCAGATGCGCGAGTGGGCCAACTCGATCGTCGATCTCGCCCGGCAGTCGAACGAGGGGTTCATCGAGCTGTCCGACGACGGAATGGACATCGTTCAGTTCCGCGACTACCGGGTCGCGGTCGCCCGACCGCCGTTCGCCGACGGCATCGAGATCACGGCCGTCAGACCGATCGCGAAGACGACGCTCGACGACTACGAGTTCGCCGACGAGCTGCGCGACCGGTTCCACGAGCGGAAACGCGGGGTGCTCATCTCGGGGTCACCCGGGGCCGGAAAGTCGACGTTCGCGCAGGCGGTCGCGGAGTTCTTAAACGACAGCGACTACGCGGTGAAGACGATGGAGAAGCCGCGGGACCTCCAGGTCGGCTCGGAGATCACGCAGTACGGCGCGCTCGGTGGTGAGATGGAGAACACCGCGGACTCCCTCCTCCTCGTCCGCCCCGACTACACCATCTACGACGAGGTGCGGAAGACGAACGACTTCGAGGTGTTCTCGGACATGCGGATGGCCGGCGTCGGAATGGTCGGCGTCGTCCACGCCTCCCGCGCTATCGACGCGCTCCAGCGGCTCGTCGGCCGCGTCGAACTGGGGATGATCCCCCAGATCGTCGACACCGTCGTCTACATCGAGGCCGGCGAAGTCCACACGGTGTACGACGTGACGACGGAGGTGAAGGTGCCCGCGGGCCTCACTGCCGAGGACCTCGCGCGGCCGGTGATTCAGGTGACCGACTTCGAGACGGGTCGGCCGGAGTACGAGATCTACACGTTCAACCGGCAGGTCGTCACCGTCCCGCTGAACGACGAGGGCGACGAGACCGAACGCGAGACCGGCGTCGGCCGCATCGCGAAACAGGAGATCGAACGGGAGATCCGCTCGGTCGCGCACGGCCACGTCGACGTGGAGTTGAGCGGCGACGACGAGGCGGTCGTCTACGTCACCGAGGGCGACATCGGTACGGTGATCGGGAAGGGTGGCGGCCGCATCGCCGACATCGAGAACCGCCTCGGGATCGACATCGACGTCCGCACTCACGACGAGAAGGCCGGCGAGTCGGGCCAGAGTCCGGGAGGCGGTGCCGCGGAGAACGGTCGTGGGGACGGGCAGGTCGGTACCGAGCGCGGAACGGTGGTCGCTCCGGAGATCACCTCGCGGCACGTCGTCATCGACGTTGATGACGGCGTCGGCGAGACGGTCGAGGTGCGCGCCGACGGCGAGTACCTCTTCACCGCCACCGTCGGTCGCGGCGGTGAGGTTCAAGTGTCCCGCGGCTCCGCCATCGCCGAGGAATTAGAGGACGCGATCGACCGGAACCGAACTGTGACGGTCGTTCCGGCCCGCTGAGACGGCGGGGTCGGCGAACCGCGGCCCGCCTCGGACGTTTCTGAAGTATGTCACTTCGTCGTTCGACGCTTTGGCCTACCACGATCGACGAAACGTATCCCTACTGAAAGATAACCCTTTTTTGCCGTTGGTCGGAACGGCGTGGCATGACCGATAAATTAAAACGCGGGCTTGAGGGCGTCCCCGTCGCGGAGTCGGATCTGAGCTACGTCGACGGCGAGGTCGGGAAGCTCGTGTATCGCGGGTACGACATCGAGGACCTCGCTCGCGGCGCGAGCTACGAGGAGGTGCTGTATCTGCTGTGGCACGGTTCTCTCCCTACCGCCGCGGAACTCGACGCGTTCGCCGCCGACCTCGCGGCGGAGCGCGAGATGGACGATGATGTCGTCGAGACGGTCCGTGCCCTCGCCGACGCCGGAGAGCGTCCGATGGCCGCCCTCCGGACCGCGGCGTCGATGCTGTCCGCCTACGACCCCGAGAGCGACGAGAGCGGCGACGACGGCGAGGCCACTCTCCGCCAGGGCCGACGGATCACTGCGAAGATCCCGACGGTACTCGCCGCGTTCGAGCGCGTCCGGCAGGGCGAGGAGCCGGTCGCGCCCGACCCGGACCTCTCGTACGCCGGGAACTTCCTCTACATGCTCACCGGTACCGAGCCGGACGCCGTGAGCGAGGAGACGTTCGACATGGCGCTCACCCTCCACGCCGACCACGGACTCAACGCCTCCACGTTCACCGCGATGGTGATCGGCTCGACGATGGCGGACGTCTACTCCGGCGTCACCGGCGGCATCGGTGCGCTCTCCGGTCCCCTCCACGGCGGGGCCAACCAGGACGTGATGGAGGTGCTCCACGAGATCGACGCCTCCTCGAAAGCCCCCGTCCAGTGGGTCAAAGACACCCGCGACGGCGGCGGCCGCATCCCCGGGTTCGGCCACCGCGTCTACAAGGTGAAAGACCCGCGCGCGAAAATCCTCGAAGAGAAGCTCCGCGACCTCGCCGAGTCGTCGGGCGACACCAAGTGGCTCGATTACACCACCGCGATCGAGGGGTACCTCACGGAGCAGGGACTCGTCGAACAGGGGATCGCCCCGAACGTCGACTTCTACTCCGGTTCCGTCTACGACACGCTCGGGATCCCCGTCGACATGTACACGCCCATCTTCGCGATGAGCCGGGCCGGCGGCTGGATCGCTCACGTCGCCGAATACCAGGAGGACAACCGTCTCATCCGGCCGCGCGCCCGGTACTCCGGCCCCGAGCACGCCGAGTTCGTCCCGATCGACGAGCGATAGGCGCGACGGACGACCGCGCTCGCCCGACCGCTCTAACTTTGCCGCAGCCTCTCCGTGTCCTCAGACGTTGAGTCGCTCGCGCGCGAACTTCGTCAACAGCGGGAGATCCGAGAGGTGGAGCAGCTTCGCCATCGCCCCCTTGTCGCCCTGGTTCGCCTTTTCGAGCGTGTTCTCCTCGGTCTGCCGGAGGTCGCGCATGAACCGGTCGTACCGCTCGTTGGGCGCGAGGTACAGCAGTCGCGTGAGCATCAGCCGCGCTCTCATCCGCGGGGCCACGTCGCGGTGCCATAGCCGCTCGTAGACCGCGAGGCTCTCGGCGTCGAGGCGGCGCTCCGAGTCGGTGAGACACCGGTCGACGGTCGCGGCCGCGGCGCGGGCCGACTTCATCCCCGTGTGGATCCCCTCGCCCCACAGCGGGTCAATGGAGGGGACCGTATCGCCGATCGCGAGGAAGCGGTCCGTGTGCATCCGGTCGGGCATCTGGATGTGCGCGGAGCCGCGGTGGACCTTCTCGTCGATCTGCTCGGCGTCGGCAAAGCGGGGATCGCGGTTCACCCAGTCGTCGAGGTAGCCGTCGACCGTCTTGCCCGCCTCGGCGAACTCGCGGTGGCGGTCGTTCTGGATGTAACAGATGCCGACCTTCGCGGTGTCCTCGCCGGTCGCGAAGATCCACGAGTAGCCGCCCGGCGCGATGTCGTGGTCCAGTCTGAGCATCATCGCGCGCCGGAGGTCGGCGTACTCGGGGTGGTTCATCTCGACCCCCTCCATCTCGTACTCGATCCCGATCGCCTGGTTTTCGCGTTCGAGGTCGACGACGTCGAGCGCGCTCGCGATCGGCGCGGCCGGTCCGGTGGCGTCGATCACGACGTCGGCGTACAGCTCCTCGTCGCCGTTGTACCGGACGCCCTCGATGACGCCGTCGTCGTCGAGGATCGGGCGCGAGACGCGAGCGTCGAAGCGGTACTCCGCGCCGTTCTCGCGGCCGTCGGCGACGAGGAAGCGCTTGAACTCCGCGAACTCCAGTACCGCCCCCGGCTGGTAGCTCTCGTAGTACTCGTTTGGCGACTCCAACACGACGTCGTCGGTGTACGACATCACGACGTCGTCGGGGATCCCGAACGAGGACATCATCGACGGGAACGTGCCGGCGGTCGACTTGTTGCTCTGTCGCGGGAACTCGTCTTCCGACTCCGTCTCCAAGACGACGACGTCGTAGCCGCGCGTCGCCAAGTCGCGGGCGCACTGCGCGCCCGCTGGGCCCGCGCCGGCGATCGCGACGTCGTAGCGGTCAACCATACATGTACGATACGGACCCACCTAATTAGGCTTGCTGAAACCCGCCGAAAAATCCGTGCGGACGCCGCCGTTCGGCCGGTTTTGGCCGTCACGAGAGGACGGAATTACCCACCCCGAGCGACCGGTTCAGTAGAACTCGCGGACGAGGTCGGTCGCGCTCTCGGGCGCGCCGTCCGGGATGACGGACATGTCCTCGTCGACGCCGTGCTGCTCGTGGTACGGCACCGACGACTCGTCCCTGTAGATGACGCCCTGATGTTCCTTCTCGTTGTCGAGGATGACATCCTTCGCGTCCTCGCGGTCGGTCGGGTCGTGGTCCGACTCTTTTAAATCCACCAGCGAGTCGCGAAAGTAGTCGTAGGTATCGACGTCGTTGAAGGTGACACACGGCGAGTAGACGTTCACGAAGCCGAACCCGTCGTGTTCGATGGCCTCCTGAATTATCTCCTGGTGACGGAGCGCGTCCGAGGAGAACGACTGCGCGATGAACGTCGCGCCCGAGGCGAGCGCCAGCGCGTGCGGATTGACTGGGGGCTGTTTCGGGCCCTCGGGACTCGTCGATGTCTCGAAGTCCTCGCGGGAGGTGGGCGAGGCCTGCCCCTTCGTCAGTCCGTAAATGCGGTTGTCCATCACGACGTACGTCATGTCGACGTTGCGCCGGACGGCGTGGACGAAGTGGCCCGCGCCGATGGAGTAGCCGTCGCCGTCACCGCCGGCGACCATCACTTCGATATCGGGGCGGGCCATCTTGACGCCCGTGCCGACGGGGAGCGCGCGCCCGTGAACGCCGTGGAGCGCGTAGCTGTGCATGTACGTGCCGATCTTGCCGGAGCAGCCGATGCCGGCGACGACGAAGGTGTTGTCGGGGTCGTTCCCCGTCTCCGCGAGCCCCTTTGGTTACGCCTCCACCCCATCCGCAAGGGTCGCTTTGATATCGCTTGCGAGTTCGTCGGCCTTGAAGCGCACGCCGTTGTACTTGTTTATCCGGTCGACCCGTTCGAGCACGTCGTGTTCGACCAGATCCGCGAACTGCCCCCGTTCGTTACACTCGACGACGACTGTCGTCTCCGCGGCCGCGACGTCCTCCGAGAGGTCCGGCCGCGGGAAGACGTATGGGACCGAGAGCACTCGCACGTCGATGCCGTCGTCGGCGAGGAACTCCACCGCCTCCGCGAGCGCGCCCTCGTTCGACCCCCACGTGATCACGAGGGTGTCTGCGTCCTCGTCGCCGAACTCGCGGGGACTCCAGTCCTCGCGTTCGCGGGCCGTCTCCACCTTTCGGTTGCGCTTGTCGACCTGCTCGACGCGCATCTCTGTGTCCTCGGTCCGGCGGCCCTGCTCGTCGTGTTCGAGGCCGGTGGACATGTGCGCGCCGTCGGCCGTGCCGGGGAACGCCCGTGGCGAGACCCCGTCGTCGGTGATCTCGTGGGGCTGGAAGCCGCCGGAGTCGCTGGTGTGGTCGTCGATCGTCGTCTCGTCGACGACCTTGCCGCGATCGATCTCCACTTCGTCCATGTCGAAGGTCTCCGGAGAGAACGTCTGCTCTGTGACCGCCATCGAGAGGTCGGCGGTGAGATAGACGGGGAGCTGGTACTTCTCGGCGAGATTGAACGCTTTGACCGTCTTCCAGAAGCACTCGTCGATGGTCGTCGGCGCGAGTACGAACCGGGGGACCTCGCCGTGACCGCCGTACAACATTCCGTTCAGGTCGCCCTGCTCCTGTTTCGTCGGCATCCCGGTCGAGGGGCCGGAACGCATCACGTTACAGATGACGAGTGGCGTCTCTGAGGTGGCGATGAGCCCGAACGTCTCGGTCATCAGGTCGATCCCTGGCCCGGAGGTGGCGGTCATCGCGCGAGCGCCGCCGCGGGCCGCGCCGAGCGCCATGTTGATCGCCGACAGCTCGTCTTCCGCCTGGACGACGTGGCCGCCGTACCGCTCGATGCGACCAGTGAGGTACGTCATCACGTCCGTCGCGGGCGTGATCGGGTAGCCGGCATAAAAGCGGCAGCCGGCCGCGATAGCGCCCATCCCGACCGCCTCGTCGCCGTTGAGGAGGACGTAGTCCTCGTCGGTGGTCTCTAAGTCGTAGTCGAACTCGTGGTCGTACTCCTCGGCGACGTACGACCGGCCGGCGCGCGCGGCCTCCTTGTTGTTGTCGACAAGCTTCTGGCCTTTATTTTTGAACCGCTTTTCGAGCGCCGAGTCGAGGTTCTCGATGGGGAACTCGGCCACCTCGCAGGCGGCTCCGAGCGCGACGACGTTCCGCATGATCGCCCCGCCCGCCTCCTCGGCGAGGCCCTTGAGCGGCACGTCCAGCCCGATCATCCCCTCGGGGATCTCGACGTCTTGCATCGTCGTCCGCTCGCCGTCGTAGATGATCACCGACCCTTCGTGGAGTTCGTCGAGGTTCTCCTCGATCGTCCGGGGAGTCAACGCGATGAGCACGTCGAGTCGGTCAACGACGCTCTGTACCTTATCGACGGACGTCCGCACCTTGTAGGCGGTGTACCCGCCTCGGATCCGCGATGCGAAGTCCTTCGACGTGAACACGTGCCGACCCGCGCGGGAAAGCGCCTGTGCGAAGATCTTCCCCGTCGAGTTGATGCCGTCGCCGGCCTCTCCGCCGACGGCCCAGTTGAAATCCGCGGCCATATACTATATCGACGATTCCGGCGGACTCATCAAAAGGCTTCTGGAAGCCGGCACCGAGAAGATTCTGGACGAACGTGTTCCAACTCGCAAGTATTGTCAGCTCCAGCCGTCAAAAACCGCATATATCAGGACGTAATTGAACGCGTATTCACCGAGTTCTTCACGATCGTCCCTTCGCGTCGGACCGATTTTCGACGAACGTCGAATGAATCACCCTAATAGTCGGCCGCGAACCGGGTCGTTGCGGGCGGTCACGCCGGCGCGACGCGGATGTCGACCGCGACGCGGATCGAACTCGACGTCGGGCCGACCGCGACGGGCGTTCGGCCCGGACTGGTTTCGACACGAGCAGGACCGACGCCGACGGGAAGGCGTTTGTGTCTCGCCCGCCGATCTAGGGTATGGACACGACAGCGACGGTCGAGTCGGTCGCCTCGGTCGGACCCGACACGTACGCCCTCCGGTTCCGTGCGCCCGACGGGTTCGCGGCCGAACCCGGACAGTTCGTGAAGCTCGGCACCGAGATAGACGGCGAGTCGGTCGCGCGTTTTTATACCCTCTCGTCGCCCTACGTGGACGACACCTTCGAGGTCACCGTCGGCATCGACCCCGACGAGGGCGGCGACTTCTCGGCGTTTCTCGCCGACGCGGAGGCCGGCACCGAGATGACCCTCTCCGGTCCCTACGGCGACCAGCACTACGATGGCGAGGCGCGCGCGGTCGTGATCGCTGGCGGTCCCGGGATCGGTCCCGCGGTCGCCATCGCCGAACGCGCGCTCGACGAGGGGGCCGAGGCCGCGGTCGTCTACCGCGACGACGACGTCGCCCACGCCGACCGGATCGAGGCCCTCCGCGAGCGGGGCGGAGCGGTCCGCCTCCTCGGCGCGGACGACCCCCTGACCGACGCCGTCGCCGACGTGCTCACCGGCGCGGACGACGAGACGGCCTTCGTCTACGGGTTCACGGACCTCGTCGCGGACGCGGAGGCCGCCGTCGACGCGGCCGGCGGCGACGCGGACGCCGCGAAGGTCGAGAACTTCGGGTAAGCGCCCGCACCCCGCTCCGGGCGGACCGACTGCGTCGACCGCGCCGGCCGTGACACCGCGACTCGCCTCGCCGCTACTCGTCGAAATCGGGGAGGTCGTCCGGCGCGTCGAACTCCGCCTCCCAGTCGACGTACTCCGCTTTGAGCGTCTCGCAGACGATCTGTCCGAGCTCCGTGAGACCGGCGTTGATCGCGGAGACGGTTCCCCACGAGTCCAGCTCCGGGTGGAGGTCACGCTCCTTCCAGTCCTCGGGCAGCCCCGGCGCGTGGTAGCCGACGCGGTCGGCGAAGTCGTCCCAGAAGAAGTCGAACCGCGAGACTAAATCGAGGTCGAGCGCGATCCGCCAGTCCTCCTCGTCGATGTCGCTGTCGGCGGCCCACTCGTCGAATGCCTCTTCCCACGCGCCCTCGCGGAGGAACGCTTCCAGCTCGTCGCGGCGGTACTCGCCGCCGGAGACCTCGGCGTCCTCGTACTCGTTCGGGTCGACGGCGGCGAGTTCGGGGGGATCCGGCGGGTCGACATCGAGTGACATAGTCGGACGTGAGAGCCGCCGGGGCAAAACGCTACGGGAACGCGGCCCGCCGCGGCGCGGTCGGTGTGTTCGATCCGGTCCTTTTACCGCGGTTCCGCTCCGAGGGCGGGTATGGACCTCCGGGCCGTCTCGCGTCGGGTGGGAATCGCCACCGCCGTCGTCACCGTGATCGCGCTCGTCGCGCCGTACGCGGTCATCTCGGGACCGGAGTACGCCTCGCAGCTGGCGACGTACTACGCGTCCGGCGTCGTCGGCTGGGGCGGAATCACGCTGTTCGCACTCTTGAGCGGGGTCGTCATCGCCTCCGTCGAGCAGGGGAACGTCGACCCCGGAGCGCTCGTCGGCGCGGCGGTCGTTCTCGCGTTCGCGACCACCCTGAGCGCGGCGACGTGGGCGGCGGCGATCGAGCCGAGTCCGGTGTTCCGCGACCACCTCTGGCTCGTGTGGCACGCGCCCGCCGTCGTCGCGCTGTCCGTCCCCCTGCCGCTCTCCGCCGCGGCGTACGCCCGGGCCGTGCTGTCGTGACGCCCCGGTCGCTCTCGCACGGCGGCCCGACCCCCCCGCCGACGCTCCCCGAACGAAAGGCCCTTATGCCCCACCCGAATATCGTCGAACGGACTAGGTCGGGCGGTTAGGCCCCGCTCGTCACCCGTGAGGTAGTCTTCAGCGGGGACCGAACGGCGGGCACGTCCGGTCAGACCGGCACGGGCCCCGAGAGCCAACGTGGAAGCCTCGTCCGCCGGGGACAGCGGTCCGCGACGCCCGCTCGCAGGAGCGGTCCGTCGCGGCTCGTCGGCGACACCGGGTCAGGCGCGGAAGCGAGCAGCCCACCGCCGGACGCCCGTCGCTCGTCGGGTCGCGGGGTGGAGGAGGCAATCGGGATACCCCGTGACGGAACGGTGTACGTTCGAATCGGTAGACTGTGCGTCGCTGTGACCGACGCATCGACCGAGATCCCCAAAGCCCCAGCCGCTCGGCTCTACATAACTGCTGATAAATCGCCGATCGACACGAATACCACCGAAGCTCCAGCCGGGAGGCGGGCGTACGCTCGCTGTCGTTCGAAGATCGAAGCTCTCGTGAACGCCTGCGCCCGCCTCGCGCGACGCTCCTCGCACTCTTAAAAGGGCGCTCGCAGGCGCACGCCACCGCGAGCGGACGAGAAATCGAAACGTTCGGGCGTGTCGGGTTTGGGGTCGTCAGCGTCCGGTGTCGTACTTGTACGTCGCCGAGTCCGGGTCGATCCCGAAGTCCTCCGCGGACTCGACGGTGTCGTCCTCGCCGCCGGTCGGCTCGGCATTTTTAAACGCCCTCCGAAGCCGGCTCGGCATCTTGAAGTCGTCGACCGCGAGTTGGAGTCCGACGACACCGCCGCCAAGGAATTCCCGCTTTTCGGTGCGGCGGTCCGAGAGCGCCGGCGGGAGGTCGTCCGTGTCGACGCGCTCGAAGCCGAACTGCGTCAGGTACTCCGGCTGGTCGGTGAGTACGTACACCGTCTCGAAGCCGTCTGCGGCCGCGGTGTCGACGAGGCGCTCGACGACGTGCGCCCCGACGCCGCGGTCGCGCCACTCCGGGAGGACGCCGATGCCCGTCAGCTCGATCCGGTTTTTTTCGCCCTCGTCGCCGCGGTGGAGCCGGAGCCGGCCGAAGCCGGCCCGGTCGTTCGACTCCTCGTCGACCGCGATCACGTAGTCCCGTGACCGGAAGGCGACGTCGTCGAGCCCCAGTTGCTCGATCGCGTCCAACAACCACGCCTCGTCACGGTTTTTGGCGTCGCGGACGTACATGGTCGGCTATACGACGGCGGAGGTGAAAAGCGGTTCCCCGACAGGCGTGCCGGCTTTCCCGACAACGGCGACCCACAGTGGCCCGCGGTGACTCGCCGTAGCGTCGTCGCACGCATCGGGTCGCTTTTGTCCGCCGGTCGCCGATCCGACGCGTATGGAATTCGCCGCGCTGGCGGAACGGGCGGAACGGCTGGCCGCGCTCGACGGCGACATCGAGACGACGCTCGCGGCCGCCGACCTGCTCGCCGACGCCGGCTCCGCGGGAAACGCGGACGCCGCAGACGACGGGTCGAGCGACGACCTCCCGGTCGTCACCCGCTTCCTGCTCGGTCGCGTCTTCCCCGCCCACGACACGCGCACCCTCGACGTTGGGCCCGCGCTCTGTCGCGAGGCGATCGCGCGCGCCGCCGGCCCGAACGTGTCGGCGAGCGACGTCGAGGACCGCCTCGCGGCGCGCGGCGAGATCGGTGCCGTCGCGGCCGCCTACGACTTCAGCGGCCAGCGGGGGCTCGCCGCGTTCGGCGGCGGACGCGACGCGCTCACCGTCGCCGCGAGATGCGCCTCGGCGTCGGCGAGGGGACGGTCAAAGACGCGGTCGCGGAGGCGTTCCTCGCGCCCGCCCCGGAACTCGACGATGACGACGCCACCGACGGCGACGACACCCCCGAAGGCGACGCCTCCGAGATCGATAGCCCCGCGCTCCGCGCGAGCGACGAGGCGGTCGCGGCCGTCGAACGCGCGCTCCAGGTGACCAACGACTACGGTCGAGTCGCGGTCCGTACCCGCGACGATGGGACCGGGGGGCTGCGCGCGGAGTCGCTTCGCGTCGGCCGACCGGTCCAGGCGATGCTCGCGCAGGCGGGTACCGCGACCGACGCGGTCGACTCGTTCGGCGAGGTCGCCGTCGAGACGAAGTTCGACGGCGCGCGCGTTCAGGTCCACTACGCGCCGGACGAGACCGCCCCGGCGGACGCGGCCGCGAACGACCGCGACGACGCGGCGCTCGGCCCGCGGCTCTACTCGCGGAACATGGACGACGTGACCGAGGCGCTCCCGGAGATCGTCGAGTACGTCGCCGAGCGCGTCGACGTCCCGGTCATCTTGGACGGCGAGGTCGTCGCGGTCGACGACGCGGGCGACCCGCTCCCGTTTCAGGAGGTGCTCCGGCGGTTCCGGCGGAAACACGACGTCGACCGCATGCGCGAGACCGTCTCGCTTCGACTCCACACCTTCGACTGCCTCCACGCCGACGGCGACGACCTGCTGGACGAACCCCTCCGCGTCCGCCACGAGCGGCTTCGGGCGGTCCTCGGCGACGCGGCCGCGGATCTCGCGCTCGCGGACGATCCGGACGCGATCGCGGCCGCGGAGCGCGACGCCCTCGACGCGGGCCACGAGGGCGTCATGTTGAAGAATCCCGAGGCGGCGTACACCCCCGGCGACCGCGGGGGCGACTGGTTGAAACGCAAGCCCGACGTGGAGACGCTCGACGCGGTCGTCGTCGGAGCCGAGTGGGGCGAGGGGCGTCGCGCGGAGCTGTTCGGCACGTTCCTGCTCGCCGTCCGCGACGAGGGCGGCGCGAGCGACGCCTTGGACCGCGACGCGTCCGCCTCTGAGACGCCTGCCTCCGAAACGTCCGCCTCTGAAACGCCTGCCTCCGAAACGTCCGGCAGCGACGCCTCCGACGACGCCGCGGACCTCGTTCCGCCTGGATACGCCACGGTCGGGAAGGTGGCGACGGGAGTCACCGACGAGGCGCTCGCCGATCTCACGGAGCGGCTGAAACCCCACGTCGTCGGCCAGTCCGGCACGACGGTCGCGTTCGACCCGACGCTCGTGATCGAGGTCGGTTACGAGGAGATCCAGACTTCGCCGACGTACTCGGCCGGCTACGCCCTCCGATTCCCTCGGTTCGTCGGCGTCCGCGAGGACAAGTCGGTCGACGACGCCGACTCGCTCGCCCGCGTCCGCCGGCTCGCCGGCGACAACTGATCCGGGCTGGCGAAGGGCGGGGCGAGGGTGCCGCCGCGTCGTCGCCACCGCCACGCGAAACCCCTTCACACTCCGGTCCGTACGGTCGGGTATGCCAGGCCCCCTCGGCGACGCGACGCGGCGCGACCTCACCGACGCGGCCGCCGTTCGGCTCGCCGCGGACGGGTTCGACGTCACCCGCCCGGAGTCGGGCGCGGAACCCCCGGCGGTCGCGGCCCGCAGCGACGACCGGG
>PXST01000006.1:0-12585 GCA_003023405.1 Halobacteriales archaeon SW_8_68_21
TCGAGTTCCTCTTCACTCAGATGTTCAAGATGGTCTTTCGACGGTCCAGGCATAGTTTGTACTCACACTCCAACATTACAAATTTTTCGGCTGTCACTATCGCCGCCGGCTGTCCGAGGGACCTTCGGTCCCTCGCTACTCGCGCTCTTAAAAGAGCGCTCGGAGGCGCGCGCCGACCGCCGTAGTTATTTAATTTCGCTTGCGAACGCGTCCGCTGGTCACGTCCAACAGCCAAATCCCTTAAACGGTGAGCGAGTAGGCGTCGACATGGAGAGCATCAACCGGACCGCGATCGAGCTGGTCGACGAGGCGCTCGATTTCGCCGGCGAGCTGGACATCGTCGGCTACGAGCTGGACAACGGAGCCACCGTCGTCGACTTCGGGATCGACGCGGCCGGCGGGGTCGAAGCGGGACTACTGCTTGCGGAGATACAGACCGCCGGGCTGGCGAACCTACAGACGCGAATGGGGAAACTCGCGGGCGCGCCGCGCCAGTACGTCGAGCTGTCGACAGACCACCCCGCGGTCGCGCTGCTCTGCTCGCAGAAGGCCGGCTGGGAGCTGACGACCGAGGGCGGCTTCGAGGGCCTCGGCTCCGGCCCGGCCCGCGCGCTGGTCGGCCGCGAGACCGAGTTCGAGCGCGTCGGGTACTACGACTCCTCGGAGTTCGCCACGCTGACGGTCGAGTCGACGGCGCTGCCGGACGAGGCGGTCGCGGAGCAGGTCGCGGAGCTGGCCGAGGTCGACACCGACGGCGTGTTCCTCCCGACGTTCGCGACCGGCTCGACCGCCGGCTCCGTCACTACCGCGGCCCGCGCCGCCGAACTCGCCGTCTTCCGTCTGCTCGAGGTCGGCTAC
The DNA here is from genome assembly GCA_003023405.1 of Halobacteriales archaeon SW_8_68_21. Lineage (GTDB taxonomy): Archaea > Halobacteriota > Halobacteria > Halobacteriales > Haloferacaceae > Halorubrum. Next base: position 859 of record PXST01000006.1, read on the forward strand.
GAGCCGACGGACGTGCTCCACGCGTCCGGCTCGGCACCGCTCGCGCCCCCGACCCGCGACGAGACCGATGCGATGGGGCGAACGAACGACGCCCTGGCGTACGGTGGCGAGGTCCATCTTCAAGTCGCCCGCGACGACGACCGCTTCGACGAGATCGTCTCGACCGCGAGCGAGGAGTACGGCACGCCCTTCGTCGAGGTGTTCGAGGACGTCGACTGGGACTTCTACGACGTGCCCGAGAGCGTGTTCGCCCCGGCGCAGGTCACCGTCGACGTGGTCGACGGGCCGGTGTACACGGTGGGCGACACCGACGAGGAACTGCTCGCGGAGTCGTTCGGCTACCGCTGACTCCCCGGAGCGTCACCGACCGAAATCCCCACTCCGTCTACACCGTGCGACTCAAACCCGTTCCCGAACCCCCGTCCGACCTCGACGCGCTGCGCGAGTACCAGCGCGCGGTCCCGCTCGTCCCCGGCGACACCGACGACTGCTGCGCCCGACTCCGCCGGCGCTGTGACCTCCCCGACCGGCAGACCGCAAACGACTGGCTCGCCTTCCTCCGCGCGCTCGGACTCGTCGAGGAGACTCCGCGGGGGTTCGTCCGCGCCGACGCGGAGCCGACCCCGGAGCGCGTCCGCGAGGGGCTCCGAGACGGGGTCCTGTTCGCGCCAGAGGCGCTCGCGGCGCTCGCTGACGCCTCGCCCGAGGACCCCGTGAGCCCCGACGACCTCTTTGCGGCCACCCGCGACCGGGTCCCCCAACACGACCGCGCCCGCGACCTCGACTGGGACGCGACGTGGCGCGACCGCGCGGCCCGGCTGCTGGCGTGGCTCGCCCTCGTCGACCTCGCGACCCCCGCGACCCCTGCGACCGACGACCCGGAAGGCGCAAACGAGCGCGCGGGGTACGTCGCGGGCGACGCCGCCTGAGTCCCCGACGCGACCCGCGCGTCCGGCGACGCCGACCCCGGAACAAGCCTTTTACTCGCAGCCGGAGAGAGACGCACATGAGACGCGCCGACGAGCGCACGGTCCGCTACGAGCCGACGAGCGTCAAGGACCTGCTCGTCGAGATGAAAGACGCCGCGGAGCTACTGATCGACCTCTCGTACTCGGCGGTGCTTCACGCGAGTCCGACGGTCGCCCACGAGGTCGTCGAACTCGAACACCGGATGGACGCTCTCCAGATGCAGGCCAGGATGAGCCTGATGCTCGCGGCGCGGAACCCGAACGAGGCGGAGACGCTCGCGCCCGTCCTCGGCGTCATCGCCGCCGCCAACGAGGTCGCGGACGCCGCGGGCGACATCGCTCAGATCGTCACCGAGGAGATCGGGCTGCCCGACGCGATGCGGGGCGCGCTCTCGACCGGCGTCGAGACGCTCGTCCGCGGAAGCGTGAGCGCCGACTCCGCGTACGCCGGCCGGAGCCTCGACGCCATCGACCTCGAATCGAAGACGGGCATCCGCGTCATCGCGGTCCGGCGCGACGAGGACTGGATCCTCAACCCCGGACCGACCACGCGGCTGAAGGCGGGCGACGTGACCCTGCTGCGCGGTCCCGAGGCCGGCGTCGCTGACGTGTACCCCGAGCTGAGCGGCGAGCCGTTCGACCCGGAGCCGCCCGCAGAGCCGGCGATCGACGACCTTGAACGCGCGGTCGACTCGATCGTCTTGATGAAGAACCTCTCCGAGTTGGCCGTCGACCTGGCGTACGGCTCCGTACTCTTCGACAACGAGGAGCTGGCGGAGGAGGTGAACAACTTAGAGATCGAGGTGGACGCGCTCCAGTCGCGGTTCGAGGCGTGGACGCTCCGGGCGGCGGCCGAGGCCGACGACCCGGTGTCGCTGCGCGGGCTGATCCACCTCGGCGTCGCGACTGAGGAGATCTCCGACGCCGCGCTGGCGATCACCGAGGGGGTCCGCCGCGACCTCGACGTCCACCCGGTCGTGGAGATGGCGGTTCAGGAGTCCGACGAGATAATCTCCCGCACCATCGTCGGCGAGGGAAGCGACCTCGACGGGACCGCCGTCGCCGACGGCGTGCCCGCGACCGACATCTCGACGAGCGTCCTCGCGGTCCGCCGCCCGGAGGAGGGGTGGCTGGTCGGTCCCGACATCGGCACCACTCTCCGGGTCGGCGACGTGATCATCACAAAGGGGACCCGGACCTCGGCGGAGGAGTTCGATGCCCTCGCGACGTGAGGCGGACGGGGAGGGGCCGAGCGAGAAGGGTTCAGACGGGGAGGTCCCGCGGGACGAACGGAGCCCGGCCGCCCTCGCTCGGGCCTACTACGACGCGCTCGATTCCGGCGACTACGACCGCCTGCGGTCGCTGCTCGACCCTAGGTTCGTCCAACGACGCCCCGACCGGACTTTCGAGGGCCGCGACCGCTTCGTCGCGTTCATGCGCGACGAGCGGCCGAATACGGACACGTCCCACGTCGTCGAACGCGTCTACCCCGTGGGTCCCGGTGTCGCGGTCCGAGGGAGACTCCTCAATGCGGACGGCGAGGAGCTGTTCGCGTTCGTCGACGCCTTCGACGTCGACGACGGGCGGTTGACTGCGCTGGAGACGTACGCGGCCGACTCGTAGGAGGCGGTTTCCGTCGCGCTGTCCCACATCACCAGGCCGCGCGCAACACGCCGAGGATTCCCTCGGCGGTCGCGTCGATGTCGGTCGGCGCGCGCTCCATCGGCGGGTCCTCGGCGACGAACTCGGCGATCGCCGGGAGGTCGTCCTCGTCTGTCTCCGGCAGGTCCCGGAGCCGGTTCGGCGCGTCGAGCGCGTCGCGGACCGCGGCGACCGCCGCGACGACGTCCTCCGCGACCGCGCCGTCGTCGCGGCCGTCGGTCGGAACTCCGAGTCCGGCCGCGAGCGCCCGGCGGCTCGCGTCGACCCGATCGAAGAGGTACGCCAGCGCGTGGGGTGCGACCGCGGCGTGGACCGCGCCCTGTTGGACGTCGTACCGGCGGGCGAACCCGTGCCCGAACGCGTGGATGACGGATATCTTGCGGTCGAGCTGGACGAGCAGCGCCCCCACGACGGCGCGGTCTGTCGCCGCCTCGCTGGCCGGTTGATCGCCCGCGACGTGCGGGAGCGCGTCCGAGAGGAGCCGGAGGCCGTGGACCGCGGCCGCGTCGCTCACCGGGGAGGCGTCGCGGGCGTACGGCGTCTCGACGCCCTTGTCGAAGCCGTTCATCGCCGACCCGACGAGCACCGACCGCGGCGTCGTCTCGAACAGCGCCGGGTCGACGATGTCCGCGATCGGCCACGCGCCGCTCCCGCTGACGGTCACCGGCTGACCGGTCGGCGACTCGTCGGCCGAGAACACCTCCAAAGACCCGCCGGCCGAGAGGTCCGCGCCCGCGAACGTCGTCGGGACGACGACGACCGGGAGGAACGGCTCCGATCCGGGTGCCAGCTCGCCGAGCCCGTCCGGTTCCGACTCCGCGTCGGCGCGGAGGTCGTCGAGGTCTCGCCCGTCCGCCGCGAACAGCGTCGCCTGCCGCGCGATGTCGAGGCTCGCGCCGCCGCCGACCGCGACGAGGACATCCGCTTTCGCCTCCGCCCGCGCGTCGAGGAGGTCGGCGGCGGTCTCGACCCGCTTGCCCGGGGTGGTCCCGTCGAAAGTGCCGGCGAACCGGTCGCCGAGTCCCGCCCGAACCGGGTCCATCAAGGCCTTGTTCGCGCCCGTGTTCGAGCCGCAGACGACCAGCGCGTCGTCGAGGCCGCGGTCGCCGAGCCACTCGCCGAGGTCGGCGATCCGTCCCCGTCCGAACTGGATCTCACAGCCGCGATGAACGTACTCGAAGGAGTCCGCGATCGGTAGCATCGGCGAGGTGTACGGCGGGCAGCGGCTTGTAGCTGTGGGACGCGTCACCACACGGAGAGACGTACCAGCACGCGGAGAGACGTACTGGGCGAGGACTGTCCACGCGCGCGGGCGTGCGTCGGCTTTATAACCCGACGGCAATTAGAGATAGTAAGTTCCTATGTCAGAGCAGAGCGAATACGGAGCCGGCCAAATTCAGGTCCTCGAAGGCCTACAGGCCGTCCGTAAGCGACCGGCGATGTACATCGGGTCCACGGACGGTCGGGGGCTCCACCATCTCGTCTACGAGGTTGTCGACAACTCCATCGACGAGGCGCTCGCGGGGTACTGTGAGGAGATTGAGGTCCGCATCCACGAGGACGGCTCCGTCTCCGTCCGCGACGACGGACGCGGCATTCCGGTCGACACCCACGAGGAGTACGACCGGCCTGCGCTGGAGGTCATCCTGACGGTCCTCCACGCCGGCGGGAAGTTCGACTCCAAGTCGTATCAGGTCTCGGGCGGGCTTCACGGCGTCGGCGTCAGCGTCGTCAACGCCCTCTCCGAGCGGCTGGAGACCGAGGTAAAACGCGACGGCGGCGTCTACCGCCACGAGTTCGAGCGCGGCGAACCCGCCGAGGACGGCTTCGAGCGCGTCCGCGACACCGACGTCGACGAGTCGACCGGGACCCAGATCCGCTTCTGGCCCGACGAGGAGATATTCGAGACGACCGACTTCCAGACCTCGACGCTCGCGAACCGGCTCCGCGAGCTGGCGTTCCTCAACTCGGGCGTCGAGATCCGCCTCGTCGACGACCGCGACGACACCGCGGAGACGTTCAAGTACGACGGCGGCATCCGCGAGTTCGTCGCGTACCTCAACGAGACGCGCTCGCCGATCCACGAGGAGGTCATCTACTTCGAGGGCGAGTCGGACGGCGTCCACGTCGAGGTCGCGATGCAGGCGACCGAAGAGCTTCAGGGCTCCGTCCACGCGTTCGCGAACAACATCAACACCCGCGAGGGCGGGACCCACCTCACCGGGTTCAAGACCGCCCTGACGCGGACCGTCAACGACTACGCCAACGAACACGGGCTGGTCAACGACCTCGACGCCAACCTCAAAGGCGAGGACGTCCGCGAGGGGCTCACGGCCGTCGTCTCGGTGAAACATCCGGACCCGCAGTTCGAGGGGCAGACGAAGACGAAGCTCGGCAACAGCGAGGTCCGCGGCGTCGTCGAGTCCGCGACCCACGAGAAGCTCGGGACGTTCTTCGAGGAGAACCCGGACACCGCCGAGAAGGTCGTCCACAAGGCCGCCGAGGCCGCTCGCGCCCGGAAGGCCGCGAAGAAGGCCGAGGAGCTGACTCGCCGGAAATCCGCGCTGGAATCGACCGCGTTGCCCGGCAAGCTAGCCGACTGCCAGACCCGCGATCCGGAGGAAGCGGAGCTGTTCGTCGTCGAGGGAGACTCCGCTGGCGGCTCGGCCAAGCAGGGCCGGAACCGCGAAAATCAGGCGATCCTACCGCTTAAAGGGAAGATCCTCAACGTCGAGAAGCACCGACTCGACCGCATCTTGGAAAACGACGAGATCCGCGCGCTGATAACCGCGATCGGCGCGGGGATCGGCGAGGAGTTCGACATCGACGACGTCCGGTACAACAAGATCATCCTACTCGTCGACGCCGACGTCGACGGCGCACACATCCGGACCCTCCTGTTGACCCTTCTGTACCGACACATGAAACCGCTCATCGAGGCCGGCTACGTGTACGCCGCGCAGCCGCCGCTGTACCGGATCCGAAAGGGATCAGAGACGTACGACGCGATGACTGAAGCCGAGCGCGACCGTATCATCGAAGCGGAGTGCGGCGGGACCCCCGACCAGACGCAACGGTTCAAAGGGCTCGGGGAGATGAATCCCGATCAGCTGTGGAACACGACAATGGACCCCGAAAACCGAATTCTAAAGCGTATCAATGTCGAAGACGCGGCCGCCGCGGACCGGATGTTCAACGTCCTGATGGGTGACGCGGTCGAACCGAGAAAGCAGTTTATCAAAGAGCACGCGACCGAAGCCGAGTGGGTGGATATCTGATGAGCTCCGACGTACCGAACACCGATCCGGACGGTCCCGCAGCGGCACAGATCAAAAACGCGCGCATCGAAGATGAGATGGAGCAGTCGTATATCGACTACGCGATGTCCGTCATCGCGGGTCGTGCGCTCCCCGACGTCCGCGACGGGCTCAAGCCCGTCCACCGCCGCATCCTCTTCGCGATGAACGAGGCGGGCGTGACGAGTAACTCCGCGCACCGCAAGTCCTCCTCCGTCGTCGGCGAGACGATGGGTGACTACCACCCGCACGGCGACAGCGCCATCTACGACACGCTCGCGCGGATGGCTCAGGACTTCTCGATGCGCTACCCGCTCGTCGACGGGCAGGGGAACTTCGGCTCCGTCGACGGCGACCCGCCGGCCGCGATGCGGTACACGGAGACGCGGATGGCCCCCATCGCCGAGGAGCTTTTGGCGGACATCGAGCGCGACACCGTCGATTTCCAGGCGAACTACGACGACCGCCTCGAAGAGCCGACGGTGTTGCCCGCGGCGTTCCCGAACCTGCTCGTCAACGGTTCCTCCGGCATTGCGGTCGGGATGTCGACGAACATCCCGCCGCACAACCTCGGCGAGGTGATCGACGCGACCGTCGAGCTCATCCGGACCCCCGACGCGACCGTCGAGGACCTGATGGAACACGTCAAGGGACCGGACTTCCCAACCGGCGCGAACATCGTCGGCCGGAACGCGGTCCACAAGGCGTACAAGACGGGCCGCGGTCGGGTCCGGGTCCGCGCCGAGTTCGATGTCGACGAGGAGGAGGGACGGATCGTCATCTCGGAGCTCCCCTTCCAGCAGAACAAATCGCGGCTCGTCGAGCGGATCGCCGAGGACGTCAACGAGGGCGCGATCGAGGGAATCAGAGACCTCCGCGACGAGTCCGACCGCGACGGGATCCGGATCGTCGTCGACCTCAAGCGGGACGCGATGGCCGAGGTCGTCAAGAACCAGCTGTTGGAGAGCCACCTCGAACGCACGTTCGGCGTCATCAACCTCGCTTTGGTCGACGGCTCGCCGCGGGTGTTGGATCTCAAAGAGACGCTCGAACACTACGTCGAACACCGACGCGAGGTAGTCCGGCGACGCTCCGAACACGAGCTGGCCGAGCGCGAGGACCGCGCGCACATCCTCGAAGGGCGGCTGAAGGCGCTCAACAACGTCGACAGCGTCGTCGAAGCGATCCGGAACTCCGACGACCGCGACGCCGCGAAGGCCGCGCTGGAGTCCGAGTTCGACTTCACCGAGGCGCAGGCGGCCCACATCGTCCGGATGCAGCTCGGCTCGCTCACCTCGATGGAGACGGCCGAGATCGAAGAGGAGTACGAGGAGGTGAACCCCCGGATCGAGCGGCTGGAGACGATCCTCGCCGACCCCGACGAGCTCGATCAGGTGATTGTTGACGAGCTTCGAGAGATCAAAGCCGAGTACGACGACGAGCGCCGCACGAGCTTCATCGAGGACGCGGGCAACGTGACCCACGAGGACCTCATCCCCGAAGAGGAGTGCGTCGTCGTGATGAGCGAGGACGACTACATCAAGCGGATGCCGCTCGACGAGTTCCGCGCGCAGAACCGCGGGGGGAAAGGGATCATCGGCACCGGGCTGAAGGAGGGTGACCGCGTCTCATCAGTGTTCGCGGCCAACTCCCACGATTACCTCCTCGCGTTCACGAACCGCGGGCAGATCTACGAGCTGAAGACATACGAGGTCCCGGAGATGTCCCGCACGGCGCGCGGAAAGTCCGCGGTCAACCTCCTCGATCTGGACGACGGCGAGGAGATCGAGTCGGTCGTCAACACCGAGGACTTAGACGACGATGAGTTCCTCACGATGGTGACCCGCCACGGCTACATCAAGCGCACTGCGGTCGACGAGTTCGGTAACATCCGCTCGACCGGTATCCACGCCATCCGGCTGGAGGACGGCGACGAACTCGTCGACGTCGAGGTCACCGACGGGGACGCTCATATCGTCATCGGGAGTCAAAACGGGATGGCAATCCGGTTTGAGGAGTCGGAGGTCCGCGCGATGGGCCGGACCGCCCGCGGCGTGATCGGGATCGACCTCCGCGAGGGCGACGCCGTCGCCGGCGTCGCCGCGGTCGACGAGGAGTATCATAACTGGGTACTCACCGTGACCGAGAACGGGTACGGGAAGCGCTCGGACCTCGACGAGTACCGGCCGCAATCGCGGAACGGCAAGGGACTCGTGGACATCAAGACCGGCGACCGCAACGGCGAGGTCGTCGCCATCGAGGCGGTCACCGACGGCGACCACCTGACTTCGATGAGCGCGGACGGTCAGATCATGCGGACGCGCGTCGAGGAAATCTCGACGGTGAGCCGCAACACGAAGGGCGTCATCGTGATGAACCTCGACCCCGACGACGAGGTCGCGTCCGTCGACATCGTCCCCGAGTCGACGGACGCCAGCGAGGACGGCACGGACGCCGCCGAACCCGACGCCGCCGAACCCGACGCCGGCGAACCCGACGCCGCCGAGTAGTCCGAGGACGCGAGCCGGGTTCCCCCGCTCCCGTCGACATGGACATGTTCGTCGAGGCCGACGATATGACGATACACGAAGCGGAGTCCGACCAGGTCGACGCTGGCGTCGCCCGAGCGTTCGAGGCGGTCGTCGGCACGACGGGCCATCACAATGTCGTCGTGACGGGTGCCGACTGAGAGTGGCGACTGGCGTGGGACGCGGGCACCCGTCGGCTCTACGGCGCGACGATTGTCGTCGGTGCGGAGTCCGTCGCGGTCGCGGGCGAGTGCGCCGACCGGCGGTAGGTCCTTCAGGAAAGTTACTTACTGTCGCCGCGAAAACCTCCGGACGAGATGGACTCCTACGAGGGAATAGACGAGGTCGTACACGAGCCGACCGAGGCGTTCGCCGAGTCGACGAACGTCGCGGCGTTCATGCGAGAGTACGGGATCGACGACTACGAGGAGCTGATCGAACGGACGACCTCGGAGGTCCCGGGCGAACCGGAGTCCGGGGTCGACTGGTTCTGGGACGAGATCGTCGACTACCTCGATCTCGACTTTTACACGGACTACGACGCGGTCCGTGACGGCGCGGCGCGGAGCTCCGCGGGCAACCAGACGCAGTCCGGTGACGACGCCGACGGCCCCCAGTTCTCCGACTGGTACCCGGGCGGCGAGGTCAACGTCGCGCACAACGTCGTCGACCGCCACGCCACCGTCAGTTCCCCGAACCGCAACCGCGTCGCGCTGCTCTGGGAGGGCGAGCCGGGGGACGTCCGGGAGATCACCTACTACGAGCTCCGCCGGCAGAGCGACCGCGTCGCGAACTACCTGACTGAGGCGGGGATCGAGACCGGCGACACCGTCGGGCTGTACATGCCGATGGTGCCCGAGGTCGTCTCGATCCTCTACGGCTGCCTGAAGGTGGGCGCGATCGCGGTGCCGATCTTCTCCGGGTTCGGCCGCAAGGCGACCGCGACCCGGATCGACGACGGGGAGCCGTCCGTGCTGTTCACGGGCGACGGGTTCTATCGCCGCGGCGACGAGGTGCGGCTGAAAGGGACCGCCGACGAGGCGGTCGCGGACACCGGCCACGTCGAGGAGGTCGTCGTGTACGACCGGCTCGGCGCGACGCCCGCGAGCGACGGCGGCGCGGACGACACCGAGGCCGACGGCGGCGTAGACGATGTCGACTCCGTCCCGTGGAACGACGACCGCGACCGGACGTGGACGGAGGCGGTCGGTTCACAACCCTCGACGTACGAGACGAAGCGCCTCCCGAGCGATCAGGAGTCGCTGCTGCTGTACTCCTCGGGAACCACGGGCGAGCCGAAGGGCATCGTTCACACCCACGCGGGCGTCCTCACGCAGTGCGCCAAGGAGATCCACTTCGGCTTCGACCAGAAGCCCGCGGACCGGTTCTTCTGGGTCTCCGACATCGGCTGGATGATGGGACCGTGGACGCTGATCGGCAACCACGCGTTCGGCGGGACGGTGGTAATGTACGAGGGCGCGCCCGATCACCCGGAGCCGGACCGCTTCTGGGAGCTGATCGACCGACACTCGATTACGCAATTCGGCATCTCGCCGACCGCGATCCGCGCGCTCCGCAAGCACGGCGACGAATGGGTCGAAGCGCACGACCTCTCCTCGCTCCGCATCCTCGGCTCGACCGGCGAGCCGTGGGACCCCCAGTCGTGGCGCTGGTTCTACGAGGCGGTCGGCGGCGGCGAGTGCCCGATAATCAACATCTCCGGCGGCACGGAGATCTGCGGCTGCTTTTTGATGCCGATGCCGAACCAGCCGCTGAAGCCCTGTACGCTCGGCGGGCCGGGACTGGGAATGGACATCGATATCGTCGACGAGACCGGCGCGTCGATCCGGGAGTCGGGCGAGCGCGGCTACCTCGTCGCGCGCGACTCCTGTCCCTCGATGACGAAGTCGCTGTGGTCGGGCGACGAGCGCTACCTGGAGGAGTACTGGTCGACGTGGCCCGACCTGTGGGACCACGGCGACTTCGCACAGAAAGACGCGGACGGCTTCTGGTTCCTCCACGGCCGCGCCGACGACGCGTTAAATGTCGCCGGGCGCAAGGTCGGTCCCGCCGAGATCGAGGGCGTCCTCATCGACCACGGCGCGGTCAATCAGGCGGCCGCGGTGGGCGTTCCGGACGACACCACGGGGACGGCGGTCGTCGCGTACGTCGTCCTCGAACCGGACGCGGAGCCGAGCGACGACCTCCGCGAGGAGCTGCGGGCGTTGGTGGGCGACGAACACGGCAAGCCGTTCCGGCCGCGCGAACTGCTGTTCGTCGACGCCTTCCCGAAGACGCAGTCGGGGAAGATCATCCGGCGCGCGATCGGGTCCGTCTACAACGGCGAGGACCCGGGCGACCTCTCGTCGATGGAGAACCCGGAGGCACTCGACGCGCTGCGAGACGCCGCCTGAGTACGGAACCGACCGCCTCGAACCGAGAAACTGTCAGGTGGTCGCGTCCGCCACCGCCTCGTCGATCGCGTCGTAGTCCGGCTCCTGTCCGGCGTCGTCCGCGAGCCAGCGGTACGTCACGGTGCCGTCCGCGTCGATCACGAAGACGGCGCGCTGCGCCACCGTCTCGACGCCGTAGCGTTCGAAGTCCTCGATCACGTCGTACGCCTCTATCGCGCGGTGGTCGGGGTCGCTGACGAGCGCGAACGGGAGGTCGTACTGGGCGCGGTACGCGGCGAGTGCGTGCGGGAGGTCGGTACTCACGCCGAACAGCGCACAGTCGTCGCGGTCGAACCCGTCGCGGAGCGCTTCCATCTCGTCGGTACAGGTGTTCGAGAAGGCGGCCGGAAAGAAGGCGAGTACGACCGGTTCGTCGTCGAGGTGATCAGCGAGTTCGAACGGCTCGATGTCGCCGTCCACGAGCGTTCCGGTGAAGTCGGGAGCGTCGTCGCCGACGTGTGGCATATCCGGTGGTCGTCGGCCGGGCGTATCACCGTTTCGGCGGCCGCGTTCCGGCGGAGGCAAAAAGACTATAGTCGCCACAGGGTTACTGCGAGACAGAGATGGTAAGTGTGATTCCACTGTTCGGCGGTCTTCCGGTGGGGCCCGAGCTCCTCATCATCCTGCTCGTGCTGGTCCTGCTGTTCGGGGCGAACAAGATCCCGAAGCTCGCTCGCTCGACCGGGCAGGCGATGGGTGAGTTCAGGAAGGGGCGCGAGGAGATCGAAGAGGAACTAAACGAGATGGACGACGACGACAGTGGCTCGGCTGTTAACGACGAGGACGAGGAGTTCAACGATCTTGAAACCGAGACCGACAA
>PXST01000006.1:12693-14150 GCA_003023405.1 Halobacteriales archaeon SW_8_68_21
GATCGGTCGGCGTCCTCACATTTGGTTTCGGGGGACGTCCGCGCCTCTCAGTCTGTGCCCTCTCCCGGCCGTCGGAACGAGTGCGACGCGAGCGCGACCGATCCGACCGCGATGGCGAGCGTCGCGGCTGCCAGTCCGGGACCCGGCTCGTACAGCAGCGGCGGGTGGTAGCCGACCCCGTAGTCGACGACGACGTTCGCGACCCCGAGCACGAACGCCGTTGCGAGCGCGCCCGGCGTCGTGCGCCCGAACGCCGGAAACAGGAGCGCCAGCCCGACGAAGAGCAGGTGTGTCCCGATCACGCCCCAGTAGTAGATCCACGCGTCCGGAGCGGCGACGTACTCGCCGAACGCGAGGTTGAGCGAGACCAGCGGCCAGACGCCGAACTGGACCAGCCAGACGAACGCGACCGTCTGGAGGTACGCCGACGCCCGCGAGACCGGGGTATCGACGGTGAGGTCGCCGCCGCGTCGGACCGTCGGCGCGATCCCGACGAGGACGGCCCCACCGAGCGCGACCGCGACCGCCGAGTCCGCGTACAGCGGCCAGAGTGGGATCGGAACCTCGCTCGCGGTCGGCGCGTAGTACCACGTCCCCACCGCGAGCATGAACGCGGTGAACGCACAGACCGCGGCGAGGCTCCGCGGCGTCCCGAGCAGTTCCTCGGCGATCGCCGCCCGCACTCGCCGCCTGACCGCGGGACTCCGCAGTCGCCGGAGTCGGTGGAGCCGCGGGAATCGCTCGGAGCGTGGCACGGGCGGTGATCGGTATGCGAGGACCTAAAACCCGCCAGTCCGCTGTCGATTATCAATCTCGGTGTTTTGTGAGACACCTTTTTCAACGGAAACGGCGTTGACGTAACTATGAGCAACGAGGACGCCGAGCGCTCCGCCTCGCGGACCGGCCCGGAGGGCGATAGCTCGGCGTCCGACGCGTCCCCACGCGACGAGCGGGGCACGGACGCGGATACGGAACCGGTGGACCCGACGGACGACGACACACCGACCGAGACGAGTGCCGACGCAGCGACCGAGACGGCCACGGATGCGGCGACCGAGACGACCGCCGACACGGAGTCGTCGGAAGCGACAGGATCACCCGATCCGGACGAAAGAGCCTTCGAACCGCCCGAATTCGACGATGACGACGGGCAAGACGAGAGGCCGCCGGTCGTCACCGACCGGTACACCTGGCGCTCGCTGCTCACGGAGCGAGGGCACGGGGACGCCGCTCGGCGGGTGTACGCCGACGTGCCGGACGCGCCGGCGGTTCCGGCCGATGCGGTCACGCTCCACCTCCCCGACAGGGTCGACGACGTGATCCGGGCCGCCGGCGTCGACGAACCCTTCGAGGCCGACGGCGAGACCGCGGTCCCCGACCACGGGACCCCCGAGCGAGACACGCTGGTCGTCGGCTCGGACACCATCTTGCTCGACGGTTCGGCCGTCGTGCCGACC
>PXST01000006.1:14350-53368 GCA_003023405.1 Halobacteriales archaeon SW_8_68_21
GTCGCCGGGGTCGTGGTCGCGCCCGGTGACGATGTCGAGCCGGTGCCGTCGCGCGCGCCGACCGCAGAGGAGTGGGACCGAGTCGACGTCGACCCGGCCGATCTCCTCGGGTTCGACCCGAGCGAGACGGGGTACCGGATCCGAGCGGCCGCGGCGGTCGGCGACGTCCTCTGGGACCTGTGTGCGGAGCGGTACGACCCCTACTCCGTCCCGGTGTTGAAGGGGTACTACACGTGGGACGACTACCGCGAGGAGTTCTTCCTCGACGAGGACGGGGAGCCGCCGACGGTCGCAAACGAGGAGGGGGAAGCGGAGCCGCTTTCGTTCACCCACGAGGACAAGACAGAGGCGCTCGGTTTCGATCCGGACCGCACCGAAGCGATGCTCGGCGCGGGGGGAAGCGCCGCCGCCGACCTCGCGGACCTCGTCGACGAGCGGACCGTCGACATCAACCCCGAGATCGACGAGGACGCGTTCTTCTCGACCGTGGAGGGTCACACCACGCTGACGAACCGGTACGACCTAGAGAAGGCGGTGCCGATGCCGAAGAAGGCGCACTTCCGCGAGGAGGAGCGCTACTGGGTGAACAAACGAGGTGAAGTACTACGTGGTCCAGCCGTACCGGACGGAGATCGAGACGGACCTCACGGAGTTTCTCACCGGCAAGCTCCGCACCTCGATCAAGTACGCCGACGAGTCGATCGCGGGGGGCGACGAGGCGTTCCGCGAGGAGGTGATAGTCGAGGAGACGCGCTCGCTTTTGAACCGTTACGGGATCTACGAGGACGACGGCGACGAGCGCGGGATCGCCGACGCGCTGATCGACCGGTTCGGCATCGAGCCGTCCGAGGGGATCGCCTGGCGGATCGCGGAGTCGCTGGGGTACGAGCCGCCCGTCCAGTCGGCGTCCGACCCCCCGTCGATTAGCGCCCGGCCCGAGCCGGCCGTCCTCGCGGAGGACGCCGAAAGGCTCTCGGAACACCAGGTCGAGAAGCTGTTGTACTACCTCAAACGCGACTTCATCGGCTACGAGCGGATCGACCCGATCAAGTACGACATCAACGTCGAGGACATCTCCTGTGACGGGTACGACTCTCCCGTCTTCGTCTACCACTCGGAGTACGAGCAGGTCATCACGAACATCCACCACGGCACCGACGAGCTGGACGACTTCGTGGTGAAGCTGGCGCAGCGCTCCGGGAAGGGGATCTCGAAGCGACGGCCGCAGGTGGACGCCACACTCCCGGACGGCTCGCGCGCGCAACTCACGCTCGGCCGCGAGGTCTCCGACCACGGGACCAACTACACCATCCGGCAGTTCAACGACGTCCCCTTTACCCCGATCGACCTGATCAACTGGAGGACGTTCTCGCTCGACGAGATGGCGTTCCTCTGGCTCTCTATCGAGAACCACAAGAGCCTGATATTCGCGGGGGGTACCGCTTCCGGGAAGACGACGAGCCTGAACGCCGTCTCGCTTTTCATCCCCTCGAACGCGAAGATCGTTTCCATCGAAGACACCCGCGAGGTGGAGCTGCCCCAGCGCAACTGGATCGCCTCCGTCACGCGTCCCTCCTTCTCCGACGACGACAAGGGCGACATCGACGAGTTCGACCTGCTGGAGGCCGCGCTCCGCCAGCGCCCCGACTACATCGTGATGGGCGAGATCCGCGGCGAGGAGGGCCGGACCGCCTTTCAGGTGATGTCGACGGGCCACACCACCTACACCACCTTCCACGCGGACTCCGTCGGCGAGGTGCTCAAGCGGTTCACCACCGATCCGATCAACGTCTCGAAGACGATGTTTACGGCCCTCGATCTGGTCTCGATCCAGACGTCGACCCGGGTTCGTGGGAAGAAGGTCCGTAGGAACAAGTCGATCACGGAGATCAACCACTACGACGCCGAGAACGACGAGATCAACGTTCAGGACGTGTTCCAGTGGCAGGCCGAGACGGACGAGTTCCTCCAGATGGGCGACTCGAACACCCTCGAAGATATCATGTTCGACCGCGGCTGGAGCCGCGAGCGGCTCGACGAGGAACTCCGCAAGCGCCGCGTCGTGCTGGCGTACCTCATCGACCGCGGACTCAACAGCTACGCGCAGGTGGCCGCGACGTTCCAGGCATTCATCAACGACCCGGAGACGGTGTTGGCGCTCATGGCCAACGACGAGCTGGAGCGCTCGCTGGAGGATCTCCGCGAGATGGAGTCGGTGCTGATCAACGTCGACCGCGACAAAGAGGAGCTCGTCCCCCGGCCCGACCCGGACGCCGAGGCTCAGGTGGAGGTCGCCGAGATACTCGACTCGGCCGAGGAGCTGTTCGAGACGTACCGCGGCGAGGTGCCGGACTCGGTCGCGAACGCCCTCCTCGAGACGGCCCCCGCCCGCGACATCGAGGCGCAGCCGGGGGGCGACCGCGAGGCCCTCGCCGAAACGGCTCTGGGGGCGGACGCGACGGACGCGGCCGCAACCGACGCGGATTCCTCCCCGGAAACGACCGACGCGGGTCCGGGTGCCCCGTCGCCAGACACCGATCTGGACGCCCCCTCGCGCGAATCAGATCCGGACGCCTCACCGCCTGACGCCGCTCACGGGGGTTTCGGCGAGCCCGTCGAGTCGGACGCGACCGCCGCCAGCGACGGTTCGGGCGAGCCGAGCGACATCGACTTCGAGGAGCCGTTCGACGAGGGAGTCGACGTACTCTCGTCGCCCGCGGAATCTTCGGAGTTGAGCGCGGGACCCGACGTGAGCGAGGGGTTCGGCGCTGTCGACCCCGTCGCGGACATCAACGACGCCGACGGCCCCGCCGTCGGCGAGTCGTACAAATCGGGCGAATTGGACGGGCCGGGTGAGTCGGACGATGAGACGACTCCGAGCGACGACGGTGAGCCGGTCGACGGCGACTCGGGCGACGACATCGAGAACTGGGGGTTCGGCGATGTCGAGCCCGCGGAGGACGGGTGATACGATGTCGATCGTGAGGGTCGCGCCGTGAGCGTCGACGTGGACAGGGGCGACGGCGGACTCGACGCGAACGTCCTCGCGGAGCTGTGTTATCCGGTGTTCGAGCTCCTCTTCGACCCCGACGGTGACTTCGTGGGCAACGTTGAGCGCAAACTCGTCGAGGCGCGGATGCCGGATCAAGTCGAGATGTTCGTCTCGTTAGCGCTCGCCGTCGGGCTACTCGTCGGCGGGTCGCTCTGGGCGGCCGGCACGCTCGTCGGCTACGGCGTGTTCGCGCTCGGGCTGATCGACCCCGGAACGCTCTCGCTCGGCGTCCCCGCGCCGACGCCGGAGGTCCAGGCGCTGCTCCGCTCGCTCGTCGTGCCGACCGCGGTGTTCGTCAGCGGACTCGTCTTCGGATCGGTCGGCTTCGCGGTCGGGTTCGGCGGGCTCCTCGCGGTCCCGTACTCTCGGGCCTCGTCGCGGAAGCGAGAGATCAACCTCCTGCTGGCCGACTCCGTCTCGTTCATGTACGCCCTCTCCGTCGGCGGACTCAACCAGCTGGAGATCCTGCGCGCGATGGCGGCCGCCGAGGACACGTACGGCGAGGTGTCTCGCGAGTTCCAGAGCATCGTCAACGAGACGGAGTACTTCGGCACCGACTACCGCAACGCGATCCGCCAGCAGTCGCTGGAGACCCCTTCAGACGAGCTCTCGCAGCTCCTCGCCGACATGCTCTCCATCGTCAACTCCGGCGGCGACATGGAGAGCTTCCTGAAGGAAAAAAAGGAGAAACACCTCCGCACGTCGAAACAGGAGCGCGAGATGACCCTAGAGACACTAGAGCTGTTCGGCGAGATGTATATGACGCTTTCTTTGTTCCCGCTCCTTCTCATCATCATCCTCGTCATCATGGGGATGATGGGCGAGGCCGACGACCGGCTGCTGTACGCCACGGTGTACCTGCTCATCCCGCTCGTCGGCGTCGGCTTCCTCGTGCTGGTCTCGACGGTGAAACAGGACGAGCCGGGCGACGGCCACCTCCAGCCGGACGGCGGAAGCGAGCGACTCCGACAGACGAGCCGGGAGGGACTGTTCCACTTCGGATTGGTGGAGGCGTTCACCGGGACTTTCGGGGTGTTCGACCGCATCCACGACCGCGAGGGGACCCACAAGACGATGGAGATCCTCTCCGCGCCGCACGTCTTCCTGCGCGAGAACCCGCTTTACACCCTTGCGTTGACCGTCCCCTCGGCGCTCGCGGTCGTCGCCGTCGCGGTCGCGGCCGGCTCGGCCCCGACGCTCGGGATCTTCTATGAGTGGCACCGGCGCTCGCGGCGAGCGGTGACGGGGAAGCTCTCCGAGACGCTCCGGAAGCTCTCCTCCGCGAACGACACCGGACAGACGTTGCTCGAATCCGTCCACACGGTCTCGGAGACGTCGACGGGGAGGCTCTCCGAGGAGTTCGAGGTGGTCCGCGCGAAGGTGAACTACGGGATGAGCCTGCGTGACGCCTTAGTCGAGTTCAACAACTCGTACGCGGTGCCCCGGCTCGCCCGGACGGTGAAGCTCATCACGGAGGCGCAGGAGGCCTCCTCGCAGATCACGGACGTGCTGACGACGGCCGCGCAGGCCTCGGAGAATCAGGACGACATCGAGCGCGAGCGTAAGTCCCGGACCCGGATGCAGGTGGCGATCATCGTGATGACGTACGTCACGCTGCTCGGCGTGATGGCCATCCTCCAGACGCAGTTCATCGACGTGATGGGCGATCTGGTCTCACAGAGCGAGGGCGGCGGGAGCGCGGGCGGGATGGGGTTCGGCGGCGGCGGCGGCAGCATCGACCCCGAGGTCCTCTCGATGCTGTTCTTCCACGCGGTGACGATCCAGGCGATCCTCTCGGGGTTCATCAGCGGCTACATCCGTGACGCGGAGCTGATCTCCGGCGTCAAGTTCGCCGTGATTCTGATGACGCTGGCGTTGGGCGGACGCGGTCGGGGACACACTCAGGGGTGCGGGCGCTCAGCTCCGCTGACCG
Source organism: Halobacteriales archaeon SW_8_68_21 (assembly GCA_003023405.1). Classification (GTDB taxonomy): domain Archaea; phylum Halobacteriota; class Halobacteria; order Halobacteriales; family Haloferacaceae; genus Halorubrum. Next base: position 19,336 of record PXST01000006.1, read on the forward strand.
CGCACAGACCGTCCTCGACTTTGTCGTCGGGATGTCGGTGTTCCTCGTCGCGGTCGGGTTCACCTTCGCGTTCGTCCCGTCGCTGTTGGAGCCGTACGCCGTCGGCGAGGGCGCGACCGTCATCGTCGCCGAGCGGGGCGCGGCGCGGCTAGCGGAGTCGTCGCTCGCGGCCACCGGCTCGACCGCGACGTTGTCGCACGCCTGTACGTTCACGTTCTTCAACGGGACGGACGCGGTGACGGCGAGCGACGAGTCGGACTGCGCGTGGACCGCGAACGCAGACGACCTCCACGCCGAACTCGGCGTCGACGACCGCCGCGGAGCGAGAGCGTCTCGGCCGCCAGCCGCATCGTCACCATCGACGATCCCGAGAGCTTCGGGGATCCGGAGACCTACCGGCTCACGCTGCGGGTGTGGTGAGATGTTCGTCGAACACCTCCCCGACGACCGCGGGCAGGCGCACACCTTGGAGGCGTTCACGGCGGCGCTGCTTTTGATCGCCGGCCTCATCTTCGCCACGCAGGCGACGGCTATCACGCCGCTGTCCGCGAGTACGTCGAACCAACACGTCGAGAACCAGGCGGCGATCGCCGCACAGGACGTGTTGACGGCGACCGAGGAAAACGGGAACCTGACGGCCGCGCTGCTGTACTACGAGGACGGCAAGTTCGTCGACAGCGGCGACGGGACCGGCTACGCGGGGGTGCCACCGGAGTCGCACCCGCTCCACGGTCCCCTGACGGAGGCGTTCGGTGACCGCCAGATCGCCTTCGACATCGAGGTGTACTACCCGGAGGACGGCGGCAACCGGACGAGCGACGCCACCGTGGTCGACACGGGGTCGCCGAGCGACAACGCAGCGACGGCGAGCGCCCGCGTGGCGCTGTACGGCGACGACCGACTGTTCAACGCCAGCGTCGACGACCCGGGCGACGCGACCTACTCCGGGCCGCGGCTCGCGAACGAGAGCGGGCACGACTACTTCGCGCCGTCGGTCGGCGGGAGTGACACGCTGTACACGGTCGTGGAGGTGAAAATCACCGCATGGCAGATGTGAGCTTTCCCCGCAGGCGCGGGCACGAGGACGGGGACGCCGCCCCCGCCGAGGATCGGGCGCAGATCATCCTGATCACCGGGCTGACGCTCGCGGTCCTCTTCGTCGCGGTCGTGCTCCTGTTGAACACCGTCATCTACACCGAGAACCTCGCGACCCGGGGTGCGGACGCGGGCGGCACGGAGGCGATCGAGTTCCGCGACGACGCCGTCGACGATCTCGCCGGGATCCTCCACCGCGAACACCGGAACCGGAGCAGCGGCGCGGGCGTGGTCGACGACTTCGATGCGAGCGCAGTGGCGTACGCCCGCACCGTCGCGGATCACCGGGCGCGCGATGGGGTGATAGCCGACGTGACGGTGAACGTCTCGACAGTCGAGCGGGGCTACTTCGTCGCCCAGAACGAGACGGAAAGCGGCTTCCGGAACATGACCGCCCCCGACGGCACGACGGCGAACTGGACGGTCGCGGGCGGCGTCACCCGGACCCGGAACTATCGGTTGACCGTCGACCCCGAGGAGCTGTCGAGTTCGCCGGACCCGGTGTTCACCGTCGTGGCCGACGGGACGGCCGGCGGCACCAACGAGACGTGGTCGGCGTCGCTGTCCGCGGCGTCGGGCAACAACATAACCGTGACCGTGGATAACGGGACGACGCCGGAAAGCGAGACGTTCGAGCCCGGGTCGGACGGGAACCACACCGTCGATTTTACCGGCGGCACGGTCAACGGCCAGCCGTTCGACGCGCTCGTCTGGGCCGACGGGGTCCAGACGGGCTCCGACCCGTACGACCTGCGCTACGAGAACGGGACCGCGGCGACCGGGACGTACCACCTCGTCGTCGACGACCGCGACGGCGGCGCGAGCCCGGACCGCCCCTCGCGGCCGTACGTCGCCGATGCCGTCTACGGCGTCGACGTGGAACTCACCCACCGGACGCCGGAGCTGACCTACGCCGATTCCGTCCGGCTCGCGCCGGGTGAGCGCGATGCGTGACGGGCCGGACGGCGCGGACCGCGCCGTGTCGGTCACCGTCGGCTACGTCATGACGCTCGCGGTCTCGACGCTGCTGCTTTCGGGGCTGTTCGTCGCGGGCGGGTCGTTCGTCGAGACGGAGCGCGAGCGCGCGGCGCAGGGCGAACTCACCGTCGTCGGCGAGCGGATCGCGGCCGACTTGGGGACCGTCGACAGGGTCGCGTCGAGCGCGTCGCCGCCGCGCGAGAACCTGACGGTCGACCGGCCGCTGGCGCTCCCTGACAGGGTGTCCGGAACCGGCTATCGGGTCCGGATCGAGGCGACCGACTCGGCGGGCACGATCACGCTCGAAAGCGGGCAGACTGACGCGACCGTCGAGGTCCCGTTCCGCACGAACGAGGACGTCGCGGTCCGGAACACGACCGTCGACGGCGGCGACCTCCTGATACGCTGGGACGCGGACGCCGGACCGAACGGCTCCGTGGTGGTGAGCGAGCGATGAGAGGGCTCGGCCGCGGTTCCGACCCTCGGGAAAACGACCGCGGTTCTAATATCCGGGAAGACGACCGCGGGGTCAGCGAGACGGTCGGATTCGTCCTCGTGTTCGCGCTGATCGCGACGACGATGGCGGTCACGTTCACCGTCGGCCTCGGCGGGCTGGAGGACGCCCAGATCGCCGAGCGCGACAACAACGTCGAGCGGGCGTTCGACGTCCTCCACGACAACGTCAACGACCTCAGCCGGGACGGCGCGCCGAGCAGGGCGACCGAACTCCGGCTCGGCGGCGGGGAGCTGGCGTTCGCGGACGACTCGACCTTCCGGATCCTCGACTCCACCGGTGGCGGGATCGAGCGTTCCGCCACGTCGATCGCGTACCGGGGTGCGGGCGAGACGGAGATCCGCTACGAACACGGCGCGGTGATCCGGCGCGACGGGGGCGGCAGTTTCATGCTTCAGGAGCCGGACTTCCTCTTCGGCGAGACGACGCTGATCGGGTTCGTTGACGTCGGCCGGGATGGGACCGAGCGCGTCGGCGGCGACCGCACGGTTCTCGTTCGGACCCATCGCCCCGGCGACCGCACCGCGACGGAGCTGAGGGAAAACGTTACGATCCGGATCCGCGGCCCGACGGTCGACGCGTGGACGCGGTACTTCGAGGAGCAGAAGGCGGGTCCCGGAAGCGGGACGATCGGGGAGGTGAACCGCACCGCGACCGACGAGCTGGTGGTGAACCTGACCGTCGACGGCGGCGACCGCGTCGTGGTCCATCGGACGCCGGTCGGGGCTCGGTTCACCGACTGATCGAGTCGCCGGAGCGTCAGCGCGCGAGTGCGTCGGAGCAACGGCGGCCGAGGAGTCACCTGAGAACGGCGGCCGAGGAGTCGCCGGAGAACTGCGACCGAGAGGTCGCCGAGTCAGTCGTCCTCGATCCGGATCTCCTGTGTCGAGACGTGGAGGTAATTGATCGTCGGCACCTGTTCGATCTCGTCGAACACCTCGGCGGTTTCGAGCGCCTCGTCGTAGCGCATCGTGAACCGCGCGTCGTCGAGGTCGCCGAACCCGTCGACGGTGAGGGCCCCTCGGATGACGATGTCGCCCTCTGTGTCGTCCACCTCGGCGTTCGGCGCGTACACCACTCCGGTGATATCGACCGGGGCGTCGTCGCCGTCGAACGCCAAGCTGTCCGCGTTCGAGAACAGCCAGAACGAGTTGGCGGGCTCGTTCGTGCCGGTCGAGACCGTCATTCCGGTGCCGTCGTCGCCGTCGCCGATATCGATGTCGCCGTCCGGATCGTCGTGGAACAGTCGGAGTTCGGCGGCCTCCGCGACGGTCAGTTCCGACGCTCCCTCGATCGAGAGGTCGCCGCCGACATGGATCCGCGCGTTCCCCCCACCGACGACCCTGATCTCGGTCGGGTCCGAGCCGTCACCGCTCACCGAGAAGTCGTCGTCGACGCGCAGGTCCAAGTCGCCGTCGCTGACGTTGAAGACGAGCTCGCCGCCAGACAGGTCCGCGCTGTCGAACCGGAACCCGGCGTGGTCCCCGCCCGCTTCGAGGGTGACGGTCCCGCCGTCGACGGTGAGGTCTCCGTCCGCGACGGTGCCGTTCTCGCCGCCGTCCGAGGCGATCACCTCGGCGTCCTCGACGCGGTACGTCTCGTTGCCGCCGGAGACGTCGAGTCCGTCCTCGACGGACGACCGACTCGTGATCGGCGTGTCGTCGCCGAGGTCGCTCCACGAGCCGTAGCTCGTCGGCGTGGCGTTGCCGTAGCGGGCGTCGTACTCGTCGTACGCCCTGACCAGATACCCTTCGACGGGGTCCGGCTCCTCGATCGTCGCGCGCTGTGTGACGTTGCCGGTGACGTTGATCGGGTGGTCGCCGTTCTGGATCCCGCTCGGGTTCGGCTGGATGTCGTACCTGGCGCGGAGGTCGCCCCTGATCGTCACGTACTCCGAGCCGCCCCCCCGCGGGGCGTCGATCTCACCGCCAGCGGCGATCACGGCGTTATGACGGCTCTCGCTCGGTCCCGCCCCCTCGGAGTCGTAGCTGTCGGCCGTCAGCGACTCGATCGACCTGAGGTCGAACTCGTTTGACCCGAGCGTCCCGATCGAGTACGCGATCCCCTCGCCCGTCATTTCGGACCGCAACAACACGGTCACCGAGTCGTCACCGCGGTCGACGATCCGGGCGTCCGTCCGGCTCTCGAAGAAGGCGGCCCATCCCTCGTGGTAGTCGCCGGTCACCGTCACTCGGATGTCGTCGAGGACCGGATTCCGGGCGACGTGTCTCTTCGGTGATCCTTCGCTCGTCAGGATCACGTCGTCGCCGTCGACCGTCGCGTTCTCCGAGACGGTCACCAGCGGCACGGTGAGCGTCTCGCCCCGGTAGTGGAACTCCGGCGCGGAGACCATCCGGCTCCGGTTCCCGTCGCTCCGCCACACGCCGCCGCCCTGGTACGCGATCCGCGTTCCGTCGCGTTCGTACACCAGCGCACCCAGGCTCGCGTTGAGGATCTCGTCGCCCGTCCCGTTTTCGGCGACCACCATTCGCCCTGCGTCGTGATCGACGTCAACGTCGCCCCCGCCGCTCCCGAACGAGACGCGCTGGCTCGGCGATCCGCCGTGCGCGACGAGGCTCGCCTTGGAGTCCAGCTGTACCATTGCCCCCTCGGCGCGCTGGAGGTCCGCGGTCCGCTGGGAGTCGTTGAGCGCGGCACCGCCGAGCGCGACCGTGGTGCCGACGACCGTGACCGTCAGTCCCAGCAGTAACACCGTCCCGAGCACCTCGCTTTGCGCGCGCTCGCCCCCGAACATGGCGTAAGGTACGCCGGGCGCACTCATAAACGTGGACACCCGGCTATCGCGGCTGAGATCTGGACGGCGGCCGGCGTTCGCGTCCCGAACGGCCGACCGCGTCCCGAACGGCCGACCGCGTCCGAGGCATCGACAGACGGCCGCGGTCGCTCGTCGACGGACGGCCGCGGTCGATCGATATTTCCTCGCGGGACTCCTCTTCAAACTCGTGACCGAGCAACTGTACCTCGACGACGACTCCGTGACCGCGTTCGACGCGACGGTCGAGCGCATCCTCTCGGACCCGCCGCGGGTCGTCCTCGACCGGACGCATTTCTACCCGACCGGCGGGGGCCAGCCCCACGATACTGGCGCGCTGCGAGCGACCGACGACGACCGCGTCTGGCGCGTGATCGACGTAGAAAAGCGGGACACGGTGTATCACGCGCTCGGCCCGGTCGAGGACGCGGACGACGACGGCGGTTTCCCGGACCCGCCAGAACCGGGCACGGCGGTGCGAGGCGAGATCGACGCCGACCGTCGGGCGGCACACTCGCGGTACCACACCGCTCAGCACCTGCTGTCGGCCCTGCTGCTCGCGGAGTTCGACGCGCAGACGACCGGCAATCAGCTGTACGACGACCGCGCGCGGCTCGACGCTTCCAACGACCGGTTCACCGACGCGGACCTCGACCGGATCGAGACGCGGCTCAACGAGCTCGTCGCCGACGCGCGCCCGGTGTCGAGCTACACGATGGACCGCGAGAGAGCGGAGGCGACGCTCGACACCGAGCGGACGCGGATCGACCTGCTCCCCGATTCGATCGAGGAGCTCCGGATCGTCGAGATAGCGGGCGCGAGCGAGGGCGACGAGCCGTACGACCGGACCGCCTGCGCCGGGACGCACGTCGCGAACACGGCCGACATCGACAAGGTCGTCGTCACGGGTCGGGAGACGAAAGGCCCCGAGGAGGAGCGCGTGCGGTTCGCGCTCGTCGACCACGTCGACGACGGCTGATGGGACCCGCAGCGCCCGGAACACGACTCGGCCGCGATCCCGCCGCTTATATAGGATCCGCGGTAGGTTCGGGCATGAAGTTCTGCGACGAGTGCGGATCCATGATGAAATCCGGCGAGGACGAAGACCACTGGGTGTGCGGCTCCTGCGGCCACGAGATCGGGCGCGACGACGGCGACGACGAGTGGACGACCCAGTCGCAGGTCGAGTCCGAGGTCGTCGACGTGAGCGACGCGGAGGACAAGGGGCTACCGACGACGACCGCGCAGTGCCCCGAGTGCGACAACGACCAGGCGTACTGGTACATGCAACAGATCCGCGCGGCCGACGAGTCCGAGACGCGCTTTTTCGTCTGTACCGAATGCGAACACAAGTGGCGCGAAGACGACCACTGACTGGCGACTCATTTTAACTGCCTCCCCGGCGAACGTCGCACATGGAGCCGCCCGCCGTCCCCCGCGATCGCCTCGACGGGTGGACGCTCGTCGCGGAGACGACAGAGCGACCGTTCGCCGCGGGACCGGTCTCGGTCACCGCGGCCACGACGCGGTACGAGCGCGAGACACCGCCCCCGCGACCGTTCTTCTTTTCGAGCCGACTCCGCCTCTCGCCGGACGCCGGTCCGAACCCCGCCCTAACCCGTCTCGTCGAGTCGCGGGCCCGCGAGGGGTTCCGCGACCGCCTCGCCGACCGAGAGATCACGGGACTCGAACACCGCGACGACCGCTCCCTCGCGGTCGACGATCCCGACGCGTCGCGCGCGACGCTCTCGACCTTTCACGGGCGCTGCGCCGGCGGCGGCGAGCGCGTCCCGGTGGAGGCGCTGCTCGCGGTGTGGGAGCGCGGCGAGTACCTGCTCGCGGGCGGCGCGTACCCGATCGGCGACGGCTTCGAGGCGACCCGGCAGGAGGTGGTGGCGCTGGTCCGCGGCGTCCGTCCGCCCGACTCGGCCCGCGACGCCGGTTCCGGGGGATCGCGTCCGTAAGCCGGCAGACGGTCGCGCCGGCGAACCGGTAGACGGTCGCGTCCGTGAGCCGACAGGCGGTCGCACCGGCGAGTCAGCAGGCCACCGCGCCGGCGGGCGAGTCGATGGGCAACCGGTCGTCCGCGTAGCCGGCGTCGCCGACCGCGCCGTCGAACATCGGCAACCGTAGCTCGTAGGTGTACAACACGTCGAAGGCCACGAACGGGTCGACTCCGTTCGCGATCGCCTCCCGAGCGGTCAGCCTGACGCCGGCAGCGAGGGTCACGATCGGCACACCGTCGAGCCGTCCAGCGGTTTCGAGGCCGAACTCGTTGCCCGCGCCGGAGTCGGTCAACACGGAGAGATGGAACACGGCCTCCATCGTCGCCCCGCCCTCGCCGCCACCGATCGACATCGGATACCCCTCGCCGGTGAAACAGTGCGTGATCGGCCCAACCCCGCTCCCGTTCGCTTCGAGGCCCGAGTCGGCCGTCGCGGGACCGTCGACGGCCGTCAACGCGTGGGTCGCGACCCCCGAAGTATGGTCCGCCGTCCCCGACGCCGTGGCCGGGACCGGGGGCGAGGCGTTCCCGGCGACCGTCCCGCTGCCGCTCGCAGCGACGAGCAGCAGCGCGAGCGCGAGGACGCCGACGCGGGCACGGTGCGGGCGAGTCATCTGCCTCATCTTCGGTCGCCCCGATTAAATCACCGCGGTCAGCGATATTAGTCGAGAGAATCGTCGCCGAGCAGCCCCTCGACGAGCATCTCCGCGGACGCGAGGTTCGTCGCCAGCGGTACGTCCTTCACGTCGCAGACGCGCAACAGCGCCGAGACGTCCGGCTCGTGCGCCTGCGCCGTCATCGGGTCGCGAAGGAAGACGACCCCGTCGATCCGGTCGCTCGCGACCATCGCGCCGATCTGGAGGTCGCCGCCGAGCGGCCCCGACGCCTGCCTGTTGACTGCCAGCCCGGTCTCCTCGGAGATGCGTTTGCCCGTCGTTCCCGTGGTCACCAGTTCGCAGTCGTCGAGGACGGCCGCGTGCGTCTCGACGAACGCGACCATTTCGTCTTTCAGTTCGTCGTGGGCAATGAGCGCGATGCGCATGCGTGGTGGTCGCCGCGGCGTCGCTTAAATACTGTCCTCGCCGCGGCCGTCGCCCTCGCCCGATGACCGACTCGGGGCGAACCGGCCGATGGCGACGCGAGCCAGCGACTCCGGCGCGTGCCGCCGGATCACCAACGGCGTTGACAGCGAAGACGCCGACGCCGAGCGTCACCAGCACCATCCCGGCGAGCGCCGCCCCGGTGGTCGTCCCAACGAGCGTCGCGCCCGCCGCGCCGGCGGACCGCGCGGTCTTAAGTCCGTCCGGTGACGAGATGGTCTCATGCCAAGCGATCGAGAGGCCGCGTCCCTCGGCGTCCGGCCCGTCCGCGACGCCGCGGAGGTGTCGTAGATGGGCGGGCGACCGATGGACGCTCGGGCGGCGGACAGATCGACGGACGCCCGAGCGATCGGCGTCGACGTCGGCGGTACGTTCACCGACGTGGCGCTCTCGCTCGACGGCGACCTCGTCACCGCGAAGGTACAAAGCACCGAGGACCAGAGCGAGGGCGTCGTCGCGGGGATCGAGAGGGCCTGCGAGGCGGCGGGCGTCGACCCCGAAAGCGTGACGGAGTTCTCCCACGCGATGACCGTCTCGGTCAACGCGCTGCTGGAGAACGACGGCGCGCAGACCGCGCTCGTGACGACCGAGGGGTTCCGGGACGTCTCGGAGATCGGACGGCAGACCCGCCCGTCGCTGTACGACCTCGACGCCGAGAAGCCGACGCCCCTCGTCCCCAGACGCCGCCGGTTCGAGGTGGCCGAGCGCGCCACCCCCGACGGGGTCGAGCGCCCTGTTGACGACGAGGATGTCGAGACGCTCGTCGCGGACCTCCGCGAGGCGGACGTCGGGTCCGTCGCGGTCTGTCTCCTCCACGCCTACGCCCACCCCGAAAACGAGCGACGCGTCGCGGCGGGGCTGCGCGAGGCGCTCGACGTGCCCGTCTCGGCCTCTCACGAGGTGCTGCCGGAGTTCCGCGAGTACGAGCGCACCTCGACGACGGTCGTCGACGCGTACGTCCGACCGGCGATCGACGGCTACGTCGGCCGGCTCACCGAGCGGGCGCGGGACCTCGGCCTCCCGCAACCGCAGATTATGCAGGCCAACGGCGGCGTTACCGACGCCGACACCGTCAGGCGGAACGCCGTGACGACCGTCCTCTCGGGCCCCGCGGCCGGGGTCGTGGGTGCGAGCGCGGCGGCGGCGACCGACGCCGACCGCGACGGGATGGTCACCTTCGACATGGGGGGCACATCCAGCGACGTGAGCCTCGTCCGCGACGACGAGGTCGAGCGGACCACGGAGTCCGTGATCGCCGACCGGCCGATCGGGACGCCGACCGTCGACGTCGAGACGGTGGGGGCCGGCGGCGGGTCGATCGCGTGGGTCGACGCGGGCGGCGCGCTCCGGATCGGACCGCACTCGGCTGGGGCCGACCCCGGTCCCGCCTGCTACGGAAAGGGCGGCACGGAGCCGACCGTCACGGACGCGAACCTCGTCTTGGGCTACGTCGGGGCGGACACCGACCTCGGCGGCGACCTGTCGCTCGACGCGGGGGCCGCCCGCGACGCGCTCGCCGACCTCGCCGACGAGGCGGGGATGGACGGGCCGGTCGCGGCCGCGCTGGGCGTCCACCGCGTCGCGAACGCCGACATGAGCCGCGCGATCCGCTCGGTCACCGTCGAGCGCGGCCACGACCCCCGGGCGTTCGGTCTCGTCGCGTTCGGCGGGGCCGGCCCGATGCACGCGGTCTCGATCGCGGAGGGAGTAGATATCGACCGCGTCGTCGTCCCCCACGCGTCCGGCGTCCTATCGGCCTACGGGCTCCTCGCGGCCGACGAGACCCGCGACGCGGTGCGGACGCGACGGGGCGCGCTCGCCGGGGTCGACGCCCAGTCGGTCGACGCCGTCTACGGGGGCCTGACCGGCCGGCTGCTGGGTGAGGTTAGCGACCCGGACGCGGCGCGGGTGGCGTACGCTGCGGACCTCCGGTACGCCGGCCAGAGCTTCGAACTCACCGTCGACGTCGAGCGGCCGTTCGACCCGGCGGCCGTCGAGGAGCGCTTCGCTGAGGCCCACGAGTCGGCGTACGGCTACCGCGCGGGCGAACCGGTCGAGCTCGTGAACTGCCGCGCGACGGCGACGGTCCCCCGGAGCGCGCCGGCGGTCGAGTCCGTCGGGAAGCGCGCCGCCGGACCGCGGACCACCCGCGAGGCGGTGTTCCCGGACGGAACTCACGAGACCCCCGTCTACGACCGCGAGCGGTTCCCGGCCGACGAGGAGATAGCGGGGCCTGCGGTCGTCGAGGGCACGGAGAGCACGGTCGTCGTGCCGCCGGGATGGGGCGTGCGACTGCGCCACGACGGTGCGCTGATCGCGGAGGTGAGCGACGCGTGAGCGACGCCGAGATCGACCCCGTCTCGCTGGAGATCCTCCGCAACCAACTGGAGAGCGTCGCGGCCGAGATGGGCCACGTGCTGATCCGCGGGGCGTACTCGCCGAATATCAAGGAGCGACAGGACTGCTCGACCGCGCTGTTCGACGCCGGCGGCCGGATGGTCGCGCAGGCTGAACACATCCCGGTCCACCTCGGCGCGATGCCCGACGCGGTCGCGGTCGTCCTCGAGAAGGATCCGAAGCCGGGGGACGTCTTCGTCGTGAACGACCCGTTCGCCGGAGGGACACACCTCCCGGATGTCACGCTGGTCTCGCCGATCGCGCCCGACGGCGAGGTCGTCGGCTTCGCGGTGTCGCGCGCGCACCACGCCGATGTCGGCGGGAGCGCGCCGGGGAGCATGCCGCCCGGCGCGCGGGAGATATACGAGGAGGGGCTCCGCCTCCCGGCGGTCCGCCTCGTCGACGGCGGCGAGCCGAACGAGGCCGTCCGCGAGTTGATCCTCGCCAACGTGCGGACCCCAGACGAGCGCGAGGCGGACCTCCGGGCACAGCGGGCCGCAAACGCGCGCGCTGAGGAGCGCGTCGGCGAACTGCTCGACGAGCACGGCGCGACGCTCTCGGACGCGTTCGACGCCGTCATCGACTACTCCCGCGAGCGCGTCGAAGACGAGATCACCGACCTCCCCGACGGCACCTACCGCGCCGACGACGTCCTCGAAGGCGACGGCGTGACGGACGCCGACGTTCCGGTGGCGGTGACCGTCACCGTCGACGGGGCCGCGATCGGCGTCGACTTCGCCGGGACCGCCGATCAGGTGGAGGGTAACCTCAACGCGCCGTTCTCGGTCGCAAAGAGCGCGGTGTACTTCGTCGTTCGCGCGGTCACTGACCCGGATATCCCGCCGAACCACGGGTGTTACGAGCCGGTGTCGGTCTCCGCGCCCGCGGGATCGCTGCTCGATCCGCGTCCGCCCGCGGCGGTTGTCGGCGGCAACGTCGAGACGAGCCAGCGCGTCACGGACGTCACCCTCGCCGCGCTCGCCGAGGCAGTCCCCGAGGAGATCCCCGCCGGCGGGCAAGGGACGATGAACAACCTGATCATCGGCGACCGCGCGGGTGAGTTCACCTACTACGAGACGATTGCCGGCGGGTTCGGCGGCCGACCGAGCAGGGACGGGATGGACGGCGTTCAGGTCGGGATGACGAACACGCTCAACACGCCGGTCGAGGCGCTGGAGACGGCGTACCCGCTCCGTGTCGAGCGGTACGCGCTGCGCCCGTCGAGCGGCGGAGCGGGGCGGTACCGCGGCGGTCTCGGCCTCGAACGGACCGTCACCGTCGAGACGGACGCGACCGTCTCGCTGCTGACCGAACGGCGGCGGACCGCCCCGCGTGGACTTGCCGGCGGCGAGGACGGCGCGACGGGTGAGAACCTGATCGACGGCGAGGCGGTCCCCCCGAAGGCGTCGATCGATGTCGCGGCCGGAACGTCCGTCTCGATCCTGACGCCCGGCGGCGGCGGACACGGCGATCCCGCGGAGCGCGACCCGGACGCCGTAGAGCGGGACCGCCGCGACGGAAAGGTTGAGGCCGGTCGAGAGAACGCGCTCGGTGACGACGAACCGAAAGCGTCCGAGGGACGAGTCGGCGAGAACGAAGACTGACTCCCTACTCCGCCGCCGATGGCCGCGGACTCACTTGAACCGGAACGTCTCCAGGTTCTTCGGCGAGAACGTCCGCATGTTGTAGTCGTGGTACAGCGACGACGAGAGGTCCTGAACGGAGCTTTCGTCGCCGTGGACGCACAGCACCTTCTCCGGGCGCGGGTTCATCGTCTTCACGAAGTTCTCTAACCCCTGCCGGTCGGCGTGGCCGGAGAAGCCGTCGACGACCTCCGTTCCCATCTGGAGGGTGAGCGTGTCGCCGCGGCTCCCGCCGCCCCAGCCGTCGACCGGGATCTCGTCCCAGCCGTTCTGGATCCGACGGCCGAGCGTCCCCTGCGCCTGGTAGCCGACGAACACGAGATTCGAGTCCGAGTCGGGACCGATGTGGCGGAGCCACGACATGATCGGCCCGCCCTCGATCATCCCGGACGTGGAGACGACGATACACTCGTCGCCGTCGGCGATGTCCTGTCGCTCGTCCTCGCCGGCGTCGATGTGGTTGAACTGGTCCGCGAGGAACGGATTCTCGTCCTCGTGGAAGATGCGGTCGCGGAGGTCGTCACGGAGGTACTCGGGATAGGTCGTGTGGATCGCGGTCGCCTCCCAGATCATCCCGTCGAGGTGGACCGGCATCTCCGGGATCTCCCCCTCGCGCATCGCCTCCTCCAAGACGAGCATGATCTCCTGTGACCGTCCCACGGCGAACGCCGGGATGACGACCTTCCCGCCCTGTTCGTACGTCTCGTTGATGACCTCCTTGAGCGCCTCCTCGGAGTCAGCTTGGTCAGTCTGGTAGTCGTTGCGGCCGCCGTAGGTGGACTCCAGCACGAGCGTCTCGACGCGCGGGAAGTCGTTGACCGCGCCGTTGAACAGCCGGGTGTCCTCGTAGTGGATGTCGCCGGAGAACGCGACGTTGTAGAGACCGTCACCGATGTGGAAGTGGGTGACCGCACTGCCGAGGATGTGGCCCGCGTTGTGGAACGTGAGCTTCACGTCCGGTGCCACGTCGGTCACGTCGCCGTACTCAAGCGGAATGGTGTGTTTGATCGCGTCGCGGACCTGCGCGGACTCGTACGGCGGCGTCCGGCCGTCCTTCGCCGCGACGTCGAGGTAGTCGAGAGTGAGAAGCCCCATCAGGTCGCGAGTCGGCTCAGTCGTGTAGATCGGCCCGTCGTACCCGTACTTGAACAGAAGCGGGATCAGCGCGGAGTGGTCGAGGTGGGCGTGGGTCAACACGACCGCGTCGATGTTCTGTGCGCCCGCGCCGAGCGCTTCCGGTACCTGAAGGTACGGTACCTCGCCCTCCGCGCCAGGCTTGTCTCCGCAGTCGATGAGGATCCGGGTTTCGGCAGTGTTGAGAATGAACGCCGCCCGGCCGACCTCGCGACAACAGCCGAGCGTCGTGATCCGGACCCACTCGTCGTCGGACATCTCTTCGCGGTGGATCTGGCGGCCGACGCGTTCGAGGATGTCGCGGCGCTCCTCGCGCTCGTTTTTCAGGAAGCCGCGCACGTTCGAGACGGTGGAGGACTCTATCGGCGGCGTCCGAACGACCTCGGGGGTCCAGCCGACCTCCTGAGTGATCTCGCGGAGCGTCGAGCCGCGGCGACCGATCACCATTCCCGGCTTCTCGGCCTCGATGACGACCTCGCCGGTGTCCTCGTGGAAGTCGAGGTCGGTCACGCCGGCGTCTTCCGGGATCACTTCGCGGACCTCGTCTTCGGCCCGCGCCGGCGGCGAGAGGGCGCTCGGGTCCGGCCGGACCGTGATCCGCTTCCGGAGCTTCGAGGCGAGCCGCCGGATCAGGTCGCCGTCGCCGGCGAACCGCTTGGGGTCGCGCGTGTACACGACCAGCTCCGGGCCTTCGTATTTGACATCCGTGACCGTGATATCGTTTGGAATCTCCTGTTCGATCTCCGATTTCAACGTATCGAGTTGCTTGTCGACTTGACTCATATCTCACTGCGGGTCGTCGGGGCCGCCGTCGTCGAGTCCCGCCGCGCGTCGCGCCGCGACTCGCCGCCGATCGGTCGACCGTGACGGAGTAGGCATAGTGGAAGTACTGTCCGTAGCGTTCCGCGCGGGAACAGCCAGCGAGAACCCGCTTGGATCACGCTACCGCCGCGCCGTTATAAAAGCCTTCGCAAAGGGCAAGCCCACGGCGGCCAAACGCGGGCCATGCGCGTCACGCCGCAGAGGGTCCGCGACGAACACGCCTGGGTCCGCGACCGCGCCGACGTGGTCGTCCCGGTTCTCAACGACACCCGCGACCGGCTCGGCCGGCTCTTCGAGACGGGCGTCGATCCGGTGTCGCCCGAGGCGTACCGTCGCGAGGTCGACGCCGTCTTCGCCGACGGCGAGGTCGCGGTCAACGTCGCTGCCTGCGTCGCGCTCCTGCGCGACCTCGACGTGACGGACGACTACCCCGGCTTCGTCGTCGACGAAGTGCTGGGCCGGGAGCTGGCGGCGACGGTCGCAGGCGGGCGGCCCCTCTCGCTGCTCGCGGAGGCGACGTTCCACGTCGCCGACCTCCACGTGAACCGGGACGCGACGGCGAACGGGGAGGGGCGCGGCGTCGGGACCGCCGGCGCGGACGACCTCGACGCGGCGCTCGCAGCGGGGTTCCAGACGCGGCTCCCGGGCTGGGACTGGCGGGAGGGAGAGAGCCCTTTCGCGGTCGACGCCGACGGTTTCAAAGAGTGAGTGCCGCGCCCCTGACCGTCTACGAGGTGAAGTTCCTGACGAATCCATACGCCTTGTCGAGCAGCGCGTCCGGGAGGAACCGGGCGAAGACGCCGAGACGGGCGACCGTGCCGGGCTGGACGCGGGCCGGCGGCTGAGTCGCGCTCGCGGCGTCGTAGATGGCGTTCGCGACGAGTTCCGGTTCGACCGTCCCCGGACCGTCGCCGCCGATCAGCTGCGCGTCCTCGAACATCGCGTAGAACTCCCCGTAGGCGTCCGTCCGCTCGATCCCCTCGCGCTCCTCGGGGTCGGCCTCCGCCTCCGCACGCTCCGAGAAGTTCGTTTTCACCGGGCCGGGCTCGACGACGACCACGTCGATGCCGAGGTCCGCGACCTCGTTGCGCAGCGCGTCGGACATCGCTTCGAGGGCGAACTTCGACCCGCTGTACACGCCGCCGCCGGGTATCGATACCCGTCCCGCGACCGACGAGACGTTGACGATGGTCCCATCGCGCTCGCGCCGCATCGCGGGGAGGACCGCTCGGATCAGTCGGTGTGGCCCGTACACGTTCACGTCGAACTGGTCGTGGACCCTGTCGGTTGTGACGTCTTCGATCGGTCCGAACTGGCCGTAGCCGGCGTTGTTGATCAGGGCGTCGATCGCTCCCTCCTCGTCTAAGATCCGGCCGACGACGCGGTCGATGTCGTCATGATCGGTGACATCGAGCGCGGCGATCTCACAGCCCGCCTCGCCGAGCGTCTCGATATCCGCTGGGTTCCGCGCGGTCGCGTACACGGTCCACCCCTCGTCGAGGAAGGCGTGCGCCGCGGCACGGCCGATACCCGAGGAACAGCCGGTGATGAGTACCGTCTTCTGCACGCGTCGTCGGTCGGTCCCCGGCGGCATAACTCTCCCGACCGGGCGTCGCGGAACCGCCGCCCGGCGGCCGTCAGAGGTCCTCGGTTCGTGTCCACATCCCCTTCGAGGCCGGCGCGGAGCGCTCGAAGCCCCACCGCTCATAGAACCCGTCGACATCCGCCATCAGGTTGACGGACGCGCCGTCGAGCGCGTTCGTCCGGAGCCACGCGACCAGCGCGTCCGTCATCGCCGTTCCGATCCTGCGCCACTGATGCGGCGGAACGCCGCGACCGAGGGCGTCGACTCGCGGAGCGCGTACCCCTCGGGTGCCGTCGGCGTCCGGGCCGAATCGCCGTCGCTATGGCGGGGCGACGCGGTCGGCGAAAACAGGGGTTGCGGAGCCGATTCGGGTCGGGGACGCGACGAACGAGGGCGTTACTCCTCGTCGTCGCCGTTCTCGTCTGCTTCGTCGTCTGCCGGGAGCAGGTCTCGCTCGTCGAGGATCGCCTCGATCTCGTCGACGGGGCGCTCCGTGTACTCCTCGTCGTCGACCGTGATGGTAGCGACGCCGACGCCGTCGGGCGTCAGCTCGCCGTCGTTCGACTGTGCGAGCGTGTCGAGCGCGAGTCCGACCGCGTCGTCGGTCGAGAGACCCTCCTCGTACTCCGCTTCGAGGTAGTCGCGGAGGTCGCTGCGGTCCGATCCGATCGACAGCGCCTGCCACTCGTAGGGCGTGCCGGACGGGTCGGTCTCGAACAGGCGCGGCTCGCCGTTCTCGACGCCGCCGACGATGAGCGCGACGCCGAAGGGGCGCGCGCCGCCGACCTGCGTGTACTGCTGGATGTGGTCGGTGATGTTCTTGGTGAGCGTCTCGATGCCGACCGGCTCGCCGTACCGGAGCTGGTTCATCTGCGCCTGTCGGCGGGCGAAGTCGATGAGCTGACGTGCGTCGGCCACGTGGCCGGCGCTCGCAACGCCGACGTGGTCGTCGGCCTTGTGGAGCTTCTCGATGCTCTCCGGTTCCATCAGCGGGGAGCGGGCGCGCTTGTCCGCCGCGAGGACAACCCCGTCCTCGGCGCGGATCCCGACGCTCGCCGTCCCTCGTTTCACCGCCTCCCGGGCGTACTCGACCTGGTAGAGTCGACCGTCCGGGGAGAAGATTGTGATGCCGCGGTCGTACGCCTGTTGTTGTGATTGGCCCTGCATGATGTCACTCGATGTCGAACGTCGTCGCGCCGACGCGACCCGACTCGACCCGCAGGTCGCACGCGTCGCCGCGCACGACCGCGGCCCGTTCGGCGCTCCCGAACGCGACGTCTCGCTGTGTCGAACTGGCGGTCGCGCGACCCATATATCTTTCCTCACAGGCACGTACCGTCCCCGAAATCCCCCGCACGCGGATCCCGACCGGCTCGCCGTCGACCTCGCTCACGCAGGCGACCGCGGCACGCGCGTCGTCGACGTGACCGTGCCTGACGCGGACGACGGCCTCGCCGGTCCCGTCGGCGTGCGAGAACGACAGCAGCGTGAGGTCGGCGTCGGCGCTCCCGGCGTCGCCGAGGAGGTTGCCGGCACTGTACCACAGCGCGCGCTGGAACGCGCGCCGACCGACCTCGTCGTCCGACCACGACTCGACCCCGACCGCGAGGTACCGCCACCGCGGGCGCAGGTGCTTCGGGAGGTGTTTCATAACGAGCGACTCACGCCGGAAGCTCGCGGACCCGTTCGGCGACGATCACCGCCACCTGATCGTGGACGCGCTCGATGTCGGTCACGGCGAACCCCTCGTCGGTGAACGCCTCGACCAGCGTGCCGACCGTCGCCGGGTCGTCGACCTCGGGGCTGTAGAACGGCGCGTTCGGGTCCGGCTCCTCGAAGAAGGCGACGTCGCCGAGGACGAGACGGCGCGCGCCCGTCGCCGCCATCACGCCGATCGCCTCGCGTTTCTCGTCGTCCGAGAGGTGATGGAGCGCGAAGTTCGAGGTGACGATGTCGACCCGCCGGTCCGACCCCAGCTCGGGGTCGCGGAACTCGCCGTACGCGAACTCGATGTCGTCGAGACCGCGCTCGGCCGCCTTCCGGCGGCCCTCCTCCATCATCCCCTCGCTGACATCGCGGGCGAGGACGCGCTCGGCGTCCGCCGCCAGCCCGAGCGCGATAGCGCCCGTCCCCGCGCCCAGATCGAGGACGACGTCGTCCGGCTCCGGCGCGGCGTGGTCGATCACCAGCCCGGCACACGCGTGGTACTCGTCGCTCTTCGAGTCGTCGTATTCGGTCGCCTTCTCGGAGAACCGCTCGGCGTGTTCCTCAACCGTCTTCTTCATACCTGCCACGTCGGACCCCCGGCTGTATGAAGCCCTCGGAGCGGCGCTCCCGGTTCCGCTCGGCGAGGTCGCCCCACGCCCGCAGCCCCTCGCGGACGGTCTCGGCGTCGAACCCGACTGCCTCGCCGACGGCGACCAGCTCGCAAGGAGCCCGGAGCTGATGGTGCGAGCGGGCGTTCGCGCTCACGACGTACGGCGCGTCGCAGTCGGAGACGATCTCGCGGAGCTTCCGCAGGTCGGCGAGCGCCCGCACGCGCTTTCCGCCCGTCGCGCGGAGCGCGGGGCCGAAGTCGAACTCGACGTGAACGCCGTTGTCGCGCGCCGCCTTCGCGAGGACGTGGTTGAAGTCGCCGCCGTCGCTCATCGGTCGGACGAGGGCGTCGATCCGCGCCTGTTCGACCGCGAACCGGTTCAGCGCGTCGTCCCCGCCGACGACACAGAGCGCGGTCCTGTCCGAGCGGTAGTTCCCGACCGCGCCCGAGGCGCTCGTCGGGTCGTCGGCGTCGATCTCGACCGCGTCGACGACGTCGATCCCGTACTCCTCGCGGATCGCCGCGGGAGCGCTGACGGGGTTTTCGTGGCCGTCACCGCCGTCCTCCACACCGCCGTCGTGGTCGGATCCGGCGGCGTCGAGCGCGTCCCGCGTCCGCACCACGACCCCGTCGTAGCCGTGCCGGGCGGCGGTGGCGGCGTGGCGAGCGACGGTCGCCGCGCCGTCGGGGTAGGCGTGAACGGCCTCGTACATGCCCCCCAGTTTCGTAGCCGAGCGTATCGGCGTTGCGCTTTCCGCGTCGGCTCAGGGTCGTCAGCCGTCATCGGTCGACCCCTCCCCGTTTTTCCACTCCCGCTGCGGGTCCTCGCCGGTGAACCACGTCGCGATCCCACCGGGGTCGTCCTCACGGAACGCCCGTCGTCGGCCCCACTCGACGGTCGCCTTTGCGAGCGCGATCGGGACCAGATACGGCAAGAGGAGCGCCTCCACGCCGGCCACGGCCGCGACCGCGTCGAGGGCTCCGCTCCCGAGAGCCGCCTGTACCGCGACCAGCGCGAGGGTGACTCCGACGGCGGTCGTGGCCCCGATCACGAAATAAAAGAAGACGACGCGCTGGGCGGCCTCAACGACCATGTACGGCGATTGGTCCTCGTAGGCCCGCTCGGCGAAGAACTCCCGGCGCACCTCGGCGACCTACGCGCCGCAGGCCCCAACCGTCGCCAGCCCGACGGTCGGCGTGAGGTACGTGAGGGCGTCCCAGCCGACCGCCAACAACGGAAACCTCAGGAACGCGAAGGCACCGAGCGACCGCCGGACGACCCGGGCGTTCCGGCGGTAGATCGGCGGCAGCCACGAGACGAGACGGATCGGTTCCGGATCGCGTTCCCACACCGTGGCGCGCTCGGCGTCCTCGTCGTAGCCGGTGATGTAGAACGAGCGTCCCTCCAGACGGATCGGTCGTTCGGCGAACCAGGCGGCGACGCCGTGCGCGAGGACCACCACGGCGACCTCGATCCAGTAGACAGCGAGCAGTTCGCCGACGCTCTAGTGGAACGCGACGACGCCGACGAGCGGCAGGAGGTTCGTCGCGATCACGAGCGCGAGGGTGGACCAAATCCCGAGACGACAAAATCTCGCGTCGGACGCGGACCCGCCGCGCGTCGGGCCGGCTCAGCGCCCTACTGACTGCGTGATCGCGAAGACGAAAAGCGCCACGAAAAACGGGCCGATGAAAGCCTCGCTGGCGACGAGCACACCGAGCCCCGGCGTCGACACCTCGGGGATCCCCAACACGAGCGCGCTGAACGACTGGAAGCTGAACGCGAGCGCCGCGAGCGGTCCCTCGTAGGTCAGGTCCACGCCCGACAGCACGTACGCGAGCGTGTACGCGAATATTACGCCGATGGAGGCGTACACGACCCGCCCCGGCCGTTCCCCGTACCCGCAGGTGTACCTGAGGACTTGGTTCGTGATCCACTTTCGCGCGTGGCGAAGCCGCGAGTCCGATGAAGCGGGCTCACCCGGACCGGTCGGGCCGAACGCCGATCGTCGGTGCGACCGGCCGCGGTTGAGCAGCTCCCGGAAGTGGAACTCGCGGGCCGCGGTGTTCGCACCAACCTCGATCGCGCCGTTTTTCGCCCGCAGATAGGTGTTCTCGCGCTCGGACGGCGACATCTCGTCGCCGTGGAGCTGCCACGTAAGCCGGTCGAACAGCGACCGATACGCCCCGAAGTCGAACCCGTCGAAGACGGCGTTCTCGAAACAGAAGCTCTTGAGGGCGGGGTCGGCCGCGTCGACGCCGTCAAGCCGCACGTCGCCGAGCACGCACCCGCTGAAGTCGAACGCGTGCTGGTCGGTCATCTCAATCGTCCCCGAGACCGTGTCGACGTTCCGGAAGTCGACGGTGATCGAACCCTCGGCCCGGACCTCCATGTCGCGCAGCTCCACGTCTCCTCGGAGCTCCGCGTCGGCAACGAGAATCCGCGACTCCGGGCTTGCCTCGGCCAGCTGGAGGTCGCCGACGCAGCGCGTCGAGGACACCACGAGGCAGGTCTCGGGGATCACCCCCTCGTGGTACGGCAGTTCCGACTCCGTCAGCGACGGGTCGTCGACGAAGTTCGTCCCGACCGCTACCGGCGCGCCGAGATCGCAGGCGGTGAACTTCGCGTCGCCCCGAAACGTCGCCGAGGAGAACAGACCGCCGTGCTCGAACGCGGCGTCGTAGAAGTTCGCGACGGAGTCGAACCGCGCGTTCATGAAATCGGCCGCGTCCCGGAACTCGATGCCGACGCCGAAGAGTCCCCTCTCGAAGATGGCCCCTCTGAAACTGGCCTCGTCGCGAAACGTCGCGTCCTTCAGGTCGGCCCAGCGCTGGAACGCCGTCAGGTTGAACGTGACGGGCCCGCGAAACGATGTCTCGGTGAAACTCGCGCTCGCGGCGAAGATCCCGTCCTCGAACACGGCCCGCGACTCGAAGACGGTCCCGTCGAAGCGGACGACGTTCTCAAACCGACAGTTGTAGCACTCGACCGGCCCGAGCATCCATGACTCGCGGAAGTCTATCGGGTGCGTGGTCTCGCCGTCGACCGTCACGTATTCGAGGTCGAGCCCCGGCACAACCGCACCGAAGAACCGGTTCCGGTCGACGCTGTCTGACTCGACGCCCTCGACGACGGCTTCCCCGATCAGTTCGGCCGAGAGGTCGCGGTCCGGGAGCGCGCAGATTGGCTGGTGAAAGACGCAGTACTCCGTGTCCGCGTGCCGGTCGTGCGGACAGCGCCACGTGTCGCCGTCTACGTCGTCGAACCGCTCCTCCGCGACGTCGTGAGCGTAGGCGCACGGTTCCGGTTCGTCCATGGCTGGCGCTCGGCCGGGCGGGTGGAAAGCCTTCGGGTCGCCCATCCCGCCGACCCGGTCGCTTTTGTCCGCCCGTCGGAACATTCGCGTATGCCCGCCGACCTACAGGAGAAGACGGACCGTTACGAGCGGATGCTCGCCGACGCGCTGGCGGTCGCGGAGCCGCGGCCGCCGGCCAACACCCCGCTCGGCGAGGCCGCCGCGGACGTGACGGAGATGGCCGAATCGTACCTCGACGACGGCCGTCACTTCCGCGAGGACGGCGACCCGGTGAACGCGCTCGCCTCCTACTCGTACGGCTACGGGTGGCTCGACGCCGGGGTCAGGCTCGGCCTGTTCGCGGTTCCGGAGGACACCGAGCTGTTCACGACTTGACTCGGGCGCGGCTGGTTCGCCGCCCGTTCCACGTCGCCGTGAGGGACGCGCTTATGCGGCGACGGCCGCCATGGACGGCATGGACGAACTCGCGGACCTGACCGAACGGCTCGTCTCGATCCCCTCACACGAGGACGAGACGGCCGCGGGCGACGCCATCGAGGAGTGGCTACGCGCGGAGACGGACGGGACCGTCGAGCGCGACGACGCGGGCAACGTGTTCGCGTTCGGGGGCGCGACGGACGACCCCGACGCGGAGTCGCTCGCCCTGATCGGCCACCACGACGTGGTCCCTCCGGCGGAAGGACAGACGACGGGTGACGGACTTGGCGGCGAGTACGTCGTCCAGCGGCGCGACGGACGGATCTACGGCCGCGGCACCGCCGACATGAAGGGGTCGGTCGCGGCTGCGATGTGCGCGTTTCGGGACGCCGCGCCGCCCGCGGGCCGAGAGTTGGTCTTCGCCTCGTTCGTCGGCGAGGAGGTCGGCGGAGAGGGCGCGCGTCACGCGATCGACGCGGGCTTCACGCCCGACCGGGCGGTCGTCGCGGAGGGGTCGACGAACTACTCGAAGCCGGGCGTGACCGACGTGGTCGTCGCCCACCGCGGGCGTCGGGGGTCGCGGCTCGTCGCAAGCGGCGAGGCCGCTCACGCCTCGGAGCCGGAGGCCGGCGAGAACGCGATCTACCGCGCCTGCGACGCCGTCGACGCGGTCCGCGGACTCGACGTGCCTCGGGCGACGGTCCTCGGAAACGAGGTGTCTGGATCGCTCGCGGTCACCATCGTCGAGGGGGGCGACACGTGGAACGTGATCCCGGAGCGCTGCGAGGCGACGGTCGACGAGCGCACGGTCCCCGACGACCGCGCCGACCTGAGTGGCGTCGCGGACGCGACACCGGGCGTCGAACTCGTCGTCGACCAGGACCTCCCGCCGATGGCCTGCGGCGACCCGGCGTTCGCGGACGCCGCGATCGACGTCGCCCGAGCGGTCCACGACGACCTCGGCCTCGACGCCCCCGAACACGTCACCAAGCCGCACGCGACCGACGCGGGGTGGCTCGCCGAGGCCGGCACCGACTGTATCGTCTGCGGGGCCTCCGAGCCGGGGGAGGCACACACCGACACGGAGAGCGCGAGCCTGGAAGCCCTCGACCGCTGTTACCGGATCTACGCGGGGATCACCGAGCGGACGCCGTAGCGCGACGAGATCCAGCGCCGGTTGCTTGGCCGGCGAGCGCCCCCGTATGGAAGGGGTTTTATGCGACCCGCAGAAAGTGTACGCCACTATGGGAGACAAGTCAAAGGCTCAAAAGAAGCGTCTGGCGAAGGCGGAACGCCAGAACACCCGCGTTCCCGCGTGGGTCATGATGAAGACGGACATGAACGTGACGCGAAACCCCAAGCGGCGCAACTGGCGTCGGAATGACTTGGACGAATAGATGTCCACGAACGACTTCGAGGAGCGCGTCGTCACTGTCCCGCTCCGCGACGCCAAGGACAAGCCCGTCCAGCAGCGCGCCGACTACGCGATGAAGATCACGCGCCGGCACCTCGCGAAGCACTTCTCCGTTGACGAGGACGACGTGATCATCGACGGATCCGTCAACGAGGCCGTCTGGTCGAACGGGCGACAGAACCCGCCCAGCACGGTGCGGGTCCGCGCGGCTCGGTTCGTCGAGGACGGCGAGCCGGTCGTCGAGGCCGAGCACGCGGAGTAACGTGTTACGGGCGACCTTCACCGGCTCGTCGTACGTGGGCGTGTTCGCCCGCGCCGTCGACGACCTCCTGTTGATCCGGCCGGACGCCGACGAGGGGCTCGCCGAGGACCTCGGCGCGGAACTCGGCGCGGAGCCGCTGCTCACGACGGTCGGTCGGTCCAACACGGTCGGCGCGCTCGCGACGGGCAACGAGAGCGGCGTCCTCGTCTCCGCTCGCGCGACTGAGCGCGAAAAGAACCGGATCGCGGACGTTGCCGACGTCCCGGTGTACGAGCTACCGGGCGAGATCAACGCCGCCGGGAACGTCGTCCTCGCGAACGACTACGGCGCGTACGTCCACCCGGACCTCTCGCGCGAGTCGGTCCAGACAATCAAAGACGCCCTCGATGTCCCCGTCACCCGCGGCGACCTCGGTGGCGTCCGCACCGTCGGCACCGCGGCGGTCGCCAACAACGCGGGCGTGCTCTGTCACCCCCAGTCGGCCGAGGACGAACTCCAAGCGGTCGAGGACGCGCTCGACGTGCGCGCCGACCTCGGCACCGTCAACTACGGCGCGCCGCTCGTCGGCTCCGGTCTCGTCGCCACCGAAGGGGGATACGTCGTCGGCGAGGACACGACCGGGCCGGAGTTGGGCCGGATCGAAGAGACGCTCGGCTTCATCGACTGAGACGTTCGCGTTCGAGTCCGTGGCCGTGAACACCGGTCTCGTGAGGCTCGGCGACATCAGCCCCACGGCTCGCTACGACCCCTCCGCGATCCTCGTGTCGGGCGAGTACGACGTGACCGGCGCGGCGACGATTTTCGTCCGGAACCCCGCCGTTCTCAGTTCCGTTCGGGGCGACGCCGCGCGTGTCGCCTTTTAGGAAGATACTTCCCTGTGCCTGTCGGATCACAGAGTATGAGTACGTACACGGTGAGTGGACGGTTCCAGAGCCGAGACGGCTTCCAGCCGTTCACGAAGGACGTCGAGGCGGAAAACGAGGATCTCGCCCGCGAGCGGATCTACACGAACGTCGGGAGCCAGCACAACCGGAAGCGCACCCAGATCGAGATCGAGGAGGTGTCCGCGGCATGATGGGCGGCGGGCAACAGCAGCTTCAGCAGCTCTCCCAGGAGCTACAGGCGCTCGACGAGGAGATCGAGGCGCTCGAAGGCGAAATCGCCGACTACCGCGAGGAGCAGGCCGACATCGACGATGCGGTCGAGGCCATCGAGACGCTCGACACGGGCTCGACCGTTCAGGTCCCGCTCGGCGGCGGCGCGTACCTCCGCGCGGAAGTCCAGGACATCGACGAGGTCATCGTCTCGCTCGGCGGCAACTACTCTGCGGAACAGGAGCAGGACGACGCCATCGACGTCCTCCGAAGTAAACAGGAGGCGCTCGACGAGCGCATCGAGGAGACGCAGGCCGAGGTCGACGAACTGGAGTCCGAGAGCGACGAGCTCGAACAGCAGGCCCAGCAGATGCAACAGCAGATGCAACAACAGCAGATGCAACAGATGGGGCAGGCGCAGGAAGAAGACGGAGAGTAACCGGGGACTCAGACCGTGTTCGACGGACTGAAAGACAAGCTCTCCGGCTTCCGAGAGGACGTCGAAGAGTCCACGGAGACCGAGGAAGCCCCTTCCGAGGCGGACGCGTCGACCGAGAGCGACGCGGCAGACGAGCGTGACGCCCCGAGTGCCGAGGCCACCGCGGCCGGCGCGACCGAGGCCGATACCGCCGACCGCACCGAGGCGAAGTCGGACGACGAGACGGGATCCGACGACGAGCCGAGTACCTTCCAGCGCGCGAAGGCGTTCGCCACCGGTCGGATCATCATCGAGGAGGAGGACTTAGAGGACCCGCTGTGGAACCTCGAGATGGCGCTGCTCGAAAGCGACGTGGAGATGAGCGTCGCAGAGCAGATCTTGGACTCCGTCCGCGAGAGCATGCTCGGCGAGTCGCGCAAGCAGGTCGACACGACCGGCGAACTCGTCGAGGCGGCGCTTCACGACGCCCTCGTCGACGTCATCGCCGTCGGGCAGTTCGACTTCGAGGAGCGGATCGCCGAGGCGGACAAGCCCGTCACCATCGTCTTCACCGGTGTCAACGGCGTCGGGAAGACGACGAGCATCGCGAAACTGTCAGAGTGGCTCGCCGATCGCGGGCACTCGTCGGTCCTCGCGAACGGCGACACGTACCGCGCGGGCGCGAACGAGCAGATCCGCGAACACGCCGACCGGCTCGGCCGCGACCTGATAAGCCACGACCAGGGCGGCGACCCGGCGGCGGTCATCTACGACGGCGTCGAGTACGCGGAGGCGAACGACATCGACGTCGTCTTAGGCGACACGGCGGGCCGGCTCCACACGAGCGACGACCTGATGGCCCAGTTGGAGAAGATCGACCGCGTCGTCGACCCCGACATGACTCTCTTCGTCGACGAGGCGGTTGCGGGACAGGACGCGGTCAACCGCGCGAAGGAGTTCGACGACGCGGCCGCCATCGACGGCGCGATCCTCACGAAGGCCGACGCCGACTCCTCCGGCGGCGCGGCCATTTCGGTCGCGTACGTCACCGGAAAGCCGATCCTCTTTCTCGGCACCGGACAGGGGTACGACGACCTCGCGCTGTTCGACCCCGAGGACCTCGTCGAGAGCCTGCTCGACGAGGAGTGACTCGCGGGGCGATACGCGGCGCGCGTTCCGAGTCCTCGCTGCGAACGCTTGTAGCTACGCCACCGCGATCCGGGAGCGGAACTCCGCTCGCCCGCTCGCCGGGAGGCCCGTCGCTCGGAACAGCGCGCCAGCGCCGTCGCCCTCCCGGTCTCTGTCGCCGTCAGCGAGCGCGGTCGTGAGGTACAGCGCGTCACACGAGGGACCGGCGAACGTCACGGACGCGACCTTCCGCGCTGGGAGTTCGATCGCCGCGACCACCCTCCCGCTTGGATCGTACCGAACGGCCCGGCCACCGTCCCAGCGGGCCGACCAGATGTGGTCCTCGGCGTCGACGGTCAGCCCGTCGGGGACGCCGTCTCCCGGTGGCGTCTCGACGAACGGGCGGGGTTCGATATCTCGCCGGTGCCGTAGTCGTAGTCGAACGCGTCGATCCGGCGCGCCTCCGACTCGGCGAGGTAGAACGCCGTCCAGTCGCCGGAAAAGTCCATTCCGTTCGGGATGTCCAGCCCCTCGACGACGACGCGCGCCGAGCCGTCCGTGTCGATCCGGTAGAGGTCGCCGAGCGCGTCCGCGGTCGGCATCGCCCCGGCGAACACGCGGCCCTCCGGGTCCGCGATCACGTCGTTGAACCGGCCCGCCGCGTCGACCGTGAGGACGGTCTCTGCGTCTGACGCCCCTGGAACGAGGCGTTCGACCGCCCCGTGGGTGAACAGGAGCAGCGCCCCGTCGGACTCGATCGTGAACCCGCCTATGGGGGCACCGTCCGTCTCGTACGCGACCGCGTTCTCGCCCGTCGCGGGGTCGTACCGGTACAGCGCGCCCGCCGGGACGTCGACCCAGTAGAGGCGTCGCTCCGCGGGGTGCCACAGCGGTCCCTCGCCGGTGTGCGCCAGCGCGTCAGCGACGCGTTCGGTTCGAGCCATGCGAGTTCATCGCGAACGTCGCCACTTGAGTGTGTCCGCCGACCCGGTGTGACGCGTCGCCTTCGGCGGTCCGTTCCGCCCCGTCAGTCGCCGCCGGGCTGTCCGGTCGGCTCCCCGCGTTCGCCATCGGTCCGGGTCGCCGTCGATCGCGACTCGGCGCGGTCGACGATCCGGACCGCGGCGGCCACCGACCCGACGCCGAGCGCGACGCCGACCGCGACATCGGTCAGCCAGTGAATTCCGAGGTACATCGTTGAGAACACCACGGCGACCGCGACCGCGGCGGCGGCGGGCGTCCACCGCGGATGGGTCCGCCGAGAGCGCCACGCGACGGCGAGGACGGCCACCGACAGCGAGGTGTGGAGCGACGGGAACACGTTCGTGTTCGACGCAACCGCCGCCGTGAGGGCTTGGGTCTGCGGGTAGGCGCGGTACATCAGCCCGGAAACCGTCTCTAGGTAGTTCCGCGGCCCGTACGAGACGAACAGCGTGTAACAGACGGTGCCGACCGCGTAGTTCACCATGTACGCGACGAGCAGTTCCTCCAGGTATCGTCGGCCGCCCCTCCCCGAGAGGAAGTACGTCACAGGGGCCGCGACGAGGAGGAACGCGAACCCGACCATGTAGCTCACGGTAAACAGTTCCAGCGTCGCGTCCGGCGTCAGGTCCTGAAGCGCGGCCACGAACCCGCCCTCCAGCGCGTACAGTTCGTCGGTGATATTCCAGTCGAGCGCGCGCGAGAGCCGGAGCCGATATCCCTGCGTGACCTGTTTGGTCGCGAGCAGCGCGAGCGCCGTTCCGAGGTACGGGGCGACCTCTCGGACGCGGTCGTCGACATCGGTCATCGCCCGGGTCATCTGCCGAGGCCCGACACAGAGGAGGGCCGTGACCACCGTCCCGGCGACGACGAGGAGGCCGGTGGCGGCGGTCACTTCGAGGAGCGCCATCGTCGTTTCCGTACTTTCGTCCCGACATATGAGTGATATGGTGTCGCGGCGCGGGACCGCCGACCCCGACTCGGCGGCCCCGAGACCGACGGATACCCCAGCGACTCTCTCACGCGATTCGGATCTCGCTCACTCGACGACGACTTTACCGACCATTCCAGCCGCCTCGTGCGGGATACACACGTGTTCGTGGGTCCCCGTGGTCTCGAAGGTGTGGACGTACGACTGGCCCGACTGGACCACGCCCTCTCCGTTTTCCCAGCCGGTCCTCGCCTCCTCTTCCGATCCGAAGCCGCCGGACACCCAGTACGACGCCTCCGCCGGGATCGAATCCTGGTAGGCCGTCACCGAGTGCGGCTCGCCGGCGGCGTGTCGCCACGCTACGGTGTCGCCCTGCGAGACCGTGAGCTCCGCCGGCGCGTACGCGACCGCCTCCATGTCGACGACGTGGTCGACGTCGTCCGGCACCCCGTCGACGACGTTTGGCCCCCCGATGAGCTCCGAATCGCCTCCCGATTCGCCCGACTCGGACCCGCCACCGCCCGCCCCAGCGAGGTCGAGGTCGAGCGGGAGATCTTCGACGGCGTCGACAGCGCGAAGTTATACAGTCGAGGCCGGTAGTCCGTCGACGACGCCTTCGGCATGAAATCTCTGATCGACTCATGCTGGTTCTCGATGTCCCAGCGCCGACTGTACCCGTTCACGACACTCGAGATCGCTTCGGGCTCAACGTGGTCCCGGTTCGCCACGGACACCGCACACTTCCCGTCGGCATCGTCGCTCGTGTTCGGCGCGTGTAGGAGATCCGCTTCGTGATGGACCTCGACGTCGATTTTGGGGGAGCGTTAATTCATCCAGATTACGTCAGAACAGTTTGCTGAGAACGAACAGCTATCCATCAAACACGACTCTCCTGACTTAAGCTATACATTCGATCTCCGGAGGGTCATTCGATAAAGTGATCATTACGACTCACTCAACGATTATACGCAGCGATGATATCCGGCGTGTCACTTGCCGGTGAATACGCCAAGCGTGTCATCAGTAATACCCGATCGGGAGTGAATCGTCACGAAGTCGTCCGCTTGAATCACCGTGCTTCCACTCGGGGTGATCGAGTCCTCGCCTCGGTCAATTCGGACGACAAGTACGCCGGGCGTCAGCAAATCTTCCTGATTCGCCTCCTTGAGGGTCTTCCCGGCGATTGGGGCGTCCTCCTTGACAACGAGTTCAACCACATCTGGGTCACCGGCAAGGCCTGCAACGCCCGTCACAGGCGATGTGGCTTCCTCTCGCTTTGGCCCGAACTGCGCGTACGGTCTAAAGTACTCTCTGTGGATCAGGCCCTCGTCGTCGATTCTGACACCGAGATCGGTGATGTCCTGTGAAATGCGCGTGATATCGTCAGTGTCGGTACCAACGGCCTTGATGCGAAGATCACCCTGCCCGGTCATGATCTCTCTGACGCTGACAACCCCTGGAACATCGAGTGCTCGTTGTGCAAGTTCTTGACGCTCGGTTGCTGAGGTCGTACAGATGAAGAGGTTCGTCAAGCGACTATCGGCTCGTTCGTAGTTCACGTGGGCGTGATACCCAACGATGACACCGTCATCTTCGAGGCGACTAATGCGGTTGCGTACTGTTGGTGGAGCGAGGCCGACCTCGTCTGCGATGTCCGGAGCAGACGTGTGCCGAGCCTCTTTTGTGAGGTAATAGAGGATCTGCTCGTCTACTTCATCGATTCGCTCTTCCATATTTATACGGTGTAATTGGTTCCGCACCATATTTAGTCTATCTTTTTCTTTACGTTCGAAATCCGGTTGTCAGAGCAAACGGCTCACTCGTCGGATTCTCTAGACCTACTGATTTTACGGATTTAATAGACACGACGGTGGCAAAAACGATTAAAACTATATTCCCTATTTTCGAACGAACCAAATCTTTCTACAGAAATTATTTATTCACCCGTATTTTACTAGCGAATATGACCGCGCAGGCGGACCATCAGAAACTCCCCGATGCGCTTGTCGAAACTGTTGAGTACCTCGACGTTTCGACACTTCGTTCGGTGAGAACCTATCTGGACCAGCGCATCGACGATCTCCGTCCGACACTCCCCGGAATGATTCGGGCGGAGACGGAGGGTGAAATTGTCGATATCACGGACAGAGGACCGTATACACTCGTCCGTAAGTATCCGACTCCCAGGAACAGTTCTGACACATACTCACAGCCGCTTTTTTTCTATCGAGTGAAGCGTGAAAAGCGATTGAACGGTGAAGAAACGCTCCACTGGTCGTTCCTCGGAGATGTCATCGAACCGCCCAGCGTCGAGTGTGGGAACTGCGGTGTCCTGCTGGATGAATCTACGACTACATGTCCACGCTGTGGTGAAGAACTATCACGCGACGCGGGAGGTGTAAGTCGATGAACCAACCGCTTACTACACACCGTATCGTCTCCGTTGCCAACACGGACAATGTGCGTGCGACTGCGAGGTCCCTCAGGGAGTACCAACACGCCGAGGTTACAGTCGTCCACGTCGTCGAGAAGGCCGGCAGCGCGCCCGACAAACTCCCTCTCGAGCAGGCAGAGGAGTTGGCTCGGGAGTCCTTCGCTGCCTTCCGGGAGGTCATGCCCGACGTTGAGGTGGAACTCGTATACGACGAGAACGTCGTCGGGGGGATCGTCGACCTCGCAGTCGAAGTAGATGCCAGCGCCATTGCGTTTCAGCCGCGTGGCGAGAGTCGTCTGGTCCAGTTGCTTGCCGGCGACAAAATCCTCAAACTTGTAACAAAATCGGATCTACCGGCCATCGCTCTGACCGACACCGACATGGAGGGCAGTTGAGATGTACATCATCGTCGTCGGAGCGGGCGACATCGGTACACCGCTGATCGACATCGCAGTTCGCTCCGGAAACGAGGTCGTCGTCATTGAGAAGGACACACGGAAAGCCGAGGCCGTTGCGAGCGACTACGACTGTCTGGTGCTCGACGCCGATGCAACGACGAAAGAGACGCTGGCCGATGCCAGTGCTGGGCGAGCCGACGCGATCATCTCGACGACCGATCAGGATGCGACGAACGTCATGGTCTGTCTCCTCGCCAAGGAGTTCAACGTCCCGGCGATCACGTCTGTCGTTCATAGTCCTGAGCATATGAACCTCTTCCGGCAGATCGGCGTCAACACGGTCGAAAACCCACAACAACTCATCGCTGAATATCTCTACCGAGCGGTCGCGAGGCCGGCTATCGTTGATCACATGCAGGTCGGTGACGAAGCAGAAGTCTTCGAAATCACGGTGACGGAGGACGCTCCACTTGCGGGAAAGACGCTCACGGAAGCGGGGAAGACGAATCTCTTGCCAGACGATGTCTTGATCGTCGCTATCGAGCGGAAGGGCGAAGCGAAGCCGCTAACACCGCGCGGAAATACCAGAATTCAGCCGAACGACCTCCTGACGGTCTATTCTGTAATCGGCGCGGAGCCGGAACTCACGGATGTCTTCGGCCACGACGAGGATCGGGAGGCGTAATTAATAGAGATGAACGCTTCTCTCTCACCACGTACTGCTGTGGCGGGATCGATTAAACAACGTATTCTGAACTCTGACGACCACATCGGCGCAGCGATCACGTGGATACGATGAGGGTGGACACGAGCACAGTCGGCCGAGACATCGGTCGAATCGTACAGGCTGTCTCACTGATGATGGTCGTATCGATCGTCGTCGCCGCTCTCAATCGGGAGTTCTACACGATTCCAGCCTTCGTGGCCTCCGTGTTCGGTATGGCAGGTATCGGGACGGGGCTGGTCCGGCGATACCGGGACGCAGCCTCCCCAGAGAAGCGCGAGGCGATGGTCACCGCAGCGGCGGCGTGGGCCGTCGTCGGCGTCCTTGGAGGACTTCCATTTCTGCTCATCGCTTGGACGATACAGCTCGACCCGTTCCCAGTCTGGGCGAACACGCCGCCGATGGATTCGACCACGGCAGTGTTTCTCCACCCGCTTGATGCGGTGTTCGAGAGCATGAGCGGGTTCACCGGAACTGGCCTCACGATGGCCGCCGTGGAGGAGAACCTCCCACGGGCGCTTCACTGGTGGCGGTCGTTCATCGAGTGGGTCGGCGGTGTCGGTGTGATCGTCCTGACCGTTGCCGTCCTCCGGCGGGGCGGTGGAAGCAGCGGATCGTATACCCTCTACGAGAGCGAAGCACGCTCGGAGAAGATCCACCCGAGCATCGTGACGACGGTGCGGGAGATATGGAAAATCTTTGTCGGACTCACCCTCGGGTCAATCGTTCTGTTTCTTTTCGTCGGTATGCCGCCCTGGGATGCGCTCAACCACGGCATGACAGGTATTGCGACTGGGGGATTTTCTGTCCACGCCGAATCTATCGGGCACTACGGCAGTCCGCTGATCGAGTATGCGACGGTGCCGGTGATGGTTGCGGGGAGTATCGCCTTTCCTATCCACTACCTGATTGTGAAAGGTGAGATCCAGAACTTCTATACAGATCTCCAGACGCGGTGGGTATTCATCTGGTTCACTGTCGGTTCGCTCGTGTTGACCGCGATACTGTACGCGAACGGGCAGTACGCGACGCTCGAAGAAACCTTCCGCGTGAGTCTGTTCCAGTTCGTCTCCGCGACGTCGAACACCGGCTTTGGGAGTGCGACGATCGGCGGGGGAACGGAACAAGTCTGGAGCGCCGGCACGACGCTATTGGCATGTCTAGGGATGCTCACGGGTGCGGCGGCCGGATCGACGGTAAGCGGTCTCAAGCTGATTCGCGTGATCACGCTCGTCAAAGGAACCGTCTGGCAGATCCGAGAGGTGTTCCAGCCCGACTCCGCGATCCGGTATCTCCAGCTCGGTGAGCGGAAACTAAACGAGGAACAAGTCCAACAGGAGTACACCGAGGCGACGGTCGTCTTCGTCCTTTGGCTCGCGTTCTTGGCCATCGGCGTCGCCGTGCTCCTACGCGTCCTCTCGCCTACACACCCACTCGAGTACGTCATCTTCGATGTCATGAGCGCCCAGAGCAACGTCGGGTTGGATTCCGGCATCACCGGACCGACGATGCCCGATACCGCCAAGGCAATGTTGATAGTTAATATGTGGGTCGGTCGCCTCGAAATCATCCCTGTTGCCGTACTGCTTGGTTCCACTTTTCAGCGGCTCAATCTCTACAGGTGAATAACATTTGCGTGGGAACTGTCTATTTCAGCTGCCGGTAATCTCAGCATCTGGATGTGCTTCAAGTGTATATGGAACAGCTCGCTCGGCCACCTCCGAACCGTCTATTGGGATGGGAACACGTGAAATCATACAATATATAGGGTCGACCGTCGGATAAACACGGCGGATAACTTATCCCAATATTTGATATAAAGTTCGGAATATATACGTGTATTTGGTGATTGCCTTTCGATATGGTCATCATCCTTCTGTTCATTGGCCTGTTGGCAGCGGTATTCGTTGGCTTCAACATCGGTGGCTCGTCGACGGGTGTCGCGTGGGGGCCGTCGGTCGGTGCGAAAGTTATCAATAAGACCGCCGCTACAGCCCTAATGACGTTTTTTGTCTTTCTTGATGGATGGACTGTTGGTCGAAACGTAATCGATACGCTCGGAGGCGAGATCGTTCCTGAAATCGCGTTTTCGATCGAGGCGAGTATCGTCGTCCTCTCATTCATCGGCTTCGGAATGTTATTTGCTAATATC
>PXST01000007.1:0-21971 GCA_003023405.1 Halobacteriales archaeon SW_8_68_21
GGCCCTGCGCGGCAAAGTCGAGGTCGACGTCGTGCGCCCCGAGCCCCACATGGACCGGGTTGCGGCCCTGGCCCGCGCGCACAGCCTGGAGGGCCCGGTGGGTCGGCTGGCGCGGGCGTCGGGCCTGTCGTCGCCAACGTCCTGACCAGGGCGGGTGCCGTGACCCTCGACGAGCTCGAAGCGCTGGGCCGCCAGGCCGCCAACGACCTGCTGCAGCGCGAGGGACGGCCGGTGCCGCCGGCGGTCGTCGTGCCCGCTCACGACGCCACGCGGGTGCTGACCCTGCCGGATCTGCCCGACGCGGAGGAGGCGCGCGAGCCGCGAGCCGCCCGATCCGAGCGCGGTCGTCCCGAACTTCGGGATCGGGAGTCGGTCGCGCACTCGGTCGGCGAACACCTTCGCCGCCGGGAGGTAGACGCTGAATATCAGGAGCGTGAAGACGATCCCGGCGGCCGCGACGATCCCGAAGTCGCGGTTGGGGTCGAACGGACTCACCACGTTGGAAACGAGTCCGAACACCGTGGTGATCGTCACGAGCAGGAAGGCGACGAGCAGCTGGTCGGTCGTGGTCCGCATCGACGCGCCGATCCCGGTCCCCGTCGCGCGCTCCTCGCGGTAACGGTTGACGATGTGGATCCCGAAGTCGATCCCGACCGCGAGCAAGAGTGGGAAGACGGTGACGAGCGAGTCGGAAAACGGGATCCCGGCGTAGCCCATGAACCCGAACGTCCAGAGGAGCGAAACGAGCAGCGCGGAGATGCCGATCGCCATGTCGATCGGGTCGCGGTACGCGAAGATCAGGAACCCGACGATCAGGATGAGCGCCGCCGGGAAGACGATGATCGCGGTGTCGGTCAACAGCGCGGTGATCTCCGACTGGAGGACGCCGTCGCCGAAGAGGATCGCGTTTTCGCCGGCCTCGTTGCCTGGAACCGAGTCGACGACCCCGACGCTGCGGGTCTGAAGCTCCGTCACCCGCGCCGTCGTTGCCGCGTCCGGCAGGTCGTAGGTGATTCCCACGATCGCGGTGTCGGCCTGCTGTGCGGTGGGGTTGTAGTCGACAGATACCTGCGGCGCGACCGCGCCGGCCGCGTCCGCGTCGGCGACGGCGGTCACCCGGAGCGTCGAGCGCGACTCCAGCCGGTGTTGCGTCTCCAAGGTCCTGACCAGCGCGTCGCGGGAGAGGACGTTGTCGTCGGAGACGATCACCTGCGCGGAGGTCGCGGATCCGCCGATCGAGGTCTCGAACTCCTCGTCGATGTCGTCGAGCGCCTGCTGGGCGGGGATGTCCTGCGTGAACTGGTCCGCGCCCGCGCTGGTCTCGATCCCGGTCAAGCCGCCGGCGAAGACGACGGTGACGAGGAGGAAGACCGCGATGACCGCCAGCGGCCGCTCCGTGACGAGGCGGTCGACCCGCTCGATGAGGCGGTCGACTGCGGTCACCGACGCCCCGCTGTCCGGCAGGTCGCCGGTCGCCGTCCGACGGGGGTCGCCGGCCGTCGGGGTCGTGTCCGGTTCCCCAGGCGACCGGCAGTGGGTTCCGTCATCCGATCACCGCCATCGGTACCAGACTGCGCCGCCGGCCGCGGCAACGACGACCGGGACGGCGACGGCGATCAGCCCGGTCGGGGTCCCGCCGTCGTCGACGGCGGGGGCCCGGCGCGGCGGACACCTCGAACCAGATGTTCGCGGACTCGCCTGGCTCCAGTTCGTCGACGAACGCCTCGTCGTTGACCGTCGTCAGCGGGCTGTCGGCGTAGAGACCGGCGTTGATCGACGACAGCGTCTCCGGCCGCCGGTTCGTGATCTCCACGTCGATCCGCTGGGTCTCGCCGGCCGGGACCGTGGCGTTCTCGACATCGAGTTCGAACTCCGACTGTCGCGGCGCGACCTCAACGCGGCGGGTCTCCTCAACCGCGAGCGTCGCGTCGCCGCTGTCGTACTCGGTGGTGAACCGGAACTGCCGCGGGCCGGGGTCGGCGCTCCCGCTCACGTCGGCGTCGAAGGAGAACTCCACGGACTCCCCGGCCGGAATGGTCGGGAGCGCGTACCGGCTCTCGCCGAGGCTCACCCGGTTGCTCCCCGAGTCCGCGACGAGGACCGCGTCCTCGACGTCGACCGGCCCCTCGTTCGTCAGCGTGCCGGAGACTGTCCCGGAGTACCCGACTTCGAGCGTTCCGGAGACGTTGCTCAGCGAGAACGACTGCTTGGGGACCGGGACGACGCCGGCGCGCGCGGCGGACGCGGTCGCGTCGACCCCGTTCGGGTCGCGGTAGTCGACGGTCGAGGAGAGCGCGTACGCCCCGTCGCCGAACGCCTCGCCGACGGTCGAGTCGAACGTCACCGTCCGGTTCTCGCCGGGGGCCCAGTCGCCGACGAACGACTGGCCGCCACCGCCGGACCCGAGCTGGACGCCCGGGCTGGTCGTCGTTCCGGAAACGACGGCGTCGCGGGCCGTCTCGTCGCCCACGTTCGCCATCGTGACCGTCACGTCGCCGCTGCCGCCCACCTGCGCGTCGGTGTCCGTCTCGAGGACCGCGAAGCGCGCGCCGTCGTCGACGACGATGGTCAGGTCGAAGTCGTCGATCCCCCGGCGGTCCTTGTGGTCGTTGAACTCGGGAATGACCTCGAAGGTGTACCGGTAGCGGGCGGTCGCCTCTACCTCGTATGTTCCGTCCGGCACGTCGTCGGGCACGGTCACGTCGAGCGGGACGGAGACCG
Source organism: Halobacteriales archaeon SW_8_68_21 (assembly GCA_003023405.1). Taxonomy (GTDB): domain Archaea; phylum Halobacteriota; class Halobacteria; order Halobacteriales; family Haloferacaceae; genus Halorubrum. The sequence continues at coordinate 2,722 of PXST01000007.1, forward strand.
GGCTCGCGCTGGTCGGGACATCGCCGACCGGGATCTCCCCGTCCTCAACGTCGATCGGCACGTCGCCGTCGTCGATCTCGAGTGTGAGTCCGCGGGCGGTGGTGACCCGGGAGTCGAGCTGGTTGCCGATCGTCATCTCGCCGGTGTTGACGATGTCGACCGTGACCGTCGACTCCGCGCCGCTGGGCACCGACCGTTGCGAGACGAAGAGGTCCAAGACGGGGGAGCCGCGGACCTGTCTCGCGGTCGGTTCAGATCCCGTCTGCGCGACCGCGCCGTCCACCGCCGGACCGCCGACACCAGAGGGCGCTGCGTGATCCCCATCGGGGGACGCGTCCGCGTTCGCCGCCGCCGCGCCGGCGAGCGAGACGCCGACGAGGAGCGCGACCGCGGCGACGGCGAGTCCGACCGTCGCGAGCCGCGTCGATCGGCTCATCGATCGCCTCCGCCGGCCTTCTGGGAGGGTCCGGCCGCACGGAGCGACCGGTCATGCCGTGACGCATCGGGTCGAGTCATACGGTCCGCTCGGACTCCCGCGGAATAAGCGTGTTGAATGAACGTTCAATCAGGAGTGACATATACCGCACCCGCCTACGGGTCCGTATGAACGACCCGTTCGCGGAGCCGTCGGACACCCGGCAGGCGATCCTCGGCGCGGCGTTCCGCGCGCTCTGTGAACACGGGTACGCGAACGTCACGATCAATCGGATCGGCGACGAGTTCGACAAGAGTCCGTCGCTCGTGTACCACCACTACGACGGGAAAGACGACCTGCTGATCGACCTGTTGGGGTACCTGCTCGACGAGTTCGAGGCCTCCATCGCGGACGAGAGCACTGCCGAGTCGCCGGATTGCGACGCCGCGGCCGCGGGGGAAGGGACCGAGATAGCCCCCGAGGCGGCCTTCGACCGCTCACCGCGCGAACAGCTCGACGGCTACCTCACGGCGGCGGTCGACCCCGACTCCCTCGACGAGGAGTACGCGCCGGACGCGCGGTTCGTCACGGTGATGAACGAACTCCGGTCGCAGGCCGCCAACGACGAGGCGTACCGCGAACACTTCGACCGCAGCGACCGCGTCTTCGGCGAGTACCTCGAACGGATCGTCCGCGAGGCGGCGGCCGAGACGTCCCGCGAGGACGCCGTGCCGCCTTCGGGAGACCCTGAGGCGGCAGACTGGGAGCAGTCCGTCGCCGCGTCGGAGGTCGCGTCGACGCTCCAGACGTTCGCCACCGGAGCGATGTTTCGGTGGGCGACGACGAACGACCGGGCGTGGGTCGCGGAGTCGCGGGCCGGGATCGACCGGTACTTGGAGGCGGTGCTGCCGCTCGTGGAGACGGACGAGCGCTCCTGAATGGGGGTCACAGCCCGCGGGCAGCGCGCGGTCAGCGGTCGGTGACGCCGTCGGCGTCCATCCGCGAGACCTCCTCTTCGAGCCACTCGCGGAGCCACTTCACGCGCTTGATTCGCTGGTGGGCGATGCTCTCGGCGGTGTCGGAAACGACGCGCTCGGTGTGGTCGTGCGCACGCTGGAGCACGCGGTCGACCATCTTCGCGGAGTCCATGTGGGTCCGCGACTCGTACCCCATCCGCAACAGCATGAGGACCGCGCCGTTCGCGCCGACCTTGTCGAGCACGTCGGCCTCGATCAGGCACCGGCTCTCCAAGGGCACGGCCGACAGGTCGCCGGTGTACGAGTGGTCGACGATCGCCCCGCACACCTCCTCGATGAACGACTCCGGGTAGTTGCCGCGGCTCTGGAGGTACTCGCGGGTGACGCGCGCGCCGGCCTCCGCGTGAACGTCCTGTTCGGCCTCCAGCTTGGCGACATCGTGGAAGGCGGCGGCGACGCGGACCACGTCGATGTCCGCGCCCTCGGCCTCGGCGATCTCGGTCGCGAGATCGACGACGTTGAGGATGTGGTTGAACCGGTACGACGCCGAGTGCCACGGGTACCAACGCATGCGGCCGCCGTCGTCCTCGCCCTCGACGCTGGCCGCGAGGTAGTCGCGGACGAACCCTTTCATCTCCTCGAAATCCTCGTCGTTCACCTCCGCTTCCTTAATTTCGACGCCCACCGGGACCACCTCGGGCGAAAAGATCGTGATTCATCACCATCACCGAGGAGCGTTTCGGTCTTAGGCGTTACGACGGAGTCTCGGACCGAGGGCGGCGTCGGCGGGGATCCGCACTGGAGACGGGGCGGAAGGAGAAAACACGAGGACACGACGCGGGCGTCGTAAGAGGGACGCAACGCGGGACGCTTAACAGGGTCGCGGCCGCACCGGCGGGTATGTTGAGCCCCTTCGGGAACGGTGACCGCGCTCGGTTCCAGCGGGCGGCGGCGGTCAACGTCGTCGGCAACGCGGTGAAGATCGCGGTCGTCGGGGCGACTGGGCTCGCGTTCGGCAGCGTCGCGCTCCTGGCCGACGCCGCCCACTCCGTGGCCGATCTCGTCGCCAGCGGGGTGGTGTTCGTCTGGGGGGGCTCGCGGTACGAGAGCGCGGACGAGACGCACCCGCACGGTCACCAGCGGATCGAACCGCTGACGGCGCTGTTCGTCGGCGCGACGGTGGCGATCCTCGGGCTGCTCCTGTTGCGCGAGTCGGTGCTCGGGTTCGTCGAACCGGTCGGCGTGCGGCCGAGTCCCCTCCTCGTCGGGGCGCTGCTGTTCGCGATGGCCGACATGTACCTGCTGTACCGGTACACGGAGCTGGCGAACGCAGACCTCGGGTCGACCGCGCTCGACGCCCTCGCGGTGGACTGTCTCAACGACATCTACACCACGGTCGCCGCCCTGATCGGCGTGTTCGGCGTGTTGGTGAACTTCCCGATCCTCGATCCGATCGCCGGGGGGCTCGTCAGCGCCCTCGTCGTGTACCAGGGGATCGAGATCGGCCGCGAGAACGTCAGGTACCTCGTCGGGGGAGCGCCGCCGTCGGGCGACCGCGACCGCGTCGTCGCCGCCCTCCGCGACCACGCCGCCGTCGAGGGGGTCCACGACCTCACCGTGTTCTACGACGGGACCGACTTGGAGGTCGAGGTCCACGTCGAGGTCGACGGGGCGATGACCCTCCGAGAGGCCCACGACGTGGAGACGGAACTCGTCACGACCCTCCGCGCACTGGAGGATGTCGGCGATGTCCACGTCCACCTCGACCCCTCCGGACTCGGCGAGTGGAAGGACACACCGGACGGGGTCGACGCGCCGCCGAAGTAAGGCGGCCACCGCGATCGAGCGCACAGGCCGCCCCGGACCCCCCGGCAGCGTGCGGGTTTTGCCCCTCCGTCCCCTGCGATCCAGTATGCTCGGCCGCCGCTGGTTGGAGATGACGTGGCGGGACGGACTGTTCGCGCACTGGCCCGTCGACCCAGAGGTCGTCGCCGCGGCGCTCCCCGACGGCCTCTCGGTCGCGACCCACGACGGCGACGCGTACCTCGGGGTCGTCCCGTTCGTGATGGACGACATCCGCCCTCGGGAGCTACCGACGGGCCTGTCGTTTCCCGAACTCAACCTCCGAACGTACGTCGAGGGACCGAACGGGCCCGGCGTGTACTTCCACAGCCTCGACGCCGACGATCAGCTCGGCGTGGCGGTCGCCCGGGGGCTGTTCCGGCTCCCGTACTACCGGGCCGAGACCGACGTTCGACGCGGTGACGGGGACCCCGAGGACATTGGCGACGGAAACGGCGGCGACGCCGGTCGCTCCGTCCGGTTCACGAGCCGTCGCGTCCACCGCGGCGTCCCGCACGCCCGGTTCGACGCGACCTACGCGCCGGTCGGCGAGCCGTTCACGCCGGAGGCGGGGTCGCTGCCCGCGTTCCTGCTGGAGAACTACCGCTTCTACACCGCGGGGTCGGGCGGGCGGCTGTACGTCGGCGAGATAGACCACGAACCGTGGACGCTGCGGCCGGCGGCGGCGTCGATCCGGTCGAACACGCTGTTCGCGGCGAACGGGTTCGACCACCCCGACGGCGACCCGATACTCCACTACGCGGATCCGATCGCAGTCACGGCCGACCGGATCAGGCGGGCCTGACGCCGCGGGGACCGAAGGGCGAGCCGGGAACGCCGAGAGCGGCCGACGGCGGGAGCCGCCCGTAAACGGTCGGGTTACTTAATTACAGGCGAGAAAGCCCCGCCCTTCAGGGCGGGGATGAATCGTCGTTATCAGTCTGAAAACGTCTAAACCGGCAGGGTTAGGTGCCCTCAACACGTGGTAATGGATATCCGACGGGGCAAACCCGCGCCCATACTGGGACAATCGGACAAACTCGGAGTCCTCGACCGAAGCCCGCTGGTACCCCATCGGGATACGTCGGGTACCGACGCAAAATAACTAGGTACCTCCGAATCACTCCCAACTCAGCGGTGCGGTGCCGTGGGAATCCTCGCCCTTCAGGGCGGAGAGGATGTCAAGGGAACAGTCCGCGGTACTCGTGGGCCTTCGCCGTGCGCTCCAGCGCGAGCGTGTACGCGGCGGTCCGCAGGTCGGGAAGCCCCTTGGTATCGTACTGTTCGATCGTCTCGTCGAACGCGTCGCCGATGCGGCGCTCCAGCTCGGCGTTGACGGTCTCCAGCGGCCACGAGAACTCCTGTGCGTTCTGGACCCACTCCAGATACGAGACGATCACGCCGCCAGCGTTCGCGAGGATGTCCGGCACGACCTGAATGTCGCGCTCGGTGAGCGCCTCGTCGGCGGCGACGGTCGTCGGGCCGTTGGCGGCCTCGACGACCAAGCTCCGCATTGGTGATCTCGTCGGGGTCGTCCCAGCGAGAGCCGTCCGCGTTCCCGCGGTACTCGCCCGCGACGTACTCGGTGATCAGCCCGCCGGCGTCGACGTGCGCGCCGAGCGCCGCCACGTCCAGTCCGTCGGGGTCGTAGGCGGCCCCCGACACGTCCGAGGTGGCGACCACGTTGGCACCCGCCTCGTCGAGGAGCCGGGCCGCGTTCGACCCGACGTTCCCGAACCCCTGAATCGCAACCGCCGCGTCCGAGAGATCGCGGTCGAGGTACTCGAAGAGCCGCTTGGTCACGAGCGAGACGCCGCGGCCGGTCGCCTCCACGCGACCGGGCGTCCCGCCGATCTCCAGCGGCTTCCCGGTGACGGCCTGCGGGACGGAGTACCCCTCGTACATCGAATAGGTGTCCATCATCCACGCCATCGTCTGCGGGTTCGTGTTCATGTCCGGCGCAGGGACATCGACCTCGGGACCGATCATCCGGCGAATCCCTTCGGTGTACCGCCGCGTGAGCCGTTCGAGGTCGCGGTCGGTGAGCGCTTTCGGCTCGCAGATCACGCCGCCCTTCGCGCCGCCGTACGGGAGATCGACCAGCGCGGTCTTCCAGGTCATCCACCCGGCGAGCGCCTCGACTTCGCGCTGGGTCACCGACGGGTGGAACCGGACGCCCCCTTTAAAGGGTCCGCGCGCGCTGTCGAACTGACAGCGGTACCCTTCGAACACCTCGACCTCGCCGGACTCCAGTTCGACCGGTAGCGTGACCTTGAGGGTTCGTTCCGGATGTTTGAGCCGCTCGAAGATGCCGTGATCCACGTCCGCGTACTCCTCCGTACGGTCCATCTGCGCGAGCATGTTCTCGAACGGATCGTCAGTCATGGCCGGCACGACTCGATCCCGATTGATATCGGTTTCGGCAAGTATCGCCTTCGGAAGAGAGTATCTCTCATGATTTCCCGGCTGGTTTGCGCAGGCCGTTTCCGACCGGACTTATAAGTCGGGCGCGTCAATCGCCGACCATGACACGCGGACGCGCCACGGGGGAGTGTCGATGACGACACAGACGCTCCACCCCCGAGTCCAGATCGTGTGGGTCCTCCGTGCGGTACTCCTATCGGCGCTCGTCACCGCCCCGTTCGTCGGGGGCGCGTACCTCGAATACCTCCCGCAGTGGGCTCCGGTGGCGGTCGGAGCCGTGATCTTGACGCTCACCGTCGCACACGCGCTGCTCCGGTACCGCCGCTGGAGCTACGAGATCCGCGAGGACGCGATCTACCTCGACCGCGGCGTGATCACGCAGGTACGGACCACGGTGCCGCTGGTGCGGATCCAGCACGTCGACTCCCGGCGCAGCCCGATCGAGCGGACCGCCGGACTCGCCTCCTGCGTGGTGTACACCGCCGGGTCGCGGGGCGCTGACGTGCGGATCCCGGGACTCACGCCGGACGGCGCGAGCGACCTCCGAGAGGAACTGAAACGGCTGTCCATCCGCGCCGACGGGGAGGACGCGGTGTGAAGTTAGCGCCGCAGTCGATCCCGTACCGCGCGTTCCAGAAGGCGGCCGGGACGGCAGTCGCCCTGTTTGTGATCGTGAACAGCGGAGGGTTCGGCCTCCCGCTGGCGGTCGCCGGCGGTGCCGCGATCTTCGTCGCGATGCTCGCCTACGAGGTCGCGTACTACCGACGGTTCGAGTACGTCCTCACCGAGGACACGCTCGATATCTCCTCCGGCGTCATCTCTCGGCGCGAACGCGAGATTCCGTACCGCCGGATCCAGAACGTCGACGTGAGCCGGAGCGTGATCCAGCGTGCGATCGGCGTCGCCGCGGTCGACTTGGAGACCGCCGGCGGCTCCAGCACAGAGGGGTCGATCCGGTTCGTCACGCCCGAGGAGGCGACCCGCCTCCAGCGCGAGGTCCAGCGCCGGAAATCCGACGCGGGCCGGACGGACGAGGACGGCGATCCGGTCGACGACGGCGACGACGCGGTCGAAGACGGGCGCGACGACGCGTTCGCTCCGGACGAAGAGGAGCTGTTCGCCATCTCCCCCGGCGAACTCGCCTTGGTCGGTGCGCTGTCGTTCGACGGACGCCTGATCGGGCTGTTGGCGTTCCTCAGCTCCGGGTCGTTCCCGGTACTGTCGAGCTTCCTGCCGGAGATGTCCGCCGCCGCGCTCACCGCGACGGCGTTCGTCGGCGTGGCGGCCCTGTTCCTCGCGTCGTGGCTCATCGGCGCGGGCGTCGCCTTCTCGAACTACTACGGATTTCGCCTCTCCCGCGCCGGCGACGAACTGCGCTACGAGCGCGGGCTGTTCCGACGGTACAGCGGGTCGATCCCGACCGAGAAGGTTCAGACGCTGCGAATCACCGACAACCCCGCGAAGCGGACACTCGGGTACGCGAGCCTTTCGATCGAGACCGCAGGGTACGCGCCCGGGCAGGGAACGGAGTCCGGCAACCAGTCTGCCGTCCCGATCGCGACGACCGACCGCGTCTACCGGCTCGCACACGAGATCGAGTCGTTCGGGACGCCCGAGTTCAACCGGCCGCCGAAGCGGATCCGGTGGCGGTACGTCGTCCGGTACACGATGGTCGTCGGGGTGCTCACAGGCGTCGCGTACGGCGCGGACTGGTACTTCGCCGCGTCGCTCCCGTGGTACGGGGTCGCCGCGCTCCTCCTCGCCGTGCCGCCGGCGGCGCACCTCAAGTGGAAACACCGCGGCTACTGGCTCGGGGAGGACCACCTGCTCACCCGGAACGGGTTCTGGGGCCGGACCGTCGCGGTCGTGCCGTACTACCGGATCCAGAACGTGATCGACAGCCGCACCGTGTTCCAGCGCCGGTGGGGCGTGGCGACGATCGTCGCCGACACGGCGGGGCGAGACCGCAGGGTACGCGCCCGGGCAGGGAACGGAGTCCGGCAACCAGTCTGCCGTCCCGATCGCGACGACCGACCGCTCCGAGTGGGTCGACGGGGGCGACGGCCGCCGCGAGAACGCCGACCGCGACGAGAGGGCCGGGGGCGACGGTGTCGACGCAGAAGCGGACGCGACATCGACGGCGACGGGGTCGGCCGCGAAGTCGGACGAAACGTCGACAGTGACGGGGTCAGCTGCGAAGTCGGACGAGACGCTGACGGCGACGGAGCCGGGCGCGGAGGAGCGGGCAGAATCGGAAGACAACGAGACCGACTCGGGTGACGACGCGTCAGACGACGGGGTGGATATCCCAGACGATGGGGTTGTCCGCCCCGACTTCTCGCCGAGCGAGCGCGACTACTCGGAGCCGGCGGAGCGGATCGACACGGGAGGGTACGCCGTCGACCAGAACCCCTCGGACGCCGACGTCGCCCACGGCCCCGGCAGCGCCGGGAGTGACGACGACGAGAACGACGACGCCGAAAACGAGAGATCGGAGAGCGCGGAGACGGAGAGTGACGAGGGTACGGACGACGGCGGAGACGGTGACGCTTCCGATTCGAGGGAGTGACGACTGCCGGCGGCGTCACTCGTCGAGCAGCTGTTGGGCGATCGTGTTCCGCAGCACTTCGCTGGTCCCCTCGTAGATCTCAGAGAGCTTCGCGTCGCGGTAGAACCGCTCGGCCGGGAAGTCCTTGGTGTAGCCGTAGCCGCCGTGGATCTGGATCCCCTCGTTTGCGACCTCGCGGGCGATCTCCGAGGCGTACAGCTTCGCCTGCGCGGCCTCCTTGATGTAGTCCTCGTCACGCATCTTCAGGTCGGCCGCCTCGTGCATCAACAGCTCCGCGGCGCGGGCCTTCGTGTCCATGTCCGCGAGCTTGTGCTGGATCGCCTGGAACTCGGAGATAGAGCGGTCGAACTGCTCGCGCTGTTGCGCGTAGGACTTCGCCTCGTCGAGCGCGGCGCGCGCGATCCCGACCGATCGGGCCGCGATCGTGATCCGGCCGCCGTTGAGCGTCTTCAGCGCCTGGACGAACCCCTCGCCCTCCTCGCCGAGCAGCCGGTCTTCGGGGATCCACATGTCGTCGAACCGTAGCTCGGCGGTCGGACACCCCTTGTCACCGAGCTTGTCCTCCGTCCCCTCGACGACGAACCCGTCGTCCTCTTTGGGGCGCACGACGAACGACGAGACGCCCTTCCGGCCCGCGTCGGGGTCGGTCTTGGCAAACAGCGTGACCGTGTCCGCGACGGAGCCGTTCGAGATCCAGAGCTTCCCGCCGTTGACGAGGTAGCCGTCGCCGTCGCGCTCCGCGGCGACGCCGCTCCGTTCCGGGTCGCGTCGCGCCTCGCGCTCCGCGGCCGTCGACATGGCGGGCACGTCCGAGCCGGCCTCGGCCTCCGAGAGCGCGAACGCGCCGATCTCCTCGCCGGTGTTCAGGGCGGTGAGGTACTCCTGTTTTTGTCCCTCGTCGCCGAACTCGTAGAGCATGTTGCCGGCCAGCGAGGTGTGGGCCGCGACGACGGTTCCGAGTCCGCCGGAGCCGCGGGAGATCTCTTCGAGACCGATCGCGTAGCTGTGGTAGTCGAGGCCCGCCCCCTCGTACTCGACCGGAAAGGGCATTCCCATGAGCCCGAGGTCGGCCATCTGCTCGACTAACTCCGCCGGGAACTCGTCCGTCTCGTCGATCTCGGCCGCCCGTGGCACGACCTCCTCGTCGACGAACTCCGCGACGGTGTCGCGGATCTGACGCTGCGCTTCGGTGAGCGTGAACTCCATGATCTCCCCTTCGACCGGGCCGACTTAGCCGTTTCCACACGATTGTACACGGGCCGCCGGTTCGACGGCGCGAGCCGCGGCGGAGTCGCTCGATTTCGCGGTTCCGGGTGAGGAGCGACCGCCGGCCGCCGTTCCACGAGGCTTTTTATGCGTTGTGCCGTAAGGACTGGCAACTGAATGAGCGGACGAGAACACGGCCCCGGTGAGGCCGACCTCGCGTGGTGTCACGAGGCGGTTCAAGGGGTCTCGCGGACCTTCGCGCTGACCGTCGACGTGTTAGAGGAGCCGATGGCCTCGCAGATCTGTGTCGGCTACCTCCTCTGTCGGGTCGCCGACACCGTCGAAGACGCCGGTCACATCCCCCCGGAAGCCCAGAGCGACGTGTTGCGGACGTACCGGCGAGCGATCGACCCGGACGACGGGACCGAGATCGGCGCGTTCCGTGAGGCGGTCGACGAGGGGCTGCCCGCGGAGCGCGACGACGACTGGACCGTCGTCGCGGAGGCACCGACGGTCGCCGCCACGTTCGAGGAGCTCGACCCGGAGGCGCAGGCGGCCATCGTCCCGCCGGTGCTGGAGATGGTCGACGGGATGGCGATGTTCGTCGACCGTCACGCCACCGAGGGGGGCCTCCGCATCGACGACCGCGACGAGTTGGAACAGTACTGCTACTACGCGGCCGGGACCGTCGGCAACCTCATCACGAACCTGCTCACTCGCGGCGACATCGCCGAGGAGCGCGCCGACCGACTACGCGAGACCGCCGAGAATTTCGGCCTCCTCTTACAGCTGGTGAACGTCTCGAAGGACGTCTACGACGACTACACGGAGGAGAACAACGTCTATCTCCCCGCCGAGTGGCTCGAAGCGGAGGGCGTCGAACAGGAGCGGGTCGTCCATCCGGAGAACCGCGAGTCGTCCGCGCGCGTCGTCGACCGGACCGCGGACTACGCCCGATCGTTCCTCGACGACGCGCAGGCGTACTTGGAGACGATGCCGCTCTCGAACGGGAACACGATGGAGGCGTGGACCGTCCCGTACCTGCTCGCGGTCGGCACGCTCCGCGAACTCGGAAGCCGCCCGGAGGACGCGCTCACGGAGACCGGCGTGAAGGTGTCCAGACAGGAGGTGTTCGCGGTGATGTCGGCCGCGAGCGGCGTCGGCCGCGACTCGCTGGCGGAGCTGCGACAGACGATCGCCCGGACGCCGTTCCACCGGGCGGTCGGATCGGCCGACTGAGCGTCCAGGCCGAACGCTTTCACCGCTTTCTCACAGCCGCGACCGCGCACGCGAGACCGCGGGAACCTGGACGCCGATCGTCTCCCCGAGCGCCTCGGCCGCGCTCAGCAGCCACTCCGCGCGCTCGACCCGCGAGTCGAGGTCGCCGGGACCGATCCGGTAGCGCTCGACCAGCTCCTCGACGGTCGCGCCGCCGATCCACTCGTCCAAGATGCGGGCCGTCTTCACCGACTCCAGCCACCCCTCGAACTCGTCCGGCTCGCTCATGTCGGTCGTCAGGTGGGCAGCGTTGCGTCGCGCGAACCGATAGATGTCCGCGCGCTCGGCGTTTCCGAGGTAGGTATCCTGCATGTCCGGCGTGTCGCAGATCACCTCGAAGGCGGTGAGCGTCGTCGCCTCGGAGAGCCCCGCCGCCGCGCGGAGGCCGGCGACGATCCGCTCGCCCGTCTCGGGCCGGACGTACTGCTTCGAGGTCGTCTCGCCGACGGCCGTCGCGGCGAGTCGGTAGTCCTCGACGCCGCCGGTCTCCCGGGCGACCATCTCGGCGGCGACGAGGTCGTCGACCGCGACCGCGACCGCGTCCGCGAGGCCGCCGGCTCCCGTCTCTCGTGCGTAGAACGTCCCCTCGAAGACGTCGAGGATCTCGGTTTCGGTCGCCGCGAACCCGGTGGCGATCGCCGCGAGGACGTGGGTTCGGAGCGCCCCCGGGTCGGCCAGCTGGGACTCGACTGCCTCCGGGTCGCCCTCGACGTACCGCTCGCGCACTTCCGCCCGCGTGTCGGCGTCGGCGACGAGGACGGCCTCCCCGTGCGGGTCGAGTCCCGGACGCCCGGCCCGCCCGCACATCTGGTGAACTTCGAGCGTCGGGATCCACTCCATGCCCCTCTCGCCGTACCGTCGCTGGTCGCGGACAACGACGCGCCGCGCGGGGACGTTGACGCCGGCCGCCAGCGTGGGCGTCGCACAGATACAGGCGACATCGCGGTCGCGGAACGCCGACTCGACGACCGACCGGTGGCCAGAGCGGAGCCCGGCGTGGTGGAACGCGACGCCGCCCCGGAGACACTCCGCGAGCTGTCGACCGGTGAGCGTCCCGTCCACGTCGGTGGCCTCCTCCGCTGTCCCGGCGGCCGCGTCCTCGATCCCGAGCTTCTCTGCGAGCCCGTCGTCCGCGAGCCGCTCCGCGAGGTCGACCGCCTCGCGGCGCGAGCGGACGAACGCGAGACACTGCCCGCCGTCCGCGACAGCGTCGGCGACCAGAGCGGCGGTGACTTCGGTGGAGTCTGGCTCGTCGTCTTCGGCGGGGCCGGTATCGCCTCCGGAGTTGACCTCGTTTCCGGCGTCCTCGTCGTGATCCGACTCACCGGCGGGCGGGACGGCGACCGATAGGCTCGTCCCGTCGTCGAAGGCGACGCCTCCCCCGACGGCGACGCCGGTCCGCAGCCCGACGGGACGCCAGTCGGACTCGACGAGGGCGGCGTCGAGCCAGTCCGCGATCGCGTCTGGGTTGTCGACGGTCGCCGACAACGCCACGGTCTGGAGGGCGGGGTTCCGCCGTCGGAGCGTCGCCAGCGTCACTTCGAGGGTCGGTCCGCGTCGCTTCGCGCCGAGCAGGTGGACCTCGTCGACGACGACGCAGGCCAGCTCGTCGACCCACGAGGCCCCGTTTCGGATCGCCGAATCGACCTTCTCGCTGGTGGCGACGACGACGTCGTTGCCCGCCAGCTCCTCGCCGGTCGCGTCGAAGTCGCCGGTCGAGATGCCCACGTCGACATCAGGCAGCGCCGCGAACGTCTCGTACTTCTCGCGGGCGAGCGCGCGGAGCGGACAGACGTACAGCCCAGGACCGTCGGCGGTCAGGAGCGCGAGCTGCGCGACGAACGTCTTCCCCGACGCGGTCGGCACCGCCGCGACGACGTCCGCGCCGTCGCAGACGCCAGCTTCGACCGCCGCGCGCTGTGGCGGGTACAGCTCGCGGACACCTCGCTCGGCGAAGCGATCGACGACGGACGACGAGAGCGGCAGATCCCGGACGCGCATACGATCACGCGTTCGGCTCGACCGGTGATAAAGAGTTGGCAGCGTCCCCTCGTCCGGCGTTACGCGTCGGTGTCGAAGTCTTGGAAGAGCTTCTCGTAGTCCTCGTCGTCGGTCGCGACCGCGTCGCGCGACTCGTCGGCCTGCTCTCGGAGCTCGGCGATCCGGTCGGTAAGCTCCTGATACTCCTCGTTGTCCACCAGGTCGCTCGCGCTCTTTTCGGATTCGAGCATCGCCTTCTTGGAGGTCAGCGAGAACAGCTCCTGGACTTCCGTGTCGTACTCGCCGCGCCGCGACAGCCCCTCAACGGTGTCCTGGAGCGTGTCGCTGGTGACTGGCTTGACGAGGTAGTCGTCGAAGCCCATCTCCAAGATGTCGAAGTCCGGCTCGACGGCTGTGACCATTGCGACCCGGCAGTCGATGCCGCGGTCGCGGACGGCCGTGAGGACCTCGTCGCCGGAGAGTCCGGGCATCCGTCGATCGAGGAGGATGGCGTCGGCCTTCTCTTTGGCCTCGTCGAGCTGATCGAGGGCCTCATGGCCGCCGTACGCGGTTTGAACGCGGTACTCGTCACCGAGCCAGGCGGCGTACAGGTCGGCCAGGTCGGGTTCGTCCTCGACCACGAGGACCAGCGGGGGTTGCTCACTCATGGGTGACGGGAGCGGAGGTAATCGCTCACACGTCTCGTCTCTCCGCTGGCTATATTAAAATACCTCTTCGGCGCTCCGGCCGACCGGTGGCTCGGGAAAGCCGAAATCCGATCGTATCCAACCGGGCGTCCGGGGGCTACCCCGCGTCCGACCGTGTGGCTGCTCGGCGCTATTCGCCCGGACTGTAGTTCGGGGCCTCGTCCGTGATCATCACGTCGTGCGGGTGGCTCTCGCTCTGTCCCGCGGTCGAGACTCGGACGAACTCCGCGCGCTCGTGAAGATCGGGGACCGTCTCCGCGCCGACGTAGCCCATCCCCGAGCGCATCCCGCCCGTGAGCTGGTGGAGTTCGGAGGCGAGGCTCCCCTTGTACGGAGTCGCGGCCTCGACGCCCTCGGGCACGAACTCCTCGTCTTCGTCCTCCTCTTTGAGATAGCGGTCGCCGCCGCCGGACTTCATCGCGCCGACCGACCCCATCCCGCGGTACTGCTTGTACTTCTTGCCGTTCATCGTGATGACGCGGCCGGGGGCCTCGTCGGTGCCGGCGAAGTACGAGCCGAGCATCACTGCGTCCGCGCCCGCGGCGAGCGCCTTGATCGCGTCGCCGGAGTACCGGATGCCGCCGTCGGCGATCACGGGAACGTCGTGTTCGACGGCGACGTCAGCCACCTCCGCGACGGCGGTCATCTGGGGCATCCCCGCGCCGCTGACGACGCGGGTGGTACAGATCGACCCCGGCCCGATGCCCACCTTGAGGCCGTCGGCGAAGTCGACGGCGGCCTCGGCCGCCTCGCGCGTGCCGACGTTGCCGACGACGACGTCCGCGTCGACGGTCGCTTTGATCGCCTCCGCGGAGTCCAAGACGTTGAGGTTGTGAGCGTGCGCGCAGTCGGTGAATATCACGTCGACGCCGGCCTCGTCGGCCGCGACGGCGCGCTCCTCCTCGAAGGGGCCGACGGCGACGCCAGCGAGGAGGCGTCCGTCCCCGTCGCGGGCGGCGTGCTCGTGTTCGCGGCGCTGGAGGATTCCCTGCATCGTCACCAACCCAATGAGGCGGTCGTCGTCGACGACGGGGACGCGCTCGATCTTGTGATTGTACATCAGTTCGAGCGCCTCTCGCGCGCCCACGTCCTCCGGCGCGGTGATGACCTCATCGGTCATCGCCTCCCGGACCGCGTCGTCCTCGCCGACCTCCAAGTACGGCCGGATGTCAGTGCCGGAGATGATCCCGAGGACGGTGTCGTCGTCGGCGACGACCGGGGCACCGGAGACCCCCTGCCGCTCCATCACCGCGTCGGCCTCGCGGACGGTGTCGTCAGGGGAGACGGTCACGACGTTCTCGCGGCGGATGACGAGTTCGTGCGCACGCTTGACGCGCTCGACCTCAGCGGCCGTCTCCTCGACGGTCATGTTGCGGTGGAGGACGCCGAGACCGCCCTCGCGGGCCATCGCGATGGCGAGGTCGCTCTCGGTGACGGTGTCCATCGCCGCCGACAGCACCGGCACGGTCAGTTCGACGTTCCTCGACACCCGAGTGCCCAGGTCGGCGTCGTCGGGTTCGACGCGGCTCTCCTTGGGACGGAGAAGCACGTCGTCGAACGTCAGTGCTTCCGGAACCTCGAACTTTGCCGAGAATCGGCCAGAATCTGTCGCCATATAATCCGTCGTGAACGGCCGATGAAAAACGTTGCGAGACAACACGGACGTGAAGGTTGATCACGATCGAACCTCTTCGATATACATGATTGTGTATTTTGGGAGACGGTTACGCTCGCGGCGAACGCGCTCCGACGCCTCCCACCGTCCGAACGCCGGACACGGGTCGGTTCCACGAGACAGTTTCGAGAGGCGTGAGATGGTCGGGGAAACGCCAGACGAATCGACGTATCGTCGCCGGAAGTCGGGTTTCACCGAGGATCCATCGTGTCGTGCGGACACGTCTCACACAACCTTTAATCCGACCGAAACGCGTGTGTTGTGTATGGACTCCGACAGTCCCGTGAACGCGCGCATCGCCGGCCAGCCGAACGCCGACCTCGGCGTCCGCTTTACAGCCGGCAATCCGCGCAAACCGTTTACATGGGCCCGTCGGACCATTCGCGGCGTGGACTCCGGGTGCTGGTCCCCACACCATCGCGGGTCGCACGCGTCCCACCGCCGCCCCGTCGGTCAGGGCTATCGTCCCTGAATGAGCACTTCACGCCACCCCGTCGCCCTGCGGCTGGAACGGCAGGTCGGGAGCGCGACGAAGCTGCTCGCGACCGTCATGGTCCTCCCGCTCGTCGACGGCATCTTCCCTGCACTCGTCGTCGCCGGGGTCCTCGGATCGGCCACTGGCGTCGTCGAGACCGGGATCCTGATCTTCGGCGGCTCCGCGACCGCCGCGGTGATCCTCGCGGAGATGGACGGTACCCGCCGCGAGATGGTCGGGTCCGTGCTGCTGATCGGCGCGGTCGTCATCCCGGTCGCCGCGGTCGAGGCCACCCTCGCGCCGACCCTGGCCGGACTCTTAGACCTCGACGTGTTCAGCCGCTTCGCCGGGCTCGTCATCCTGACCATCGCCGCCAAGACCGCCAGCTCGGAGATCGGCGAGTTCCTCCCAAGCCCCGGCGTGATCATCGGACTCGGGCTGGTCGGGAGCTTCGACCCGTCCGGCTTCGCGCTGGAGACGTCGACCGAGTACGTGGTCAACGGGACCGCGGCCGCCGCCGTTGGCGTGGCGTTCGCGCTGGCGATCGCACTCCTGTCGCCACACCTCCGCGGTCGCGTCGACATCGACCGGTTCCGGTTCGGGTCGGCGGTCGCGCTGGGCGTGCTCGCGCTCCCGATCCTGCTCGAACCCTTCGAACTCATGCAGACGGAGGTCCCGATCGCGCTCGCCGTGCTCGCGGTGACGACGCTGTTCGCGTACGACCCGGACGCGGACGGACTGGAGGACGCCGGCGGGTCCGACGTGTCAGACGACGGCGACGCCCCCGACGACGGGTCGGACCCCGGCGACGAGTCGGCAGACCCGACGGACACCGACGACGACCCCGCGGAGGACGTCCCGACCGATCCCCCGCTGGACGCGCCGCCAGGGGGGCCGTCCCCGATCGTCGACGACGACGTCGCCGTTCTCGCGAACGGCGGCGAGGAACGCAAGAGCGACGACGACGGGACGGACCCGTTCACGGACGACGACTCCCGGGCTCCGTGGCTGTGACGCGAGCGTCGGCGTTCGCGGGGCCTCCGGAGGGCAAGAGCCGGCTCGGTCGTCGCCCGTGTGCCGGGCGTGTCGCCGGGGTTTAGGCACTCGGCGCCGAACAGCCGGTATGTCGAACCGCGTCGTTCAGGGACGGATGGTGACGCCAGAAAAACTCGCGGAGTTAGTCGAGGGCGAGTCGGTGCTGGAAGCCGAATCGATCGCCGACGCCGACCGCGACTGCCCAGACTGCGGTGGGGATGTCATCTCCGTCGGATACATGCCGAGCGTGACCGAGTTCGTCACCGGCTACAAGTGTCAAGAATGCGATTGGAGCGACGACGACCGAGAGTGATTCCCGCACGCGGTCGTCCCGAAACTGGCGGCGGCGGCCGTCGACTCCGGCGGAGCGCCGGAGTGTCGCCGTCCCTCGATCGCCGTCGATCGAAACCCCTTTATTCGCGTTTCGGCAAGAATTTGATGCGAGATCCCGCGGGGCTGTGGCCAAGCCAGGCATGGCGACTGACTCCAGAGGCTCGCGCCCGGGACGACACTCCAGACTGATATACCGAGCGGCCGACTGATCATCGGTCGTGTTGACGACCCTCTGGAGTTCCGAGGCGCACCGGAGATATCAGTCGATCGGGGGTTCAAATCCCTCCGGCCCCACTTCCTGTCGTCGTGAGCAAACTCGCGAGCAATAGCGACGTGCTGTGGAGGGATTTAAACCCGGAGGACGAGCGGAGCGAAGTCCTCGTGGTTCAAATCCCTCCGGCCCCACTTTCTGTCGTCGCGAGTGGCCCGAGAAGCCGTGGCGCTATGACGCACTCGGCGGCGGTCAGCGACGCGCCACGATCCGACCGGCCAAGAGACCGACGAGAGCGACCATCCCGGCGGTCGCGAGGTATAACACCAACCCCACCGCTTCGCCGTTCGCACCGTTCAGCCCTGCGAGGGACAGGAAGGCCACGGCGATAGCGGCGTGGAGCGCGAACACGCCGGACGGGACGTTCGTACCAAGATCAAATCCGATTTCCATACCTCCACTTCGGACACCGGCGGAAAAAGTCGTCCGGTCGGACGCGGGGGGCCGAGGGCGAGCGGTCGTCACACTAAAACGACCCGCGTGTGACGGACATTCCGATGACTGAGACCCCCTCCCGACGCGAGTGGCTCACCGCGGTCGGTGCGGCGACGACGGCCGCCGCGGCCGGGTGTTCCTCGCTGAACGGCATGTCCGACGACGGCACCGACGCGGACCTCGACCCCGGTGGGGCCACAGAGCAGACGATCCCCACGGGCGTCGCGCAGTTCCGCGGGTCGCTGGAGCGATGGGGGTACTACCCCGACGAGACGGTCCCCGATGCGGTCGAGACGGCCTGGCGGATCTCCGAGGTCAACACCGGCGAACACAGCGCGGCGAAGGCCAGCGCGGTCCCGCTCCCCGACGGCGGCGTCGTCCTCCCGGGCGACACCGGCGAACTCCTCGCGATAACGGCCGACGGGGACGTGCGCTGGCGCGGCGAGACCGACACGGAGGGGAGGGGGATTCACGGGACGCCGGCCGTTGCGGACGGGCGCGCGTACGTCGGCGCGTACGACGGCGTCCTCTACGCGTTCGCGCTCGACTCGGGCGACCTGGATTGGTCGACGGACCTCGGCGGCTCGATCGGGTCCAGCCCACTGTACTACGACGGCGAACTGTACGTCTCGGTCGAGTTCCCGACGCCCGATGGACGGCTGTTCGCGGTCGACGCGGAGACGGGCGACGTGACCTGGGCGGAGCCGGACCATCGCCCCACCGATCATCCGCACTCCTCGCCCGCCGTCTCGCTCGACGCCGGGCGGATGGTGTGCGGGTCGAACGACGGCTACTGCTACTGCTGGAGCTTTCCCGACCTCGAGTTCCAGTGGCGGTTCGCGACGGACCCGCCCGACACGAACGACGGCGAGATCAAGGGTCCGATCGCGACGTACGACGGGGCCGCGTTCTTCGGGTCGTGGGACTTCAACGTCTACCGAGTTGACCTGATCACCGGAGAGGCGGACTGGCGCTTCGAGACGGGCGACCTGTCGATGACGGGGCCCGCGGTCGACCCCGAGCGCGACGTGGTGTACATGGGGAGCCACGACGACCACCTGTACGCGCTCGACGCCGCGACCGGCGACGTGGAGTGGCGCTTCCGGACCGGTCGGCCGCTGACCGGCTGTCCGACCGTCGTCGGCGACCGCGTGCTGACGGGGTCGAAGGACGGGAGCCTCTACGCGCTCGAGGCCGACTCGGGCGACGAGGTGTGGCGCGTCGAACACGACGGGTGGATAACGAGCGCGCCCCGCGTCGTCGACGGCGACATCTACTACGCCGAGCGCGCGCCGGACCCGAACGGAGACGACACCGACGGGGGCGGCTACAAGCTCGTCGCGGCGGAGTAGAAGGACTTTCGACCGGATATCATAGCACGTCGCCGATCCGGACCGGCTCGCCGTCCAGTTCCGGGTCCTTGGCGACGATGGTCAGGACCTCGTGGTCGGTGACGTCGCGGTAGGACTTCCCGGTCGCCTCCTCGATCAGCGTCTTCTCCAGTTCGAACTCGGTCCCCTCGTAGACGACATCGACGCCGCGGTCGGTGAACGTCAGATCCGTACTCATGCGTCGAAGTAGACGGCGTGTCTGTAAAAGGAGCGTGACACGAATCGGTCGCCGTCGAC
>PXST01000007.1:22094-25164 GCA_003023405.1 Halobacteriales archaeon SW_8_68_21
CGACGAGGTCGTCGGTGTCGGCGTCCCCCTCGATCGAGACGTCGCCGTCGTGGTCGTTCTCGTGGACGTTCACCGCGTCGTCATCGTCCGTGTCGATGTCCTGATCCTTCTGTTCGCTCTCGTCGTACGATCCGAATCCCATGGTCCCGTTTCCAGTGGCGTAGCAAAAAACGCGGCGGCATTCGGAGCGTTCGGGAGGGGATCGCACGCGTCCGACGCCCGTCGGACGCCCCGCACCGTTTATATCCGCGGGACGACTGCCCCCGGTGTGTCGCTGCGAGGAGACGGTCCGGTCGATGAGCTCGCCATCCCGTCGGAGACGACCGTCGAGGAACACGACGTCGTCGTCGACGGCGACGTGCTCGTGGGCGGGCAGTCGACGGTCGAACTCGGCGTTCGCGGCCGCAACGTCGCGATCGGCGAGCGCGTGCGCGTCGGCGACGACATCGAGGCCGAGGGGGACTGTCGGCTCGACACTTGGTGTTCCGTCGACGGGAACGTGCTGGTCGGCGAGGACGCCTACCTCGGCGAGCGCGTCACCGTCACCGGTCGCCTGATGGTCTCCGGCGACCTCGACATCGGCGACGACGTGACGGTCGAGGAGGGGTTCGAGGCGAACGGCTGGATCGTCATCCGTAACCCCGTGCCGACGATCATCTTCTATTTCATCGTCCTCTCGCAGCTGCTGCGCGTCGGCGAGACCGACGCCGCCGACGAACTGGCGGCGGCGCTCGCCGACGGCGACGACGTCCGCGACCCCCTCCTCGTGCCGCGGAGCGCCGAGATATCCGACGACGCCTGGCGGGTGTCGACGCCGGCGACGGTCGGCGACGACTGTCGGCTCCACGGCAACCTCCGGGCAGAGTCGATCCGGGTCGGCGAGCGCAACGAGGTGTTCGGCTCGTTGCGCGCTCGCGACAACGTCACCGTCGGAGTCGACACGGTCATCCACGGCGACGTGACGACCCGCGGCGGGACCGTGACCGTCAAGGCGGGCGCGCGCGTACTCGGCGACGTATCGGCCGGCGACCTCGTTGTGTACGACGGCGCGGAGATCCAGGGAACTCTCCGGGCTCGCGGCGAGATGCGACTGGTCCAAGAGACCGACGGGACCGACGACGAGTCGGCCGACCTCGAGGACGCCGAGGACGAGGACATCGAGGATGACACCGAAGACGACGGCACTGAGGACGCCGAGGACGAAGACATCGAGGACGACGACACCGAGGACGCCGCCGAACCCGACCGCGAGGGCGAGAGCGATGCGGAGAGTGACGAGGACGAGCGAGACGAGGGCGGTGGTTCCGAGGATTCTGCCGACGGCTCCGAACCCGATTCGGAGGCCGTGGACATCGAACGCGCCGACGAGGCGACCGAGGACGAGTCGGCCGGCGAGGCGGCCGACGCGCCGACCGGCGAGACCGCGACCGTGAAGCCGAACGCGGGAGCGGACGGGGACGAGTCCGACGCCGACGACCCCTGATCGGACCGGGCAGTCGAGGCCAATTTCACCGCGATCAGGTATCGACCGGTAGCGGGCCGACGAAGCCGTTTTTTCGGGAGGCGAGACACCCGTTTTATAAGGTAAAAATTCGGATGAGAGACAGTTAACGCGATTTTACCCGGATTAATTTCGGCGCTTTCCTTAATAAACACAAGACACTTACAAAGGGCGGATGAATGTATAATCACGTTATGAGCCGACACGTGACTTCGACCCGCCGCGCGGTGATGGCGGGTCTCGGCGCGGTCGTCGCAACGGGTAGCGTAACCACGGCCGCTGCGGCCGCCGAGAGCGAGTGGACCGTCGAGCCGGTCGAGACGGACAGCACGCTCCACGATGTCGTGTCCGCGGACGCCGGGCGCTTCGCCGTCGGCGACGGTGGGGTCCTCACGACGGCCGGACCCGACGGGTGGCGAACCCTCCGCGACGGCGGTCCGACCGGAAACGGGAACGACCTCTACGGCGCGTCCGTCACCGACGACGGCGAGCGCGTCTGGTTCGTGGGCGCGAGCGGCGCGATCGGCGAGTATGTCCCGGCGACAGACACCCTCGTCGACCACTCCGCGCCGCTGGACAACACGAACAACTACAACGACATCGCCGTCACCGGTGAGGCCGGCGAGGCGAACGTCTACGTCGCCGGCGACTCAGGGAAGATCTACTACAGCTTCGAGAACGGCGAGGAGGCGACGTGGGAATACGTCACACCGGGAAGTGGCTCCGGGCTGCCCGCGATCGACTTCCACGGCCCGCGCAGCGGCCACGCGATCGACACGAACGGCCGCGTCTTCGCGACCGACGACGGTGTCACGTGGAACGCGATCGGGATCGAGGACGCCAACGTGACGTTCTACGGTCTCGACAGCGACGCCTCCGACGACATCGCCGTCTCCGGCGGTAACGGGGCCCTCCTGACGTACGACGGCGCGAACTGGACGCCCGACGCGCTCGGCGACGCCGACCTCGTCGACATCGAGACGGACGGCGAGTCCGGCTACGTCGTCGGCAGCGGCGGCGTCGTTCAGGAGCTAACGTCCGACGACCGGTTCGTGCTCGACACGCCGACCGGCGAGAACCTGAACGCTGTCGACAGCGACGGCGACGCCGTCGTCGTCGGGTCCAGCGGGATCGTCCTCCGTCGGTAACGACCGCCGCAGTCCGTACCCACCGCCCGTGATCGGGTCCCGTCAGTCGCCGTCTCCGTCCGGGACGGTGGCGAACACTTCTTCGTCAAGCGCTTTACAGACGGTGTCGGCGAGCGCTCGAAGGTTGACCGCGTCCTCACGGTTGTACGAAACGAGCGTCTCTAGCGACGCCTCGTTCCCTCGCTCGTACTCGCGCCACAGGCGGACCGCGTCGCGGCCGGAGATGTCCGGGCGGTCGCGGTCGATGCCGAGTTCCGCCTCGATCGGTTTTAGACCGCCAGAGAGACCGACGCGCTTGGCGGGGTACATCAAATCGAGGTGCGGCGTGTCGACATCGAGGTCGAAGGACGTCTCTAGGAAGGGAACGTCGAAGCGCGCGCCATTGAACGTCGCGAGCAGGCTCGCGTCCGCGAACTGCTCG
>PXST01000007.1:25316-75606 GCA_003023405.1 Halobacteriales archaeon SW_8_68_21
CGTCTCGCCCACCCCGTCGACGGGGATGAAGCTGTTCTCGATGCGCATGTCCGTTCCGGGGCGACGCGCGGTAAAAAAGTCCGCGGGAGCGGCGGCTCACCCGGGGAGGGGGACCGAAGCGAGGGAACCGGAAACGGAGAACCGGGACCGGAGAAACGGAGACGGGGAACGGCTAACACGCTTCACGCCCGAGAGGAGAGCGTGACCGACCGATGAACTGGAGGGATCGGGGTGAAGACGGCGAGGCGAGTCGAGTGTTTCCGGACGACATCGCGCTGATCGGACACCGGGGCTGCGCCGGTCAGTACCCCGAGAACACGGTCCGGGCGGTCGAGCGCGCGTCGCCGCACGTCGACGCCGTCGAGGTCGACGTGCGCCGGTGCGCGAGCGGCGAACTCGTCGTCTTCCACGACGCGGACCTCGACCGGCTGACCGAGGGGACGGGACCCGTCGCGGACGCCGACTGGGACGAACTCCGGGAGCTGACGGTCCTCGATTCGGTAGAGTCGATCCCGCGGCTCGACGAGGTGCTGCGGGCCGTCCCGGAGGGGACAGCGATCAACGTCGAGATCAAAGAACGGGGCGTCGCCGGCGGCGCGCTCGACGCCGCGGACCGGGCGGCGAACGACGTGTTGTTCTCGTCGTTCCTGCCGGACGCGCTGGCGACGCTGCGGCACCGAGACCCGGGGGGAGACCGCGCGCTCCTCGTCGCCGACGGGGACCCCGACGCGCTCGTCTCGGCGGCGACCGACCTCGGTTGCGTCGCGGTCCATCCCTCGATCGACCTCGCGACCGAACCGGGGTTCGTCGAGACGGCACGCGATGCCGGGCTGACGGTGAACGCGTGGACCGCGGCCGACCGCGAGGACGCAGAAGAACTCCTCGCGGCCGAGGTCGACGGCGTCATCGCCGACCGGTGGGACGTGTGCTCAGAGATGAACCGGTCGTCACGGTCTTAAGTGTCCGCCGCGCGAACGTCTCGTACATGTGCGGGCGCTACACCCTCTTTACGCCGACCGCCGACCTCGAAGCCAGGTTCGACGCCGACTTCGGTGACCGCGAGCCGAGCTACAACTGCGCGCCGGGACAGTCGCTGCCGGTGATCACGAACGAGGACCCGAGCGAGGCGACGCGGATGGAGTGGGGGTTCACGCCGTCGTGGGCCGAGGAGTCGTTCGACCTGATCAACGCCCGCGCGGAGACGGTCCGCGAGAAGCGGAGCTTCGCCGACGCCTTCGAGCGCCGGCGCTGTCTCGTCCCCGCTGACGGCTTCTACGAGTGGGTCGACGGCGGGAGGCCCGGAGACGCCGGGCGGGGCGGGTCCGGGAAGACCCCCTACCGCGTCGCCTTCGAGGACGACCGACCGTTCGCGATGGCCGGCATCTACGAACGGTGGAAGCCGCCGACGCCGGAGACGACACAGACCGGACTCGACGCGTTCGGCGGCGGAGACGGAGGTGGCGGGAGCGACGCGGGCAGCGCGGCCGACGACGACTCGGACGTGATCGAGACCTTCGCGGTCGTGACAACCGAGCCGAACGACCTCGTCGCCGACCTCCACCACCGGATGGCGGTGATTTTAGACCCCGACGCGGGCGAGGAGGAGGCGTGGCTCCGCGGCGGTCCCGACGAGGCCGCCGCCCTGCTCGACCCCTACCCGAGCGACGACCTCACCGCACACCCCGTGTCGACCCGAGTGAACTCGCCGAGCGTCGACGCGCCCGACCTGATAGACCCCGTCGCCGGCGACTGATCCGGGGAGAGGGGGCCACAGCACCGGACCGCGATTTCGCTTCAGGGCGCGACGAGGTCGACGACCGTCTCGTCGTCGACGACGACGTTGTACGCGCCCTCGTCTTCGTTCCAGAGGACCAGTCCATTCTCGACGAAGACGACCGCCCCGTAGTCGGCCTCGCTGAGGTCGCGGTTCAGGGCGGTCTCACGGGTACAGACGAGGTGGTGGTCGGTCGCCTGCGAGCCGTCACCGACACGGTACAGCGCGTTGTCGCCCTCGCTCAGGTCGTGGCTCAGCTTCACCGCGAGGTGGTTCACCCGGTCGGTGACGTGACGCTCCGACTCGGCCATCCGCGCGCACCGGTCCGCGCTCGCCTCGGCGTCGACGCGCCGCGTCCCGTCCGGGCGGAGGATCGAGTAAGCGAACTGGACGTCGACGTTGACGAACTCGCCCGGTTCGTCGGTCTCCCCGCGGGGGGCGGCCTCGTCGAGCCGACGCTGGAACGGCGGGACCGCGAGGTCGCCGGCGACATCGAACGACCACCCCGGATCCGTTGGGACCGCGTCGGGCCACAGCCGCAGCGTCGGCGAGTAGATCTCGGCGTCGCGTCCCGGGTCGCCGCCGGAGGCGACGACCTCGCGCTCGATCCGACGCAGGCCAACCGCGGTGTTGCGGTCGGCTGGCGCGAACGCGACAGGACGAGGTCGACGGGCTCGTCGGTCGCGAGGTCGGCAGTCGCGGGGACGGCGTCGGCCGCCTCGCCGCCTTCGAGACCGAGGAACGCCTCGGCGGTCATCTCGTGGACCGTCGTCCGGAAGTTGCGCCCGGTCTCTTCGAGCATCCGGTCGAGCACCTCCATCGCCGCGCTCGGCTCGACCGCGTGGTACTCGACGACGGCGTCGTCGGGGAGGTAGTCGTGAAGTCCGAGCGCGGGTCCGCCGACGCCCGCCCCGACATCGAGGACGCGGAGCGTCCGGTCGAGCAGCCCGTTCTCAACGAGGTCATCGAGGACGTACCCCACCGTCGCGTAGTAGGCGGGCAAGTGGTAGACGGCGTAGCCGAGCGCCGCGACGCGGTCGTACTCGACGTCGTTCTCGTACAGGTAGTCGGCCTTCAGCTCCCGGACCCGCTCGCGGAGCGCGCCGCCGGACTTCCCGTGGTGCCAGTTCGCACCGTACTCGCGGACCAGCAGGTCCTCCAGAGCGAACGTGTACCGCTCCGGGAGCGCGTCGCGCGGAGCGTCTCGCGGACGACCGCCGGGTGCGGGGTCCCCTCGATGTACTCGGCGATCTCCTCGGGGTCGATCGGTCTGACGTTGCGCAGGTAGTTCGCGTTGTTCCGAACCGCGGTTCTGTCGGTCATGGGTGTCTCCTCTGTCCCGCCTCTCACTCCAGCCGGTCCCGCCCCTCGCGGTCGCCGCGGGCGCGCTCGTAGAGGGCGGCGAACGCCTCGTCGTCCGCCGCCGCGATCTCGGCCGCGGCGTCGGCCACGTCGTCGGCCCCGTCGAACGCGCGCTGAATCTCGGCGTACACCGCCGGCGACCCCTCGGTGACGGTGTCGGCGACCTCGTCGAGGGCGGCCGACACCGGGGTGTGGAACTCCTCGCGGACGGGGTCCGCGGCGAGCCGCCACGCGAGCACCGCGGCGTGGGCCCCCGTCTGAACGGACCGCATCGCGGCGTCGTGTTCCCCGGCGGTCGTCTCGAACACGTCGTTGCCGCCGGCCTCGACGGCGGCCGAAAGGGACTCGACCGTCGGGCCGGCCTCGTCGACGACGACCGCGACGTTGCCCGGGACCCGCGGCGGCGCGAACAGCGGGTGGTAGCTCGCCCGTTCGAGGTCGGGGGCGTGTTCGCGCATCGCCGCGACCGCCTCCGTCATCTCGCCGGAGATGTCGACGATCGCCCGCTCCGCGCGCGGCGCGTACGCCGTAACCCCCGCGGGCACCGCCGACATCGGCACCGCGAGACAGACGACATCGTGGACGGTGTCCGCGTCGGCGTCGACCGTCCGCGCGTCGCGCTCGGCCGCGGCGTCCTCGGCGACCGCGGGGTCGCGGTCGGCGAACGCGACGCTCACGTCGATCGGCGCATCGTCGGCCGACACGGTGTCGGCGACCCAGCGCCCGATCTCGCCCGCGCCGACGACGAGTACGTCCATCGGTTACGAGAGACGAGGCGGTGCGCCGATTAAAAGGACTCGGCTCGGGGCGGACGGAGCGCTTCGCCCGCCTGTCGGTCCGCTCACCCGTCCACACCGAGTCGCCCGACCGGACCCGTATCGGGCGAGATCGACCGGACCGCCGGCAGCAGCGCGAGCGCGATGGCCAGTTCCAGCCCGCCGACCGCGAGGAACGCCGGCGTATAGCCGAACGCGTCCGTCGCGCTCCCGCCGACGAGGAACCCGGTCAGGAAGCCGAGCGACCCGAACACGTTGAACAGGCCCATCGCCGCGCCGCGCACTTCCGGCTCCGCGAGGTCCGTGACGAGCGCCATCGTCGCCGGGGCCATCAGCGCGCCGCAGACCCCCACGAGCACCATCAGCGCCGCGGCGACCGGGTACGCCGGCGCGACGCCGACGCCGACCGTGACGACGCCGTACGCGACCGACCCGGCCACCACGGGGAGGAAGCGACCGATCCGGTCCGAGAGCGCGCCGAACGGCGACTGGAGTAGCGCGAACGGAACGAAAAAGAGCGCGAGCGTCGCGCCCGCCGCGCCCGCCGACAGGCCGAACGTCGCCGGGTCCTGAAAGTAGTACACACCGACCAGCGCGAAAAATCCCGCCGTCAGTCGGTCGACGAAGCCGAACGCGAGGGGGACGAGGAGGCCGGGGGTGGTCCGCGCCCGCGCGAACACCTCGCGGAAACCGACCGCCTCGGTCGCTTCAGCCGCCTCCGTCGTCCCGGCACCGGCGGCCTCTCCGGTCGTGGCGACTGTCGCCGCGCGGTCGTCGACGGTCGCCGCGAGCAGCCCCGCCCCGGCCAGCACGACCGCGCCGGCGTACACGGGATACAGCGCGTCGAGGTCGGCGAGCGATCCCCCGACGACCGAGCCGACCGCCGCGCCGAGACCGATGGCGAGCCCCGCGACCCCCATGTTGCGGCCGTTGCCGCCGCGGATGTCCATCAGCAGGGTGATAGACAGCGAGAACGCGCCGATGGTGAGCGCGCCGCCAACGGCGCGGACGAGGAGCGCGGCCTCGAACCCGAGCCCCGAACCCGGGAGGGACGCCAGCGCGACGTACGAGGCCGCGCCGCCGAACGCGCCGACGACGATCAGGGGGATTCGCCTGCCGAGCGCGTCCGAGAACGCGCCCCAGACGACCGCGAACGTCACGAATGCGCCGAACTCGGCGACGAGGAACCACATCCCGGCGTCGATGCCGGCCGGCGCGCCGAGCGCGACCACCAGATCCGGCACGCCCGGATACAGGAGGACCTGCGAGATCAGCACCGCGAGGACGACCGCACCGAGGCGGCGGCGGTCCGCAGCGTCCGAATCGGCGGCGTCCGAATCGGCGGCGGTCTCGACTGCCACGCCTCGGTCTCGTTCGTCGTCGCTCATCCGCTTATAAAAGGGGTCGAACGGGCAAAAGACCGACGCTCCGAGCCGATCCGTTCGGCGACCGCGACGGAGTCGCCGCCGACTGCGACGGCGATCGTTCCGCGCGCCTCAGAGTTCGGCGTCGATCGCCGACGCGATCGTCTCGGCACCGTACCCTTCTTCGACCGGACTCCCGTTCACGAAGATCGCCGGCGTTCCGCCGACGCCCATGGACTCGCCCTCCGATTTGTCGCTTTGTGAGGCCTGCTCGTACGCTGAGAACTGCGCATCGGCTATCGCCGCACAGGGGTCAGCGCCGACATCCTCGGCCGCTGCGCCGATCGCCTCGCCGCTGTAGTTCCCTTGCGACTCGTAGGCCGTGCCGGCGAACTCGAAGAACGCCTCGTCGCCGTTACGGACGCCGACGCCGCGGGCCGCGCTGGCGACCGGTATCGCCCACGTCTCGTTGACCGGGATCGGGAAGTCCCAGTGCTGGTAGTGGACGTCGCCGCTGTCGACGTACTCCTCGCGGATCGTGGGAAAGTGGTTGAGCGTGTAGCTCGCGCAGTGTCCGCAGGTGAAGTCCTCGAATACCCGAACGGTCACGTCGGCGTCGGGGTTCCCGAGCGTCGGCCGGTAGTCGAGGTCGGGGTCGCCCGGCTCCGACAGGTCGCAGTCGTACGCTCCGGTGTCGATCTGGTTGCTACCGCCTCCCCCACCGAGACAGCCAGCGACGCCGACGCCGGCCGTCGCTCCTGCCGCGAGCAGGGACCGCCGCGTGTGTTCCATACCGCCGATCAATCGGGAACGCACTTAATCACACCGCGACCGCTTCCGACGGTCCGTGGTGGCGAGGGGCACGTTGCGGCGACGGCGCTCCCGAACGCTTTTGCCGCCGCCTGTCGACCCCCACGTATGAGCGACTGGGGCCTCGACCTGCGGGACGCCGAGGCGAAGATGGACGAGGCGTTCGCGGCGGCGGGCGATGTCGTTCTCGGCGTCTTGGACGGCACGACCGACCCGGAGGAGTGGGTCCGCAGCGTCGACTACGGGAACACGTTGGTGTTGTCGATAGCGGGCGACCTCAACGAGCTGGCCGCGCCCTTCGCGCGCGACGTGAAGGACATGGACGGCGAGCTGATGCACTTCCGGGGGTTCCTCGTCGTGACGCCGCCCGGCGTGAGCATCGACACCGACCGGCTGAGCGATTCCGACGGCGACGGCGAGGAACGCGTCGAGTCGGACGAATCCGGCGAGACCGACGGCGGCGACGGGATCGACGGCGGCGACGACGAGACCGACGGCGACGATGCCTGATCGGCCCGAACGCCTCCTGAGCGCGCCGAGCGATTACCCCTCGCCGACCAGCCGCTCTTCCTCGTCCCACTCGCGTTCGCGCAGTTCGTACTTCTGGATCTTCCCGGTCGCGGTCGTCGGGAGCGCCTCGACGAACGCCACCTCGCCGGGCGTCTTGTAGTCGGCGACGCGCTCCCGGACGAACGTCTTGAGTTCCTCGGGCGTCGCGTCCGCGTCGCCGGGGTCGCAGCTCTCGGGGACGAAGAACGCCTTCGGCGTCTCGCCCCAGCGCTCGTCGGGCGCGGGACCGTTTTTACGGTCGACCGCGGAGAGGGAGGAAATGAGCGACGAGTCGAGCGGGTCGGTGTTCACCGAGGGGTACGTGGTCCCGATCGCGGGGCTATTAGGGTTCGTGTTCGCGCTGATGGCGGGACTCACCGCGCAGCGGGCGCTCTCCGGCGATCCCGCAGACGTCGCTGTGACCATGGGCTTCGCCGCCGTCGCCGTTCTCGCTCCGGATCCGAACGACCGCCGTGGCAGCACAGGGGCAAAACGCGACCGGCGACGCGAGCGAGGAGTGATGCGGCGGTTCAGGAGGCCGGCAGGAAGGACCGAACCGCCGCGGACGCGTGGACGAATCGCACACGGGCGGCGGGATCAGAACCCTTAACAGTCGCACGCGGTTTTGCTACGACAGCGGGATGGGATAGCCAGGAGATTCCGCCGGGCTCATAACCCGGAGATCGGTAGTTCAAATCTACTTCCCGCTACTTCTGGCCGACTGCTACTCTCGTAAACTCAACTCCGGAGTCGAGACGCGGTCGATTTCGAACCCGGAAGCGATTTCCGTCGCGCTGTCGTTTCCTCGCGTATGGATTACGAATCGAGCCTCGACCGCGCGATGGAGGAGGTCCCGGATCTTGGTGGCTCCGACGAGCGGCTGTCCGTCCCGGACCCCGAAGCGCAGAAGGACGGGGCGTTCACCCGCCTGACGAACCTCTCCGGAATCGCCGACGCGCTGAGCCGCGACCCCGAACACGTCCACTCGAAGATACAGCAGGAGCTCGGCACGGCCGGCCAGTACGAGGACGGCCGCGCCCGCTACAGCGGGAACTTCCGCGAGCGCGACTTCCAGGCCGCGATCGACTCGTACATCGAGTCGTACGTCACCTGCTCGGAGTGCGGCCTCCCGGACACCCGGCTGGAGACGGAGAACCGGACGCCGATGCTCCGCTGTGAGGCCTGTGGAGCGTTCCGCCCGGTGGCGAAACAGAACACTTCGAACACCCAGCGGCAGGAGGACGCCGTCGAGTCGGGCAACACGTACGAACTCGAGATCGTCGGTACCGGCCGCAAGGGCGACGGCGTCGCCGAGCGCGGCGAGTACACGATCTTCGTCCCCGGCGCACAGGAGGGTGAGACCGTGACCGCCTACATCAAGAACGTCTCCGGTAACCTCGCGTTCGCCCGCCGCGAGAGCTAATCCCCCCGGAACGGCCGCGGCACTACTACACTTCCTGACACGGACACCGTCCTCGGCACCGTCTCGGCACCGCCACCGACGTTCCGCTACCCGACCGTTTATCGGCGCGTTCGTCCATCCTGCGGTATGGCCACGCGACTCCCCGAGTCGGCCTTCGAAGACCGGCTCGCCGCGGTCAGAGACCGTCTCGCAGCGACCGACGCCGACGCCGCGACGTGGGTCGGCGCGACCGCTATCGAGTATCTCACCGGATTCCACCACATCCAGACGGAGCGCCCGGTCGTCCTCGCGGTCACCGACGACCGCGTCGAGATCACCGTTCCGAGGCTGGAGGTCGAGCGTGTCTCGCCGAATCCGCGGATCGACGCCGTCCACGACTACTTCGATTACCCGGGCGGCAAGCCGGTCGCCGCCGCCGTCGAGATGCTGAACGGACTCGGCGTCGACGCGGTCGCCGCCGACGCCGACGGACCGCCGGGCGTGATGGGGTACGACGGTCCCGCGTTCTCCGACTCGGTCGACGTCGAGACGCAGTCGTGGGTCGACCGGATGCGCTGGTCGAAGTCCGACGACGAGGTCGAACTGATCCGCGAGTCGGCGAGGTGGGCGAACCTCGGCCACCGCTACCTCGCCGACTACTCCGAGCCGGGCGCGCACCCGGCGACCGTCTCGCAGCGCGCGTCGACCGACGCGTCCCGAGCCATGCTCGACACGCTCGGCGACGACTACAGCGTCCGCGTCCGCGGTGACGGTCCGGTCCACGCCGGCTACGTCTCTGGAGAGGAGACCGCGCTCCCGCACGGCCACACCCCGAACGAGCGGCTCTCCGAGGGCGACGTGCTGGTCACCGGCGCGACCGCGAACGTCGACGGCTACCGCTCGGAGCTGGAGCGGACCATGTTCGTCGGCGACTACTCCGACGAGCAGGAACATTACTTCGAGCGAATGCTCGAGGCGCAGACGCTCGCGATAGACGCCTTGGGGCCGGGCATACCGGTCGCCGAGGTCGATCAGGTCGTCTGGGACTACTTCGAGGAGCAGGGCGTGGCCGACCTGGCGCAACACCACGTCGGGCACAACATCGGTCTCGGCGGCCACGAGCCGCCGTACGTCGACCGCGGCTGGGGCGAGCGCTACGACGGCGACGATGCCCTGATGCAGCCGGGACACGTGTACACGATCGAACCCGGGCTCTACACCGACGAGTACGGCTACCGGCACTCCGACACGGTGGCGATCACCGGGTCCGGCACGGAACGGCTCACCAACTTCCCGCGCGACATCGACTCGAACGTCGTCTGAAAGGGGGTCGCCGCTGCTCTCGCCCTCTACGCGACTCGGCTGGCGACTACCTTATGGCCGGTTTCAACGACGTGGTCGCGTCTGAGCGCGTCCGCATCACTGGCGGCGTCCAACAGGCATTCGAAAGCGCATTCACGACAGACGAGGTGGTGTAGTTCGCTCGGGGTTGTTGTACTCATACCTTCTACAGCGCTTTAGGGAACATAGTTATGAGCTACCTACAGACGGGTAATCAATTCGTACTGGGGGTCGAGTCAGCGCGTCTCCCTCGCGGCCGAGAGCTGCGATTCGAACCGGTCGAGCGCGACCTCCACCATGTCCGGACTCACCGGCTGGAACTCCTCGCGCTCGTGTTCGGGGAGGTACTCCCGGACGCCGTTCCACGAGTCACGAGCGTATCGGGCGTCGAGCAGCACGCGGACCCCGCGTTCGTCCGGACCGCGGATGACCCGACCGACCGCCTGCCGCGCCTTCCGCACCGCGGGGACGGTGAGCGCCGTCTCGAACCCGGACTCGAACCGTCGGTCGTAGGCGGCGATCACCGCTCGCGTCCGCGGTTGGGCGGTGTTGATTATCGGGACGCCACAGACGACGGCGGCGGCGAGTCGGTCGCCGCGGTAGTCGACGCCCTCGGTGAGAGTCCCGCGCAGGCTCGTCACTAACACCTTCCCGTCGCCGGCGAAGAAGTCGTCTTTCAGCGACTCCGTCTCGCGGTCGCCGGAGGACTTGTCGAGGAGGACCGGCTTGTCGAGTCGGTCGGCGAGCGCCTCGGCCATCCACGTCGCCTCCGCGTAGTTCGGGGTCCCGACCAGCACGTTGCCCTCGCGGCGCGCGACCGCGGCCGTCGCGTCGAGGTGCGCGAGCCGCGTCGGGTTCTCCTCGCCCGGCACGCTGCGGTTCTGATGGGTGAACTTCGGCGCGTCGACCGCGAGGCTGGCGCGGTTCTCCTCGGGAAAAGAGAGGCCGTACGTCCGTTCGACGACCGGTCGGTCCCGCTCCGCTAGGTGGTCGAGCCCGGTGACCTCGCGGAACAGGTCCATCGGCTCCAGCGTCGCGCTCATGAGGACGCCGCCGCCGAACGACGCCAGCCGGTCGCCGATCGGTTCGCTCGGCAGGCAGTTGTGGAGCGCGAGCCGGGCGTTGTACGCGCGTCGCCACGAGTCCGGCGGCTCCGTCTCGTCGAACGTGCGTTCGAGTTCGATCGCGCGGAAGAAGTCGGTGTGACCCTCGCGGTACCAGGCGTTGAGGGTGCGACCGACGCCCGGCGCGGCGCGCTGTTTGTCCTCGTCCTCCAGCGAGTCGAGGACGCGCTCGACGACCGCACCGACCCGTTCGGCGCGCGCCCAGACGCGCTCGCCGTATCCCTCGCGGTCCGCCCACGCCGTGATCTCGTCTTCGCCCGGTTCCTCGGGGTCGCGGAGCGGGATCTCGTCGTCGTCGAGGCGGTCGAGTTCGCCGCGGAGGTCGGCGTAAAACTCCCGCACTGCTTCGATCTCCTCGATCGTCACGTCAGCGTCCTCCAACTCGCCGCGGACCAAGGCGGCGTCGTCCGACTCCGCGCCCGCCGACTCGAACGAGAGGGGCTGGACGACGCGGGTGAGTTCGTTCTCGGCGTCGCGGAGGCTCGCGTCCGCGACCGCATCACTCACCAGGTCCCGGACGCGCGGTTCGAGCATGTGTGCCTCGTCGCAGACGACGAACGTCGAGTCGTCGAGGAGAGCCCCGGTGAAGGTTCCGGTCGTCACGGGGTCGAACGCGTGGTAGTAGTTGCCGATGACGACCTCGACTTCGGACACGAGCGCGCCCATTATCGAGTGGGGACAGGAGCCGTGCCCCGCCGCGAGCCGGACGAGTTCGTCGGCGTCGACGTGGCCGAGTTCGGTCGCATCGAACGGGACCGCCTCGGCCGGGTCGCCGTCCTCCGGGAGGTCGTCAAGGAAGCCGGCGTAGAAGGGACAGAACTCGGTCCCGTCGTACTCCTCGGTGTCCGGCCGGTACGGGGTCGGCTCGCCGTCGACGGTGAGGTAGTCGGCGGCGGGCGTATCACCCTGCTCCCCGTCGCTGGGGCCGGACGCGTCGCTCGACCCGGAGCCGGAGTCCAGCAGGCCGACCTGCTGGCTCCGCGCCTCGCTTACGAGGTTCGAGGTCGTCGTCGCGCCGCCGTCCCCGACGAGGTTCCGGGTGCGTTCGCGGAGCCCCTCGCAGCGCTCGTAGACGTTCTCGCGGTCGATCCCGCCGCGGTTCTCCCGGGCGTACGGGCAGACGTCGGCCTTGCCGACGAGGGTGAGCCCGGAGACGGGGTCGTAGTCTTCCGGCAGGTTGTCGTTTATCGCCCGTAGGTCCGTCTCGAACTGGCGAAGCTGCTGTTTGACGCTGGTGAGGACGAAGACGCGCTCGAAGTCGGACGCCGGGTCCCGCACGCGGTCGAGTCCGGCCGTGAGCGCGAGCATCGTCTTGCCCGTCCCGCAGGCACCCTCCAACGCGAGGAAGCCACCGTCCTCGGCGGCGTCGATGGCGGCGTTGATGCCGTCGGCCTGCTCGGGGTAGGGTTTGGGGTGGCCGAAGAGGTCGGCCCACGGGGGCGAGTCGGTCACGTGATCGAGTTACGCGGCATCGAATTTAAACGCTTCATCGGCGCGGTGACTGAGCGTCGCGGAGTCGCGCGGCTGTGCGACCGCGGCTCCGACGGACGGGCCGCCCGTTCACTCCACGATGTCGTGGAGGTCCGAGAGGTTCTCGATCTCCCAGGTCGGCCAGACGTTCAGCTCCCAGTCCCGGCGGTGGGGGCGGCGGATGAACGCGGAGTCGATCCCCGCATTCTCGGCCGCTCGCACGTCGGATTCGTTGTCACCGACGAACAGTGCGTTCTCGGCGTTCAGGTCGCCGAGTGCCTGTTCGATGTAGTGGGGATTCGGCTTGCGGAGCTGGAGCGAGTGGATCGTCGGCTCGCGGCCGTACGCGGCCCCCATCCGCTCGAATCCGTCGAAGTGGTCGACGAGGAAGTCGACGGTCGCCTGCTGGTTCGATGAGACGATCCCCATCTCGACGTCGAGGTCCTGAAGCTCGTCGAGGTCGTTGTACGGGGTCTTGCGTCCCTCGCGGGCCTCCTGCTGTTGTGCCCGCGACACCACGTCGTCGCGCGTCCGCCAGAACGACCCTGGATCGAGGTCGTACGTCTGACAGACAGTGCCGACGCTGCCGGGGGTCGCACCGATGGTCATCTGCTCTACGTCGTCCGGATCGGGCTCCTCGACGCCGCACTCCTCGAACGCGTTCCGGGTCGCGTCCCGGAGCACGTCGAAGCGCGTGCGGCCCACGAGGACACCGTCGTTGTCGAACACGACGGTATCGTACGTCATAGCCTCCGTTCACGGCGAGCAGGCATAAGGGTTTCAGTGGCCTACTCGTCGACGAGAATCGTCGCAAACGCGCGGCTCGCACCGACATCGGCGGCCAGCAGTCGGTTTTACTACCCCTCGGAACGCTCGTCGCCGTATGCGAGTCAGCGTCATCGGCGGCAGTTCGATCGGTGCCGAAACGGCGGCGGTCGCGGCGGAACTCGGCGAGCGTCTCGCGGAGCGCAGTCATACCGTCGTCTGCGGCGGTCTCGGCGGCGTCATGGAGGCTGCCTGTCGCGGCGCTCGCGAGGCGAACGGCGAAACGATCGGGATCTTGCCCACGGACGACCGCAGGGACGCGAACGAACACGTCACGACGCCGATCGCGACGGGACTTGGTCACGCGCGCAACGCCTTGGTCGTGTTGAACGGCGACGCCGCGATCGCGATCGACGGCTCTCACGGGACGCTCTCCGAGATCGGGCTCGCGCTCGCGCACGGACGAGCGGTGGCCGGCCTCGATACGCACGATGTCGCGGGCGTCGAGGCGGTCGAATCACCGGTGGCGGCCGTCGACTACGTGGAGGATCACGCCGGCGAGACGGGCCGACGGGCGTGATTCAGACCGCGTCCGAACTGCCAGAGCGGACATCACCGGGGACCGGGAAACTGCTCCACAACCGGCCGATGACGGAGTACGCGGCGACGCTGAAATAGAACCCGACGAACGCTCCGGCGACGGTCCCGAGGATCGGGACAGCGTTGAGCACGGCGGTGACGAGTCCCCCGATCAGGAGTACGGCGAACATCGTTACCCACGCGACGGCGTACGAGCGCGAGGTCCAGATCGGTTTCAGCGTCCCGACGTCGAACCCCGAGCCGATCGACCGAGTCTGGGCGAAGTTCGCCAGTGCCGCCGGCAGTAGGTACCCGACGAGGAGCGCGAGGGCGAACCACACGATTCCACCCACGACGGCGACGAGTACGCCGAGTCCGGCGACGGCCCCGTCTCCGGCGACACCGATGCCGACGCCCGCGACGCCAACGAGAACCGCGGCGATACCTACGGCCAGCGGGACGAAGCCGTAGACGATACCGATCACCGTGGCCTTGATCCCCGTGACCGTCATCTCGCTGAACTCGTCGAACGCCGGCGGTACCTCGTCGCCGGCGACGGTGCGGTCAAACACCCGCACGAGGTACCCGGCGAGGACGAACAACGGAACGACGAGAAAGCTGAACACCGCGAGAACCCCCCCGATGAGGACGGTTTTCACGACATCATCGCTTTCGGCGGGATATCGGATCGCCGACTCGATCGCCCCGGTCATTCCCCCGTACTCTTCGGCGAGCGCCGATTCCCGACCCGTTCGCGCTCCGGTGTCGCCTTTGTCAGTGACCATTGAACTTCCAGAAACCGAACATGACCCAATACACATAGTTATGATCTGATGAACGGCGCGTCGTCGCGGATAGACGACGATGTCTTTTCACAGGTGGAGGAACGGGAGAGAACGAATTCGATCGATTCGAAGTGACGGTGGAGGTGCCGGTGCCGTTACCAAGTGTCGTGGAACGTGTCGAACTCGATCGAGTCGAGCGGCTTCTCGCCGACGGCGGCCTCGTACTCGCCCGGCGTCAGCATGGGCTTGTGGAAGCGCGGGCCGTCGTCGGTCGTGATCCGCGGGCAGCCGGTGTTGACGAACGCGTCCATGTCGAAGTTCCGGAGGCGGTCCGGCGTCACCTCGTCCATCGTGATCAGGTAGGCGTTCTCGTTGTCGTCGACGATCTCTTGGGCCTTCTCCCACCGGCCCTGCCCGATCTTCGTACAGAAGATGACGCCCCATTTCTCGGCGTCCATCGCCTTGTGGACCGCGGCGTACCGCTGTTTGAGGAACTGGTCGTGTTCGGCGACGGACACCGCGTTGTTGACGGGGTCGGCGATGACCACCCGCTTGTCGGGGTGTTCCATCGCGAGGCCGACCGGGTGGAATTTTCCGCCGCCGACGTACAGCACCTGGTCGGCGTCGATGTCCGCGGAGGCGTAGTTACAGCCGAGCACCTGTCCCTCCTTCGTGAGGCGGTCGTCGCCCCGGCGGGTGTGGACCTCGTAGCCGCGCTCTTCGAGCCAGTCGGTCATCTCCTCGAACCGGTTCATGTGTTGGGCCGTCGTGACGAGGCCCACGTCGGCGTCCGCTTCCGGCGGCGACAGCTCCTCCGCCAGCGCGTCCTCCATGATCGGGAACGGGTCGACGTTCGAGAACAGCGGGACGTAGACGATGCTGTCGGACTCCTTCATCGGCGTGTGGCCGAAGTGGACGAACACGTCCGTCCGCCGCATCAGGTACGTGTCGAGGTCGCAGGCACCGTAGCAGGGCTGCCCGGAGAGCATGAACGTCACGTCGTCGGGCGCGACCTCGCGGAGGTCGTCGGCGACCTTCGGGCCGCGGCGCTTGAGTCCCTCCGGGAACTGGAGGCCGACCTTCGTGGCGTCCCGCTCGTCGATGGCTTCTAAGATCCGGTCGAGTTCGTAGTCCCACTCGCGGTCGTGTTTCAGGGCCATCCCCGTCTTCGTCAGGTCGCCCTCCGTGGAGCCGCTCATACCGGAAGTTGTGCGGCAGGATGGTTAAACGGCCCGTTCGGGAACGAACGGCGCAACGGGTCCCGGTTACCGGTATCGGACGCCGAGCGGGCTCACGCAATCTCCTCTCACTCGACCGGTTCCACGTCCCTGCCGCAGCCGACGGACCTAACCCACGTCCTCGCCAACCGCGCACCGATGACGGACGTTCCGCTCGAACACGTTCACGTCGCGCCCGACGAGGGCACGGACGGCGAGCCGGCACCCGCCGTCTTCGTCCTCCACGGTCGCGGGGCCGACGAAGAGGACCTGCTTCCGGTCGCCGCCGAACTCCCGGAGGGACTCCACGTCGTCAGCCTCCGCGCGCCCGATCCGCTTCGGGGCGGATACACGTGGTACGAACTCGACCTCTCGGCCGGCGGGCTGGAGTCGAGCCAGCCCGACGCCGCCGACTTCCGGCGCAGCCTCGACCTGATCGTCGAGAGCGTCGAGGCCGCGGTCGACGCTTACGGGCTCGACGCGGACCGGACCGGTCTGCTCGGGTTCAGTCAGGGCGCGATCACGAGCCTCTCGCTCCTCTTGGAGGACCCGGACCGCTACGCGTGGGTCGTCGCGCTCCACGGCTACCTGCCGGATTCACACGGCGACCTCGATCCGGACGGGATCGATGGGAAGCCCGTCTTCGTCGGCGCTGGCGCGGGCGATCGCGTGATCCCCGACGAGCGAACGAACGCCGCCGTCAAGCGGCTTGAGACCGTCGACGCCGCCGTCACCCACGGGACCTTCCCGGGCGGGCACGGCATCGGTCCGGAGGAGCTGGCGGCGGTCGTCGAGTTCGTCGCGTCGCAGGTGTAGCGGGCGTCAGACGCGGACGCCGACCCCCGGCTCCGGCAGGTTCAAGCGGCTCGCTCACGACGTTCAATTATGAGCGTCGAACAGGTCTCCATCGAGGACCTCGGCCGAGAGCTTGGCGAACGGATCGCCGAAACGCCGGAGTACGAGCGGTTCGAAGCGGCGAGAGCGGCGGTCCAGCGCGACGAAGAGGTCCAGAGCCGGATCGACGAGTTCGAACAGCTACGCGCGGAGTTCATACAGGCGCGACAGTCCGGACAGGCGACGAACGACGGGCTTCAGCGCGTCCAAGAGACGCAGGACGAACTCCACTCGATGCCCGTGATGAGCGAGTACCTCGACGCGCAAGATGAGCTGGAGGACACGCTCGAAGCCGTCAACGAGGCCATCTCGGAGCCGCTCGCGGTCGACTTCGGCGGCGAGGCGGGCGGCTGCTGTCAGGACTGACCGGCGGCGAGGTCGGCGTCGCGACGGACCGGCGGTGCGGGAGACCGCTCTCCCGACTGCTTATACCGGATAGCGACGCACACCTCCCGTGATAGCCGTCGCCGGCGGCAAGGGCGGAAGCGGAAAGACGACGACTACCCTCGGACTCGCCCGCGCGCTCTCGCGGCGCGGCGCTCCGGTGGTCGCGGCCGACGCCGACTGGGACCTGCCGAACCTCGCGCGGCTGGCCGCAGAGACCGCGACTGACTCCACGACGGACGGGTCCGGACCGAGAGCCGTCGACGGCGACGCGTCGACGGTCCTCGACGCGGCCCGCGGGGGCGAACCGGTGCGTCCAGACCGTACCGGGCCGACGGTCCTCGCGGCCCCGGAGGCCCCGCGGTCCGTCGACCCGAACGCGACGTTCGACGCGCTGGACGGCGCGACGCCGGACTCAACACCGGTGTTGCTCGACTGCCCGGCCGGGGCGTCGCCCGACGTGGCCGCACCCCTGCGGGCGGCGGACCACGCGCTGATCTCGACGCCGCTCCGCCGCGCCGCACTCCGGGACGCTGCCAAGACGGTGGCGATAGCGAAGCGCCTCGACTGCCCACCGCTCGGCGCGGTCGTGATCGGCGAGACGGGCGTTCCGGACGAGGTGGCGACGCTGCTCGGCTGTCCCGTCCTCGGGGCGATACCGGACGGCGGGGGCGCTCCGCTCTCCGACCCGAACGTCCGGGCCGCGTACGACGACCTCGCTCGGCGGCTCGGCGGGACGGCGGCGGGGACGGAGTGGCGAATCGCGTGAGAGTCACGAGGATGAACGCTCTCGGAACGGCGGACGACGGGGCCGTCGACGGCCGAGAAGGCCGTCATCGACAGACCCAAGCGTCCACGGGCGGCAGCGATCGCATGGAGACGCTTCCGACCGGGATCTCGGTGCTGGACCGGCAGTTCGGCGGGGGGTTCCCGAGCGGTAGCGTCGTCGTGTTGAAGGCGAACCCCGACAGCCAGTCGGAGCTCATTTTGAACCGGTTCGCGAGGATCCGGCGGTGTCGGTACCTGACGACCGTCCGGTCGGCCGGCGCGGTGGAAGCGGCGCTGGACCTCGACGGAGACGAGGAGACGACCGTCGAGGCCCCGGACGACGC
This sequence comes from Halobacteriales archaeon SW_8_68_21, assembly GCA_003023405.1. Lineage (GTDB taxonomy): Archaea > Halobacteriota > Halobacteria > Halobacteriales > Haloferacaceae > Halorubrum. Next base: position 43,025 of record PXST01000007.1, read on the forward strand.
CGGAGACCTCGACGAGGCGGCGTCGCTGACCGAGGACCTCCCCGAGAACGGGACGCTGATCGTCGACTCCGTCGAGCCTCTGGAGGCTGAGACCCGCCCGTTGACGTATGCCGAGTTCCTCGACGGGGTCCGGTCCCGCGTCGACGACGCCGACGGGGTGGCGCTGCTCCACGCGCTCCGTGGCGGCGAGGACCCTCGAACGAGGCGGGTCACGGAGCAGGTCGCGGACGTCGTGTTCGATCTCCGCACCACCGTCACCGGGACCGAGGTCGCGAACCGGCTCGTCGTGTCCAAGTTCCGCGGCGGTGCGGCCCTCGAGGAGCCGCTGAAGCTGAATCTCACCGACGAGGTCGCCGTCGACACGAGCCGCGACATCGCCTGAGGCGAGGCAGGGCGGCAACGCGGTCTGGTCAGTCCGGTTCGATCCTCGCTTCAGATCACCACGGAGACGGCGAGGACGCCAACGCCCGTGGCGGCCGCCGCGACCGCCCAGTTCCGCGCGGTGTCGGACGCGCCGTACGGACCGCCCTTCCGTGAGAGGAGGTACAGCGCGTACACGGCGAGCGGTGCCAGCGTCGGGAGCCGACCGACCGAGACGAGGTCGGTGAAACTCGACAGCAGCGCGACCGCGACCGTCGCCGCCGCGGCGGTCGCGGCGACCAGCGCGTCCTCGCGCGCCCGTTCGATCTCCATGTCCGGTGTGGACGGGTGGGCGGGCAAAAGGGATCTGTTCGGCGGTCGCGCCGCCCCGCTGGTCGGTCCCACCCGCGACGCCGTGCGAACGCGGTGACACGACGGAAACGAGACGGTTCTACGGAAAAGAAACCGAGTGGCTCGGACCTCTCGGGAAGATCGGAGTCGGCTACTCCTCGTCGATCTCGTCGACGATCTCGTCTGCGTCGACGTCGACATCTTCGAGCGCCTCCTCGATGTCGACATCGCCGGCACCGCCGCCCATGCCGCCCATCATGCCGCCGAGACCGCCCATGCCGCCGCCCTCGATGACCTCCTCGATCACGACGCGGTCGAGGCCGAGGCGGTCCATCAGGTCCTGTGCGATCTGCTGTTTCTGGAACATCCACTGCTGGTTCATCTGCATCGCCTGCGTCGCGGTGACGTAGAGGACGTCCTTCTCGACCTCCTCGGTCTCGACGGTCTCCTCGCCGTCGTCCTCGGTGACCGTCTCCTCCTCCTCGGTGACCGTCTCGATGCGGACCTCGGGGGACTCCTGAAGGTACATGCCGAGCATGCCCGACGCCTGCTCCTCGCGGTCGTCGATGGCTTCGAGGATCTCGTACTCGTACTCGAGGTCCTCGCCGGCAAGCGGGTGGTTGAAGTCGACGCGGGCGCGGCCGCCGATGATCGTTTCGAGGTGGCCCTGACGGTTGTCGATCTGGACCTGCGCGCCGGGGAATCGGTCGTCTTCGGGGATCTTGTCGGCCTTGACCGTCTCGACCTCGTCGGGGTCGTACTCGCCGAAGGCGTCCTCGGCGGGCACGTCGACGGTGTCCTCGTCGCCGACCGAACCGCCGACGAACGCCTCCTCTACGGAGGGGAACACGTGGCCCGCGCCGAGCGCGATGATGCGCGGCTCGAACTCGTACTCGTCGACGTCGATCTCGGCGTCCTCGGCCGTCTCCTCGTCGGTCGTGTCGATGACGCGACCGTCGTCGGCCGTTCGGATCGTGTACGCGACGCGGACGAAGTCGCCGTCTTCGAGTCCGGCGTCGGTCTCGGTCTCGGTCTCCTCGGCCTCGTCGGCCGCGTCCGCTTGCTCCTGATCGCTCATACCTGAAGGTCACCTGTTACACCCTTAAGAAGCACGGTTCGCCGCGAGGGCCGCCGACGAGCGGGAAACGGCGGCGGTTCGGCCGCTGACGCGCCGGCGCGCGGGACCCGCCGGTCGGCCGCGGCGCGCGGGCTCCCGGGTCCCTTTTGAACGCCCCGGACGCACGCACTGTCATGTACGAAGTCGAGATCAAAATCCCGGCCGACCTCGACGCGACGCGGGAGCGGCTCCGCGCGGCCGGTGCCGAGCGCGTCGACGCCCGCAGACAGCGCGACACCTACTACGACGCGCCACACCGCGAATTCGCCGAGACCGACGAGGCGCTCCGCATCCGACGTGAGACGCCGCTGGAAGGCGACGCGTCGTCGACGGCGACGGTCACGTACAAGGGACCGCTCATCGAGGACGCCTCGAAGACGCGCGCCGAACACGAGACCGGCGTCGACGACGGCGAGGCACTCGCGGCGGCCCTCTCCGGCCTCGGGTTCGAGCCTGCGGCGACGGTCGAGAAGCACCGCGAGTTCTGGGCGTACGACGGCTTCACGGTCACGCTCGACGCCGTCACCGGCCTCGACGAGTACGTCGAGATCGAGCGCGCCGTCGATGAGGAACGCGAGGTCGGCGCGGCGCGCGAGGCGGCGATAGACGCGCTCGACCGGTTGGGCCTCGACGCCGACCGACAGGTGCGGACCTCCTACCTCGGACTGTTGCTGGCCGACGAAGCGGACTGATCGGCTCGGCGCTCAGTCGGCCGACCCGTCGCCGTCCACCGACCGTTTCCGTGAGAGCACCGTCCGCTCGAACTCGCAGACGAGGACGTCGTCGCCGTCGACGAGCTTGAACGCCTCGACGCGCATGGTGACGACGCCGCGCTCGCCGTCGCTCGTCTCCCGCTTGTCGACGACAGTCGACCGCGCGCGGATCGTGTCGCCGTGGAACACCGGGTTCGAGTGTTCGACATCGTCGTACGAGAGGTTCGCGACGATGGTCCCGTCGGTCGTCTCCGGGATAGATATCCCGACCGCGAGCGACATGGTGTACAGCCCGTTCACGAGCCGCTCGCCGAACTGCGTCCCCGCGGCGAAGTCGGCGTCGAGGTGGAGCGGCTGCTGGTTCATCGTCATGTCGCAAAACCGCTGGTTGTCGGACTCGCTTATCGTCCGGCGCTTCGCGTGTTCGATCGTCTCGCCGACCGCGAACTCCTCGTAGTAGCGTCCGGTCATGCCCTCGCGGTCGACCGGCCGCGTGAAATCTGTACCGCTCTCGTCTGAGCTAGGAGCCGACGCGAGCGAGACGCCGCGGTCTAATCCGACGCGACGCCGCGCAACGGCTCGCGGTCCGGGTGCGACGCCTCGCGGTCCGGGTGCGACGCGGCCGGCGGTTTTTAGCCGTCCGCCCGCGGACCTCGAAGCATGCCACGCCGAAGCCTCCTGTTTTCCCCCGGTGACAGCCCGGACCTCATGCGGAAGGCCCCCGGAACCGGGGCCGACGTGATCTGTTTCGACCTTGAGGACGCCGTCGCTCCCGCCCGGAAGGACGAGGCGAGAGCCGCAGTCGCCGATGTCCTCGCCGACCCGTCCTTCGACCCGGACGCAGAGGTGTGCGTCCGGCTGACCGCTGAGTCGCCCACGGCCGACCTCGACGGCGTGTTGGGGGGCGGCGCGGGAGACGGAATCGACGAAGGCGAGACGGACGATGTCCGGCTCGACGCGGTGATGCTCCCGAAGGTCGAGTCCGCCGACCGCGTCGCGACCGTCGCGTCGCTTTGCGCCGAACGGGGGCGCGACCCCGCGGTGTTCGCCCTCGTCGAGACGGCGGCGGGGGTCCTCTCGGCTCGGGAAATCGCGGCCGCGGACGCGACCGACGCGCTCGTGTTCGGGGCTGAGGACCTCGCCGCCGACGTGGGCGCGACCCGGACCGACGAGGGGACGGAGGTGCTGTACGCCAGAGAACGCGTCGTCCTCGCGGCGAGCGCGGCCGAGGTCGACGCCCTCGACACCGTGTACACGGACTTCTCGGACGACGCGGGGCTCCGCGAGGACGCGGCGTTCGCGCGGCGGCTCGGCTACGACGGAAAACTCGCCATCCACCCGGCGCAGGTGGGGCCGATCACGGAGGCGTTCAGCCCGGACCCGAAGGACGTCGAGTGGGCGAAGACCGTCCTCGACGCGCGAGACGAGGCGGCGGCGGAGGGACGGGCCGTCTTCGAGGCCGACGGCGAGATGGTCGACGCGCCGCTCGTCGCGCAGGCGGAGCGGATCCTCGACCGAGCGCCCGACGGCGACCACTAACGCCGGCCGTCCGGCCAACGGGCGCTACCCCCGGCGTCAGGTCGGTACGGACCGGGGCCTCCGCGGTCGTCACAATTAACCACCGGCGCGGAGACGTGAACGTATGAGTTCGGAGGCGAACCCGTTCGAGAGTCTGCGCGAACAGGTGGACGACGCGGCGGCGGTCGTCGAGACCGACCCGGGCGTCATCGAGCGCCTGAAGACCCCGGAGCGGGTGTTGGGGACGAACCTGACGTTCGAGCGCGACGACGGCTCGCTGGAGACCGTACGCGCGTACCGCTCGCAGTTCAACGGCGACCGCGGCCCGTACAAGGGCGGTATCCGGTACCATCCGGGCGTCACCCGCGACGAAGTGAAGGCGCTGTCCGGCTGGATGGCGTACAAGTGCGCCGTCGTCGACGTTCCGTACGGGGGTGGCAAGGGCGGGATCCAGATCGACCCGGCCGACTACTCCGCCGACGAATTAGAGCGGATCACCCGTGCGTTCGCGACCGAGCTGCGCCCGCTGATCGGCGAGGACCGCGACATTCCCGCGCCGGACGTCAACACCGGGCAACGCGAGATGAACTGGATCAAAGACACCTACGAGACCCTAGAGAACACCACCGCGCCCGGGGTCATCACGGGGAAGGCGATCGACTCCGGCGGCAGCGAAGGGCGCGTCGAGGCGACCGGTCGTTCGGTGGCGCTGTCCGCGCGCGAGTCGTTCGACTGGCTCGGCCGCGACCTCTCGGGCGCGACGGTCGCGGTCCAAGGGTACGGCAACGCCGGGTCGGTCGCCGCGGCGATGCTCGACGACCTCGGCGCGAGCGTGGTCGCAGTCTCCGACTCCTCGGGAGGGATCCATGACGGCGACGGACTCGACCCGCGCGAGGTGAAAGCGCACAAGTCCGAGACCGGATCGGTGACCGGTTACCCTGGCACCGACACGATCACGAACGACGAACTGCTCACGCTCGACGTCGACTGCCTCGTTCCGGCCGCGCTGGAGAACGCGGTCGACGGCGACCTCGCGGCCGACGTGCGCGCGGACCTGATCGTCGAGGCGGCCAACGGACCGCTCACGCCCGACGCCGACGACGTGTTGGCCGACCGCGATGTTTACATCGTCCCCGACATCCTCGCGAACGCGGGCGGCGTCACCGTCTCGTACTTCGAGTGGGTCCAGAACCGACAGCGGTTCAGTTGGACCGAGGAACGCGTCAACGAGGAGTTAGAGCGCGTGATCACGGACGCGTTCGACACGCTGGTCGAGACGTACGAGTCGAACGACGTTCACACTCTCAGAACCGCCGCGTACGTCGTCGGCATCGGCCGGATCGTGGACGCGTACGATCAGGCCGGCAGCTGGCCGTAACGGGCGATACCGACCGACAGCGGACTCACTCTAGCTGCGCGTCTCGGATCTCGACGTGGCCGCGGTCGCCCTCCCAGACCGCGTCGTAGGTCAGGTCGATGCGGCGGTCCATGTGCGGGCCGTCGACGACGTACGTCTCGAACTCGCCACCCTCCCCGAGCGGGTGGACGCCGTACTCCTCGCGGAGCGCGAGCAGGTCGCCGAGCGCGTCGGCGTCGTACCGCCGCCCGAGCCACGACTCGTCGAGGCCGTACGCCGCCACCTGAACGATCCGGATCTCGAAGCCGGCGTCGAACATCGCCTCGGCGAGTTCGACCGGGTCCCGCTGCCACAGCGGCGCGAACAGGTCGATTCCCAGACGGTCGCACATCGCCCGAATGCGGCTCGTCTGGAACTCGCTCTCGACCGCGCCCGCGGTGACGCCCGCGAGGTCGACGTCGCTCTCGGTGGCGATCTCTCGAAGCGCCGCCTCCATCGGCTCCAGTTCGGCGTCCCCCTGCGCGCCCGCGTCGTCGACGTCGCCCGCGCCGAAGTCGTCCGGCGACATCTCGACGAGGTCGATCCCGACGCTCTCGGCGGCGAGGGCGGCGAGTTCCGTCGCCGGCGTGTGGTACATGTACGAGTCGCCGGCGGGGTGGACGGTCAACAGCCGAGAGACGTCGAGTCCTTCCGCTACGGCGCGGTACAGCGCCCACGAGGAGTCTTTCCCGCCGGAAAAGAGGCTCACCCAATCGGTCATGGCTCCGAGAGCGGGTCGCACGGATAAAGCGTCGGCGGTCGGACGGCGTCGGGACGGGGCCGAGCGGGGCAAGCGCCGCGGTGCGTACCGAGCGCGCTGCCTCAGTCCGAGATGAACTCGTTGTCGCGCCAGTTGACGCCGCCGTCGCCCTCGCCGGCACCCTGCGGGCTCTCGACGACCTCGATGCTCGCGGGACGCCGCTCGCCCTCGACGATCCGGGTGGCTTCGAGTGCGTCGTCCTCCTCGGTGATCGCCGTCAGCGTCCCCTTTTCCGAGCGGGTCGCGATCTCGCGGAGCACTAAGAACATGGGGTACTGGAGCGCGGAGTTCTGGAGGACGGTCTCGCGGTCGCCCTTGAAACAGGCGAACTCGACCAGTTCGGAGGGGATCTCTTCTTCCTCGTCGTCCATCCACTGCGGGCCGCCGGCGCGGGGCGGCTCCTCCTCCCACACGCGCGTCTCCGTGACGGACGCCTTCAGCTGTGCGGTCGGCGTGTACTTGCTGATCGACTCGTCGTCGGACAGGGCCTTGATAATGAGTGTGTTGTTTCGACGCGTGATGTCGATGTCGTCGATCGCCGGTGGAAGGTCGGGATCTTCGTCGAAGTACGTCTCTACGTCTTCGAGTGGCAGTTCGAGCGTCGAATGAAGTCGGAACACGCGGCCTGTCATTGTTTGTGGAATGCGGTGGGGTCGAACCGGTGGTCAGGGCGGCAGCGGCGACGACTGGTTCTACCCTATATAGGCACCGTAGGTTTATATGGCCTATCCTTTCAGGGTCAAAGATGGGCAAACGGTCCAAGGCCGGCAGCGCACGGCTCTGACGCCGGAGCGGGCCTCAGTCGGCTCTCAGTTCGGCGGCGAGTTCGCCGCGCTCGTCGAGTTCGGCGAGGATGTCGCTCCCCCCGACGAACTCGCCGTCGACGAACGTCTGCGGGATCGTCTCCCAGCCGCTGTGCGACTCCAGCGCCTCGCGGTACTGCGGCAGCGCGGGCAACACGTCGACGGTCTCGAACTCCTCGACGTGCTGGCCGATCAGTTCGACGGCGCGCTTCGAGTAGCCGCACTGGGGCATCAGGCGGTTCCCCTTCATGAAAAGCACCACGTCGTTGTCGGCGATGACCGTCTCGACGCGCTCGCTGATCTCCTCGGGGTCGGCGTCGGTCTCGGGGCTGAACGTCATGTAACTATGTACGCGCCGCCGAGGCAAATGGGTTCCGCACGGAACGTGTTCGGTTTCGAGAGCGAGCCTCGCGACCGACACCACCGAACCCCAGCCGGGACGACCTCCCCGAACCGCGACCGCACCTCGCGGAGTCGCTCGGTTAGCGCTACTCCTCGCGGTCGACGCGGACCACGTCGACGAGCGAGTACACGGGGACGCCGTCGATGTCGTCGTACCCCTTCTTGTCGACTAACACGACGCAGGCGACAGGTTCGCCCCCCTGCTCGCGGATCGCGTCGATCGACTCCCGCATCGTCGTCCCCGAGGTGATGATGTCGTCGACGACGTAGCAGTCGCGGTCGCGGATGGCCGCGAAGTTCCGCGAGAAACCGCCCCCCTGCTCGTCGATGTCACCCTCGTTCCACTGGTGTTTCGCGGGCGCGTACGTGCCAAGATCGGTGTCGAGCCGGTCCGCGACCGCGGCCGCGAGCGGCGCGCCGGCCTTTTCGACCCCGACGGTGAGATCGACCGCCTCGCCCTGCTTGGCCAGGAGGTCGGCCATCGCGCTCGCCACGTAGCCGAGACGGGTGGAGTCGCGGCCGAGGGCGGACCAGTCGACGTGGATGTCGGCCGACGCGGTCGTCCCGGCCGTCGAGTCGGCGGCGTCGGACCCCCCACCGCGCTCGACCAGCCAGCTCGCGGTCTCCCGGGAGACGTTCAGTTCGTCCGCGATTTCGCCCTTCGAGAGACCGTGTTCTGCGAGCTCGGCGGCACTGTCTATCAGGTCGTCAACGTTCTTCATACGCGGCAAATTCGACCGCCGTTTTAATAGTCGTGTCGTCATCCGCGAACGCGGCCTCGAAGTCGTCCAGCCCGTGGACGCCGGTGACGAGATCGTCCAAAAACGCCTCCGAGAACTCCGAGAGCGATTCGATCGCCGACTCGAAGTGCCCGTGGCCGGAGTTGACGCTGCCGACGAGCGCCTTGTTGTGGAGGACGAACTCGCGGTGGAGCCGGCCGCCGTCGATCTTGAACTCCCAGTCGCCCGGGACGCCGAGGAGCGCGCCGACGCCGTTCGGCGCGAGCGCCTCGATCGTCTCGAAGGCGTGGGGCGCGTGGCCGGTCGCCTCGAAGACGAGGTCCATCGGCTCGTACGCCTCGGGGACGTCGGGGATCGGGGTCTCGTTGGAGTTCACGTACGTCGCGCCGAGCGACTCGATGACGTCGATCGTCGGGTCGGGGCGCTCGCGCCGCCCGAGACAGTAGATCCGGTCGAACGCCTCGTCGAGGGTCGCGACCGTCAACAGTCCGAGCGACCCGTTCCCGAGGACGAGCGCCGACTCGGGGTCCCAGTGGAACGCCGACCGGCTGGCGTACGCGTGTTCGATCGCCTTTTCGGCGATCGAGACCGGCTCGACGAGGAAGCCCCACTCGGCGAGTTCCGGCGGGACCTCGACGAGGAACTCGGCCGGGCTGGTGAAGTACTCCGACATGAACCCGTGCGCGCCGACAATGCCGCGCTCGTGGTACTCGCCCCCCGGAGCCATGTCCGGCTCGCCGCGCGCGAAGTACCCGTTGGCACCGTTGGGCGGCCGCCGCACCGTCGGGACGACGACGTCGCCGACCTCGAACGGCGTGTCGTTCGGGTCCTCGATCACGCCGACCGCCTCGTGGCCCAAGACGAGGTGGTCCTCGCCCGCGGGGGTGTCCCCGTGTTCGCTGGCGATGACCTCGTGATCGGTCCCGTCGACGCCGACACGCAGGGTGCGGACCAGTGCCTCGCCGGGCGTCGGCTCCGGTCGCGGCTGCTCCGTCACGACCGGCTCGTCGACGCCGTCGTAGACGGCTATCGCGTTCATGTAATCGGATGAGAGACCACCGGCTAAAAGATTTCTTTTATCGCGAGTAAACTGTTGGCGAGCCGACCGGGGAGTTTTCCACCCGGTCGGACGTACCCGAGGACATGTGTACGCTGACGCTCGCATGGCGGACGTTCGCCGACGCGCCCGTCACGCTCGCGGCCACCCGCGACGAGGCGCTCGACCGGCCGAGCGAACCGCCCGCAGTCCGCGACGGCGGCGGCTCCGGACCGCGTTACGTCGCGCCTCGCGACGCGGAGGTCGGCGGGACGTGGATCGGACTCGCAGAGTCGGGGCTCGTCGCCGCGGTCACGAACCGGTGGCTCAACGCCGACCGCGAAGGGGACCGTTCCCGTGGGCTGCTGGTCCGGGACTGCCTGACGGCAGACTCCGCCGAGAACGCGGTGCGAACGGTCGAGAACGACCTCGACGGGCGCACGTACGACGGGTTCAACCTCGTGCTCGCCGACGGCCGGGCGGCGTTCTTGATGACGTACGACGGCCGCCTCGTCGTCACCCGACTCAACCCCGGCGTCCACGTCGTTGGCAACGTCGGCGGCGTGGTGAACGGGACGGATCGGTTTGCGATCCCCGAGCGGCGACGGGAGTTCGGCGAGGAGCGCGCCGACAGCGCGAGACGGATCGCGGCCGCGCTCGTCCCCGAGCCGGGCGAGTCCGAGGCGTCGTGGCTCGACCGTGCGAGCGGCGTCCTCACGGACCACGAGTACGACGCCTGTCTCCACGGCGACGCGTTCGGGACCCGGTCGTTCACGAGGATTCGAACCGGCGAGGACCCCGCCGTCGCGTACGCCGACGGTCCGCCCTGTGAGACCCCGACCGAGCCGGTGTCGTTGCCGGCCGACTTCGCGCTCGCCGGCGAGTGAACCGGCGAGCGAGCCGGCGCGGCGAGAGCGAAGGGTCCGAACGGAAAGCCAGTTTTAAGCGATTCGGGAGGCGTGTGAAACCATGAGCGCCTCCGAAATCGAGTCCGACCTGTCGACGGACGAGAGCGCCGGTCTCGAACTCATCCGCGAGACCGGCGGGATCCACCAAAGCGACTTCTGGAAGGAACTGGACGTCTCCTCGCGGAAGGGGAGCCGCATCGCGGAAAGCTTGGAGAACGCTGGCATCATCCGGCGGGATGACACCGTCTACGACGGTCACAACACCTACTACTTAGAGCCGGCCCCGCGGGATCTGGACTTCTCGCTACTGATGGCCGGAGACATGCTCTCGCCGTTCATCGGCGAGGAGGAGGTCGACGCGCAGGCCGACGCCTTCTCGCAGTGGATGATGAACCTCGCGTACGAGGAACACTGAACCGTCGGCGTCCGTTCGCCAACTAACCTCTCCCGTCGCACGGCCCGACTCGCGCCGCGGCCAAGTTTTTTGCCGACCGCCGTCGGATTTGAGGCGATGAAGCGCTCCCTCCCGGTCGCGGCCGGCGTCGGTCTCCTCGCCGGTCTCGCCGTTCACCGTCTCGTCCCGTCCGTTCCGACGTCGGCCGGTATCGCCGCCATCTACGCCGGGGCGACGTACTTCTACGTCGCGTTCGACATCTCACTGCTCGCGGAAGCGCCGCGGTTCAACGACCGAGTCGACCGATTGGGGTGCGGGGTAGGTCTGTTCGGCGTGGCCACGAGTCCACTGCTGTTCGCGCACTACGCCGGCGTCGGCGACGGTTCGGTCCTCGGATTCGGGGCCGCGTTCGTCGGGACCGTCGGGTTCCTCACGCTCAGCGAGCAGGCCAGACGCCTCGACGGTGACTGAAAACGAGCGCGCCGCCCGCGGCGGGCGGCAAAGCGCCGTCAGACCAGCAGGGACGCGAGCAGCGCGATCCCGGCGGCGAGCGTGAGAAACAGTACGCTCCGGCCGATTCCGGCCCGTATCTCGATGTCGACCCCGGCTCGGGAGAGCGCCTCGCGCGGGTCGGACGCGGTCCGCATGGTCGCGCCGGCGACCGCCATCGTCGCGCGGTCGACGGCGGCCCACAGCTCCGTGACGCCCCATACGGAGCCGCGGCCGAGGTAGAACGCGCCCGGGAAGAGGACGGCGTCGATGTCCGGCATCCAATGTGCGAGCCACCCGAGCGGGCGCTTCAGCGAGAAGAAGCCGACGAAGCCGGCGACGAGCAACGCCGCGCTCTCGGTCACGTGGCTCCGGCTGTACGGATCGAAGTACACCTCGTCCCCCCGAACGAACTCGGTGAACGGCATCAGCTCGATCAGCTGCCCGTAGAACACGCCGAAGAAGACACACGCCCCCGCGGCAAGCAGCATTCCGCCGGTCTGGAACCGGGTGGCGTCGTCCGGCGACAACGTCGCCGAGCCGTGGAAGAACACGTAGTAGCCGAGCTTGATGAACGACATGAACGTCCCCACGCCGCCGAGGATGAGCAGCCACCAGAGTAACCCCTCGCCGAGGAGTAGCTCGAAGTTGTGGACCTCGTGGGCGGAATCGATCACCATCCCCTTCGAGATGAACCCGTTGAAGCCCGGCACCGCGGTAATAGAAGCCGCGCCGACGAGGTACACGAGGAACGTGACCGGCATCACCCGCCAGAGTCCGCCCATGTCGCGGATGTCTTCGACACCGGTCCGGTAGACCACGACCCCGACGGCCATGAACAGCAGGCTCTTGTAGAGGACGTTGTTGAACAGGTGCGCGAACCCGCCGACCACGGCAAACTCGCCCACGTACGTCGCGAGGCCGAACCCGGCGAGCATGTAGCCGACCTGCGCCTGGATGTGGTACGACAGCAGCCGGCGCGGGTCGTACTGTAGCAGCGCAAAGAACGCGCCGTAGACGGCCATGAACCCGCCGATGTACGCGAGCCACATGCCACCCTCCGGGAACGCGCGGTACATCACGTAGGCGGCGGTCTTCGTCGTGAACACCGAGAGGAACACCGACGCCGCGACGTGCGGGCGCGGGTAGGTGTCGGGCAGCCAGCTGTGGAGGAAGATGAACCCGCAGTTGATCCCGATGCCGACCGCCGCGAGCAGCGTCGCCGCCGGGTCGATCCCGGCCGTCTCCGAGAACAGGAACGTCCCGGCGTTCGCGAAGTGGACGACGACGGCCGCGAGCAGGACCGTCCCGCCGGTGCCGTGGAACAGCGCGTAGCGGTAGCCGGCCCGCACCGCCTCCCCGCCGTGCTGCCAGACGAGCAGCGTCGAGGTGACGGCCATCAGCTCCCAGAAGAAGATCAAGGTGAGCCAGTCGCCGGCGTAGATCGTTCCGACGGTCGTGGCGACGTAGATCAGCGCGAACGCGGTCACCCACGTCGGGGCCTCGCTCCCGTAGGCGTACAGCACCGCGGCCGTCGCGAGGAACCCGACGACGACGCCCATCAGAAGCGAGAACTGGTCGACGTTGAAAAACACCACGTCGAACCCGAGGAACTGCGTCGCGAGGTGCGCACCCGTCCCCCCGTCACCGAGCAGCACCGCCTGCGCGAAGGTGAACGCCGTCGCCAGCGCGGCGACGGCATGCCCCGACCGCCGCGGCAGCGCCAGCACCGCGAGCGCCGCGAACGCGATCAGGACGTACGGTGGTATCGAGGCGAGGAGGTCTGTGGGCACGGTCACGGCCGCATCACCTCCTCTGGGAGCCGCGTGTCGACGATGAGCTCGATCAGCTCCAGAAATCCCATCTCGTGGGGGATCACGCCGAGCAGCACCGCGAGGCTCATCACGGCGAGGATCGGACCGAGCGTGAGCCACGTCGACTCGCGCCCACGTGGTGATCGTCGCGTCCGTCGCCCGCGTCGTGGGCGTCGTCCGTCCCGATCTCGTCGCCGTAAACGTCGTCCGTCCTGATCTCGTCGCCGTGAGCGTCGTCCGTCGCGTCCCCATGGTCGCCGCCGGTCCGACCGGCGGAGTCGACCTCGGCGGTGTCGGCGTCGGCCGACAGTTCCTCGGACGCGTCGCCGCGTCCGGGACCGAACGGCACGTCGGCGTCGGAGGGTTTCTGGTCGACGGCGTAATCGCCCGTATCGACTCGGTCGGCCGGCTCCGAGAAGTCGCGCTCGCTCGCCGTAAAGTCCGGCCGGACGACGCCGTCCTCGTCGGTCGGCAGGTCGTCGAGGTCGGCGTCGGGAACCTCGGACTCGTCGACTCCGGCGGACTCGTCGTCGGCGTCTACATCACCTGCGTCGCCTGCGTCCGCGACGATGTCGTCGATATCGTCCTCGGATTCGGCGGAGTCGTCGTCGCTTTCGCCCGCGTCGTCACCCGCGCGGCCGCCGTCCGTCGCAGCGTCGTGAGGGTCGCCGCGACCGTCTGTCGCCGCGGCGATCGACCGCGACTCGCCGCCGAACGGGAAGTCGACGAGCGGCTTCGCGTCGTGAGCGTCCTCCGCCTCGAAGAAGGCGGTGTAGATCACCGGCCAGAAGTACGCGATGTTGAGCACGCCGGAGAGCAGCAGCGCGCCGGCGAGGTAGTACGCGACCGGGGTGAGCTGTGCGCCCATTCGGACTCCGCCGATCAGCATGTAGTACTTGCTGACGAACCCGGCGAGCAGCGGGATACCCGCCATCCCCAGCGAAGCGACGGTGAACGCCCCCATCGTGAGCGGCACCCGCTTGCCGATCCCGGCCATCTGCGAGATGTAGTCGGTGTGGGTCTCGACGTGAACGTTCCCCGCACAGAAGAACAGGGTGAGCTTCATGAACGCGTGCGCCGGGATGTGGAGGAGCGCGCCGACCAGCCCGTACCAGCCGAACAGGCCGAGCCCGAGGACGATGTAGCTCAGCTGGCTTATCGTCGAGTAGGCCAGCCGGCGTTTCAGGTGGTCCTTCCGCAGGGCGATGAGCGAGGCCGCGGTGAGCGTGATCGCCCCGATCGTCGAGAGGACGAGTCCGGCGGTGAAGCCGAACGGCAGCGAGAGGTCGAAAAGGAGTTCCGGGCCGAACACGTCGAGGACGACCCGGGAGACGCCGAACGCACCGGACTTGACGACGGCGACCGCGTGGAGCAGGCCGGAGACCGGCGTCGGCGCGACCATCGCCTCGGGGAGCCACTGGTGGAGCGGCATGATCCCCGCCTTGACGCCGAAGCCGACCGCGAGCAGGAGGAAAGCGAGCATCGCCACCCCGGGGTCGGCGTTCGCGAGTTCGGCGATGCCGCCGGGCGTGAACGCGACCGTGCCCGCGAGTATGTAGACGAGGGCGGTCCCGAGGAGCACGAGCACGCCGCCGCCGAACATCGTGTATGCGAGGTACTTTCGGCCGGCCGAGCGCGCCTCCGCCGTCTCGTCGTGCGCGACGAGCGGGTACGTCGCGATCGACAGCAGTTCGTAGAAGACGAAGATCGTCACGAGGTTGCCCGCGAACGCGATCCCCATCGTCGTCGACAGAGATACCGCGAACGCGGCGAAGTAGCGGGTCTGGTTCGGCTCGTCTAACCCGCGCATGTAGCCGATGCTGTAAAAGGAGGTGACGATCCACAGCCCGCTCGCGAGGAACGCGAACAGCATGCCGAGCGCGTCCGCCCGCAGGACGAACTCGATCGGCGTCCCGATCCCGGGCAGGAACGCCCCGAGCGAGTACTCGAAGGTCCGCCCGTTCAGCACCGCCGGGAGCATCGACGCGACGAGACCGAACTTCACCAGCGACGCGACGAGCGTCCACCCCTCGCGGACGTTCGGGGAGCGGTACGACGCGACGATGAGGATCGCCGCGACGAACGAGACGAGAACCGCCAGTAGGGGTCGGGGGTCCTGTAATACGACGTCAGTCATGTGAAGGCCTCCGTGAGGAACGGGTCGAACCACTCCGCGAGCGCGAAGCCGCCGAAGCCGAGCGCGACCGCCGCGACCGCCGCGAGCGCGAGCGCGATCAGCGACGCCGTCGGCACCCGGTCGGGAGCGAGCGACGAGTGCGGTGCGCCGGCGACGGGTGCCGGGAGGCCGCTCGCGGTCCGAGCGGGCGATCCTCCGCCGTCGGTCGCGGCGTCGGCGGGTGCGCCGCGACTGGCGGTCGCGGCCCCGTCCGCGGGGGCGTCACCGCCGCCCGCGTCGCCGTGATCGCCGGGAAGTCCGGCACCGGCAAAGTAGAACCGCTCTATTATCCGTGCGACGTACGACAGCGTGAACAGCGTGCTGACGAATATCGCCGTCGCGACCGCGATCCCGACCGCGCCGCCGCTGGCGAGGCCGGCGTCGACCGCCCCGACGCCGATGTACCACTTGCCGAGGAAGCCGATCGAGGGCGGAATCCCGACGAGGACCAGCCCGAGGACAGCGACCGCGCCCGACGTGTACGGGGCCGCGCGGGCCGCGCTCGCGAGGTTCCCGATCCGCCGGGTGCCGTAGCCGAGCGCGAGCAGTCCGGTCCCGAGGAACAGGCCGAACTTCACCAGCCCGTGACCGATCAGGTGGACGATCCCGCCGAGCAGCGCCGTCTCGTTCGCGAGCGCGACCGACGCGCCGATCATACCGAACTGCGCGACCGAGGAGTACGCGAACATCCGCTTGAGGTTCGACTGTATCGCGGCGAGCGCGGAGCCGGCGACGATCGAGACGGTCGAGACGACCAAGATCGCCGTCGCGATCCCCTCGTTGGCTGCGAGGAAATCGACCGTGAACACGGTGTAGGTCACGCGGATCAGCGCGTACGCGCTCGCCGTCGAGACAAGCGCCGCGACGATCGTCGTGACCGAGTCGGGCGCGCGCTGGTAGGCGTCCGGCTGCCAGGAGTGGACCGGGAACAGGGCGATCTTCAGGGCGAGTCCGGTCGCGATGAACGCGTAGCTCGCGCGGACGAGCGGGTCGCCGTAGCCGGCCTGCGCGACGATCTGCGCCTGAACGTCGATCATGTTCAGCGTCCCCGTCGCGAGGAAGACGTAGCCGACGCCGAGCAGGTACAGCGATGCGCCGACGGTCCCGACGACGAGGTACTTCAACGAGGCGTACGCGCTCGCCCCCGAGCGGTCCGCGGCGATGAGCGCGTACGTCGTCAGCCCGGTTATCTCTAAGAACACGAACAGGTTGAACAGGTCGCCGGTGAGGACCATTCCGACCAGCCCGCCGACCAACAGGAGGTACGCGCTGTAGAACGAATTCTCGTGCGGGCCGGCGATCCGCGCGAACGCGAGCGTCGCGACCGACACCGCGGCAACGAGCAGCAACACCGCCACCGACAGCCGGTCGGCGACGAGTTCGATCCCGACCGGAGGGAGGAAGCCGCCCAGCGCGTGGCTGAACGGTCCGCTGATCACCGTCTCCGCGGCGATCGCGGCCGCGATTCCGGCCGTAACAGTCGTTCCGATCGCCGCGACCGGCCAGCCGACGCGGTCGTACCGCAGCCCGAGCGCCAGTGGCAGCGTCGACACGACGATGGGGGCGACGACCGCGAGCGGCAGGAGGACTTCAGTCATCACCGTCACCTCCGGTCGCGTCTTCCGTCTCGCCGGGGGCGAGCGCCGCCGTCGACGCGCTCTGCGTCTCGGAGCCGGCGTCGTCCGGTGTCCGCGAGGACATCGGGATCGACCCCTCGTCGCGGAGCAGTTCGCGGAGAGTGTCGGTCCGCAGCGTGCCGTACTCGTCGTAGATCCGGACACACAGCGCGAGCGCGACCGCGGTGAGGCTCACGCCGACGACGATGGCGGTGAGTACGAGGACGTGCGGGAGCGGACTGACGTAGAGCCCGCCGTCGGGACCGCCGCTCGGGACGATCGGGATCGCCCCGCCGTCGACGTACGCCGAGGCGATGAAAAGCAGGAATATCGCCGTCTGAAACAGGTTGAGTCCGATGATCTTCTTCACGAGGTTGGGGTTTGCTATCATCATGTATAGTCCGATACAAAGTAGTAGCGCGAACGCGACGTACGCGTGTCTCGTCGCGAGTATCTCGGCGGCACCGGCGGTCGCGGCGATCGGTCGGGTGGGCGTCGTTGTCCTGGTCGTCGCCGGTCCCGGGAGCGCCGGTCTCGTCGTTGAACGCGTCGGCGTCGGCGAACCCGCCCGCGTCGCTGAAGCCGTTCGCGAGGACGAAGAACAGCCCCATCAGCACGCCGGCGACGATGGTCCCGATCCCGAGGATCTCGACGCCCTCCGTCCCGTACTTGACCGGGTCGGGGATCGGGAGCAGTTCGTACTGGAGGAACGCGCCACCCAGTCCGACCGGGATCAGTCCGATCCCGGCGAACACGAGCGTCCCGCCGACCGCGAGCGCGACGACCACGGTGTTCGCGAGCCACTGGCGGGTGGCCTCGATGCCGAACGCGAACGCGATCATGAACACGACCGCGGCGACGATCGCGCCGCCCTGGAACCCGCCGCCCGGGGAGCCGCCGCCGTGGAAGGTGACGAACAGCCCGTAGGTGAGCGCGAACGGCGCGACGATCTTCACCGTCGGCATGATGACCTGACTCTCCGTGTACGGCGTTCCCTGCCGACGGTCCGAATCGAGGCGGCCGTCGCTGCGCGGCGGCCGGTCGCGACCGAACCCTCCGTCGGAAGCGGGTTCGGAGCCGACGCCGTCCGAGCCGGGACCGCTCATGCGAACACCTCCTGACGGAGTACGATGAGGGCGGCGACCCCGGCCGCGAAGACGACGACCGCCTCGCCGAAGGTGTCGAACCCACGGAACGCGGCCAACACGGCCATCACCGCGTTCTCGACGCCCGTCTCGGCGTACGTCTCCGCGATGTACCACTGGCTCACGTCCGGATTCGACCAGATCGGCGCGTTCCGGGAGCCGACCGCCGGGATGTCGTCCATCGTGAGCAGCAGCCCGCCGAACAGCAGGCCGGCCGCTCCCGCTGCGGGGAGGTTCACCGACTCGAAGGCGGCCTCGTGGTGGCGTCGGGTCGTCTTCGCGAGCGTGAGCAGCAGCAGCACGGTGGTCACCCCGGCGGAGATTGCGGCCTCGGTCATCGCGACATCCGGCGCGCGGTAGAACGTGTACAGCGCGGCCATCCCGAGGCTGTACGCCCCGAAGATGATCACGGCGGCGAGCACGTCGCGCGCCAGCGCGGTGAACAGCGCGGTCAGCACCACGAAGACGAACAGGCTCGCCTCGACAGCGGTCACCTGCGCGACGGGCGGAGCTGGGAGCCCGACCGCGGCCGACGAACCGATCGTCGAGAGCGCCGTCACGCCAGCCGTGAACGTCCCCGTCATCGGCGGTCGTCTCCCTCCGTCCACGGCACGATTCCCTCTTCGAAGGCGGCCCGAGCGATCGCGTGGGCCGCGGTCGGGTTCGTTAGGAAGATGAAAAACAGCAGGAGGACCGATTTGAACCCGCCCCCCGCCACCCCGACGGTGAGCGCGACCGCCGCGAGCCCGAAGCCAGCCCCCAGCGTGTCGGCCTGCGAGGCGGTGTGCGCCCGCGAGTAGACGTCCGGCAGCCGGAGGACGCCCGTCATCGAGACGAGCGTGAAGAACAGTCCGAGCAGCGTGAGTACGACGACGAGCCAGACCCGGGCCGTCTCCAGCGCGGCGGCGCTCACAGCACACCACCCCGCTCGACGGTGAACTTCGAGATGGCGATGGCCATCAAGAAGTTCAACAGCGCGTACACCAAGGCGATGTCGAAGAACGTCGGCTCGTCGAGTGCCGCACCCAAGATCGCGAGGATGACGACGGTGTTCGTCCCGAGGACGTTCACCGCCAGCACCCGGTCTTGCATCGTCGGGCCGACGACCGCGCGGTAGAGCATTCCCACCGCGAGGACGGCGAAACCGGCGGCCGCGACGAGGAGGAAGTCGCCGAGGGTGTAGCCGGCCACGAGCGTGGCGTCCGCGAGGCTCATCGGTCGGTCACCTCGTCGGCGTCGGTCAGGTCGTCACTCGGCTCGGAGCCGCTGACCGACCCCGGCTCGCCGCCGTCGACGGCGGCGATCGGCAGCTCCTCGGTCGCGTCGTCGCCCTGAAGGATCGCGACGTCGTCGCGCTCGCGGGGCGTCGGCAGGCGCGCCGAGCGGCGGCCGTAGTAGACGAACCGGGTCCACCGCTCCAGCGAGCCGTCGAACAGCCCCTCGCGGGCCCACGGGAGGAGCGAGTGGACGTAGAGGTCGCTGTCGCGGGCGCGAACGGTCAGCGTCCCGGGCGTCAAGGTGATCGAGTTCGCCAGCGTCATCAGGGGGAGACCGCTCCCGACGATCACGCGCATCCGGTTCATCGTCGGTTCGATCGGGAGCCGCGGGTCGAGGATGACGCGGGCGACGACGACGTTCGCCTTGAAGATCTCGAACAGCAGCACGGGGATGTACACCAGTCCGCGGGCGATTCGCATCGGCGTCCGCGGAATCGCCGGGTTCGAGTCGAGGCTCACCCGTGAGAGAGTGATCGACACGACCGCGGCCGTTGCGACCCCGGTCACCGCGTCGAACCAGTAGGTCGGGTCGCCCAACAGGAAATAAAACCCCAGCGAGAGACCGAAAAGCGCCACGAGCCGGACGGCGCTCGCCTCGGTTCGAAAGCGCTCGCGACGAGTCGGACGGTCGACCGGCGCGGTCTCGACCGACAGCGAGGTGTTCGAGAGCGCGAACTCCAGGGGCTGGAGCAGCGTCGTGTTCCCCACGGGCGTGTACTCGGGGTCGAGCACGACGCGGTCGGCGTCGTTGGCCTCGGCGTACTCCGCGAGGACGCGGACGTAGTCGTCGGCACCGAACAGGTAGTCGCCCGCGCCGGTCACGGCCGTGACGACCTCGACGGCCGCGGCACCGGGTGCTTCCGAGTCGTCGAGGTCCGCCGCCGTCCACGCCGCGGCGCGTTCGAGCACGCGCTCGGCCGCCGCGGCGCGCTCGTCGCTCTCGGGGTCACCGTTCCGCCACGAGGCGATCTCCACGAGGTGGATCGCCGGAGCGCCGCCGGTCGCCGCGGCGTCCGCGACGTGCGCGATCGTCGAACGGAGCGTGGAGGTCGGCTCGACCGGGACGATGACCGCACCAGCCGTCGGCGGTTCGCCCGCGGCGTCGCCGGTCGCCGGCTCGGTCGAAGCGGTTGAGTCGGTCGAGCCGTCGCCGCCGTCGGACGGGGAGTCGGCGTCAGCCACCCACCACACCTCCCACGGAGCCGTGCGTGACCGTCTCGTTACACATGGGTGTCTCTATCCGTGTGGTTACCCCAACGCCTCAAAACAGTTTGTATCCGCGGGGAACCTACCGGGGGCGGGCGATACGGTCGGCGGGGGATCGCCCTCGTCAGACGGACGCGGACGCGTCGAGCGTCGCCGCGAGCCGGTCCGCGATCCGGCTCGCGACGGCGTCTTTCGTGCCGACGACCTCCTCTGGGTCGGTCTCGGACGCGCCGACCAACAGGACCCGCGTCTCGTCGTCGCCCATCACGCTCGCGTCGTTCGCGACGACGAACGACAGCCCGACGCGGTTGCGGATCCGCTCGGCCTCGGCGACCGTCGCCTCGTCGTCGCCGGAGGTCTCGGCCTTGAACCCGACGATGGGGAGGCCCGGGTACGCCTCCCGGACCGAGTCGATCAGCTTCGGCGTCGGCTCCAGTTCGACCGACAGCGGCGAGCCGGACCGGATCTTCTCGTCGACGGCGTCAGCGGTGAAATCGGAGATGGCTGCCGCGGACACCAGCGCGTCCGCGGTCGCCGCCGACCGGCGACAGGCCGCGATCATCTCGTCGGCCGTCTCGACCGCGGCCACGTCGGCGTACGGGACCTCGGGACCGTCCTGGACGAGCGTCACCCGCGCACCCCGGGCGTAGAGCGCCCTGGCGACGGCGCGGCCAGTCTTCCCCGACGCCCGGTTCGTCAGGATTCGGATCGGGTCGATCCGCTCTTTCGTCGCGCCGGCGGTGACGACGACGTGCGCCCCGGCAAGTGACTGCGTCGTCGTCGCCCGCGCGATCTCGGTGACCACGTCTTCCTCGGCCGCGATCTTCGCTTTCCCCTCCTCGATCCGGGGGTCCGCGAAGCGCACACCCCACGACTCCAAGCGGTCGAGCGCGTCGAGGACGCCCGGGTGGTCGTACATCGGCTCGTGCATCGCGGGGGCCATCACGACCGGCACGTCTGCGCCGAGCGCGGTCGTCGCGCAGGTGGTGACGGGGGTGTCGTCGACCGCAGCGGCGACCTTGCCCGCGGTGTTCGCGGTCGCGGGCGCTAACAGGAGCACGTCGGCCCACCCCTCGCGGCCGCACAGCTCGACGTGTTCGACGCTCCCGGTGATCTCGGTGACGACCGGCTCGTCCGTCGCGAAGTCGACCGCCCACGGGTGGACGATGTTCGTCGCCGCCGGGGACATGACGGCGCGGACGCGAGCGCCCTGCCGGCGCAGTTCGTGGGCGAGTTCGACGACCTTTACCGCCGCGATGCTCCCGGAGACCCCCAGCGCGACGTTGACCCCATCCAGCATTACCGAGTCCGTTCCGCCCCCGACGGCTTATAAGATGTCGTTGCGGCCCCGGTCAGGAGCCGTTCGACTGCCCGTCGTCCTGCGGCGCGGGGAAGTCGTCCGCGGACAGTAGCGCGCTCACGGGCTCAGCCCCGAGCGCGTCGAGGATCGCCGCGGCCGGCCCGCTGACCAGCACGGCACCGGCCAGCTCGTTGGTCTCGTCGATTCCGAGGCCGTCGACATCGGCGGCGTACGACTCCAGGTCGTCGACCGCGGCCGCGACGATCTCGCGTTGCGCGTCGAGCAGTTCCGCCTGCGCGTCCTCCTGTGAGAGGTTGCCCTCCTGAACGCGCGTCCGGACCTCCTCTCGCGCGGCCTGAATCTCCGACTGGACGTCGAGCGCGACCGTCGCGCTGGCGTCCTCGCCGGACCCGCTTCCGTCGCCGCCTGCGTCGCTCCCGCCGTTTCCGTCGTCGGTCTGTCCCGTCGCGTCGCCGCCGAGGTCGCCGCAGCCGGCGAGACCGAGCGTCGATCCCGTCGCTGCTGCCGCCAGCACGCGCCGTCGCGGTGTGTCCATTGCGTCCTCGCTCGGCGCTCGCCCCACTTGTCGGTTCCGTACGAACGCCCGCCGGTCGAAGGGTCACCGGTCGAACGCCCGTCGGTCGAGGGGTCGCACGGTCTCGGGTCGCTCAGACCCCGAACGTCGCGCGGAGCATGTCGCGGGTCCCCGGGCCGAGACCGACCGCGAGGACGGTGATCAAAAGCAGCAGGGTGTACCGCGGCGACTCCTCGTACATCTCGCCGTTGAAGATCCAGACGACGAACGTCGCGGCCGCCAGCTTCACGAAGAGGAACGGCCACGCGTCGCCGGTGACGGCGGAGACGGACGCCGGAAGCAGTCGCCCGGTCCACTCGACGATCAGGGCGTTGACGACGTGTTTCGGAACGAGGTTCGCGGTGCCGGTCAACGCGGGCATCCAGTCGAGGCCGATCACGTTCGCGACGCCGTCGATCGCGTGACCCCAGATTATCACGATCCCGGCCGCGCCGGTTCCCTGTCGGACCATCGGAACCTCCCGCGTCGCCAGCACCCACGTGCCCGCGGTCGCGGCCGTCGCGACGATCAAAGTCGGCACGAGTACCTGCGGGTAGAACGTGACGTACCCGGTCGTCGCCGCGAGTACGGCGAGGTAGCCGACCGCGAGCGCGAACCCGGTGGCCCCCAGCGCGAACAGCGGCCGCGCGTAGTCGTCGACGACGCCGCGCCGTTCGAGCGCGAACGCCGCGATCACGCAGGCGAGCGTGAAGGCGAACACCGTGAAGTAGATGAACGGACTGATAAGCAGCGCGCTCGCCGGGAAGCCGATCAGCGGTTCGACGCCGGCGGCGGTCGCGGCGACCCCCGCGTCCTCGACCGTCCGCATCGCCCCGCCGAACAGCATGAACGGGAACAGCGCGAAAAAGAACCGCAGTTCAGTCGCGACGTCGAGCCGGCGGAGGAGGAAGACAACGCCGATCAGCATCGCCAGAAGGACGACCACGTAGCTCACCGTCGAGAAAGTGGTGTATCCCGGGGTCGCGACGACCTCGCCGGCGCTGACAGCCGACTGGCACGCCGCCTCGCTGCCGAGCAGTTCCGTGGTACCGCCCGGGTTGCGGACCGCGCACTGCGCGCCCTCGCCGTCCGCGACGACCGGTCCCCAGAAGTAGCGCCAGAGGAACCGGTCGTAGACGACGCGTGAGAAGACGACCGAACCGACGGCCAGAAACGCCGTGACGCCGCCGACGACGGCGGCCCAGACCTGCTCCGGCGTGAGGTCGACCCGGTCCGCGACCGCTGTGTTCATGGTCACCGTTCGGGGAGGTCCCGAGTTGAGCGTTCCGGTCGTGGGCGAGTGCCGGCCTACCGCCGACCACCGCGCCGCCTACAGCGACGGTCCCGACAGCGGCGGCCCGGGCTGCTCGTAGTCGGTGTCGAGGATCACCATCGTCTGCGAGCGCGAGAACCCCTCCGTCTCCGCGATCCGCTCAAACATCAGCTCTCTCAGCCGGTCGGTGTCGGCCGCGACGACCCGGAGGATCACGTCCCACTCGCCGGTGGTGAGGTGGATCTCGCGGACCCCGTCGATGCCGCGAAGCCGTTCGAGCGCGTCCTCCTCGCGGCCCTGCTCGACGCGCAGGCCGACGAACGCGCCGACCCCGCACCCGACGGCTTTCGGGTCGATGTCGGCGTGGTATCCCCGGATGACGCCCGCCTCCTCAAGACGGCTGACACGGTCGTGGACGGTGGCGCTGGACATGTCGATCCGGCGCGCGACCTCCGAGAACGGGGTCCGCGCGTCCTCCTGTAAGATTCGTAGGATCGCCCGGTCCGTCTCGTCGATTTCCATACCGACCGGTACGGGCGGCGTATGCTTTTGCCTTCCGGCGTGGTAAACGACGGTTCACAGCCCCGTGCGAAGTCGAACGAACCGCTTCCGGCGGCGTCGGCGACGCGCTACTCGTCGCCGGGGGTCGAGAAGGACCCCTCGCGGATCGCCGCCTCGGCGGCGTCGAGCGCGGCGTCGGCGTCGAACGCGTCGACGACCTCCTGTAGTTCGGTCGGGGTCGCGTCCGCGAGGTCCCGCGCGTGGGCCGTCGCGTTCGGTACCGCGCGCAGCAGGTTGTCGATTATCGGCATGTCCGCGGTCTGCGGCGACCGGCTCCCGGGGTTGAGGTCGATCACGATCTCCGTCTTTCCCATCGCGTCGAGCGCGGCCGCGCGGTCGCCGTCTTCCAAGGGGACCACGACGGCGTCGGCCGCCTCGATCCCGTCGGCGTCGACGACACCGCGCGCGTGGTCGAGCCCGGGGATCTCGCCGTCGCCAGCGAGTCCCTTCACCTCGCTCGCGCCGTGGTCGCGGAGGTGGTCGGCGATCCGCCGGACGCGCTCGTCGGTGTGGTTGAACAGGTTCACCTCGAGGTCGGCGTCGACCGCCGCGGCGAGTTCGACCGTCTCGCTCGGCGCGAGCGCGGCGACGTTGCCGTTCACCGAGATCACGGGGTGGTCCGCGAGGAGGAGGGTCGCCGCCGCGGCGCGCGCGGCGTCGTCTGCGCTCGGGAGCGTGCGCTCGCCGAGGAGGTAGTCGAACGCCTCGCCGCGCCCCTGCGCGATCAGCCCCTGCTTCGAGGTGATCCCCCGCTCGACGCCCGCCTCGATCCGGTGGCGCGTCACGAGCGACGCGTACCGCGGGTGGTCCTCGGGGATCTCCGTCTCCGTCATACCCGAGCGAAGCGACGGGTCGATTAAAATGGACCGTTCGGCCTCGGTCCGTGCGCCCGCGACGCTCGTTCGCACAGCTGTTAACACAGCTCACATCGTAGCTCGACGCGGGATGGGCCGCACAGGTAGGTACACGGTCGTCGACGCGTACAACGACCACAGGGCGATCACGCTCCGCGAGTACCCGCGCAACGGGACGCTGTACGTCGTCGAGTACGACGGTCCCGACGTGGAGACCGAGCTGTCGTCGCTCGATGCGGACTCGGTCGTCGAACTCGACCTCCGGCGGGCGGGCCGCTGGGGCAACGCGTGGTGCGTGGAGTCCGCTCGCCCGGTCGAAACGGCGTGACGCGCGGCCGCTCCGTCGGTCTCTTCCCCGCTTTTCGCCCGATCAAGCGACGCCGATCCGCTCGCGGTAGGTGCCGTACTCCGCCTCGAACACCGTCATGACCTCGCCCATCGTCGCGTACGACTTCACGGCCGCGACGACCGCGGGCATCACGTTCTCGCCGGCGTCGACGGCGTTGCGGAGGTCGTCCAAGGCGGCCGCGACCGCGTCGTCATCGCGGTCGGCCTTCACCGACTCCAACCGGTCGAGCTGTCTGTCGCGGGTCGTCTCGTCTATCTGGAGGAGGTCCGGCCGCGTGTCCTCGTCTATCTCGTAGGCGTTGACGCCGACGACGGTCTCGTCGCCCTCGTCGACGTGCTCCTGATACTCGTAGGCCGACTCTTGGATCTCGCGGTGGAAGTAGCCCTGCTCAATTCCCCGCAGGACGCCGTCGCGGACAGAGCCGTCGCCCATCTCTCTGATCTCCTCGATGTACGCCAACGCCTCCGCCTCCGTCTCGTCGGTGAGGGTCTCGACCGCGAAGGAGCCGCCGAGCGGATCGACGATGTCGGCCGCGCCGGACTCCTCGGCGATGATCTGCTGGGTCCGGAGCGCGACCCGCACCGCCTGCTCCGAGGGGAGCGCGAGCGCCTCGTCGAAGGAGTTGGTGTGAAGACTCTGGGTGCCGCCCAGCACGCCGGCGAGCGCCTGAATCGTGACGCGCGCGACGTTGTTGAGCGGCTGCTGGGCCGTCAGGGACTGGCCCGCGGTCTGGGTGTGGAACTTCAGCTGCTTCGACGCCTCGGCCTCCGCGTCGTACCACTCGTCCATGACCCGGGCGTAGATCCGGCGGGCGGCACGGAACTTCGCGACCTCCTCGAACAGCGAGTTGTGCGAGTTGAAAAAGAAAGAGAGCGTCGGCCCGAACGACTCGATATCCATCCCGCGGTCGAGACAGGCCTCGACGTAGGCCATCCCGTCGGCGGGATCACCCACTCCTTTTGTGCGATGAACTCCTTGAGCATGTCGTTTTGGAGGGTTCCTCGGATCTCTTCTCGTGGAACCCCGCGCTCGTCGGCGAGCGCGACGTACATCGCGTAGATCACCGGCGCGCTCGGGTTGATGGTGAAGGAGGTGGACACCTCTGCGAGGTCGATGCCGTCGAACAGCACCTCCATGTCGCGCAGCGTGTCGACGGCGACGCCCTCCTTGCCGACCTCGCCCAGCGCCATCTCGTCGTCGGAGTCGATCCCCATCAGCGAGGGCATGTCGAACGCGGTCGAGAGTCCGGTCTGCCCCTCGTCGATCAGGTAGCGGAACCGCTCGTTGGTCTCCTCGGCGGTGCCGAACCCAGCGAACTGCCGCATCGTCCACGTCCGCCCACGGTACATCGTCGGGTAGACGCCCCGGGTGTACGGCTCCTCGCCGGGGAAGCCGAGGTCCGCCTCGTAGTCGGTGTCGGCCACGTCTTCGGGGGTGTAGATCCGACCGACCTCGCGGTTCGAGACGGTCGCGAACCGCTCGCGGCGTTCGCCATGACAGTCGAGCGTCGGGTCGAGGGTCTCCGCCTCCCACGACTCCTTGCCCTCGCGGATCGCGGCGAGGTCATCGTCGTCATACATGCGTTCGGGTACCCGCCGATAATTTATAAACGTTTATTATATTTCGCTGATTCCGAGCCGGTCGTCGCCGCGGTTCTCGACGGGAGTCTCGCCGTCTCGGAACGGTTCTGCTGTCAGTGACCCACGACCGAAGTCGTGGGCTTCCGCCTCGTGCCTCTGTGAACGCCGAGGACGACTGACCGGACCGTCGACTCCGCCGCCCAGGATCGATCCGACCGGACCGCGTCGGACGCCACCCGTGACGGAGGCGTCACGGGTCAAGACCGTAAGCCGCAGCCCGGACGACAACGAATTACCGAACCCTCAAGTTCGTTACTATCGCTCCCGCGAGGAACCCGGCGACCGAAGGGCGGCTTACGAGGCCGCACGACATCCCGAAAGCGGGATTTGACATACAAGTCGCCGCCGAAACGACGAGCCTTGCGGACGCCCCGGAGAGACTGCCCGGCGTGTCGGTGACCGGAGCCGCGAGAGCGGTTCCGGCCGCGACCGCCGGAGTCGCCGTCAGTGAAGCACTGCCGTGTTCCCGCGCGTCTCGATCAGCTCGGCGTCGACGGCGTCGGCCAGTTCGGCGGCCAGCTCGTCCGTCGAGGTCCCGCCGCGGGCCGCCCGCAGGAACTTCACCTTCCCCAGCTTGCGGTCGTCGAGCTGGTCGGCCAGCTCGTCGACGACCGAGTCGATGCCGCGTTTCCCGACCCAGACGGTGACATCGAGGTCGTGCGCCTCTTTTCGGAGCTCTTGATCGCTCATACGCGGTGGAGTCGGCCGCGCGCATTGAAGCTTGAGGTTCGGCCGCGCGCGGTCCCGACCGACGCTCCCGTCAGCGCTCGCGTTCGACCTCGGTGTCTCTGACCGTCCCGCGGTCGCGTTCCGCCTCCCGGTTCCGCTCCGTCCACTCGGCGGCGTCCTCCGGCGTTTCGGTCACCAGAAGCCGGTCGAGCTTCCGCTCGAACTGCTCGTCGGTGAGGTCGCCCTCGGCGTATCGCGTCCGCAGTCGGTCGAGCGCGTCCGCGGTGTCGTCAGCTCCGGACTCCGAATCCGACTGCCCGTGTTCCACGCGGACCGACCCCGTCTTAGTGTCGACCTCGACCGTCTCGCCCTCCTCGTCGAACAGCATCGAGACGACGGGAACAACGACGATGTAGCCGAACAGCATGAACGGGAGCCACCACCCGAAGTCGGCGAGGAGGGCCGCGAGCCAGACCCCGGTCACCGTCGTCGCGGCGATCCCGCTGGCGTTCTCGCGGAACCGCTCGCGGAGGGTCGCGTCGTCGGTCATCAGGCGGACCGTTTCGGTCCCGGTACAAAGTCGTGTCGGCGGTTGACCGCCGTCGCCGGACCCCTACTCGCTGATCTCGACCGTGATATCGTCGCGCGCGACCGCCAGCCGGAACGTCGGGACGGTCCGGTAGACCACCTCGACGACGTTCTTGCGTTCGAGGCTGCGGAGCGCGCGCCGCACCGCGTCGACCTCGGGCTCGTCGTCGTACGCCTCCCGGAGCGCGTTGAGCGCGCTGACGACCGACTGCGAGCGCTCCTCCGGCCCGGCGAGCACCTCGACCGCCCGCGCCTCCAGCTCGGGGACGCGGATCGTCTCCGGGACGCCACCCTTCGCGACCGCGTCCGGCTCGACGCCCGGCTCGACGTCGACGAGGTCGTTCGCCTCGGCGGTCGTGCGGATCAGGCTGTCGTCGTCGCGGTAGTAGCACTCTTTCAGGTGGTCTTCGAGGTAGCCGTGGACCTCGCTGCCGTTCTCCATCTCCCACGCGTCCTGTAGCTCGCCGTTCTTCGTCGGCTGGAGGCGGACCACGTCCGCGAGCCGATCGCGCTCCTCGTTCGTGAGGCTCATCGGTCCTCGACCGCGCTCGCGGCGCGAACGATCGTCGCCTCGTCGAACTTCGAGCCGACGAGCTGCAGCCCGACGGGGAGGCCGTCGGCCTCGCCGGCCGGCACCGATATCGCGGGGAGGTTCGCGAGGTTCACCGGCGTCGTGTTCGCGTCGGCGAGGTACATTCGCAGGGGGTCGTCGAGGCTCTCGCCGAGCTCGAAGGGGAGGACCGGCATCGTCGGCGAGGCGATCACGTCGACATCCTCGAAAGCGTCCTCGAAGTCCCGCCGGACCCACGCGCGGGCGTCCTGCGCCTTCTCGTAGTACTTGTCGTGGTAGCCCGCGGAGAGCGCGTACGTACCGAGCAGGATCCGGCGTTTGACCTCCGCGCCGAACTCCTCCTCGCGCGTCTCCGCGAACGACTCGTTCCAGTTGCCGTCCGACTCGCTCCGGTGGCCGTACCGCACGCCGTCGAAGCGCGCGAGGTTCGAGGAGGCCTCCGCCATCGCGATGACGTAGTACGCCTGGACCGCGTGGTCGACCGACGGCAGCGAGATCTCGGTCGTCTCCGCGCCCTGCGCCTCCAAGTCCGCGATCGCTGCCTCGACCGTCTCGACGACGCGCTCGTCGGCCCCCTCGAACAGCTCCGTGGCGACGCCGACGGTCAACCCCTCGACGTCGCCGTCGGCGGCCGCGGCGTAGCTCGCGTCCGGGTCCGCGCCTTCGACCTGCCTCGGGTCCCGGGTCGTCCCGTCGTTGGGATCGTCGCCGGCGATGACATCGAGCGCGGCGGCCGCCTCCTCGACGGTGCCCGCGATCGGGCCGATCTGTTCGAGCGAGTTCGCGTACGCGATGAGGCCGTACCGGGAGACCAGCCCGTAGGTGGGCTTGATCCCGACGACACCGCAGAACGCGGCCGGACAGCGCACCGAGCCGCCCGTGTCGGAGCCGAGCGCGATGTCGGCCTCGCCCGCCGCGACCGCGGCCGCGGAGCCGCCGGAGGAACCGCCCGGGACACGGTCGGTGTCGGCGGGGTTGCGGGTGGGACCGAACGCGGAGGTCTCCGTCGTCGTCCCCATCCCGAACTCGTCCATGTTCGTCTTGCCGACGACCGTCGCGCCCGCGTCGGTCAGCCGGTCGACGACGGTCGCGGAGTACGGCGGCACGTAGTCGGCCAGCATCTCGGAGCCGCAGGTGGTCCGGATCCCAGCCGTCGAGATGTTGTCCTTCACCGCGACGGTCGCATCCGCGAGGGGGCCGTCGGCGTCCGCGTCGCCCTCGATCGTCTTCTCCGTGACGAAGGCGTTGATCTCGGCCGCCATCTACGACACCTTCGGGCCGACGAAGAAGCCGTCTTCAGTCTCCTCGGCATTCGCGAGCGCCTCCGTCTGCGAGAGCCCGTCCTCGATCTCGTCGGGGCGCATCACGTTGACCAACTCCTCCTCGCGTTCGATCTCCGGGACCTCGTCGAGCGCCTCGAAGTACTCCAAGATGTCGCCGAACTGCGCCGCGAACTCGTCGACCTCGTCGTCGGCGAGCCGCACCCGCGCCAGCTCCGCGACGTGTCTGACCTTCTCGGCGTCGACGGCGGCCGTGCCGTCGTCAGACGCTGCGGTGTCGCTCATACCCGAACGTACCACGCGGGCGGCGAGTAAGGGTTTCGGAAGGGGGCCGGTGAGACCGGCCGCGTCGCCGGTCCGACCGCCGGACGGGACGCGGGCTGGGTCACCGGACGCGAATCCGGGTCCGGTCCGGTCTACAGCAGGTCGTTCGCGACGAGCCGGTCGACCGCCTCGCGCAGGCGCTCCTCGCTCGCGGCGTAGGAGATGCGGACGTGGCCGTCGGCGTTGAACGCGCTGCCGGGGACGCAGGCGACCCCGGCCTCCTCGATGGCGCGCTCGCACCACGCTTGGTCGTCGACTCGCGGCTCGTCGCCGCTCGCGTCCGAGCCGCTCCCCGGCTCGCTCACCGGGATCATCATGTAGAAGGCTCCGTCGCCGACGTCGATGTCGACGCCGTGTTCGTCGAACAGGTCGACGAGCAGGTCGCGGCGGTCGGCGAAGGCGTCGCGCATCTCCTCGACGGACTCGCCGGTGTTCTCAAGCGCCTCGATCCCCGCGCGCTGGACGAAGTTGGTCGCGCAGGAGACGGAGTGCGAGTGGAGCTTGCTCGCCTCGCCGACAAACTCGTCGGTGGCGTGGAGGTAGCCGAGCCGCCAGCCGGTCATCGAGTACGCCTTCGAGAAGCCGTTGATCGTCACCGTGCGGTCGGCCATCCCGTCGAGGCTCGCGAGCGAGACGTGGTCCGCGTCGTAGACGATACGCTCGTAGATCTCGTCGGAGATCACGGCCACGTCGTGTTCGACGGCGAGGTCGCGGACGCCCTCCAAGGCGGTCTGAGAGAACACCGCGCCGGTGGGGTTCGACGGGGAGTTGACGACGAGCAGCTCGGTGTCGTCCGAGACCGTCTCCGCGAGGTCGTCGAGGGCGGGTTCGAGCTGGAACCCGTGCGGCGCGAGGTCGACGCGCGAGAGCTCCGCGCCCGCGAGCTTCGCCATCGCCTCGTAGGAGACCCACGCCGGGTCCAGCAGGACGACCTCGCTTTCCTCGTCGATCAGCGTCTGGAACGTCTCGTAGAGCGCCTGCTTGCCGCCGGGCGTGACGATGACCTCGTCGGCGTCGGCGTCGATCCCGTTGCCGCGGAGCTTCTCCGCGATCGCCTCCTTGAGCCGGGGAACTCCGTTCGAGGAGGTGTACCCGGTGTGGCCCGCGTCGAGGGCCTGTTTCCCGGCCTCGACGACGTTCGGCGGGGTGTCGAAGTCCGGCTCGCCGACCGAGAGGTCGACGATGTCGGCCCCCTCGGCCTCCTTCGTCGCCGCGAGGTTCGATATCGCCAGCGTCGCGCTGGGCTCTACGCGTCCGATCCGCTCCGAGAAGTCGTATGCGTCGCTCATGTGTCGTGTGTGGTCGGGTGTCTGTCGGTCGAGTTCCTCGGCGAGGTCGATCGCCGCCGTGGCGGCGTCCGCTCCCTTGTCGATCCGCTCGCGCGCCTCCGCGCCGGACATCCCCGGCCCGCTCACGCCGAACGCGACCGGGGTGTCCCGGTCGAGGCTCACGTCGGTGAGCTTCTCGGCGGTCGCGGTCGCGATGACGCGGTCGTGGTCGGTGTCGCCGGTGACGATGGCTCCGACGACCGCGACCGCGTCGACGTCGTCGCGGCGCGCGAGCCGGTCGGCGGCCAGCGGGCTGTCGTACGCGCCCGGCACGTTCAGCTCGTCGACGACGACGGCGTCGCGGTCGGCGGCCGTCTCCCGGGCGGCCTCGGCCATCGGCTCCGTGACGGCGTCGTTGAACCGCGCCACCACCAGTCCCAGCGAGACCATACCGGAACTGGTGTGGGCGGCGGCAAAGGTCTACCGTTCGACCGCAGGGTTGCCGGGCGAACGCGTTCGGGAAGCGGCCTAGAGCGGAGACGCGCCCTAAGAGACTTGCCAACCGGGGAGGAAGCCGGTCGTATGGGATCCGACGGGCGCAGGAGAGCCGCCGTCGCGAGCGCCCTCGCCTTCCTCGTGACGCTCTCGGTTCTCACCGCCCTGCGCGTCTGGAACTTGGAGCCGTCCACCGCCACGCAGTCGCTCGTCGTCTGGGCGGGGGCGCTCGTCGTCGTGGTTGCGGTCGCTTACTACTCGTATCGGACGGTCGACCCCGTCGGGGGATTAATACTCGCCTTCGGCCCGAGCCTCGGGTTCACGACCAACCTGTTCGTTCCGGTGGCCGCCGGGCCGGCCGCCGCCTTCTTCCCGCCGCTCGCGGCGGCGGTCGTCGCCACGGCGGTCGGCGGAATCGGCTTCCTCGCCGGATGTGGAGCCAGGATATGCCTGACCGCCGCCAGCGAGGCGAGCCTGTGAACGGTCCGTCGCTCACCCCCACACCGTCACGATTTATAAGTAACTGAGGCGATGGCGCGTGCCGACGAGCGCCCGTTAGGGCGGGAGTCGCACGCGCGAGGGACGCCGCGAGCGAAGCGAGCGGCGAGGCTGGGG
>PXST01000007.1:75658-83771 GCA_003023405.1 Halobacteriales archaeon SW_8_68_21
GGTTCGTGTCGCTCAGCGATTTATAAGCACGTATCGTCGCGTACAGCCGAGCGGCTGGGCCTTCGGAGTGGTTCGTGTTGCTCCACGACGTAACCTGACGAATGAGCGGACACCACCTGTACCCGCCCCGTCTCGCGCGTCATTAATACGTCTGCGACGCCAACAGGAGTCCATGACGGACACCGAGATTGCGACGGTCGGCGGCGGCTGCTTCTGGTGTATCGAGGCGGCGTTCAAGCAACTCGACGAGGTCCACAGCGTCACCTCCGGCTACGCGGGTGGCCACGCCGACGACCCCACCTACCGCGGGGTGTGTTCCGGCAACACCGGTCACGCCGAGGTTGTTCAGGTCGAGTACGACCCCGACGCGCTCTCTTATGAAGACATCCTTGAGGTTTTCTTCACCGTCCACGACCCGACACAGCTGAACCGACAGGGGCCGGACGTGGGGAGCCAGTACCGCTCTATCGTCCTGACCCACGACGACGACCAGCACGAGGCGGCGACCCGGTACGTCGCGGCGCTCGACGAGGAAGGGGGCTACGACGACGCGGTCGTCACCTAGGTCGAGCCGCTGGAGACGTTCTACCGCGCCGAGGAGAAACATCAAGACTACTTCGAGAAACAACGTACTGGTGACGGAAATATTGAGGACGCATACTGTCAGATGAACGTCGCTCCGAAGGTCGAGAAGGTCCGCGAGCGGTTCAACGAACTGACTGAATAATCAGGCTACGATTCCACCAGCCACCATATCCGTGCGCGAGCGCCGACAGTTTTCGTCTTGACCATCCCCGAGTCCTTGAGGTCGTGTAATCGCTGACGTGCGGCTTCGGCCGAACAGTCCATCCGTTCGGACACCTCTTTCGCGGACAACACCGGGTCCTCCGCATCTCTCAAAACGGCAAGCACGTTGTCATCCGTGAGCGTGCCGACGTATTGGCCCTCCTCGTTGCGCTCTCTATTATTGCTCATGTGTACGTCGGACACTACGCCTTCCGGGGATATAACCCTGTTGCCATGAGGCAAAAGGGAAACATTTATATCCTATTGGCACGTAGCAATAGGTAGAGGCAGGCCGGTTCCTTGGGGCGTGTTGGAACGCCCGGGTGCTAAGGACACCCGAGCCGGGCTGTCTTGGGAGACTACGCCCATGACGGATAACAAACTCGACGCTAACGAAAGCACCGAAATCGAACCACGCACCCGCCGCGCCTTCGAGGAAGCCCTATCTGTTGTCTCACTCGACGGCACGCCCGTCGACACTCAGGATGAAACAGTCGTGATGGTCGTCAGCCACACCGGCGAATCCTACCACGTCGACGCCGAGGTCGGTCGCTGTGAGTGCCCCGACCACACGCACCGCAACGTCGACTGTAAGCACATCCGTCGCGCTCGGGCGGCCCTCGGGATTGAACCAATCGACAGCCGTGTGCTGGCGGCCGTCGACGTTGACCCGACTCTCGCGACCAACGCGCCCGGCCCGGTCGTCGCCACCCCGGACGGCGGGATTGTCAACGCCGGCGACGACGGCGACGTTCTCACCGACGACGGCGACGAGCGGCCGTCTGACTGTGCGTGCGGCGACTGGAACGCCGACGCCGACCTTCCGTGTTGGCCCTGCTACCGCGACGGCTTCGAGGACCCGGCCGGGGCGGACTGACAACGACGGCGAAACTGATGGACGTGGGCCACCGCATCCACGTATCCGACGCGGCGGAGCGACCGGACTGGATTGAAAATGAAGACGGTGTGTTCCGGTACGTGCGGAATGGGGAGGTAGTGACGATTCGGTGTGTTCAAATGATTGCCGATGATACGGATGGCCCCGTACCGTTGGCGCCGGGGATTCACCCGTCGTTCTTCGAGCGTGTGGATGAGGTCGGCGTTCACTTCATTGACCGGGATGAGGTTCAGCGGTACGAGGCAAAGCCGTACTACCAGCGGCGGCACACGTCGAAACGGTCAGACGATACGGGCGCGCCTCGGTGTCCATCTCTTTCAGTTCAGCCGCGCACGGGCCACACATTTTGTAACCGTCCGCGTGCTTGTGATTAATCGTTCGGTCGTACCCACACTCCGGGCAATCGCCGCCCCACCATTCATCCTCCGGCATCTTCTTGACAATACGACCGACCGGCACCTTGCCGTACAGGTCGATTCCGTGGACGTTACACTCTCGTTCCAGTTTCTCTTTGAGCCGGTCGTCGCTGATATGCGACCCGTCCCTATCCCTCGCGTATTCGAGTCCGAGATTCCGCCAGATTTCAGACACGGCTTCATAACTTTTGTCCGACTCTGTGATCTGGTTGTAGAGGTGCGTGATCTCGGTATTGTAGATTTTCATACCGTCCCAAATATCTTCATCGTCACCGATAACCGGGCCACCCTCCTCGATTTTCTCGTTCGCCAAGTCACGGATTACCCGAATCACGTTCGCATCCTCAGACGAACTAATCGCTTCGTGATCATCCTCAATTACCGACTCAATAGCGTCACCCAGTTCATCTACCTTGCCGAATAGGTACGCCGGAGTGAGCAACGCCAGCACCTTCTCACGGGTGCGGTCGGTGACGTTGTGTTCCTCACAGTACCGGAGTGCCTTGCCATACGCCGCGTCCCACCGCTCGGAATCGTGGTGCCTGAACCGTTCATGTAACATCCGGCTCCGAATATCCTTCGCCGTTTCCTCGTCGTGCTTCTCCGGCAAGTCAACATCCGCCGCCTTCCGTGACTGGATCTGGATACATCTATTCACAATGTCATCGGCGGGTTCCTCCATCGCCGCAATGCCGGCGTGCGTAAAGGTGTTGAAAGTCCCAACGCCCCACCCGCCGTCCGCGTTAGGGACCGACCGAGTGACAATCTCGTTTCGCTTTTGGCCAGCGCGGATCACGTTATCGAGTTTCTGCTGTTCGTCCTCATCGAGACCGTGATACTCTGACACGAGAAACGTCAGACTCAGGTCGTCAATCATCCGGTACATCGAGGCCGACGACGTGGACGCCGTGACAACACCACGGTACGACACCCTCGCCAGCGTGTTCAACAGCCGGGTCTTTCCACCCGTACTCTGCCCGGAGAGAAACAGGTGCGAACTAAATTCCAATTCCGGACGGAACCACGTACTAACCGCCCACGCCGTGAGCAGGTCGTAATTAGTCTCGTTAGCCGACGACCAATGTTCCTTTATGTACGTCCGAATATCAGACCACACTTCATCTGTCCGGGCGGCCTTCGGTTCGTTCGGGGGGAACCACATCGAGTCAGTCGGTCGGTCAGCGGAGGCCATTTCGACCGCCGCTCTGCGAACAGCGGACTTATAATCACCCATGTGCTGGAACGGTCCCTGTCGCTCACATGTCGGGCACTCGGGGGGTTCGACCGGCTCCCCGTCAGCATCAAGACCGGGCCTAATGGTGTTGCCACACCGCACACAATCCCACTTTCCGACCTCCGCCCCGCCCCACTTCACGTCGCCGCGGTCCGGCTCCGGGTCGCAGATGAGTACAGTCCCATCGTCCTTTTTTATCGGCTCCGCAGGCCCCGAATATGCCGGCGGCTCCTCATACAGCTTGGGGTCTCGATCGTCACTGTCGGCAGACTCTTTATGCTCGCGCTCTACGCCAGTGGTAGACGGCGTGCCACCGCCGTCCTCCGCCGCACCCATCCCTTCACTCATTGTCTGTTATTCTCAAGTTCAGTTTCATCATTCTCTAACTCGGCAACAATCATCGCGTCCTCCCTGATGGTCGTCTCCATCTCAACGTCCCCATCCAGTTCCTCCGACGACACCCGCTCCGGTCCCTCGGAAAAGCCATAGCGGTCAAGCACCGCCTCGCCGATTTCACGCTCTTGACTCTCGACGCCAAGGTTGAGTCCGTCGACAACGTTGCTCACAACCCGCTCGATTTCTGTCGCCGGCAACTCGACGGTTCCCGGCTCAACGCGGGGTTGGTCGCCCCCGAAGGGCGGTCCGCTGAACCCCACCCCTATATCCCGAAGC
The DNA here is from genome assembly GCA_003023405.1 of Halobacteriales archaeon SW_8_68_21. Classification (GTDB taxonomy): domain Archaea; phylum Halobacteriota; class Halobacteria; order Halobacteriales; family Haloferacaceae; genus Halorubrum. Next base: position 79,665 of record PXST01000007.1, read on the forward strand.
CACTCCGGGGGGGAGCCGCCCCGGTACGCGGTGAACCGCTCCGCCGCCCCCCAAAATGCCCGCTCATCCGCCTCGGGGTAGCCACAATCCAGCGCGGTTTGTGCGACCTCGATAATCAGTTTCGCGCTCTCTACCTGAATATGCCGACGCCGGACGCTCTCGGACACATACGCCGACATGTTGTCTTTGGACTCCAGTACCCCGAGCGCGTCGGGGTGAATACTGAACGTCTTTTTTACTGAATCACTTTGCCTCATACGTATCAAAACACGGGTTATAGGTACTTAGTATTTATCGCATATATGACTACAGTTTCTAATACCTGCCGTCTAACGGACTGAAACCGCTGATTATGCCTACGCGGCGAAGATAAGTAATACGATAGTTCCGTGATAATCGCGGCGTTGGTTAAGAACCGGCGGAGCGTGTGACAGTCACGGCAACTATCACACCACCATCACGGTAACTATCACATCGAGAATTCCGCAATACAGGCCATAAGACGGGTGATTAGGTGGGGTGTGTGAGAAGAATGTGATAGTGTGATAGTTGTTTAGGGGGATAGGGGGTGGGGGTCTAACACAGCAAAAGAAAAGCGGTCGCGGTGGCGGTTGCGGTGGACGAAGACACCACCCTCTACCCACGTCTTCCTGTGTGCCAGCGCGGTTCTGAGTCATCCATCCACCCCACCCCTCCCCCTATCCCCCCGAACAACTATCACACTATAACATACACCATATCCGTCTTGTAAAAAGATGTATTAGACTCTCTACTGTGGATGTACAGTGTGATAGTTGGTCCGTGACAGTCACAACCGACTATCACACGCGTGTCGATGTTCAGCGTTTCCCGGCATTATTTTCCGGGAATCCGTGATTATCACGGACCCGCGACGGGAGCGGGGGTATTCGCCGGGCGATAGCGCGGGAACCGACCGCCCGGTGCGACAGCGTTCAAGCCGATTCGGTGATATTAGTTTATAATGACAGACCTCTCGGACAAGGAATACGAATACGAGTACGAGCGGGTGAAATACCCCGATGTGCCCGACAAACCGAGCGAGAAGCGGTCGTTCGACGCGGCGCAACGTCGGGCGTGGTTGCTTGACAGGATGTATGAGCTGGGAACGCCGACGCGGATTAATCAGAGCGAAGTGTGTACCTATTTTGGGGTGGCACAATCCACGATTTCCAAGGACATCTCGGAGGAGTTGGCCCCGTACGTTGAGGACAGGTTGGGCGACCGTGTGGGGATGATGAGCGACGTGGTGTTCAAGGCCGCCGTCGAGAAGTTGATGGACGACAACGAGCCAGAGGCGGCGGCCCGCGTGATGGAGAAGTTCAATAATTGGCTCCAGAGTTCAGGGAATCAAGAAAGCGAAACGCAAACCGACGAAATCTCGGTTCAGTTTGGAAGTGAGTAACGGGGTCGTATCAGAATGGGCGCGGAGGTTACTATTCAGTGGGAACCCCACACGAAGCAACGTGCGGTAATCGAGTCGGATGCTCGGTTCCGGGTTCTGAACTGGGGACGCCGAACGGGGAAAAACGAGGTTGCTATCATAGAGTCGATACGGTACGCACTTGAGAATAGCGGTGCGACCGTATGGTGGGTTGCGCCGACCTATTCGCAGAGCCAAGATTTCGGGTTCTCGCGGATGCTGGAAATGCTCCCCGAAGCGCTCGTACAGGGGGAGCCGAAACTATCCCCACCGCGTGAGATTGAGTTAATCAACGGCACGGTGATTTCGTTCAAGAGTTCGGACAAGCCGAAGTCGCTCAAGGGAGCGGGTGTTGATTTCCTGTCTGTGGATGAAGCGGCGTCAATGCCAGCGGCGATTTGGAATGAGTATCTAAGACCTACGCTAACTGATACTTTGGGTGAGGCAATCGTGTTCAGCACCCCGCGCGGGAAGGACTGGTTTTACAGGATGGCGATGCGGGGTGAGGACGCCGGCGACGACACCGTGTATTACTCGCACGCGACGAGTTTCGATAATCCATTCATACCGGATTCCGAAATCGAGCAACAGCGTGAGACGATGCCCGACCGCGTGTTTCGACAGGAATATTTAGCGGAGTTTCAGGAAGACAGCGGCGAGGTCTTCCCCGAGATACCGACGGAGGGGTACGACCTCGGTTCCCGGCGCGGACAGGCCCCGTATCGGATTGGCGTGGACTACGCCCGGCATCACGATTGGACGGTGATTACGGTCTTGGATTCCGAGGGCTACGTGGTGGAACTTGAGCGGGTTCAGCAAACGTCGTGGCACGCGATTCAGAAGCTGATAGAGAACACCTATGAGCGGTACAACCCGGCGACGGTTCAGGTGGACGCAACTCGTGATAACAAGATAACAGAAGACTTGAACGCGGCGGGTATCCCGGTCGAACCCGTCAAATTCACGACGGCGGCGAAGGCGGAGATGGTCGAAGACACCGCCGCTATGATGGAATCGGGGGAAATCACCATCCCGACGGAAGCCGGAACCCTCCGGTCGGAACTATCGGCGTTTGAATACTCAGTCACGTCACACGGCAACGTCACCTACCACGCCCCGGACGACCGCCACGACGACCACGTTGACTCGCTTTGTTTGGCTGCGACCGCGCCGGAGCCGATGAGCGCGAGCGAACGACTCCCGTCCGTGTCGAACCGGGCGAGAGCAGTCCTCCTCGTCGCGGCGACAGTTGTCGCAGTCGCTGGGGCCGGAGCCGGCACTGGAGCCGGAGCCGGGGTCGGAACAGGTACGAGCCCCAGCGACCCGCCCCAACGGGCGCAGACACAGCAGGAGAGAGCAGAGACGACAGTGAGCCTCGACCCGTCGAGTGTAACGGTAGACGCCGGGGAGACAGCCACGTACGATCTGGTGGTCGAGTCGGCAGACGGCGGTGTCGGCGCCTACGATTTCACCGTCGAGGCCGCCGACGCGACAGTCGCTTCGCTCACCGGAGTCGACCTGAAGGGTGGACCCGCCGGCGCTACAACCGAGATAAGCTTCGCCGCCGACAACTCCTCTGTCGACGTCGTTGCGGCGCTGGCCGACACGGACGACAGCGGAGCGGTCACCGTTGCGACTGTGACGGTGACCGGCGACGCGTCGGGAACGAGCGACATCTCGCTGTCTATCGACGCCCTGGCGACCGAGGCCGGGGCGTCCTACGACATCACGGAGGTCGACGACGAGTCGATCACCGTCGAAGGTGAGAACGGCGACGGTGACGAGGAGAACACCGGCGGCGGCAGCGCGGCCGAGACCACGACCGACGAGAAGACCGGAGAGGACGGCGCTGAGCTCACCGCAGCGGAGGCCCGGAGTCGGATCGGCCTTCCGGAGGAGGCCGAGACTGCTATCGAGCACGCCGAGGAGGTAACCGTCGGCCCGGAGTCGGAGGGCAGCGGGAACACCGCCACGTTCTCCAACGACTCTGTCCTCGAGCGGATCAGCTTCGACAACCCGGTGGACGGCACGGTGACAGTAGCAGAACTGGAGCAGCCACCACCCCGGGCTACTGCGCCTCCCGGTGCTGGGGTGACAGTCCTCGCGATCGAACCCGACGTTGGCGTCTCGGACGTCGGTGCGACAATCGAGTTCGGCGTCCCGACCGAGAGCGTCGAGAGAACTGACGCAGCCGCTGAGGACCTCCAGGTCACCCGCTTTGTCGACGGAGAGAGCCAGGAGTGGGAGTCCGTCGAGACCGAGGTTGTCGGCGTCGGCGACGGTGAGATCACCCTCAGAGCCGAGACACCCGACACCTCCATCTTCAGCGTGAGTGCGGTCGCAACCCCCGAGGCAGCAGTCGAGATCACTCCGTCGGCGGTCGAGGTCGGGGAGACAGTCAGGCTCGACGCGAGCGGTTCCAGGGACCGCTACGGGGAGATTGTCGCGTTCGAGTGGGCCGTCGCCGGTGAGGCGACAGGAGGCGAACAGGTGACGGCGACGTTCGACACGGCCGGTGAGGTCACTGTCGAACTGACCGTCAGGAACGGCGCAGGGAGAACAGACACGAGAACGACGAATCTCACCGTCTCCGGAAGTCCAGACGGAGGTCAGGACGGAAGCGAGAAGACACCCGCAACCGACGCCGGAGAGACGGACGAGGACCA
>PXST01000008.1:0-10807 GCA_003023405.1 Halobacteriales archaeon SW_8_68_21
CGACGTCGAGCGCGTCGGTCATGTCCCGCCACGCGCGGTACACCTCGTTGTCCGCGTCCGACGACTCGATCCGGTCGGCGGCCTCGCCGGCCGCCCGCCCGACTGCGTCGAGGTCCGGCGGCTCCTCGTCCGGCTGCTCAGGGTCCGCGCTCCGCTCGTCGGCCTCGTCGTCGCCCCCGGCGAGGAGGAGGACGGCGACGCTCGCGACGATCGCGGCGACGACGACCAGCGCGAACAGCACCTCCGGCGTCGACGCCGTGCCCTCGCCGCCACCGAACCCGCCGCCACCGGGAGCGCCCTCGGGGAACAGCCCCGTCCCGTTGCCGCCGAGACCGAGCGCCACCGAGACGCGCTGTCCGGCCGACCCGCACGCCGACAGCACCCAGAAGAGGACCCCGATCGGGGCACCGATCACACCGGAGACGGCGACGCTCGCGAACGGCGACGCGGTGTCCCGATAGGTCACCGCGGCGAGCAGCGCCATCCCGAGGAGGAGCGCGGCGACGGCCGGCGGCTCCCTGAGCGACGGCAGGCAGGCCCCGGAGGTCGACAGCTCGCCCGACTCCCCCGGCGAGGTGAGGACGCCCGGGTCTCCCTCGGTCTCCCCGACGCTCGGAGCCGATCCGCCGCCCCCGCCGAACCCGCCGCTGCCGGTGTCGACCGCGGAGTCCAACGTCGCGGCCGCGACGCCGAGCGCGACGACGGCGAGGAGGGCGACGACGACCGCGGCGAGGGCGTCCCGCTTCACGTCCCCGAATACCACGGCCGGCAGGAATACCTTTTGGGGACCGGAGACTGGCGAGGAACCGGAGATCGACGGGGGACCGCGACTACGCGTCCTCGCCGCCGTCCACGAGGTCGTCCAGCGGCGTGGTCGGGAACAGCGCCGCCACGTCCGGGTCAGGGTCGACAAGCCGGTAGGCGGTCCCGTCGCGCTCGACGACGCCCGCCGCCGCGAGGTGATCGAGGTGCGAGAACGCCTCCCCCGGGCCGTGGAGGACGTGGATCCCGTCGAGGTCGCCGAACAGCGCGGCAGCAACCTTCCACGCGGTCGCCGGTCCCGACTCTCCGAGGACCTCGATCACCCGGCGGGTCCGGTGGCGGTGGTGGTCGAGAATCGTCGCCGCGCGCCGGCTCGGGTCGTCGATCCGCCGGCGGTGGCCGGGGTGGGCGGCGTCGAAGTCGCGTTCGACGATCCGCGCGAGGCTCTCGGCGTAGGCCGCGAGCGCGCCCTCGACGCGCACGTCCGCGCCGCCGACGTTGGGGGTGTACTTCGGGAGCAGCGCGTCGCCCGTGAACGCCTCCTCGGTCGCGTCCGCGCCCGCGACGGGGTCGTGGTCCGGCACCGCCCGCGGGTCGAACGCGAACCCGGAGAGCCCCGCGGTGTGCCCCGGCAGGTGGAGGGGTTCGAGTTCGACGCCGCCGGCCGAGATCGCCTCGCCGTCGGCGAACGTCGTCACGTCGGCGGGCCGGCCCGAGAGATCCGTGCTGACCGCCGCGAAGAAGTCGGTCAGGCGCTCGCGGTCGGCGTCGGGCATCCCCCACCGCTCGAACGTCTCGCGCTGGCGGTCGCGGTCGGCGAACAGCAGCGTCTCGGTCCCGTCGACGAGGGGGGCGTCGGCTTCGTGGACGTACACGTCGACGCCTCCTTCGGCCTGTATCTCGCCCGCGAGGCCCGCGTGGTCCGGGTGCCAGTGGGTGAGCACGATCGCGTCGACGTCGACCACGGAGCGGCCGTAGGCGGCGAGCCCGTCGACCAGCTCCCCGCGCACCTCCGGGAGCGCGACGCCGGTGTCGACGAGCGCGGTCGTCTCGCCGTCGAGCAGGTAGACGTCGTTTTCGCCCTCGAAGACGGTGTTGCCGAGTTGGATCCGGTTCACACCGACCACTGGCGGGCGGACCATTTTACCGTCGTGTGTCCGGCGTCTGCTCTGGCCGTCGACGCCTACTCTGACCGTCGACGCTTACTCGGCGCTGTCGACGCCGGTGAACTCGAACCGGGCCCCGCCGCCGGTCCCCTCCGCCGCGCGGACCGACCAGTCGTGCGCAGCGGCCACCTCCGAGACGATCTCCAGTCCGAAGCCCGTGCCGTCCGGATCCGTGGTGTACCCTCCCTCGAAGACCCGGTCGCGGTCGGACTCGGGGATCCCGGGGCCGTCGTCCTCGACGTAGAAGCCGCCGTCGAGGTCACCGACGACGACCGTCACGTCCGCGCCCCCGTGGTCGACGGCGTTGCGGATCAGGTTCTCCAGCACCTGTCTGAGCCGGCTCCGGTCGGCCCGGACCATCAGGTCGGCCTCGACGCGCAGCGACGCGCCGGCGGTGCCGACGCCTTCCCAGCACTCGCGGACGAGCGTGTCGAGGTCGACCGGTTCGAGGTCCCCGGCGTCCTCGCCGTCGCGCGCGAGCGTCAGCAGGTCATCGATCAGGGTCTCCATGCGTTCGTGGGCCCGCTCGACATCGTCGAGGTGCCGTGGGTCGGACTCCTCCCGGGCCAGTTCGAGGCGACCCCGGGCGACGTTCAGCGGGTTCCGGAGATCGTGCGACACGATCGAAGCGAACGCGTCGAGCCGTTCGTTCTGCCGCTCCAGTTCACGCTCGCGTCGCTTCCGGTCGCTGATGTCGCGGATCACGCCCACCCGACCGACCTCCTCATCGCCGTCGGGCCCGACCCACCCGAACCGCATCTCCGCGGGGAAGGTGTCGCCGTCGACCGACTCGAACTCGTACTCGACGGTGCCGGCGTCGCGCCCCTCCTCGCGCATCGCCGCCCGCTCCGCGAGGGCCTGCTCTCCGGTCTCGTCGCTCACCCACTCGTAGATGTCCGTTCCGAGGAGGGCCGACCGGTCGACCCCTTTCATCTCCGCGTACCGCTCGTTAACGTAGACGATGGTCCCGTCGCTGCGGATCGCGTAGACGCCGTCGTCGAGAGACTCCAGGATCGTCTCGTACCGGTGGACCGTCCTCTCCCACCGTTTCCCGTCGTCACCTTTCATACGAATCCGTCTCCACGTTCAGCCCGTCGGAACATAAACTATCGCCGACTCGGGGTCGACGACCGCACCGGAACCGCCGACCCTCGCTCCCCGAGACCGAGCGAACCCGTGCGTCTTTCACCGCCGTACCCGTACGACCCACATGGAATACCAACCGGGCGTCTGTAACATCGGACCGACCCAACAGCGGCGGCGGCTCCTCCTCGGCGTCGGATCGCTCGCGCTCGCCGCGGGCTACGTCGCGGCGGTCGTCGCGCTCGCGTGGCCGCAGTGGTCGCTCGCCCTCTCGGTGTTTCCCCTGTACGGGGCCGCAATGGGCGGGTTACAGTACCGCGAGCGCTTCTGTATCGGCTTCGCCGGGATCGGGGTCTTCGACGTTGGCGAGGGGACGAGCGAAGTCGTCGACGAGGCGGCGCTCGCCGCCGACCGCAAGAAGGCGGTCAAACTCAACGCCAAGGCGGCGGCGATTGGCGTCTTCGGAACGGTCGTGGTCTACGGCGCGTCGGTCGTTCTCTTATAAACAATCGCTGGAGGGCAGTCTGACCGCTTATAAATACCTGAATACGAATCCACGGCGGACACCGCCGAAGCCCCAGCCGCTCGGCTGTACGATACTGTTTCTTTTTATACGTGTCGGGTCGACACAAACACCGCCTCGCGGCAGCGTGGCGCGACGCGCCACGGGCAGCCGGCGGCTCTACCGCCGGCGACTGCCCCTTCGAGTCCCGCCCCGCAACCGCACAGCGCCTTGCCTCCCCAGCCTCGTCCGACTCCCTCGCACGCGCTCCTCGCGCCCTATCGGCCGCTCGCAGGCGCGCGCCACCGCACAGCACCGCAATCCGTGCCGGCGTCGCGACCGACGCGATAACCACGAACGTGCGTATAGAAAAGCATTAGAACCGGCTCGGTGACCACGTAAGTGAATGAGTCTGTCCGACCCGGACCACGAGCTCGTCGTCGCGGAGCTCGGTCGGGAGCCGACGCCGGCCGAGGCCGCGCTGTTCGAGAACCTCTGGAGCGAACACTGCGCGTACCGCTCCTCGCGGCCGCTCTTGTCGGCGTTCGACAGCGAGGGCGACCAGGTCGTCGTCGGTCCCGGCGACGACGCGGCGGTCCTCGCGCTCCCCGACCCCGACGCCGCGGACGCCCCCGCGGCCGAGCGCGACGCCGACGACTACGGCGACACCTACGTCACGTTCGGCGTCGAGAGCCACAACCACCCCTCGTTCGTCGACCCGTTCGACGGCGCGGCCACCGGGGTCGGCGGCATCGTCCGCGACGCGATGAGCATGGGCGCGTACCCGATCGGACTCCTCGACTCGCTGTACTTCGGCGGCTTCGACCGCGAGCGCTCCCGGTACCGCTTCGAGGGCGTCGTGGAGGGCATCTCCCACTACGGCAACTGCATCGGCGTCCCCACCGTCGGCGGCAGCGTCGCGTTCCACCCCGGCTACAAGGGGAACCCGCTCGTCAACGTCGCTTGCGTCGGCGTCACGGACGCGGACCGGCTGGTCACCGCGACCGCGAAGGAGCCGGGGAACAAGCTGGTCCTCGTCGGCAACGCCACCGGCCGCGATGGACTGGGCGGCGCGTCGTTCGCCAGCGAGGACCTCGCCGAGGACGCCGAGACCGAGGACCGGCCCGCGGTTCAGGTCGGCGACCCCTACGCGGAAAAGCGGCTGATCGAGTGTAACGAGACGCTGATCGACGAGGACCTAATCCTGTCGGCCCGCGACCTCGGCGCGGCCGGCCTCGGCGGCGCGTCCTCCGAACTCGTCGCGAAGGGCGGGCTCGGCGCGCGGATCGACCTCGACGCCGTCCACCAGCGCGAGCCGAACATGAACGCCACCGAGATCCTGCTCGCCGAGAGCCAAGAGCGGATGTGTTACGAGGTCGCGCCCGAAGACATCGAGCGCGTCCGCGACCTCGCCGATCGGTTCGACCTCGGCTGCTCGGTCATCGGCGAAGTGACGGACGGCGACTACGTCTGCGGGTTCGCGGGCGACCAAGCGGCGTCCGAAACGGTCGTCGACGCGCCCGCGGAGTTCCTCGCCGACGGCGCGCCGATGAACGACCTCGCGAGCGAGCCGCCGACTCGGCCCGACCGCGACCTCCCGGACTCGCCGCCGCCGCTCGACGAGGCGGTCGCGGCCGTCCTCTCTGCCCCCTCGACCGCGAGCAAGCGCTGGGTGTACCGACAGTACGACCACGAGGTCGGCACGCGCACCGCGGTGAAGCCCGGCGACGACGCTGCGCTGCTCGCGATGTGGGAGACGGAAAACGCGGGCAGAGGGGACGGCGGCGAGGAAGCCGCGGACGACGCCGACGGCGTCGGCCTCGCGCTGTCCGCCGGCGCGAACCCGAAGTGGACCGCAGTCGCGCCGTACGAGGGCGCTCGCGCGGTCGCCTTGGAGAACGCGACGAACCTCGCCGCGACCGGCGCGCTCCCGCTGGCCGCGGTCGACTGCCTCAACGGCGGTAACCCCGAGAAACCGGACGTGTACGGCGCGTTCGAGGGGATCGTCGACGGGCTGGCGGACGCCTGCGCGGCGCTCGACACGCCCGTCGTCGGCGGCAACGTCTCGCTGTACAACGACAGCGTCGAGGGTCCTATCCCGCCGACGCCGACGCTCGCGGTGCTCGGCACGACGCGGGGGTACTCGGCCCCGCCGGCCGCGCTCGACGCCGACCGCGCGGGCGGCTCCGAACTGCTGCTCGTCGGGGCGGGCGGCGACGCCCTCGGCGGCTCCGAGTACCTCGCGCACACCGGCGGGAGCGACCGGTTCCCGACGCTACCGACGAGGCGGGCGTCGACGCCACGCTGCCGGACCGCGTCGCGGCCTTCGACGAGACGCCGGGGCGGCTCCTGGTCCAGACGACCGACCCCGAGGCGGTCGCGGCCGCGACCGGCGACCTCCCCGTCTTCCGGCTCGGGACCGTGACGACGGACGGGACGCTCTCGCTCGTCGTGGGCGACGAATCGGTCGCGCTCTCGGCCGACGCGGTCCGCGACCACCGCGACGTGATCGACCGGGAACTGGCCTGAGCGGTCCGGACGTGGCCGAGCGCCGTCGTCCCCGGAGAAGCCGCCGCCTCGAACCACCGATTTCGACGGCGCGAGTGCGAGCGATACGCTTTTAGGTACTCCTAAAGTATGTGGCGGCAGCCGCGGGACACCGGCCGTCCGGTGCCCGCCCCTCATCGATGGCATCCACTGAACCAGTCGGGACGACGCGCTCGGTCGAGTCGGACGACGCCGCGACCGATCGCTGGACGACCGCCGCTTCCGACGACGCGAACGACGCCGTCGCGGACCCGGTGTTGTCGCTGTCCGGAGTCACGAAGTCGTTCGGCCCGGAGACCGCCGTCGACGACGTCTCGCTCGACGTCCGGTCGGGCGAGCTGTTGACGTTTCTCGGCCCCTCCGGCTGCGGGAAGACGACGACGCTCCGCACCATCGCGGGACTCGAAGAGCCGACCGAAGGGCAGATATCACTCGCCGGCGACGTGGTCGCCGGCGACGGGTCGTTCGTCCCGCCGGAGCGACGTGACGTGGGCATCGTCTTCCAGAACTTCGCGCTCTTCCCGCACCTCTCCGTCCGCGAGAACATCGCGTTCGGGCTGACCGACGCCGACGCCGCCGAGAGCGAGGCGCGCGTCGACGAACTGCTCGGACTGGTCGAGATGACCGATCACGGCGAGAAGACGCCCGACCAGCTCTCCGGCGGGCAGAAACAGCGCGTCGCCCTCGCGCGGTCGCTCGCGCCCGAGCCGGAGGGGCTCCTCCTGGACGAACCCTTCTCGAACCTCGACGTTCGCCTCCGGGTGGAGATGCGCGAGGAGGTCCGGCGCATCCTCAAGAAGGCGGGCGTCACCGCCGTCTCCGTCACCCACGACCAGGAGGAGGCGATGTCCATCTCCGACCGAGTTGCGGTCATGAACGACGGGAACATCGAGCAGGTCGGTAGTCCCGAGACCGTCTTCGAGCGCCCCGAGTCAAAGTTCGTCGCCTCCTTCCTCGGGCGAGCGTCGTTCCTCGAAGGCGAGCTCCGCGACGAGCAGGTCGAGACCGGCATCGGCCGCTTCGACGCCGTGACGCTGGAGGGGTACGACACCGTCTACGACGGCGCGCCCGTCGACGTCTTAGTTCGCCCCGACGACCTCCGCGCGACGCCCGCGAGCCCCGAGCTGGCGGACGGGATCATCGTTTCGCGGCAGTACGTCGGGCCGTCGTTCGTCTACCAGGTCGAGCTGGAGTCCGGTGACACGGTTCACTGCCTCCACAACCACGTCGAGGAGTTCGGGCTCAACGAGCCCGTCACGGTCGAACTCACCGCGGACCACCCGCTCGCGTGGTACCCGCGGTGACGAGAGGGATTTATGCGGACTCGTGAAGAGGGTCCGCCATGGGCGGCATCGCACTCACCGATCGCGGCCTCGTCGTCGACCGCGCACCGAACCGGCTCGACGAGCTCGCGGTCGGGTTCTCCGAGATTCTGTCTCGACTGGATGTCGACCACGTCTTCGTCGCTGGCTACGTCGCGATCCTCGCCGGACGATCGCGTTCGACGGAGGACATCGACGTGTTCGTCGAACGGTGTTCGGCCGAACGGGTCGACGAGATCGTCGACGAGCTGGAACGCGAGAGGTACTGGGGTCCCGCGATGCCGCTCTCCGAGATGTACGGCAACCTCGCGAACGACACGAACACCTGGGTGGCACCGGACGGCGAGATGACGCCGCATATCGAGGTGAAGTTCCCGAGCGACGAGTTCGACGAGGCGTCGCTCCGGAACGCGATCGACGCGCACGTCGGCGACCACACGGTCCCCATCGGCCCGCTCGAACTCCAGATCGCGTACAAGCTCTCGCTCGGCGGTCGAACCGACCTCGAGGACGCCGCATATCTTTACGCGCTCTTCGGAGAAACGCTTTCCCGCGCGCGGCTCGAATCGTGGGTCGAACGACTCGACGTCGAGGACCGCTATGAGCGACTCACGAACGCCTGAAGACGGGTCGACCCGAGCCAATGACGATCCCGAGCGACAGCCCCGTTACGAGCAGGTCTTCCGGTGGGTTGAGTACGTCGAAGAACACCCGGTCGAGGTGTGGGGACCACAGCAGAACGCGGTCGTGAACGGACAGGTCGACAGCGCGCGTGCGGTCGATCTGTCCGCCGACGAGCGACGACGGATCCGCGCGTTCGCGGACGCGGAACTGGAAGCGAGCGACGACGACGCGAAGCGCTGATCGAATCGATCGACTGCGGCTGCGCGTTCGGTACGAAACCCGCGAGTGACAACGAAACCGCCCTTCTCAGAAGGTGACGAGGAACGGAACGGCGTACGCGAGCAGTAGTCCGACGAGCGTGACGGCCGCGCCGATGCCGACCTCGCGGCCGCCGAACGTCTGCATCGGGGCGGTGACGCGTTCGTCCGGGTCCGGCTCGTGAGAGTGGTCGTCCATGCGACCGCGTGTGGTCGCCGGGTATAAAAGGTCATCTGAACCGATCGATCGGGCCTCTCGTTCGCTCCGACAGACGCCGGTACTCGGGGCGACCCCCGTTCGCCTCGCTCGTCTTCCTGCTAGTCTTTATAAAAAGCAAAGAGAATACCTGCGGCTTCAGCCGCAGGATGAATCCGACAACCAGATCCGCAATCCACGCTCGATGCGGTGACGGAACTCCTTCTGGCACCGCCTGAACGACGTGTTCCCGGTCTGTGTCGGTCATCGTGACGTGGTCGCCCCTTCCGCGTCGCTAGCGGTCGAACTCTCGGTCGCCGTGCGTCAGCTCAGCTCCGGCGGCTCTTCGCCGCGGCCGACCTCCATCTCCGCGGGGTAGTACTTGTGCGCCAGCGCCGAGAACGCGAACGCGACGACGATCACCAGCGTCCACGCCATCTCGGGTAAGAGTACGAACGGCCACGCGCCGAGCCACACCGCCGAGACGAGCGCGGCGGCGACGCCCGAGAGCCCGAGGTAGTACTCGCTCCACGGGATCTCACGACCCTCGACTACGTCCATGTACACGTCCATGTCCTCCAGCGCGGACCGAGACCTGACAACCCCGCGGTCCTTGTTGAACTCGACGACGCCCGCTTCGTCCATCTTCGGCAGGTGCGACTGCTGGAGCGCCGTATACACCCGCTTCCGCTCGCTGCTCGTGATCTCGGCGGTGTCGATCCCGTTCTCCCAGGCCGCGATCTGCTCGGCCATCTCGCCGATCTCGATCGCGTCGCCCGGATCGTGTTTCAGGAGGTGGACGGCGAACCGCCGCCGCTGATTCGCCAGTACGTCGAACAGGTCGTCTTCGGAGATCCCTCCCGCCGGCGCTGCCCCTGCCCCGTCGATTTGCTGTGCCGACGACATTATCGTCAGACAAATATGAATCTGCCAACATAAAACCATGGGTTGTGATAACACTTCAGCGCTTACCATGGTTTACAACCCTGCTCAGAAAACCGATGAGACCGATTTTGAGGCGTTTAACCGGCTTTTCAGTCGGCTTCGCTACGATCTCCGGACACCAGAGCGAGCATCGGCCGCGACCTATCGCCTCTCTGGAACTTCGCTCATGCGCTTCGAGCTGCTCTCTCGTGTTCGTCAGCGGGGGGTCGATGAGAGCCGTACGGTCTTCAGGCACAACATAACCAAGCACGTCGCACCGTACCCGACAATCAGACACGCATGTCAGCCGTTCGCCGGACCCTGCTCCTCGCCGCGCTCGTTGCCGCTGCGGGAGGGCTCACCTTCGCCACGGGCGCGGCGGTCGTCGACGGCCCGGCCGACACGTTCGCCGAGGAGCGTCTCGCGGTCCAGCCGGCCGACGGCCCCAACGGCGACTACGCCTACCTGAACGACGACGAGATCGTCGTCGACATCTCGGCGTCGAACGAAAAGCTCGGCCCCGACTTCGAGGGCGTCAACCCCGACGCGCTCGCCTCGGTGGACGGCATCTTCGAGATCACCTACACCGCCGACGAGTACGCCCACGTCTGGATCGAACACACGGAGGCAAACGTCACCTTCGTCGCGGACGGGACCTCGATCGAGGGTCGGTCGAACAACGTCACGCTCGGGCCGAACGAGACGGTCGCGGTCGGCCTCCGGATCGACGCGCGCGGCGCGGCGGCGGGCACCACGCTCGGCGGCGACGACTTCGACATCCGCGCCGAGATCGCCGAGCCGGAAGAGGCGGAGACGGCGGCGCTGAACGGCGACGACACCGACGACGACGGCGACGGCGTCACCACCACCGTTCACAGCCCCGCTCCCGACACCCGCGAGTTCGAAGGCAGCGGTCTCCCGCCCGGTGAGGGGGTCACCTTCGATGCGGGTCGGATGGAAATTGCGGGCGGCAACGTCACCCTCGATCGCGTGCGAATTATGAACACGCCCGGCGGCGACGTGGGCTTCCGGACCGTCGGTCAGCCCGAGCCGTTCGCCGCGGCCGGTGCGTTGCGCGACTCGCGCGGCGCGGCACCGATCGGCTACTTCGAGTTCACCCACACGTTCACCGGCGAAGACGTGTCGGGCGTGCGGTTCTCGGTCAGCGTCGACCGCGAGTACTTAAACGAGACCGGCGGCAACCCCGAGAACCTCGTCCTGTACCGCCGGTCCGAGGCGGAACCCGACGGGTGGGAGCGACTGGAGACCGAACGCGTCGACCCGTCAGTCCGCCGGTTCCTCGGTCTGCCGGAGGACCGCGTCCACGTCGAGGCGACGACCGACGACTTCTCGATGTTCGCCGTGGCGACCGAGCGCCCGGTGGTGCGCGCGACGGGAGCCTCGCTCGACCGAACGGCGATCGA
>PXST01000008.1:10855-15122 GCA_003023405.1 Halobacteriales archaeon SW_8_68_21
CGACCCCGGCACGTACGAGGTCGCGGTCGGCGACACGACGGCCGGGACGCTCGTCGTCGGCGACCCCGGCGGCGACGAGAGCGACGAGGACGGCGCGGCGTCTACGGGGGACGGGACCGACGCAGGAGCCGTCGGTTCGAACGACGTGGGCGACGCCGCGTCCGACACCCCGACCGAGGAGCCGAGCGGGATCGACCTGTCGAACCTCGGCGGCCTCGCCGTGTTCCTCGCCATCGTGCTTGTGAGTGTCGCCCTCGTCCGGCGGATCCCGCGGCCGTGATGTCTCCCCCCCCCGACACGGCCGGTCCGCTGCTCGGTACACACGACACGTATCACGACTGGACCGGGAGCCGACAACGATTACCCGAGCGGGGCTGAATCGGAGCCCGTGAGTGACCGCTCGTCGGAGATGGACCGCTCGATCCCCGGCCACAGTGGGGAGGGGTCCGTCGCGGATCGGGACGTGGACGGCCGCCCGGGGTACGCCGCGTTCGCCGAGGAGCTGTCGGCCCGCGTCCGCGTCGTCGACCTCCTCGCGCTCTGTCTCCCGCCGGTGGTCCTCCTCGGGATGTTCGCGCTGCCGGAGACGAGCCGGCGCTCGCTGGCGTTCGCGTACGCCGACCCGACGCCGCTGTCGGCGTTTGCGGCCCACCACGTCCACCTCGGCACGAACCACCTCCTCGGGAACCTCGTCGGGTACGGGCTCCTCGCCGGCGTCGGCTACCTGCTCGCGGCGCTGAGCGGGCGTTGTCGACTCTTTTTCACCGCGTTCGTGACGTACCTCGGAGCCTTTCCGTTCGCGCTGTCCGCGCTGAACCTCGCGGTCCCGCAGAACGCTATCGGGTTCGGCTTCTCCGGGATCAACATGGCGCTCGCCGGACTGTTGCCGATCCTGTGGTACTGTTACGCTCAAGACCAGTTCGCGCCGTCCGTCTCGGTCGCCGCGCTGCCCGCGCTCTTTTTCGCGCTCGTCGGTTGGATCGCCCTCCTCGCGCTACCCGTCTCGACCGAGGGCGACGGACTGGTGGGCCTGACGATCGGCGTCGCGGGCGCGCTGCTCGCGTTGCTGTACGCCGCCAGTAGCGACCTCCGACGCCCGCACTCGCTGCGGGAGCGCGCGAGGACCGTCGCGTCGCGTCCCGGCTACGGGGACCTGCTCGTCGTCGGCGCGGTGGTCGCGGTCGGCTACCCCGTCGTCGGCTTCCCCGCCGACCCCTCCAGCGGGGGCAGCGTCGTGAATCTGTACGTCCACCTGCTCGGCTTCTGTCTCGGTTTTATCGGGCCGTTCGCGCTGCTCGCGGGCGGCGTCTTCGACGACTAACCCGCCCGCAACCGACCGGTCTCGCCTCCACCCACGAACTTATAGAGAATCGAGGAGAATACCTGCGGCTTTAGCCGCAGGCCGAATCCGACAACGGGAGAACCAATTACCCTACTAATAGCACACCCCGAGCTTCCAATACACACATTCAAGTGACAAGAATCGCTATACGACAGTATGGTCAGGTTGGAACAGAGCGGATTCCGAACGACCTTCGGAGGCGGCCAGTCCGCCCTCCTAACGAGGCAATATCCGAAATGCTGACGTGGTGAACGCGAATCCTCGAAGGGTTCGTCTCGTGCCCGTCGGTCAAGCAAGCCCGACGATAACTCCAAGTCCGTCGAGGTGTCGCCGACTCCCCACTGGCAAAAACAACAGATGAGAGTCGACGAAACCGAGGATAGGAGTAACGGCGGCTTGGCACCGCCAGCCAGCCACCGACCACGACGACTGGGTTAAACGGGTTCCCGTGAAGTGGCGGCATCCATGGTTGTAAACCTGAAACTCCCACCGCTCGGGATTCCTCCGCCTGAAGGCGGAGGAGGATGTCAATAGGACACGCCGCCGTTGAGATATCGACGGGTTACCTGATGACTATGCGACAGGAACCGCGCCCCGACGGTAACGCGCGGGCCGTCACCCGGTTTAGACCGACACAATGTCCGTCAAACGAACGCTGTCCGTGGCGCTTCAACTCGCCGCGGTGCTGGCCGTCGTCTCGCTCGTCGTCGGGCAGTTCCTCGGCCAGCCGATCCTCCTCAGCTACGTCGAGACCGGGAGCATGCAGCCGACGCTCGACCCGGGGGACGGGTTCGTGGCGATCCCGGCTCAGATCGCCGGCGGCATCGGAACCGGCGACGTCGTGACGTTCAACGCCGAGGAGATCCAGGGCGGCGGGCTGACGACCCATCGGGTGGTCGAGGAGACCGAACGCGGCTACGTCACCCGCGGAGACAACAACCCGTTCACCGATCAGGACGGAGGCGAGCCGATCGTTCAGGACGCGGACGTCGTCGCGAAGGCGCTCCAGGTCGGCGGCGGCGTGGTCGTGATACCGCACTTGGGGACCGTCGTCATGTGGTTCCAGTCGGGGCTCGACGCCGCTCAGACGTGGCTTGCGGTAACGTTCGGCGTCCGATCGCTACAGGGGACACAAGGGCTCGCGTACATCGTCTTCGGCGCGTCGGTCGTCGCGTACGGGGCCGACTGGTACCTCGACGCCGGCTCTCGGGAGTCGCGGTCGCGCGACCGCTCCCGCGACGACGGCACCTCCGTGTTGGCGATCCTCGGCGTCCTCGCGCTGGTGTTGATGGCCACCGCGACGGCCGCGATGGTCGTGCCGGGTGGGACACAGAAGTACGGCGTCGTGAGCGCCGAGTTCGAGTCGGAGAACCCGACCGTCATCGAGAGCGGTACGAGCCAGGAGATCGAGTACGTCGTCCCCAACGCCGGGCTCGTCCCCGTGTACGCGTACGTCACGCCGGCGAGCCCGGGCGTCAATGTCGACTCGCAGCGGCTCTCGGTCGGCAGTCGGAGCAAGGCGTCGACGACGGTGACGCTGTCCGCGCCCGACGAGACGGGGTACTACCGGCTGTTCGTCGCCGAACACCGCTACCTCGCCGTGTTGCCTCCCGGCGTCGTCGACGAGCTGTACGGGGTCCACCCGTGGGCACCGCTCGCGGCGATAAACGCCCTGCTCGGTGGCGGCATCGTCGGCGTCGGACTGCTACTGTTGCGCGGCGAACCCGCCCGGATCCGGTCGCGCGACTCCCGCGAGCGTCCCCCGCTTCACAGACGAATCCTCCGCAAGCTCTACAGGTGACACATGTCTTCAGCCCCTTCCGAAACCAGGCTCCGACTCCGCGCCGTCCTGAACGCACAGTCCACCACGATCCTCGTCGTCTGTCTCCTCCTCGCCGCGGTCGGGGCCGGCCTCGTGTACACGACGCACGTCGACCCCGGCACGACCGAGGAGAGCCGAACGGTCTCGTCGCTGACCGTCGAGAGCGAGTACCGCCACAGCGCGACGGTGACGGAGCCGAACGCCGTCTTTGCGACCGGCTCGGTACTCGACGGGCGCGACACGTACTTCACGCGGATCGCGCCGCGGCTGGACGTGGACGTGGCGACGAGCTACGCGGCGCCGAGCGCCGAGAACGTGACCGTCGAGGTCGACTCCACGCTCGTGATCCGCAACGTCGGCGAGGGAGACACCGTCTACTGGCGCGAGACGGAACCGCTGGCGTCGGAGACTGTCTCGGACGTCGCTCCCGGCGAGACGGTGAACGCCTCCTTCACGCTCAACAGCACGGCGATCGACGGTCGGGTGGCGTCGATCGAAGAGCAGCTCGGGGGCTCGCCCGGCGAGACGGAGACGTTCGTCACGACGGAGGTCGCGGTTGACGGGACGGTCGGCGAGGTCTCCACGGCGTCAACGCAGACGCTCGACATGACGCTCACCCACGGCGACGACACCTACTCGGTCAGCGAGCCGGACGTTCAGTCCGACACGGCGTCACGGACCGAACGGGCGACCGTCGAACGGAGCTACGGTACGCTCCGGTCGATCGGCGGGCCGCTCCTCCTGCTCGTCGGTCTCGTCGGAGCTGGCGGGATCGGCTACGCGACCCGGGAGTTCGATCTCACGCTCGCGCCGGCGGAACGCAAGTACCTCTCGTACCGCGACGACCGCTCCGAGTTCGACGAGTGGATCACGACGTTCCGGCTCCCCGAGTCGGTCCACGACCGGCCGACTGCCGAGGCGGGGTCGCTGCGAGATCTCGTCGACTTCGCGATCGACAACGACACCGGCGTCGTGGAGGACCCTCAGACCGGCGGGTTCCACGCCGGCTCCGGCCCTGACGACGGGAACGCGGGAGACGACTCCCGCTGAAGCGACCGCGACGCCGTCGGGTCAGTCGGCCGCGGGGTCGCGCCCGCCCTCGG
>PXST01000008.1:15137-21158 GCA_003023405.1 Halobacteriales archaeon SW_8_68_21
CGGCTCCGGCCCTGACGACGGGAACGCGGGAGACGACTCCCGCTGAAGCGACCGCGACGCCGTCGGGTCAGTCGGCCGCGGGGTCGCGCCCGCCCTCGGCACCGTCGCTATCGCCGTCCCCGGCGTAGGCGGTCGACGGCTATCGCCGTCCCCGTCGACCGCCTACGCCGACGCCTCGTAGCCGGCCTCCTCGACGGCGGCCACGACGGCGTCGACGTCTGCGTCGCCCTCGACGGTCGCGGTGCCCGCCTCGTGGTCGGCGCTCGCCGACTCGACGCCCGGCAGTTCGCCGAGCGCGTCGGTCACGTTGTCCTCACAGCCCGTACACGACATGCCGTCGACGTCTATCGTCGTCATACGTCGCCGTTGGCACCGCGGGCACAATTGCCTTTTCGTCGCCCCCGTCGCCGACCGATTCCTCGGATCGGGTCCGCCCGGACGCCTTTTTGCCGCGCCGGTCGAACGGCCGGCCATGCGCGCCCTCGACGAGACGGACCGGGAGATACTCCGGCTGCTGTTGGCCGACGCGAGGCGTCCGTACAGCGACATCGCCGAGCGCGTGGACCTGTCAGCGCCCGCGGTGTCGGACCGGATCGACCGCCTCCGCGAGGTGGGCGTGATAGAGGGGTTCACGCTCCGGATCGACGGCGACGCGCTCTCGGACGGGCGCTCTGTCCTCGCGACGCTCTCCGTCGCGCCCGCGGACGCCGACCGGGTCCACGAGGCGATCGCGGGCCACGAGCGCGTCGAACACGCGTTCCTCACCGCTGACGGCGAGGTGACCGTCGCGGCGCGGATCGAAGCGGGGACCGCCCGCGACCTCGTCGACGACGCGGTCGGACTGGACGCCGTCCGCGAGCTGTCGGTGCGACCGATCGACGCCCACGAGTGGTCGCCGGCCGTCGGCGACGCGGATCTGGCGGTCGAGTGCGTCGAGTGCGGCAACACGGTCACCGCCGAGGGGGAGTCCGCCCGGATTGACGGGGCCCTGTACCACTTCTGTTGTGGCTCCTGCCGGGAGAACTTCGAACAGCGGTTCGACCGGATCGAAGAGGGGGCGTAGTCGGAGCGCGACCGCGCTCGGCCGCCTGAGAGAGTAACCTACTTGAGTGCCCGCCGGTTAGCCGGAGTCACAGTCCCGTGGTGTAGTGGCCAATCATAATGGCCTTTGGAGGGAGTTCGACCGCGCCGCACGGTCGGATGCCCGAAGTCAGCCATTGACGGCGGTTCGAATCCGCCCGGGACTATTCTCCGAACGAAGTGAGGACGAATAGTCCCGACCACGGGTTCGAACCCAGAGGGCGAGCGAAGCGAGTCCTCGCGGTTCGAATCCGCCCGGGACTACTTAAAAACCTTCCATAATCCCGGTCGTGACTATTCCGCGCGAACGACGTGAGCGCGAACAGTCGCAACGAGGATCGAAGCAGGGAACGGAGCGTTGCGGAGTGACCGCAGTTCGAATCCGCCCGGACTACCCGAATATTTCACCGATCAGCGACCACGTCGCGGGGTCGCCGACTCCCGGTCACGGCCCACCTATGTCATTTTTTACCATGTAGGTCGTTGGGAGGTCTATGGATCCACCACAGTACCGAGACGCGGTCGCCGCGAACCGGCGTAGACACGGCTTCGAGGCGGTCGACGGGCCGGCGGCGTTCGACCGCCTGTGGGCGACTCGCGAGACGGACGACACCCTCGGCGCGGTCGCGGTGCTGGCGACTGTCGTCGCGGCCCCGGACACCGACCCGGAGACGCTCGTCGAGACCGCCGCGTCGTTCCGGGACGCGCTCGTCGAGCAGACGGACCCGCGGCCGGGACGCGCCGACGGCGGCGAGTCGCCGACGCCCATCGGGTACGTGACGTTCGTGGCCCCGGACCCCGACGCATCGCTGCTAAACGCGATGAACGGGTTCACCGTCGCGAAGCGCCGGACGAACGTCTTCCCGCTGGTGTACGACACGGAGGCGGAGCGGATCCACCGCCACGAGGTGCCGCGGCTGAAGGGGCGTGGCATCTACCGCCGGCAGGCGGAGGACGCCGAGCGATTGTTCGAGGCGTGAGCTCGGACGCCGCAATTGCTACCGCCGAAGCCCGAGCAACTCGGTATCTGTGACGAGCTTCGTTGGGACCGTTTCCGTGACTGAGACCGCCGAAGCCCCGGCCGGGAGGACTCGATGCGCTCGCTGCGCTGCTCAGTCGCTCGTTTCACTCGCTCCCTGCGGTGCTTCCGTCGCGCGTCTTCGTCCTCCCGGCCGCCCCTTCGAGTCCCACCCCGCACCGCACAGCCTCACGCCTCCCCAGCCTCGTCGGTGGTCCATGTATAACCGAACGTCGCGGCCGTTGACGGTTATCTACCGGTCGAAAAAACTCGAAGCATTCCCTCGCCGCTCAGACCAGTCGCGCCGCGATCCGCGCCGCGCCCTCCGCGGCAGCGGTCGCGGGGTCGTCGGGCGAGACGACCTCGACGTCGCGGTCGAGTTCGTCGCTGAGCCGCTTCTCGAACTCCTCGGTCAGCCCGGGGATACACGCCATGCCGCCGGTGGCGGCGATGGGGCGGCCGAGGGCGAGCTGGTAGGGTTTCATGTGGTCGTTCGCGAGTTCGGGGAGGAACTCGTTGGCGACGATGTCGGCCGCCTCGTCGATGTAGCGGTCGACCGGCTCGCGCACGCCGCGGTCGACGGTGAACTCGTGGCTCCCGCCGCCGGGCTGTTGGATCACGTCCGTGAACGGCTCGAAGTCGTACACGTCGGCGTGTTCCTCCTTGTACTCGCGGGCGGTCGTCCGGTCGATGTGAACGCGGCCTTGGCTTTCCTCCTCGACGGCGGCGACGATGCGGCGGTCGACCTCGTTGCCCGTCACCGAGCCGGTCGAGAACGGCGAGAGCTGCTCGCCGTAGGCGGGGATCGCCCCGCACAGCGACTCGGGGTAGCTCCGGGTCTCGATCCCGCCGATGGCAGAGCCCTCGATCACCGACTTGAGGTTCTCGACGCCCGCCTCGTTGTCGATGGTTGGAACGGCGTAGACGACCGCGCTGTCCTCGGGCACGTCGTGGGCGTCCACGACCGCCTCGAAGAAGCGCTCGGCGCCCGCGACGCTGTCGTCGTCCTCGGGGAGTCCCGATCGGAGCATAAAGCGCACGCGGTCGGGGTACTCGACCGCGGCCTCCTCGCCGAACAGCACCTTCTCCTCGCCGGTGATGGCGTCCTCGTAGGTCGCCAGACAGGTCAGCACCGAGTGGCGCTCGCGGCCACCCCGCCCGTCGGGAACGTCGAGCACCGTTCGGGTGCTGCCCAGTTTCACGCCGACCGCCGCCGATTCGTCCGTGTCGTTGATGTCCGTGGATTCGTCGTCGCTCATTGATCACTCGCACACGAAGCGATCCGGACGATGGAGACGAGACTGATCCGGTGGTCCGCGGGGGTGAACGGTCGGTCCCGCGGAGGGGCGTCGAACCCTTCCAGACGCCGCCGCAGCGCCGCGACCGCGTCGTCTCCGACCCAGTCGAGTTCGCCGTAGTAGGCGAGCGCGTCCCGGGCCCGCAGGTGGCCGCCGACATCGACGAGGTAGCCGAGCCACTCGCCGACCTCGCGTTCCGCCGCGGGGTCGGCCGGAATCGCCGTCAGATACGGTCGATTCGCGCCTCCGTCGCCGTTCAGCCGCATCCCACGCTGACGCTGGAGCAGCTCCGTGAACGCGGCCGAGCGCGCCGCCCGCTCGGCCCGGTTCCGGTTCGGCTGCCGGAGCGCCCGCTCCCGAGGCGCTCCCGCTCCGTCGGTTCGCGGCGCGTCCGCGATCCGGCGCAGCTCTCGTACGTCGTACCGTCGTGGATTCAGACTCATGTTCCGTCCGTCGTTCGCGTCCGTACCCGAAGCCTGACTGTAGGGTCATATCATAGTTGCCCCGCGGTTATCAGCGGTGAGAAACGACCGCGGCGCTCGGTCCCCCGCTCACCCGACGACGCTCACTCGACGATCCGGTTCGCGGCCGCGACGCTGCCGGCGGCCAAGAGGGTCCCGGCGACCACGTCCGTCGCCCAATGGATACCGAGGAACATCGTCGCGACGACGATGCTGCCGGTCAGGAACGCGGCCACGGGCGTCCACCGCGGGAAATCCTCGCGCGTCGAGACGGCCGCGAGCAGGACCGTCACCGACAGGGCGGTGTGGAGCGACGGGAAGACGTTCGTCTCGACGTTCACCCGCGCCGTCAGCCGCGTCACGCCGCGGAACCAGTCGAGCAACAGCGGATCGACGCTTGCCGCGCTCTGGTCGGCCCCGGGGACATCGCGGTAGCTCCGGGGGCCGTAGGCGACGACGCCGGCGTAACAGGCGATAGCGACCGCGTAATTAACCGCGTAGGCGGCGACGAGCCGTTTCAGCGGCCGCAGGCTCCCCGCGAACGCGTACGCCGTGAGCGGGAACGTGAGCAGCACGACGTAACCGACGACGTACACCGGCCCGAAGTAGTACACCGCGGCCCGCGGGATCGCGTCCTGAACCGCGGCGACGAGGTCGCCCTCTATCGCGTAGATCGCGGTCGTCGCTCGGAACCCGTACTCGAACGAGAACGCCTCAAGCCACCGCAAGAGTCCCTTGTTCACCGCGAGAACGAGCGCGAGCCCGCCGAGGTACGGGGCGATCCCGACCGCGCGCTCGCGGAGCAGGTCAGGATCGGAGAGGACGCCCCGGATCCGATCGCGCCCCACACAGACAGGCAACAGCACCGCGAACGCGATAACGCCCGCGCCGCCCACAACGGCGAGGAGCCCGAGAAACTCGACCGGGAGCCGCTCGATCATCGGTCGCGTCTCACCGTCATCTCTCGATACGTAGCCGGAACCGGACGGGTATCAGTTCCTCGGTACCGGCGGGTGAGTCCGCGTCGTCGCGGTCCGCGACTACTCGGATTCGGCCCACGGGAGCGGCTCGGTACACCAGTGACAAAAGTCGATGTCGGTGTCGGTCTCCTTGCCGCAGTTGGGACACGTCACCTCGAGCGTCTCGCCGTCCCCGCCGGTGACGGCCGCGCTCGGCGGCACCTGCCCGCCGTCGGGAGCGTCGTCGCCGTCCGCGCTTGCGACGCGGCGGCGCATCGCCTCGGCGACCGCGTCGGCCCGCTCGCGCTCCGCCACGTCGGCCCGTCCAACAAGGTAGGCGTCGACCGCCGACAGCGCGAACAGTAGCGCGACGGGGAGCGCCACGTCGGTCGGGATCGCGGCCGACGCCGCCGCGGGGTCGGCGAACGGATCGATCGGTTCGACATCGTACAGCGCGAACAGCGCGACCCCGCCGCCGACGATGGTTAGGTGCCACAGCAGCGCCCGACCCCACCGGCGCAGGGAGAAGTGGCCGAGTCCCGGGAGGACCAGCGCGAGCGCGGCGGCGAGGACGGGACGCAACTGGTTTCGCATACGGCTCGGATTCTCCCGGACGGTATTTATGCCTGCGGTGTCGTCCCGAGCGGAACCGTCCGCCTGCGCCCGCGTCGCTCCCGGCACGCCCGTCGCTCCCGGTACGCCCGCGTCGCTCCCGGCACGCCCGTCACTCCCGGTACGTCCGCGTCGCTCCCGGCACGCCCGTCTCGCGCTCGTCCGCCTTGTCCGAGATCCGTCCGGGATAACAACCGTTAATCGCGGCCCGCTCGTCCGCCGGAACATGAGCAGCCAGCGGGCGACCGCGTTCGTCCCGGGTCACGTCACCGCCTTCTTCAGCGCGCACCCCGACGACGACCCCGCTGTCGCCGGGTCGCGGGGTGCCGGGGTGACGCTCACAGACGGCGTGACGGTTCGGGTGTCGGCGGCGGACGGCGCGACCGGCGACGCTGCCGCGGCCGTCGACGCCGTGAGCGCCGGTTCCGGCTCCCGCACCATCGACGGCGAGGCCGGATCGATTGGCGCGGTCGAGGATGTCCTCGCCGACCTGAACGCCGCGGAGGCCGATGTCGCGGTCGAGACGGACCTCCCGATCGGTGCCGGTTTCGGGGTCTCCGGTGCCGCGGCGCTCGGGGCCGCTCTCGCGGCAA
>PXST01000009.1 GCA_003023405.1 Halobacteriales archaeon SW_8_68_21
GGCGAGGCCTGCCGGTGGCAGGTGCTCTGTAAGGCGCCGTACCCGAACACGAACGACTCGCGGGTGGCCCGCCGGCTGGAGGACGGCCAGTGGGCGTGGTACTACCGGACGGCCCTGCGGACGGTCATCCAGGCCTGCGGCCGGGTCGTCCGGGCCCCCGACGACTACGGCGCGACCTACCTCGCCGACACCTCGCTGCTCGACCTCTTCGAGCGCGCGAGGGCCGACATGCCGGCGTGGTTCGAGGCACAGGTCGACCGCACGAGCCAGCCGGAGCTACCCGGCTTCGACCCGGCGGCCGCCGGCAATGCCGCGTCGAACGGGCCCACGACCCGAACGCCGGGCGGCCGCGGGCGGCGCAAGGTACTCGAACTCGCGGCGCGGACCGGTCCGGGACCGGTGCCCGAGGCGGACGCCGACGTGACGGTCGTCGCCGACGCGGACGGTGCCCGGTTCCGGACCGGCGACCAGTCCGTCTCGCTCGCGGACCTGCGGCGCGAGGCGGACGAGGAGCGTGCCGCGACCGACGACTCTGGAAGAAGGCGACCGAGCGCGACGTCGGAGGGTCGGGAGGTGACGCCGCCGTGAGCCGCGATTCGTCGGGCGGGACGACTCGTCTCGCGACCCCGTCGGACGGCGAGGATCGGCGCGTCGCCGACCCGGCAGTCGTCGGCGTGGTCGTCGTCGCCGCGGCGTACCTCGCGGTGTTCTTCCGGGTGACGAACATCGTCGGCGGGACGGCGCGCGTCGCCGCTGCCGTCGCGGTCGCCGGAGTGGGTGGGGTCGCGCTGGCGCGGGCGGTCGGCGAGCGGACCGCGCTGGCGCTGGCCCTCGCGGCCCTCGTCGCCGGGCTGTTGGGATACCTCCTCGCGATCCCCGAGAGCCAGCGCGCGCTGTTCACCGTTCGGAGCGTCGCGCTGGACGTCCTCGCGCTGTCGACCGGCCTCTCCGTGTTGCGGCTGGCGCTCGCGGACGTCTGGGTACTCGCCGTGACACCGGTGCCGACGTTCCTCGTCGGCTACTTCGCCGGACGCGGCCGTCACGTCGCGGCCGCGCCCGCCGCTGGCGGGACCCTCGGGTTCCTCGTGCTCACCGGCGACGCCGGCACGGGGGCGGTGGTCGCGGCGATGGTCGTCGCGAGCGCGACCGTCACCGTGGTCCCGGCGGGCGGGGCGGCACCGCTGGGGATCGACCGCGGCACGGCGACGCTGGAGTCGAGCCTGAGCGGCGACGACGAGCTGACGGTCGTCGGGACGACGCGGCTCTCCCCGGAGGTGCGGTACACGATTGAGAGCCCGGTCGAACGGAACTGGCACACGGGCGCGTACGACACCTACACCGGTGACGGCTGGGTCAGGACCGGCGAGCGGTCCACCCTCGGCGGGTCGCTCTCCGCCCCGCCCGGCTCGACAGAGACCGCGTCCGTGTCTGTCGCCGCCGAGACCGAGTCGACCGCGCTGCCGGCACCGTGGAAACCGGTCTCTGCGTCTGATCCGGACGACGGCGAGGTAAGCGTCGACGAGCGCGGCAGTCTCCGGCTCGCGGAACCGCTCGAACCGGGCGAGCAGGCGACCGTGGAGAGCCGCGTCCTCGACGCCGATCCAGCCGACCTCCGGAACGCGAGCGCCGACTACCCGGCGGCGATCGAGGAGCGGTACACGCAGCTGCCGGAGAGCACCCCCGACCGCGTCGGCGAGCGGACCGCGGAGATCACGGCGGCGGCGGACGCCGACTCGCCGTACGAGCGGGCGGCCGCGGTCGAGGCGTACCTACGCTCGGAGTACGACTACTCGCTGACCGTCGAGCGGCCCGAGGGCGACGTCGCCGACGCGTTCCTCTTCGAGATGGACGCCGGCTACTGCGTGTACTTCGCGACCACGATGGCGGCGATGCTCCGGTCGCAGGGGATCCCGACCCGGTTCGAGAGCGGCTACACCTCGGGCCAGCGGGTCGGCGAGGACGAGTACGTCGTCCGCGGGCAGAACGCCCACGCGTGGGTGTCCATCTACGTGCCGGACCATGGCTGGGTGGCGTTCGACCCCACCCCGTCCGACCCCCGCGACGAGGCCCGAGACACCCGGCTGGCGGAGGCGCGTGCCGACGGAGCGGAGGACGTCGACACGGAGGCGTCCACGCCGAACCAGACCTTAGAGGCGGACACCGGAACCGTCCGGCCGGACGCGCTCGGCGGCGACGGCTCCGCGTCCGACGCGGACACGAACGGGTCGAGCGACCAAGCGACGGCGGACGCGAACGAGACGAACGGCTCTGCGGGCGTCTCGTCCGTCGACGTCTCACGGATCGAAGGCGTGGAGACCGACGATATCCAACTCTCACGGATCGAAGGCGCGGAGGCCGACGACATCCAGCAGACCGGCGGCAGCGACGGCTCCGACGGGGGCGGACCCCTGCCGACGCCGAGCGCGGAGACGGCGATGTACTGGCTGCTCGTCGCCGCGCTCGCAGTCGCGGGCGCTCGTCGGGCCGGCGTGACGGACCGCGCGAGTCGCCGGATCGGACCGATCCTTCCGCGGCGGCGGCGCGACCCGACCGCGGACGCCGAGCGCGCGTTCACGGATCTCGAACGACTGCTCGCTGGTCGGTACCGCGAGCGACGACCGGGAGAGACGCCGCGGAGCTACGTCGATGCGGTCCGGACGCTTGGCGCGGACGAGCGCGTCGAGACCGTCGCGGCCGCCTACGAGCGGGCCGCGTACGCCGGCTCGGTGACCCGCGCCGAGGCCGACGAGGCCCGCCGGACGGTCCGGCGGCTCGCGCTCGAACGAGCCCCGCTCATCGGGCGTTTCGTCCCCTGATCGTGGGGCTTCCCGACACTATTTAATACGGGCGTCCTGTAGAATCGGGCTGTAATGTCGGAAGTCTGCTCGACGTGCGGACTGCCCCAGGAACTCTGCGTCTGCGAGGACGTCGCGAAAGAGTCCCAGCAGATCAGCATCCGCATCGACGAGCGCAGGTACGGTAAGGAGGTAACGGTCATCGAAGGCTTCGACCCGAAGGACGTGGACATGAGCTCCCTCTCGTCGGATCTCAAGTCGAAGTTCGCCTGCGGCGGCACCGTCGAGGACGGTGCCATCGAACTTCAGGGGAACCACTCGGGTCGCGTGGAGGACTTCCTCCGCGACAAGGGTTTCAACGTCGCGTGACCGTCACCTGAGCGTTCGCCGTCGAGCGCCGTCTCTCGAAACACGACCGTCGTCGTTTCTTTACAGACCACGTCGGACAGCGGCGGCTTCGGCGGACTCACGCGGGGTCGCCGGTGGGATCAGAGGACGACCGCGACCCGGCCGACGGCGAACGCCGCCGCCGCGAGGAACGTGCCGTACTTGAATCGGCGCTGCGCGGCGGCGGGGTCGACGAAGCTCTCGGAGGTCGCGTACAGCATGACAGCGTCGGCGACTGCGACGACCGCGAGGTACGCAGCGCCGAGCGTCCCGGAAAGGTACGGGAGCGGGCTGACGGCGACGGCAACCGCGAGGGCGGCCGCGCCGATCCACAGCGCGCGGCGTTCACCGATCGCGATGGGGAGGGTAGAGAGCCCCTCTCGGCGGTCGCCAGCCACGTCCTCGACATCTTTGATCACCTCGCGGGTGAACGTCGACAGCCCGGCGAGGGCGGCGAGGACGAAGACGGCCCGGGGGTTTCCGACCGCGGCCCCGCCGAAGAGGAACGTCGAGCCGACGAGGTAGGCGACCAGAGCGTTGCCGAGCCCGGGCGTCCCCTTGAACAGGCTCGTGTAGGTGACGAGGGCGACGAGGTTCACCGCGGCGATGCCGATCGAGAGCGGCGGGAGGGGAATCGCGGCGGCGACCGCGCGTCGATCTCGCGGTCGAAGTAGTCGTTGATCGCGTTGCCCGCCGCGACCGCAAAGACGGTCGTCGCGGCCGCGAGCGCCGTCTGGAGGCCGGCACCGTTCGCGCCCGCGACGAACGCGCCGGTCGCGGTGAGGGCCCCGGCGGCGACGCAGTTGCCGAGGCGCGCGAGCTCGACGATGCCACGGAGCGTGTCTCGCACGTCGTCCGCGTACTTCCGCCCGCGAGAAATAAACGGTGCGGGATCGGTCTGGTGCGTCCGGAGGAACGCGTCGTCGTCGCGCCGGATCGCGGGAATCCGCCGAAGAATAGAACCGACTCCGTTCGTACCGACCCGCATGTCCGACGCCGAGGCCGACGGCGACCGGGGTCTCCGGATCGACCTCGATGTCGCCCCCGTCGCCGAGGGCGGCTGTCCGATCGTCGCAGAGCGCGACGATGCCGCGGCGGTGGCGGTCAACGCGGTCGGCGACGACTGCGTCGTTGACGTGACGACGCCGGAGGGCGACGTGCGCCGCGGGACCGGCGAGCCGTTCGTTCGGCCGCGAGCGACTCCGCGGAGTACCGGGACACCTCCGCGGCCGGACACACCCACACGTCGCGGGCGTACCACGCGAAGAGCTTGCTCGCCTCCTCGTGGGCGGCGTCGGCGCGGCGATCGTGCCGACGTGGCGGAGAGGGTCCGACTCCTCCTCGCGGAGGAACACCTCGAACCGGTGACCGTCGGCCGACCGCGGCCCGTCGGCGGCCTCGCTTCGGCTCGTCTTTTCGACCATACCCCCGTACGGACGGTTTCCCGAACGAGGTTTCGCGCGTTCCCACGGCCGCAAAATCCGCCCGAACGGGTTCGGGCGGGGGCGAGCGGGTGGCTACTCGGAGGCGTGATCGAGAGGAGTGCGAGGACCGCGACGGCGGCGATCCCGCGTGAGAACGGTCCGCTACCGGAGTAGGGGAGAGCCGATCAGATGACGCGGTTCTGTAGGTAGTCGAGGTGTTTCGCGTTGTAGACGATCTTGACCTCGTCGGTGGCCGGACTCCCGATACAAGTGAGCCGGACGTCCTTCTCTTCGACTTCCTCGTCGGAGAGGATCTGTTGCATGTCCATGTCGATGTCGCCCTTCTTGACGATGGACGCACAGTTCGCACACGCACCGGCGCGGCACGAGAAGGGCCAGTCGTAGCCCTGCGCCTCGGCGGATTCGAGGATGTACTCGCTCTGGTTGACTTCAAGCGTGCCGTAATCCTCTTCGTCGAGGCCGGCGTCGGCGGCCGCCTCGAAGAGGTCGTCGTCGTCCATCGACCAGCCGTGATCGTCGAGCACTTCGTAGTTGAGGTATTCAACTGTTGGCATCACCTATCTGTTGGGGACGCACGTCATTAGGCTTTGCTGTTCCCCGCCTATCGTCCCCGGGGGAATGGGCCGCGCGACCGAACACGTTCGACCGGCTGCGGGGGTTCCGACGGCCGCCGAGGCGGGTCGCGGGGACGCGACGACTCGCACCGGGCCGCGATCGACCGAGTGACAGCTCGTTATCACGATTGATACGGCGCGAGTAACAATAAATAGCGTACGGCGCTCAGGTCGTGTCGATGGAGGAGTCCGCCGTCGCCGACTTCGTCGGCCGCGTTCACGCCGCGAGCCTACAGACCGACGAGCCGGCGACCGGTCGCGTACTCCTGAGCCAGCGACGGCTGGTCCTCGCGACGGACGACGGGAAAGAGACGGTCCCGCTCTCGCAGGTGTTCGATGTCGTCGTCGGCAGCGTCCCCGGCGACCTGCGCTCCTTTTTCAACGACAGCGTCACGGTCGCGTACGAGCGCGACGGCTCGCGGCGGTCGGCGCTCGTGGAGGGCGAGCCCGAGGACATGGACCGCTTCGTCAGGCTGCTGTTCACGGTGCTGTTGCGGAACGTCACCGTCACCGTGCGGCACCCGGCGAAGGTCGGCGGCCGCGTCACGGACGCGGGCGACCACCGCGCCTCCGTGACGGTGTCGCCGGGCGAGATACGGTTCGGCGACTGTCCAGAGCCGTTCGCGGTCGACCTCTCGGCGGTGATCGACTACGAGCGCACGGACCGCACCCTCGGCGGGAAAAAGCGCCCCGTGCTGGTCTTCCGGCACGTCGACGGCGACGACCGCACGGTCACGTCGATCACGACCGTGCCGAACAAGCGGGTTCTCAACATCCTCGGCCGGTACATCAAGATCGAGTACGACGAGGCGATGGAGGATCTCGACTCGTTCGACCCGACCGAGGAACAGATGGAGATCCTCGTCTCCATCTACTCCGGCGGCGGCGAGGCGACCATCGCCGACGTGGTCACCGGCGACGTCACCCAGACGTCGATGATCCTCGACACGCTGCGCGAGGCCGACCTCGTCGCGGACGGCGAGAGCGGCGCGGCGCTCACCCGTAAGGGGCAGATTGTCATGAGTTCCTATCTTGAGTCGGTCAACGCGTAGGTCGACGCGTAGCTGCCCAGAACCGCTCCCTTGCGAGCGCCCCGCTCCGCCCGCTTGGAGTCCGGTCTCGGGTCGACCGTGCGGGGGAACCTTCATGTCTGTGTAACCGTAGGTATCTCTCATGACAGACGATGACCACCGCGGCGACGCGACGCCGCTCGACGCCGTGGTCCGCGAACGAGGAATCGGTTCGCCCGCGGGGGCGGGAGGCTCGCCCGGGGGTGAGACGGCAGCGGGCGACGCAGACGGGTCGGGGCCGCGAGTCGCTCGCGTCCCGGAGACCCACGACCACGACACGTTCTCCGTCGACGGGATCGACACCGACCGCCGGGAGGGGCTTCTGGAGGCGGTCCTCCGCGACGTCGACGGCGTCAGCGACGCGTCGGCGACGCGGCGCAACGGGACGGTAGGCGTCCACCACGGCCCGTCGCTGTCTCGCGGCGCGCTCCGCGAGCTACTCGAGGAGTGCGGGTTGGTCGTCGCGTCCGGCGACGGCGCGTTCGAGGCGCGGCGCGCCTCGCAGTTCGCGTCCGCCCGGGTCGCGGTCGCGGTCCTGTTCGGCCTGATGGTCGCGACGCCGTACATCGCGGTGCTGTACCCGACGCGCGTCGAGTGGCTGTTCTACGACCCCGTGACGGTCCAGTATCTTCAGTCGATCCTCGACTCGCAGATGGCGACGCACTTCTTCGTGAACCTCGGCGCGCTCTCCGGGGTCGCGTTCCTCGTCGCCTGCGGGCCGATTATCCGCCGCGCGGCCGCGGCGACGCGCGACGGCCGGTTCACCAACGAGAGCGCGTTTGCCGGTGGCGTCGTCGCCCTCTACGGCTACAGCACGCTGTCCGCGTTCACCGGTCTCGGCGGCGCGGTCCACTACGACCTAGTCGCGTACGCGGTCGTCGTCGCGGCGCTGTGGACGCAGTTCGGCGTCACGGACACCGCGGTCGACCCCGCGACGAACGACGAAACCGCGGCAAAGGACGCTCCGAACGGCGAGACCGACGAGCCGGTCGCGATGACCGACGGCGGCCGCTGACGCGGTTTCGAACCCGTGCGGTCGCGGCACGCGGTTACGGATTTTCGAGGAGAAAGCCCCGCCGTCCATGGCGGGGATGAATCCGACAACTCGGGATGTAACCCACCGTCCGATAGCCGGCTGGGAGTTCTGTCCCGAATCACTAAGTTCGGCCCTCCCGTACCAGTGAGTGAGGGCGTTCCCTCGTTGGCGAACGCGGTCTTCGACCGCACCACCGCTTTGCGGTGACTCGCCGCGTGGTAACAAACCGGAGAACCACTCCGCCACGTCCCGGCTCACGGGTCGGACGCGAATGGCGGTACCCAGCAGGCTGAATACCCTGCCGTGGAGCGACGAGCGGTATTCGTCGCATCGAAACGCCCGGCGCGTCCGGGTGGGAAGGCCCGTTTGACCGGGCTGTATGCGCTGGAACGCACTCCCTCGGTCACAATTGGGAGGCCACCGTTGAACGCCCCACGCGAAAGCGTCCTTGAGGGCCGAGGAAACGCGCAACCGTGAACTCCCCTTCGGGGAATCCCCGCCGTTCACGGCGGGGAGGAGGTCAAGGGTTCCCGCGCTCCGTGTTTTCCGACCAGCCGAGCCGTACGGCCCCGACCGACTACTCTGCGGTCTGTTCGCTCCCCGCGACCGGCGTCCCGTCTTCGTCGACCGCGACGACGCCTTCGGCGGTGACCTCGTCGCCGACGGCGAGGGTGTCCCCCCACGAGCGCTCCTCGACGACGGTGTTGACCATCAGCCGGAAGTCGTGGTCAAATCGGTCGCTCTCTGTCCACTCCGGAAGCGTCTCGCGGCGGCGGCGGAGGAACGTCTCGCGGAACCCCTCGATCTCGACGCCCGTGTCCGGGTCGCGAGAGGGGACGACGCAGCGCTGACACGGATTGACGCCGACCAGTTCGGTGTCGCCGACGGCGACGCGGACCCCCTTCCCGTGGTCGGCGAACAGCCGGTCCTCGAAGAACGCGGGGCAGTCGTCTACCACGACGTTCGGCCGGAGCCGCCGCCGTATCTCCGTCGCGTCCGCGACCCCGTCGAACCACGACGCGACGGTCTCCAGCGTCGCTCGCGAGACGACCGTCGGGCCGTGCGCGGCGCGGTCGTCCGGGAACCCGCCAGCGGGGTCGCGGACGAGGTCGACCGCGTAGCCGAGGTACTCGCCGGTCCAGTCGGCCAGCGCGTCGCCGTCGTCGGGGAGCGCGAAGGTCCGTTCGTCCGCGGGGGCGCGCTCCGTCTCCGGGAGGCCCGTTCGGGATCGACGCCGGCCTCGACGAGGGCGTACGAGCGGTCGCCGCGGAGCGCGCCCGCGGGACCGATCGCGGCGCGGTCGACGGCGACGCCGTCACAGGACTTCAGCGGGTAGGCGACGAGTTCGGCGACGCGTGTCATGGCGGACGTTCGTCGGGGCAGACAAAAAGCGATCGGCTGTCGGATGGCTGCTGTCACGCGGTTGCGCCTGTCTTTGTCGGGGTTCTCTCCGACCTGCTCACTCGTTTCACTCTCCTTGGAGTCGGAGGCTCCACCCAAATCGTCTCATCCCTGTCTTGAGCGGCGTACGCGGGAGAGCATCGAGTATCATCGAGATGATGATAAGACTGGCGTCCGAACGGGAGGTATGCCGTCGATCACGCTCACCGCCGTCGACGACGATGTCGAGTACGTCGAGCGGCTCCTCGAACGAAACGGGCTGCCGACCGGGGACCTGCGGGACTCGCCGGCGGCGTTCTATGTGGCCGAGGACGGCGGCGAGCGGATCGGCGTCGGCGGGATCGAGGCGTACGGCGACGCGGGGTTGCTCCGGTCCGTCGTCGTCGAGGCGTCGAGACGCGAGTCCGGGTACGGGAGCGCCGTCTGTGACGCCTTGGAGGCCGAAGCGCGGGAGGCGGGGATCGAGACGCTGTACCTGCTCACGACGACCGCCGCGGGATTCTTCGCCGCGCGGGGATACGCCGCGGTCGAGCGGTCGGAGGCCCCGGACGCGATCCGGGACACCGCGGAGTTCGCGGAGCTCTGTCCGTCGTCCGCGGCGTGTATGCGCAAGTCGCTGGCGTGACCGGAAACGGGGTCGCCCGGGTCAACAGGAGCAGTAGTACCCGCGGTCGACGAACTCCGTCTCGAACAGCTTCGCCGCCGGCCCCGGGTCGGAGGGTCGGTACGCCCCCGTGGTCAGGTCGCCCTCGCGCTCGAACGCGCCGGTCGCCGGCCAGAAGCGACAGGTAGTCGCGGAGGTACACCCACCGCGTCGGCTCGACGCCGTCGGACTCGTAGGTCGCGTCGGTGACCGCGGCGTACGCCGCCATCGGCAGGTTCGCGCCCGCGGCGACGGGCATCGAGATCCACTTCCACGGCCGGGTGTTGACGTCGAGCAGCAGGAACTCCTCGCGGGCCTCGTCGTAGACGAACTCCGCCTCGCTGATCCCGTGGTAGCCCGCGTCGTTGAGGACGGCGAGCGCACGCTCCTCGATGGCCGGCTCGTCGGCCGTCTCGACGAGACAGGACGTGCCGAAGTTGCGCGGGTACCGCACCGCGGCGTTGCCGACGACCGCGAGCGCGTCGTCGGCTCCCGAGGGAGGCACGTAGGAGGCCAGCGAGTGGTCTCGGCCCGTCGCGATGTCGACGCGCTTCTGGGCCATCACCGCGATCCCGGCCTCGCTCGCGGCCGCGACGACGTCCGCGAACTCCTCGCGGTCCGCGACCTCGATCACGTTGGTGCCGAACGCCTCCTCGAAGTCGCGCTTGAGTTCGGGTTTCACCACCAGCGGGAAGCCGAGCGCGTCGGCGGCCTCGTCGACCGTCGCGTCCGCCTCGCGGGTGCCGGCCGCGTCGGTCTCCGCCAGCCGGTACGTCTCGGGGTAGGGGACGCCCAGCGCCTCGCAGGTCGCGTACAGCTCCGATTTGTTCAACACGTCGTCGAGCGTGTCGCTGCCGGCGAACGGGAGCCGCACGCCCTCGGGGTCGGCCTCGGCGTACGACAGCGCCCACTCGTCCATACAGCCGAACGCCACCGCTTCGGTGCCCACGGCGTCGACGATCGCCTCCACGTCATCGCGGAACCCGTCGCGGTCGTCGAGCGGGTACGTCACCGCCCCGGCGTAGTCGACCGCGTCCGAGGGGGGCGCGAGCCCGTTGTGGGTGACGGTGCCGGCGGCGTTTCCGTCCGAGTCGCCGCCGACGCTTTCGCCGGCGCGGTCGAGCGCGATCACGGGCACGTCGTGGGCGTCCAGCGCCCGGGCGACGCCGAGACCGGTGATGTGCGCGTTGCTGACGAGCGCGGGCGGTCGGTCGAACGCCGCGTCCGCGAGCGCGTCGATCAGTCCCTCCGTGGAGCGAAACTGGTCTGCCATACCCCTCCTCGACGGTCGACGCACAAAAGGGTCCGACGTACTGGCCCGGAGTGCCCGTATCGGTGAGGCGACCCTCGCCGCCCCGGCGTCCCGGACCGCGGCTCCCGGGCACGACGCGAGCGGCTTTTCAGGCCGCGTCGCCTCCGGATCGGTATGACGGAACGCGACGACGCCCCCGACCACGTCGACCCCGCGAGCGCCGACGGCGACGCCCCCGACCGCGTCGACCCCGCAAGCGCCGACGGCGACGACGCCTCGGCCCCCGATCCCCCCGACCGGGTCCGCCGAGCGTTCGCGGCCCACGGCTCGTTCGAGCGCGAGGGTGACGCGTGGGTCTCGACGACCACCGCCTTCGACGGGCGCGTTCGCGCCGTGCCGGCCGACGAGAGAGGGATCCGCTTCACGGTCACGGTCCGCGTGCCGACGCTGTCCGCGGTCACCGCCGACGAGGTCGCCGCCGTAGTCGAGGACGGGTGGGCCGACACGTTCGAGCGCCGCGTGGTCGACGTCGGCGGCGTCACGCGCCGCGAGCGCGAGTTCGACCCCGCGGTCGAGACCGACGGCGACGAGATCGCGGTCACCTACGCGCTGACGGACGGCAACGAGCGGCGCGGCGTCGACGACGCGGGCGCGCTGATCGACTTCGTCGAGGGGACGTACGTCCAGGGCGTGATCCCCGGCTACGAGTACACGAAGCCGGTCTCGGAGCTGCTCGCGGCCGCGCGGCGACACGGGAACGACGGCGCGGTCTAAACTACTCCGACCTACTCGCTCGCTACGCTCTCCTCGAACTCGGAGGTTCCGCCTTACATTGTGCCGAAACGGTCCGAGTGTTTCGAGGTCGATAGGGGGAAGTGTTGGCGGCCCGTACGACGCCCATGCTCGCGCTGTTCGGGTTCGGCAGCCTCCTCGCGCTGGTCGCGTTCCACACGCTCCTCGCTGGGGTCGCCACTCGGTTCTTCCGGCTCCGGCTGTCGACCTCGTGGGGGTCCGCCGTGTACACACTCGTGTTGACTCCCCTGCTGCTGCTCGTCTCGACGCTGGTGTTCGCTGGCGCGCTCGGCGTCGGGACTGGGATCGACATCGGCAGTTCGACGATCCTCTTGGCGCTTCTCATCGCGCTCCCGCTCGCGCTGGGGGTCGCGATCGACTACCTCTACGTGCCGTCGCCCGAGGAGTACGAACTACCGGACACGCGCTGAGGCGGCTGTTACCCCGGCTCAGCGCTCGATCAGGTCCGCGACGATCGATTCCACCCGCGCGATGACGTCCTCCGGCGACCGCGTCGCGTCGACGCGGTGAAAGCGTCCGGGGTCGGCCTCCAGCAGGCGCTCGTAGTTCTCGCCGACGGCTGCGAGGTAGCCGTCGCGCTCGAACTTGTCCGTCCGTCCGGCGCGCTCGGCCGCGGTCTCCGGGTCCAGATCGAGGTAGACGGTCGCGTCCGGCTCGCGCGAGAACGCCGCGTGGAGGCCCCGGACGTACTCCATCGGTCGCTGGATGTCGATGTCGGCGCGCGCGAGTGCCGCTCCCTGATAGGCGAACCGCGAGTCCGAGTAGCGGTCGGAGATCACCAGGTCGCCGTCGGCGAGCGCCGGGCGTATCGTCTCGGAGAGGTGGTCGGCGTGGTCGGCGGTGTATAAGAACAGCTCCGCGAGCGGGTCGGCGTCGGCGTCCGCCATCGACCGCCCCACTGCGTCGCCGTACCAGCTGTCGGTCGGCTCGCGGGTGAACGTGGCGTCGGGGTACACGTCGTGGAGCGCCTCCCAGACCGTGGTCTTGCCGCTGCCGTCGAGCCCCTCCAGCGTGATCAGCATGGTGGCGTTCCGCCGCGGCGAGGAATAAACGGCCCGGGTCGCGCCGGGGACCGTCATGGCGGGGCGAGACCCGATCCGTGGACCCTCCTTTTACTGACGGCTCCACAAACGCGGGCCATGGTAATCGATCCGTCGACCGCCCGTGTGCCCGGAGGGACCGAATGGTAGCGATCGCCGTCTCGCTGTCGCGCGTGGCGGCCGCGCTGGTGTTGGTCGTCCTCAACGGCTTCTTCGTCGCCTCCGAGTTCGCGTTCGTCCGGATCCGCTCTACCTCGGTCGAGCAGCTCGCGGCGGACGGCCGCGCGGGCGCGGAGACGCTCCGAGAGGTGATGACCGATCTCGACGACTACCTCGCGGCGACCCAGCTCGGCATCACGCTCGCGTCGCTCGGCCTCGGGTGGATCGGCGAGCCCGCGGTCGCGGCGCTGCTCGAACCGGTCCTCGGGCCGCTTCTGCCGGAGAGCTTCGTCCACCTCGTCGCGTTCGCGGTCGGCTTCTCGTTCATCACGTTCTTCCACGTCGTCTTCGGCGAACTCGCGCCCAAGACCATCGCCATCGCGCAGGCGGAGCGGATCTCGCTTTTGCTCGCGCCGCCGATGAAGCTCGCGTACCTGCTCTTTGCGCCCGGGATCGCGGTGTTCAACGGCACCGCGAACGCCTTCACGCGCCTGATCGGGGTCCCGCCCGCCTCGGAGAACGACGAGACGCTCGAAGAACGCGAGATCCGGCGCGTGCTCGCCCGCGCCGGCGAGGCGGGCCACGTCGACGAGTCCGAGGTCACGATGATCGAGGGGGGGTTCGAGCTCGACGACACCGCGGCCCGCGAGCTGATGGTCCCTCGCCCCGACGTTGTCTCGCTGTCCGCAGACGCGTCGCTTTCGGCAGTCCGCGAGACGGTCCTCGAGGCCGGCCACACCCGTTACCCGGTCGTCGCCCGCGACGACGCCGACCGCGTCGTCGGCTTCGTGGACGTGAAAGACGTGCTACGCGCGACCGAGACGGGCGACGACACCACCGCGGGCGATCTGTCGCGCGAGATACTCGTCGTCCCGGAGACGACGAGCGCGAGCGACCTCCTCGTCCAGTTCCGCGACGAGCGCCGACAGATGGCCGCGGTGATAGACGAGTGGGGCGCGTTCGAGGGCATCGCGACCGTCGAGGACGTTGCCGAGGCGCTCGTCGGCGACCTCCGCGACGAGTTTGACACCCCCGAGCGCAACCACACTATCCGACGGACCGGCGAGCGTACCCACGAGGCCGACGGCTCCGTTCCGCTCACGGTCGTCAACGACGCGCTCGGCACCGACCTCGACGGCGACGGCTACGAGACGCTCGGCGGGTTCGTCCTCGACGCGATCGGTCGCTCACCGGAGGTCGGCGATGTCGCCGAGGCGGACGCGTTCACCTTCGAGGTCACCGCGGTCGACGGCGCGCGAATCTCGACGGTGCGCGTCACGCGGCGCGAGGACGGCGACGGGTCCGCCGACGACGCGCTCCCGGACGACGGCCCCGCCGACGACCCGATCGAGTGACACGCGGGCTCTGTCGCGGTCGCCGCCGACCACGGCGCGACCGTCCACCGCCTCCACGTTGCGGACGCGACCCGCGACAGCGTGACGCGGATCGGCGGCGACGTGGTGGACGCGCTCGAACGCGAGGGCGAGTCGGTCGTCGCGGCCGCGGCCCCCCGCGCCGCCGCCCGAGACCGAGGACAAGCGACCGACTCCGCCGTCGCCGGAGCGTCCGACATCGCGGTAGGTTTAGGGGCTTCCGCGCGACACTGACCGTATGAAAGTGTTGGTAGCCGGGGGGACCGGCTTCATCGGGTCGTACCTCTGTCGCGCGCTCAACGACGACGGACACGACGTAACGGCGCTCTCGCGGTCGCCTGAAGGGACGCCGGAGGGCGTGACTGGCGTCAGCGGCGACGTGACCGACCACGGCTCCATCGAGTCGGCCGTGGAGGGGCACGACGCGGTCGTGAACCTGGTCGCGCTCTCGCCGCTGTTCGAACCGGACGGCGGCAACCGCATGCACGACCGGATCCACCGCGCCGGGACCGAGAACCTCGTCCGCGCGGCCGAGGACGGCGGCGTCGAGCGGTTCGTCCAGCTGAGCGCGCTCGGCGCGGACCCGAACGGCGACACCGCCTACATCCGCGCGAAAGGCGAGGCGGAGACCATCGTCCGCGAGAGCGACCTCGACTGGACGATCTTCCGCCCGTCGGTCGTCTTCGGCGAGGGCGGCGAGTTTGTCTCGTTCACCAAGCGGCTGAAGGGGATGTTCGCGCCGGGGGTCCCGCTGTACCCGCTACCGGGCGGCGGGAAGACGCGGTTCCAGCCGATCTGGGTCGAGGACCTCGTCCCGATGATCGCCGCCGCGGCGACCGACGACGAACACGTCGGCGAGACCTACGAGATCGGCGGCCCGGACGTGCTCACGCTCCGGCAGGTGACGGACCTCGTCTACGAGGCCGAAAAGAGGGGCGTCACGGTCCTCCCGCTGCCCATGCCGCTCGCGAAGGTCGGACTCTCCGTGCTTGGCGCGGTCCCCGGCTTCCCGATGGGACCGGACCAGTACCGCTCGCTGAAGTTCGACAACACGACCGCCGACAACGACGTCGCGGCGTTCGGCGTCGATACGACGGAGCTGACCACGCTCGGCGAGCAC
Source organism: Halobacteriales archaeon SW_8_68_21 (assembly GCA_003023405.1). Taxonomy (GTDB): domain Archaea; phylum Halobacteriota; class Halobacteria; order Halobacteriales; family Haloferacaceae; genus Halorubrum. Next base: position 15,149 of record PXST01000009.1, read on the forward strand.
TTGGGGGTCCGATGACCGAGGCGGCCGCGACGGGAGGCACGCCGAACGTGTCAACTATTCTGATATCATCGATGGTAATGGCAACCGAAGGCTTATATGCGAGATCGCGCTCTGTTCACGTCAAACGCGGAGGGAGTACACGATGAAACTCGCAATGATCGGATTCGGACAGGCGGGAGGTAAAGTCGTCGACAAGTTCTTGGAGTACGATAAACGGACCGGCTCCGAGATAGTTCGGGCCGCAGCGGCCGTCAACACGGCGAAGGCGGACCTGATGGGGTTAGAGCACGTCACCGAGGACCAGCGCGTCCTCATCGGCCAGTCCCGGGTAAAGGGCCACGGCGTGGGCGCGGACAACGAACTGGGCGCGGAGATCGCGGAGGAGGACATCGACGAGGTCCAGGGCGCGATCGACTCGATCCCGGTCCACGAGGTCGACGCGTTCCTCGTCGTCGCCGGGCTGGGCGGCGGGACCGGCTCCGGCGGCGCGCCGGTGCTGGCGAAACACCTCAAGCGGATCTACACCGAGCCGGTGTACGGGCTTGGAATCCTGCCGGGCAGCGACGAGGGGGGTATCTACACCCTCAACGCGGCCCGCTCGTTCCAGACGTTCGTCCGCGAGGTAGACAACCTGATGGTGTTCGACAACGACGCCTGGCGGAAGACGGGCGAGTCCGTTCAGGGCGGCTACGAGGAGATCAACGAGGAGATCGTCCGGCGGTTCGGCATCCTGTTCGGCGCGGGCGAAATCCAGCAGGGTCAGGAGATCGCCGAGAGCGTCGTCGACTCCTCGGAGATCATCAATACGCTCTCCGGCGGCGGCGTCTCCACGGTCGGCTACGCGGAGGAGGAGGTCGAAGAGCGCTCTTCTGGCGGGCTGCTCTCGCGGCTCCGCGACGACGGCGGCGGCGACGAGCTGGACAGCGCACACACCACGAACCGTATCACCAGCCTCGTGCGCAAAGCGGCGTTGGGGCGGCTCACGCTCCCCTGTGAGATCGAGGGCGCGGAGCGCGCGCTGCTCGTACTCGCCGGCCCGCCGGAGTACCTCAATCGGAAGGGTATCGAGCGCGGCCGCAAGTGGCTCGAAGAGCAGACCGGCTCGATGGAGGTCCGCGGCGGGGACTATCCGTACCGCGGCGCTGGCTTCGTCGCGACCGTCATCCTGCTCGCGGGCGTCACGAACGTCCCGCGGATCAAAGAGCTCCAGCAGGTCGCCATCGAGGCGCAGGACAACTTAGACGAGATCCGCGAGGAGAGCGACGAGAACCTCGACGACCTCGTCAGCGACGACAGCGACGAGCTGGAGTCTCTGTTTTAAGCGCCGCCGCTGCTCGCGATGGATGTCATCGTTCCCTTTTCGACCGACCAGCCGAAGTCGCGGCTCGCCGACGTGCTCTCGTCCGACGAGCGGCGCGCGTTCGCGCGGGCGATGCTGGACGACGTGACGGACAACGCGGCGCTAGACGGCCACTTCGAGACCGCCGACGCCGCGACCGACGGCTCCCCCGAGCCGATAGCCGTCGTGATGGCGGACCTCGCGCTGGCGACCCCGACGGCCGTCGAGCGCCTGTTCGCGGCCGGGCGCGACGCCGACGTGGCGGTCGCGTCGGGGCCGTCCAGGAGTGAGACGCGAACGCGGTCGGGCGATCGAAAGCGGTCGGGCGGTCGAAACCGTTCGAGCGCCCCGGCCGCACTCGGTGACACCGGATTCGGTTACGTCCCGGGATCCGCAACCGCGATCCTTTTTAAACGCCGCCCGCGAGTGATGGCCGTGTTCGCCGGGGCCGACGAGTACGACCTCGACGTCGCGGTCGACGAGCGGGACGTCGAGCGACTGCTCTCGGTCACCCCGGCCGACGTCGACACGGCTGACCGGCTCACCTTCGCACGCAACGTCTTCGTCCCGCTGACCACGGCGTGTCGGTACACCTGTACGTACTGTACCTACTACGACGTCCCGGGCGAGGCGTCGCTGCTATCGCCCGAGGAGGTGCGCGAGCAGTGTCGCGTCGGGGCCGACGCCGGCTGTACGGAGGCGCTTTTCACCTTCGGTGACGAGCCGGACGAGCGGTACACCGCAGTCCACGAGACGCTCGCCGAGTGGGGATTCGACTCGATTCACGACTACCTCTACCGCGCCTGCGAGATCGCCTTGGAGGAGGGGCTGCTCCCGCACTCGAACCCGGGCGATCTCACCGAGTCGCAGTTCGCCGCCCTCCGAGAGGTGAACGCATCGATGGGCGTCATGCTGGAGACGACGGCGGACGTCGACGCGCACTCGGGCGGCCGCCGGAAGACGCCCGGCCAGCGGCTCAACACGATCCGCGCGGCGGGCCGGCAGGGCGTCCCGTTCACCACCGGAATTCTGGTCGGCATCGGCGAGAGCTGGCGGGACCGCGCCGAGAGCCTGCTCGCGATCCGGACGCTCCACGAGCGGTACGGCCACGTCCAGGAGGTGATCGTCCAGAACGTCGTCCCCAACGAGCGCTCGGATTTCCCAAAGCCCGACCTCGACACGATGCGCCGGGTCGTCGCCATGGCGCGCGCCGCGCTCCCGCCCGAGGTGTCCGTTCAGGTGCCGCCGAACCTCTCGCCCGCGGCCGATCTGGTCGACTGCGGGGTCGACGACCTCGGCGGGGTTTCGCCGGTGACGGACGACTACATCAACCCCGCCTACGAGTGGCCGGACCTCCGCGGACTGGAGGCGGTCGCCGACGCTGGCGGTATCCCGCTCTGCGAGCGGCTCCCCACCTACGCCCGATACTTCCCCGACGACATCCGGCCCGCGGGCGTCGATCCCGCGCCCGACCCCGCCGACGGCGAGGCGTGGATCCCCGCGACGGTCCGCGAGCGGATCGCCGACGCCGACATCCACGGGCGGCGGCTACGCGCGGTCGCTCGCGGCGACGGGCCACTCGCCGTTCGAAGCGACTGACTCAAATCGGGAGCGAGGGTTCGGACGCGGCCGGGCCGTCCGGGAGTGAACAACCGCGCCGCCAGTAGCTTCTTTAAATAGTCTCGTGAACGGATGGGTGATGTATCCCCTACAACTCGACACGATCACGAACGCGGTCGACGTGGCGGCGATCGCGACGACGCTGATCCAGTTCGTCGCCGGCTTCGTGGCCGTGTTGCTGCTCGGGAAGTACGTACTCATTCCGGGGCTCCGACGGGTCGTCAGATCGCGCGGGTTCGACGAGGCGGTGTTGAGCCTCGGGACGAACGTGCTCAACGCCGTCGTCTGGGTGGCGGCGATCGCCGTCGGGTTCGCCGTGGCCGGCTACGGCGCATTTCTCTCGGCGTTCGCCGTCTTTGGCGGTGCGATCGCGCTCGCGGTCGGCTTTGCCGCGCAGGACCTCCTCGGCAACTTCGTCGCCGGCGTGTTCATCCTGAAGGACAAGCCGTTCGCGGTCGGCGACTGGATCCAGTGGGAGGGGAACGCCGGTCGCGTCGAGGAGATCGACCTCCGCGTCTCGCGCGTCCGAACCTTCGACAACGAACTCGTCACCGTGCCGAACGGCGATCTGGCGAACAACGCGGTGACGAATCCGGTCGCGTACGACACGCTCCGCCAGAAGTTCGTCTTCGGGATCGGCTACGACGACGACATCGGCGAGGCGACCGACATCATCGTCGAGAAGGCTGAACTCCACGAGGAGATACTCGACGACCCGGGGGTGTCCGTCCGGGTCACCGAACTCGGCGACTCCGCGGTCTGCCTCCAGTCGCGCTGGTGGATCGACGACCCCGACCGCGGCGACTTCGTCCGGGTGCGATCCGAGTACGTCACCGCGGTGAAGGAGGCGTTCGACGACGCCGGCATCGACATGCCGTACGTCCACCGACAGCTCACCGGGAGCGTCGAAGTACTCGAATCGGTCGCGGACGACGAGTAACTGCGGCGTCGCCCGATTTCGTTCGACGATCTACTGTCTCGGGTCCGCCGACCCGACGCCCTCGCATCTCGTTTTTCCGGAGTCGAAGGAAACGGCCGGTCGACGAGAACCGCTCCGAGCGCGAACGGCACCACCACGCTTTTGTCGCTCACGTCAGCTATTAAACCAATGCTCTCCAGCAAGGCGACAGCCGCGGCCCCGATAGCGACCGGCGTCCTCCTCGCCGGGACGGCGACGCGAGAGGTGGGACGCCACGGACTCGAACTCTGGACGGTGCTGGCGCTCACCGGTGGCATCTCCGCGGTTGCGGTCGGTATCGGCGTCCTGACCGGTTTCAACGGGTTCGGCTCGGGTGACGACGATCGCGACGGACGCCGGAAGCGAACGACGGTTGCTCTCACCGGCCTCGCGCTGACGAGCGCCGCCGTCGGCGTCGGGATCGCGCTGCTGTAGCCGGCGTCCGCTGACTCCGACCGGCGCGGCGTTCGACGACTCGTTGGCTTTCTCGTACACGGACCCGAGTCCAGACGCGTCCCCCGTGGGAGCGCCCAACGGAACCGTCAGTTCACCCGACCTCTTCTTCCGTCTCGCCTCCACCCGGTCTGTACCGCCGACTGACGGCCTGCCAGCGGTTCGACCGGAACCGGTAGCCGTTCAGCCCGGCGGGGACGAGCTTCTCGGCCACCAGCGCGACGTAGAGCCCGCCGACGCCGAGCGGCGTCGCGAGTCCGACCAGCGCGGCCGGAAGCGCGACGGCGTACAGCCCGATCATGGAGGCGACGAACGGCCAGCGCGTGTCGCCCGCGCCCCGGAGCGAGCCGGTGATCGAGCCGTCGACCCCGAGCGGGACCGCCGACGCCGCGGCCGCGACGACGAACGCCGCGGTGGCGGCCACGGCCGCCGAGCCGTCGACGAACACGCCCGCGATTGGGCGCGCGGCGACCACGACCGCGGCCGAGGCGAGCAGGTAGACGACGGCCGACAGCGCGATCACGTCGCGGCCGTACGCCGTGGCGAGCGACTCCTCGCCGGAGCCGAGCCGCTGGCCGACGAGCGTGCTCGCGGCGATCGAGAAGCCCCAACTGAAGCTGCCGAGCAGGGCTCTCACCCGGCGACCGACTTCCAAGGCGGCGACGATCGCCTCGCCGAACGACGAGGCGATCCACAAAAGCGGGAAGACGACGACCCCCTGCGCGACCCGCCGCGCGATCAGCGGCGCGGACACGCGGAGGAGCTGTCGAGAGAGGCCGACGTCAAGCCACGGCCCGGAGCGCCCGACCGGGACCGGCGACGCGCCGCGGCCGAAGTACGACCGCCCGGTCATCCCCCACGCGAGGACGAGCCCGACGGCGGCGATGGAGAGCGCGGTGCCGAGGCCCGCACCGAACACGCCCAGCCCGGCTCCGAGGACGAGCCAGCCGGTGAGGACGACGTTCAACAGCGCGCCGCCGGCGCGCGCGACCATCGGCGTGCGGGTGTCGCCGACGCCGGCGTACGTCCGGCTCGCGATCATGTTGAAGAACTCGAAGGCGAGCGCGGGGGCCGTGACGACGAGGTAGGTCGTCCCCGCCGACAGCGCCGCCCCCTCGCCGCCCACGAGGGCGATCAGCCGCTCAGCGCCGAGGACGTACCCCGCGACGATCGGCGCGACGAGCAGCCCGGCCACGATCAGCGACTGCTTGACCACCAGCCCCGCCCGGCCGCGCTCGTCGCCGCCGTAGTTCTGAGAGACGAGCGAGACGGTGCCGCCGGCTAGGCCGATGGAGACGAACTTCGCGAGCTGCCAGAACGCGAACGCGTAGCCGAGGCCGGCGACCGCGGAGACCCCCACCGCGTAGCCGATCACCGCGAGGTCCACGGTGTTTTTCGACATGATCGCGAACCCGGTGACGATCCGGGGCCACGCCAGCCCCATCGTCTCGTCGAGCCGCGACCGGTCGATGACACCGGCGCGGTCGAGCGCGCCCGCGACCGCCTCGGCGACGCGGGCGACGCCGCGCTGGAGCCGGGATAGCATTGAACCCTGGTACGCGTCGGGCCGGCTTGTGTCTGTCCGTCCGGGACGCGGCCGGCCAGTAGCGCAACCGTTTTTACGCTACCGGAGCCGCGAACCACACGTGAATACCAACGAGTGGCAGACGTACCTCGTCACGGCGGCGAGCCGGTCCGCGGGGCGGACGACCCCCGAGGTCGTCGCGGCCGCGATCGACGGCGGGATCGACGTCGTCCAGCTCCGCGACAAGAAAGCCTCCGCGCGGGAGCGGTACGAGACCGGGCTCCAGCTCCGCGAACTGACGGCCGAGGCGGGCGTGCCGCTGATCGTCAACGACCGGGTCGACCTCGCCGCGGCCGTCGACGCCGACGGCGTCCACCTCGGCCAATCGGACCTGCCGGCCTCCGTCGCCCGCGAGCGGTTGGGGGCGTCGTCGGTCGTCGGCGTCTCCGCGTCGAGGGTCGGCGAGGCCCGCGAGGCCGAGGCGGCGGGCGCGGACTACCTCGGGGTCGGAGCCGTCTACGGGACGGCCTCGAAGGACGTGCCCGACGAGCGGAACGGGATCGGCACCGACCGGATCGCCGCGGTCACCGACGTGGTCGGGATCCCGGTGATCGGGATCGGCGGCGTCGACGCGAGCAACGCGGGGCGGGTGGTCGACGCGGGCGCGACCGGTGTGGCGGTCCTGTCGGCGATCACAGCCGCCGAGGATCCGGCCGAGGCCACCACGGCGCTCGGGGAGGTGGTCGCCGATGTCTGACGAGCGCGACCCGCTCGACGTGTTCGATGCCGAGCGGCTCGGCCGAACGCTGGCCGCGGTCAGCGAGACCGGGCCGTTAGTCCACCACCTCACGAACGCCGTGACGACGAGCGAGACGGCGAACGTCACGCTCCACTGGGGGGGACTGCCGGTGATGGCCGACGCGCCGGCCGAGGCCGGCGACATGGCGGCCGGAGCCGACGCCGTCGTGGTAAACACCGGGACGGCGAGCCGACCCGACGTCGACGCCATGGTCGACGCCGGGCAGCGGGCGAACGAGGCCGACGTGCCCGTCGTCCTCGACCCGGTCGGCTACGGCGCGACGCCGCACCGCGTGGCGTCGGTGGGCCGGCTCCTCGACGCGGTCGCGTTCGACGTTATCAAGGGCAACGCCGGAGAGATCCGCGGCCTCGCGGGCGAGGAGGCGACGGTCAGGGGCGTCGAGTCCGTGGGCGAGGAGTCCGGCGTCGCGGCCGCCGCCGAGGCGCTGGCGACCGAGACGGGAGCCGTCGTCGTCGCGTCCGGCGTCACGGATGTCGTCGCCGACGCCGAGCGGGGCACGTACGAACTCGCCGTCGGCCACGAGCGGATGGGGTCGTTCGTCGGGTCGGGCTGTATGCTCGCCAGCACGCTCGGGACGGTGGCCGCGCTGACACGGCAGGCTGACGCGCCGGTCGCGACGACGGCGGAGGCGGCGCTCGTCGCGACGGCGGCGTACGGGCTGGCAGGCGAACGCGCGGCCGCGACGGATCCGGACGGCCCGGCGAGCTACCGGACTGCGTTCATGGACGCGGTGGCGGCGACGGCGGCCGACCCGCCGGACGCGGGCGTCGCTGACCGCGCGTCAGAGAACTGATCTCCGACGACGCGGTCGGACGCCGAACGGGCCGTCTTATCGCGTCGCAGTCTTCCACTCCCGCAGGCCGACCCGGCCGCCATTCAGGTCCTCTGCCGGTGCCTCGGTGGCGGCCCAGACGAAAAGCGGCGCGACGCTTTCGGGGTCGCGGGCGCGCTCTTTTCCCGTGAGGTCGGTCGCGACGAGGCCGGGGTCGACGACGCCGACGGCCGCGTCGAGGTCCGCGGCGAAGCCGCGCGCGACGGCCTCCGCCGCGGCCTTCGAGACGGCGTACGCGCCCATGCCCGGCTTCGACTCGGCCGCGACCGCGCCCGACGGGACGAGGACGCGCGCGTCGTCTGCGAGGTGGGGGACCGATTCTGTTATCGTCGTGAACACGCCCCGCGCGTTCGTCCGCATCGTGTCGTCGTAGTCGGCGTACGTCACCTCGGTCGTCGGGTTGTCGCCCGGCGCGCCGTGGAACACGCCGGCGTTCGCGAACACGACATCGACCGGCCCGGCCTCGCGGGCGATCCGCTCGAAGAACCGTTCGAGGTCGAACTCGTCGCGCACGTCGACGCGGTCGCCCCAGGCGGTGCCGCGCTCGTCGTCGACCTCTTCGCTCGGGGTCTCGTCGCCCGGTTCGGGGTCGCCGCCGCCTTCGTAGTCGTCTCCCGCGCCGTTTAGCGCCGCGACGGTCCGATCGACGGCCGTGCCGTCGCGCCCGGAGACGGCGACGAACGCCCCCTCGTCGACGAACGTCTCGGCGACGGCTCGTCCGATCCCGCTCGTTGCCCCGGTAATCGCGACCGTCAGATCCATGTGGTACGGGGTACGCGCGTCGGCGACTTAGTGGTATCCACTCGGCTCGGAGCGCTCGGTCGGGAGGCGCTCGACGCCGGGTCCCCGCGCGGCGTCCGGCCGGATTTATACCGTCGCCGTCCGTACGTTCGGGCATGGACGTGGTCCCGGACATCGATGGCGTCGCCGGCGAGTCGGTCGTCGTTATCGGCGGTGGATTCGGCGGTCTCTCGACGGCCTGTTACCTCGCGGACGCCGGCGCGGAGGTCACCCTGTTGGAGAAAAACGAGCAGCTCGGCGGTCGCGCCAGCCGGCTCGAAGTCGACGGCTTCCGGTTCGACATGGGACCGTCGTGGTACCTGATGCCGGACGTCTTCGAGCGGTTCTTCGGGCACTTCGGTCGGACGCCCGACGAGTTTTACGAGTTGGAGCGGCTCGACCCACACTACCGCGTGTTCTGGAAGGACGGCGACCAAGTCGACGTGCTGCCGGACCGCGAGGAGAACAGGGAGATCTTCGAGTCGTACGAGCCGGGCGCGGGCGAGGCGTTTGACGCGTACCTCGAAGAGTCCCAGCGGACCTACGAGATCGGGATGGAACACTTCGTGTACGAGGACCGCCCGCGGCTGCGCGACTACGTCGACACCGACGTGTTGCGCTACTCGTGGGGGCTCTCCCTGCTCGGGAAGATGCAGGGCCACGTCGAGGACTACTTCGACCACCCGAAGCTCCAGCAGCTGATGCAGTACACGCTCGTGTTCCTCGGCGGCTCGCCAACGAACACGCCGGCGCTGTACAACCTGATGAGCCACGTCGACTACAACATGGGCGTCTACTACCCCGAGGGCGGGATCGGCGCGGTCGTCGACGGCATCGTCGAGCTGGCCGAGGACCTCGGCGTCGAGTTCGTCACCGACGCCGAGGTGACCGGCATCGAGGGGCGCTACGGCGCGTTCGCGGTCGACACGGTCGACGGGGAGCGCTACCTCGCGGATCGGGTCACCTCCGACGCCGACTACGCGCACACCGAACAGGAGCTGTTGCCCGAGCGGAAACGGCAGTACACCGAGGAGTACTGGGAGTCGCGGACGTACGCCCCATCCGCGTTCCTGCTGTACCTCGGCGTCGAGGGCGACGTGCCGAACCTCGAACACCACACGCTCGTCCTGCCGACCGACTGGGACGAGCACTTCGCGCAGATCTTCGACGACCCGGAGTGGCCCGACGACCCCGCCTACTACCTCTGTGTCCCCTCGAAGACCGACGATACCGTCGCACCGGAGGGCTACAGCAACCTCTTTGCGTTGGTGCCGATCGCGCCCGGACTCGCCGACACCCCGGAGATCCGAAACCGCTACCGCGACCTCGTGATCGACGACATCGCGGAGAACACCGACACCGACCTCCGCGGTCGCGTCGTCGTCGAGGAGACGTTCTCGGTCGACGACTTCGCGGACCGGTACAACAGCTACGCGGGCAGCGCGCTCGGGTTGGCACACACCCTCACGCAGACGTCGCTTTTGCGCCCGCCGCACACCTCCGACGCGGTCGACGGGCTCCACTTCACGGGGTCGACGACGACGCCCGGCATCGGCGTCCCGATGTGTCTCATCAGCGGACAGCTGACCGCGGAAGCGATCGCCGACGACGCGTGACCGAGGCCGTGACCGACCAACGCCGACCCACCACGGACGAGCGGGACAGCGCCCCGGCGGACGAGCGGAAGCGCTCCGCCGGGAGCGAGGGGCTTCGATACCTGCTGGTGCTGTCGCGGCCGCGCTTTTGGCTCTACCTCGCTGGCCCGGTCGCGGTCGGCGTCACCTACGGTATCGACGCCGTGAGCGGGCTGTTCACGCCCGTCACGGTCGCGCTCGCGGCGTACTTTCTCGTTCCGGCCAACGTGTTCCTCTACGGCGTCAACGACGTGTTCGACGCCGACATCGACGAGCTGAACCCCAAAAAGGAGGACCGCGAGGCGCGCTGGCGGGGGAGCCGGTTCGTGGTCGTCGCAGTCGTCGCCGCCGGCGCGCTGGGCCTCGCGACGCTTGCGATCACGCCCCGGGTCGCGTGGCCGTACCTGCTCGGCTTCCTCGTCTTGGCCGTCGGCTACAGCGCCCCGCCCGCCCGATTCAAGACGACGCCGTTTCTCGACTCGCTATCGAACGGGCTGTACGCGCTCCCCGGCGCGGCGGCGTACACGTTCTCCGCCATCCCCGACATCGAGCCGGACCGGGCCGCGGGGATCGACACGACTGCGACGCTGCTCGGCGAGGGGCGCACGTACGCCTACTGCTTCGCGGCGTGGACCGCCGCGGCCGCCGCGTTCTGGCTCGTCGACCCCCGGCTCGGCTCCCTGCTCGGGGTGTACCCGCTGTTCGTCGCGTGGGTCGCGCGCTCGTCCGTCTCGGTCGACCGCGCGTACTGGTGGTTCCCCGCGCTGAACACCGTCGTCGGCACGCTGCTGTCGATGGGCGGCCTCTGGCGGGTGTATCCGCTCTGGGAGGTGCTGCCGTGAACGACGGCGACGGGTCCGCCGGCGTTTCCCCCCCGGTGACCCCTTCGTCGCGGCTCGACGCGCTCCGCGACCGGCTGCCCGACACGCGCCGCGAGGCCGAGTCGCTGCTCGACCGGATCGTCCGCGAGAACCGCTTCACCGTCGCGGTCGTCTTCCCGCTCGTCGGCGCGATCGCGCTCGTCGGCAGCGCCGAGGGGTGGGTGCCCGAGCCGTTCGCCTTCCACCCGTGGTTCGTGTTGTTCGGCGTGATCGTGATGCGTTCGCCGCTGGCCGTCGGCTACAGCGCCCCGCCCGCCCGATTCAAGACGACGCCGTTTCTCGACTCGCTATCGAACGGGCTGTACGCGCTCCCCGGCGCGGCGGCGTCGTCCCGGTCGCGCTCCCCGTCTTCTTCATCCCGCTCGTCACCAACGCGTACTTGCTCTGCCTGCTCTTGCTCGGCCCGCGAGCGGACAGTGTGTGGGTCCGCTTGGCGACCGTGATCCCGGTCGTCGTCGCGATGGACATCGTCTTGGACCCCGGCGCGGTGTCGCTCGGCTTCTGGGACTTCGGCGGCGGGGCGTTCCACGGGGTTCCCCTCTCGAACTACGCCGGCTGGGTCCTCTCCGCCGTCGTCGCGGTCGTCACGCTCGACCGCGCCTTTGCCGCGGCGGGGATCCACGAGCGCCTCCGCGACTGCGAGTTCATGCTCGACGACATGGTGAGCTTCGTGATCCTCTGGGGGTCGATCAACCTCTGGTTCGGAAACCTCCTGCCCACGGCGGTCGCGGCCGCGTTCGGCGTCGGGCTGGTCCGCGCCGACCGGTTCGACACGCGGCTGTTCACGCAGTGGCGGCGGTAGTGGGCGGGGCCGCGCCGCTCGGCTGCGGTTATATACCGGGGGCTCGTCTCTCCGGTCGTGACTGACGGTGGCCACCAGACGGGACGACGAAACCGAGAGGACAGACGGCGATGAGCGACCTCGTCATCGAGTACGGCGGCCACGAGCGGGTGCGCGAGGTCGTCGACCGGCTGACCCACTGCGCCGGGGGTATCAGCGTCTCCTTCGACGGGTACGAGGAGCCGCACGTGAAGGGACCGGGGCTGTACTTCGCCGTCATCGGCGACAGCGACTACGACGCGTACGCGGACCCGATGGGGGACAACCGCTGGCCGCGCGACGACTGCGCGTCCGTCCTCGACGAGGACGCGCTCGCGGCCGCCGCCGAGCCCCTACCGTTAACCCGCGGCCGGGCGAACGGCGACGCATGTACGACGACGTTCTGGTGCCGACCGACGGGAGCGAGGCGGTCGACCGCGCGCTCGATCACGCGAGACGGCTCGCATCGGACCACGACGCGACGCTACACGCGTTGTACGTCGTCGACCAGTGGATCGCGGCCGCCAACTCCGGCGACCTCCACGACGAGGTCGTCGCCGACCTCGAAGCGCAGGGCGAGGGGGCGGTGAATGCGATCGCCGAGGCGGCCGCCGAGGCCGGTCTCGACGCCGAGACCCACGTCGCGCACGGAACGCCCGACACGGAGATCGTCGCGTACGCCGAGGAGGTCGGCATCGACGTGATCGTGATGAGTCCCGAGGGGAAGTCGCCCCGCGAGCGCATCCGGTCGCTCGGGAGCGTCTCCGACCGCGTCGCGGACGACGCGTCGGTGCCGGTGTTCCTGATAAAGTGACTTCCTCCCCACCCTACTCGCTCGCTTTCGCTCGCTCGTTGAGGGTGAGGCTTCCTGTTTCCATGACACGCTTTACAGGGACCGAAGTGGTCCCCATAGGGAGCGCAGTCTCCACAGGCGCTGATTCGGAGCATCCCTCTCCTGACCGCTTGATACCGCGAGAAAGAATGTTCCACGCCGTCACAAAATCGCTACGCGATTTTGCTGCCCGCCAGACGTAGTCTGGCGACCGCGTTCCAGTCACGGTCGACGGTGAACCCGCACGATGGGCATGAGTGCTCACGTACCCACAGCGGCTTATCGCTCGAAACGCCACATGCCGCACACTCTTTCGTCGTTCCCGCTGGGTCCACTGCCACGAAGTGCGTCCCCTCTCGTTTGTCGTGTTAACTTAAGCATGATTCCACCAGACGGCGTGGCTTGTGACCAGTTTTCCGCGGTCGGTGGATCGACATGGCTGAAACAGTTTGAAAACCAAGAAGTTTGTCTTTCTACTTCTTTAAACACACGTTTGACAGAGTTTCTGAAGCCGTGTTGTTTGACGCAGTAACTGTAGTTTTTGCGACGGAGTCCACCGATCAGATCGTCGGCGTCATCGATGAGAAACAGCGCGTTTTCAGCGTTGTGTTTCTCGGCTAATTCAGTGAGAAACTCTCGTGCGATCGGTATCGTATACGTCGGAAATAGCCGTGAGTGAAGGATTCTGTTCGTCTGTGGATCGACAGCAGCGTACAGCTAGTACTGTTCATCATTGATCCGGATCGCTTTCTGATCGACCGCAACGCGATCCGGAATTTCACCGTCAGCTAGCTGTAGATCTGCTTTCTATATCCAATTGTGAACGGCGACACGACTCCGCCTGACATCCGACTCCTCAAGAAGAATAGTTGTATTCGAAAGTTATAGTACTGCGAGACGATGGCGAATACTTTTCTAATGATCTTGCGGGGTATCCGTTCTCGCTCCACAAGTCCCAAGTCGATCCACTCGATAAATTCACTGAGGCGGTTGGATTCGGACGTGGTATATTCGAACTACCGACCGCCTCCTCCTTGGCTTAACACCGCGCCCTCGACTCTATACAGTTATAAGCAGGATCGATAGGGAGTCTAAAACATCTGTTTTCAACTGTCTTGGAAGACGACAGATTGCTCTATGACTCGGTTGTAGCCGTCAATTCGGTCGGTACCCGCACCAGATCGGTGATCTCAACGGAAAGCATCGATAAGAATGCCATTAGAAATTTTGGCCCTCAATGATTCTAAATGATTTTAACGGTATTAATATATAAATATGTGGAGTCGAGTTATGTCTCTAGATGATTCTCCGAACCTGAGCGTCTGTGTTCCTCGAAAAATACCCGGTACATCGTATTCTTCCACATCTTAAGCCAGCGCAAGACAAAATACTGGTGGAATGTATACCGCTGCTTCGAGAACTTAGACGGGTAGAGATCGACTGTTCAGCGGGCAAAGTGGATTATTTGTTCAACAAACAAGAGTAACTGGAATTTTGGGAGAACCTACATTTGGCCAAATTACTGATTGAACCTATAACCCTCTAAGGATTTCAACAGGAATAAGTCGTTCCATTACAAAAATTATTGCTGAAGCGGGGTTTAGGATCGATAGCGCTGAATTACAATTCTGAGAGTGCTAAACACAGCGCCAAGAATAATACCAGCGAGGAGGCTATATTGGACAGAGTTGTCATTAATGTAGAGAACTGTGAACGTTGTGAGCATCAATACAATTCCGAAGATGAAACTTTCTCCAGCAAGTCCAACCTTGCTACGTATTAGCTGATCGTTGTTAGTCTCGTCCATATATTCACCTATTATACTTGGCAGAAATAGTTTGTGTGTGTATACACTCGATTATTTCTACCGGAACGGATGGCCGGGTGGAGCCACACCTGTCGGTGACACGAAGTTGTCCTCGTCGGTAACATCGTATCCGATAGCAGCTACGGGTCGGTTGTTCGTGATGGTCCCGAAGATGGTATCGAACTCGTTGAGGCCAGCCGTAAGAGAGTCGGTGTCTGACACGAGTGCGACTGCACCACCAATCAACGTTGCAGCCACTGCGATACCACCGGAGGCGAGGTACGTTGCGAGCGCTGCTGCTACGGTCGTGATTCCGATGTCGTTCACGCGCTGCGTGAATTCAATGGCAGCGCCTTGGAACTGGTGCGTATAGTCTCCATACACTGCGCAGGACCCAGTTTCCGCACTCACCATTTCTTGGCGCTCGATAATTCCTTCGTTGTCCATCGGTTGAACCGCAGAAGGCGATGGAGCTGGCTTAGATTCTTTCTCGTTCAAGTTATTGAATACCGATTCATCGACTTTACTGACCGAAAGGTCATCATTGACCTCGGATCTGTCTCTGTTGCCAGAGCCGATGGCCACGTCCGTTGAAGCCTCCGTATCGGTCGGCTTCGTAACTCGCGTTTGGAAGTAGTCCGTGTTCTCGACGTTTCCGTCAGAGTCGTGCTCTACAACTTTCACTGCGTACTCGAGTATTCTGATCCCCTTATTCGAGTCCTTGATCTCGTTGATTTTTGTAACCTCCTTTATGTCCACGGGTTGCTTCGTTTCTTCTCTGGTATCGCTATCACCAGCTAATGCCGTACCGGTGAACCCTAAGAGACCGGTGCCCGTGATCCCAATTCCTTTCAGGATGTTACGCCGTCCTGTTTGAGCCGGCTCGTCTTGAGACCGATCAAGGTCGTAGTCGCCATCAGTCATGGTGTAGCACCACAAGGCACATATCACCAGATAACATCTTTACTCTACCTCCTGAATTAATTTTCTCTTACCGTGGGTTTTAACAGAGGCTGTATAGATGAACATCCCTTGAATAAATAAACGAGCTCCGTTCAATCGCACACCATCCGTGTGAAGCAGGACTGAATCGTAATTAGTCACATCTTGACTGAGGACAAATTATATGATGTTTTCGTACGAACTATAGAAAGAACATGAGCGGTTCAATTTCCCCTCCCCTCCTCGAAACGGTCGCTCGTCGCGCCAACGTAATCAATTACTTACTTGAAGGCCACGCTGACAAACGGGAACTTGAAGCCGCCCTTGATGTCTCCCGTACGACAGTTGATAGAGCCGTTAGAAGTCTCAGTGAGACGGGGTGTATCATAGAACAGGACGGGAAATGGGAAGTCACATTGTTTGGTAAGATTGCGTATGAAAAGTATGAACGACTCATACAGAATTACGAAGCTCTCACTGCTGCACAACCACTGTTATCATATCTTCCATCTGGAGTCCCAGTAGATATACAACTTCTTGCCGGTGCGGACGTTTCACTCGCTGAGCTACCAGCACCACATTCCCCAGTCGCTCAACTTGAAGATCTGCTTCAACACAGCGACCAGATCAGGGGGTTCTCGTCAGTCGTTCTCCCGGAATACGTCTCACTGTTCCAGCACCACGTCGACCGAGGTGTAGACACTGACCTCATTCTCGACAGCGATCTCGTCGAATACTTATGGGCAACCCACTCTAGCGAAATGAATAGCGTTCTTGAAACTGATAACGGTATGATTTGGTGGCTTGATCAGAAGCCACCATTTGGCTTCGTATTGATCGATTCGGACATCGTGTGGTTCGCCGTTTATGACAAGGATGGTGGCCTCCAAGGTACAATCGTCAATGAGAGTGTCAGTGCTGTAACTTGGGCGACTGAGGTATTTCATTCGTATCGTCAGCAAGCTGAACGAGTTCTTATCCGCGGTGGGTCTTCTACAACTATCTTCGAATAACTACTCGCAAACGATATTCATAGCATCTATTTGTCTAGGGCAGGCACCCCGCTAGAAAGAGATTAGCTGTACGCGCTTCTTACACAACTCCCAGAATTGGGGGCGTGAATGAACGCATTCAGGAATAACTACGGATGTTACAGAGTACAGAGACACTCAAATTTCACGTCCAGTCTTTACCGCCTATTATCGGTCTCCTTATCCAATCCAACAGGTTTTTTGTACACAGCGCCTTCCTCACCCTCTGATGGTTAGTTGAGACCCCCGAGAGCCTCCTTTAGTAATATGTTGTCTTCGGGAATTTGGGGTGGGTTCCGCTCGTGCTCGTAGCCGATAATCAGCTTATCACGATTAGGCCTCCCAATCAGTCTTCCAGTTCCGTCTCGCGCTCTCGCTGGAGTCGCTGAAGTTTCTGGACTGTTATATCTACCTCGAGTTCCCGCACGCGGTCGAGGGCGTGTGTGCCGATCTTCGTCAGGGTGTAGCGTTTCTGCGTGCTGCGGTCCGTCGGTCGGTGAGTAATCTTGGGTGGGTCACTCTTGACACCCTCCTGAAGCCGTGTCGAAACCGCCGACGAACTAACGAGGACAACGTCGTCGATATCCTGAAACGTCGTACTCCCGCGCCCGATATCAACGACGATCTCAAATGCTCCCTTCTTCCGAAGAAATGCTTCTATGAGCCCATACTCCATTGTTAGCGAAAATGTCAAATTCGCTAGATATAAATCAGACTAATTCCTGAACCGAAGCGATTCACTGACTACACTGATTCTTGCTTTTGCCTAATCCGCAATTCACAGCGTATATACCAATTAATAGCAGTGCCCTGATAACGCGGACATAGATATGACGCGTCGCCTTCCGACTGCTCTCCAACTTCATTTCCAAGTAATACTTCAGATCTTTCAGCGATGACTCGGTCACGAACCTCCCTCGTCACGCAAGCTGACGAGATTATTGATGCGGACACAGATTTGGTTAGATTCGCGGAACAATTAGATGTACAGACGTACCGGTACGGTGACGCGCACCCGGACTGGCACGATGGCACCCCGTTCCGCCCGATGTCTCTCGCCTACCTCTGGGCGACCGTTGAACAAGAATCACTCAGCGGAATCCCTAACGGCCTGGCAGACCACCCGGACTTAGCCGAAATCTTCGGGCTTGCGCCTGATGACCTGCCATCAGAAAGCACGTTCAACCCGGTTTGGCTACACGACCGCTTCAGCCCTACAAGCAACGGTCACTCGATCCGCAACCCAGATTCGGACGCTTGGTGCGGAACGTGGCGCACCACCCGGCTACTAGCTTGGAAAGACTGACGAAGATGCGGCGTCCGAATCGGAGCTGTCGAATCGTACCGAGCAACGCATGTTACGGAAGAGAGGCCGGGACGTGCTCGATGAGTTGAAGACGGTTGCTATCCCGTCACTATCGCTCCTGCGTCCGGATGAGGCGGTCTACGAAAAAGACGAGTTACTCGTCTTGGAAGCGATTGCCGCGATCAAGCGGTCGGCAGCAAACGGTGTAGGCGAGATGATGGGTGATTTGAAGAATCCAGACCCAGAGTTAGACGACCCATTCTATGAAGATGGCCCGTCCGGGGAGACACTGCTTGAGGCGATGAAGCAGATGTCGGTCGAGCAGATTACGACCGTGATGAACTTGGTGTTACGGAAAACGCACACTCGCGCGAAACCACGCCTCCACGATCTTGAACACGAGAACGGATCGCGGCTTGGGGTGCGAGCAAAGCTTGCGCTGGATATCACGTACGTCGCCTACTACGGTGATCAGGACGAGATGGTGTGGATCCAAGGCGCACCCGAGGACAAGGAGTACGACTGGTGTCACGAATTCGCAACCGTCGTGATTATCGGCAAGAACACGCACTACACCGTTACCCTCTCGGGAGTACCGAATACGCCGATACGCACGCGTACGCCGGCACGGACAACTCATACTATGTCGGTGATGTCGCGCGGTGACTCCTCTTGATCGCTGAGGAGTATGTGAACATCCGGATGGTGTACGCCGACTGGGAGTTCCACGCTGCGGACGTGATTCATACGCTTGAAGCGAAGGGGATGAGCTATGTGATTCCCGCCGTGAAAAACGACCGTATCGGGCGTATATGCGACCGATTCGACAAGCTGAAACGTGGGTATGATTAGGCAGATGATACGCCGCTGTACGTAAACACGGATGTCTTGATGTACGGGCCGGTGAAACACGATGTCTCGAACCCGCCGAGCGGATCCCGACCGTCGCCGCCGCTCCGTCCGAGCCAATTAGGTGGGTGCGGACGCGACGCGTCCCCATGGAACTCACCGTGCTCGGGTCCGGCAGCGCGATGCCGGTCGCCGACCGCGCTCAGGCTGGATACCTCCTCGACGACGGCGACCGATCGCTGCTCGTCGACTGCGGCAGCGGCGTCCTCGGGCGGCTCGCCGGGACGGAGACCGGCTACGAGGGCGTCTCGACGGTCTTGTTGACGCATCACCACCTCGACCACGTCGCGGCGCTTTTGCCCCTCCTGAAGGCTCGTTGGCTCGCCGGCGAGGAACACCTCGAAGTCGTCGGCCCCGCGGGCACGAAGTCGCTCGTCGACGGCCTGCTCGACGTTCACGACTACCTCGACGGCCGGATCGACCTGGCGATCCGCGAGGTGTCCGCGGCGCGCCCGTTCACGGTCGACGGGTTCGACGTGGCCGCCCGCGAGACGCGCCACTCGATGGACGGGTTCGCCTACCGCGTCTCGCCGCCGGATTCGGACGCGCCGGCCGGGGACGGCCCGCTCGTGCTCTCGGGCGACACCGAGGCG
Source organism: Halobacteriales archaeon SW_8_68_21 (assembly GCA_003023405.1). GTDB lineage: Archaea > Halobacteriota > Halobacteria > Halobacteriales > Haloferacaceae > Halorubrum. Next base: position 34,231 of record PXST01000009.1, read on the forward strand.
TTCGCGGGGATGGCGCGGTTCGCGGACGGGGTCGACTGTCTGGTCCACGACTGCTCGTTTCCGGACGACGTCGACGTGTCGAACCACCCGCGCCCGACGAGCCTCGGCGAGTCGCTTGCGGGGGCCGAGATCGGGACGCTCCTCTTGTCCCACCTCTACCCACACACCGGCGGCCGCGAGCGCGAGATGGAAGGACAGGTCCGCGATGCGGGCTTCGACGGCGAGGTGCGAACCGCGACCGATGGCCTCCGCGTGTCGCTGTGAGCGGTGACGCGGGCCAACGCCGGCAGCGTGGGCCGACGCCGACGATGCGGGCCAACGCTGGCGATGCGAGCCGACGCCGGCGGCGCTCTCCGTCGGAACCGTAGTTGGTCGTCGGGCGTGTGGCGGCCGGGACGTAACTGCTGACTGTTACACAGCCACGCGATCGACCCGGTTACTTAAGCGCGCGTAGTCGCTTCCGTCACCCATGGCCGGCCCACTCGCGGACGACTTCGGACGGGAGGTGACGGGAGTACGGATCTCGCTCACCGACCGGTGTAACTTCGACTGCGTCTACTGTCACAACGAGGGGTTAGGCGACACGCGCGGGCCGATGGAGCCGAGCGAGTCGGAGATGAGCGCCGACGACGTGGTCCGCTTCCTGGAGGTCGTCGAGGGGTACGGCGTCGACGCGGTGAAGTTCACCGGCGGCGAGCCGATGCTCCGACAGGATCTGGAGGAGATCATCGAGCGCACGCCCGACTCGATGGAGGTCTCGATGACGACGAACGGTACCTTCCTTCCCGGGCGCGCGGCGGACCTGAAGGCCGCCGGCCTCGACCGCGTCAACGTCTCGCAGGACGCGCTCGACCCGGACGACTTCGCGGAGGGGACGAAGTCGGGCGCGTACGAGCAGGTCCTCGAAGGCGTGAAGGCCGCCGTCGACGCCGGACTCGACCCCGTGAAGCTCAACATGGTCGTGTTCACGCACACCGCGGGGTACGTCGAGGAGATGGTCGACCACGTCGCCGACAACGAGGGGCTCCAGCTCCAGCTCATCCAGTACATGCCGGAGCTGACCGGCAAGCCAGAGTGGAACGTCGACATCGAGCGGGTCCACGACTGGCTCGCGGAGGAGGCGGACCGCGTCGAACACCGCGAGATGCACGACCGGAAGCGCTACTTCGTCGGCGAGGACGGCGACGACGATATGGGCGGCATGGTCGAGATCGTCGACCCCGTCGAAAACGAGGAGTTCTGCGCGAACTGCGGGCGCGTCCGCGTCACCCACGAGGGCTACCTGAAGGGGTGTCTCAACCGCAACGACGACCTCCGGTCGATGGGCGAGATGACCCGGGAGGAAATCGCGGCAACGTTCGAGGACGTGGTGGCCAATCGGGTGCCCTACTACGGCGAATATCTGGTCGAGGGCGACGACGGCGAGTACGAACTCAACGAGAAGTACCTCGGGACGCCGAGTGTGGCGGACTGAGTGGGTCCGGAGGCGAAGATTCGCTCGGCCGCTGCGGCTTCCAGGGTTCGAACCCCCTGCGTGCCAGTTCGCTCGTCGCTACGCTCCTCGCTGTACGGGCACGGTGGGATTCGAACCCACGACCGTCGGATTAGAAGTCCGACGCTCTATCCGGGCTGAGCTACGTGCCCTCGTTCGCAACTGATCCGCCGGGTCTAAAAAACGCCCGCGGTTCGCGTCGGGAGTCGTCCCGAGTCGTCCGCGTTCAGTACCCCCGATCGATCACGACGTTTCCGTCGGGGTCCTCGACGAACACTGTGTCGCCGCTGTTGTTCCAGATAGCGCCGCCGGTCCGTCCCCAGTACAGTTCCGCGTCGGTTTCGGTACCCTCGCCCGAGTACAGGGTGACCTGCTCGCCCGACGGGAGCGTGAACCCGTCCGGGAACGAGTACTCCTTCGTCGTCTCGTCCGAGACGGTGTAGCCGGTGAGATCGAGCGCGTCGTCGCCGTCGTTCTCGAAGACGACGTTCTCCTGCGGGTCTTCGAGGTCGTTGCCCGACGTGTCTTCGCTGACTTCGACGAACGCCAGCGACCCGCCGGATCCGCCGTCACCGCCGTCGCCGTCGCCGTAGGCGTCGAACAGGTCGAAGTCGGTGTTGAAGTTCGCCGTCGTCGGGACCGTCGGGTCGTCGTCGAGATTGTTCTCCTCGTCGGTCACGGCGTTGCCGGTCCGCAGGTCGGAGCCGAGGTCGTCGGCGAGCGCGTCGAGGTTGGCGCGCGCGCCGCTCGCCTCGCTGCCGGCCGCGCTCGCGAGGATCACCGCGCCGCCATCGTCGCGGAAGTCCTCGATCGCGGCGACCTCGTCGCTCCCGAGCGCGTTGTCGGGGGCGGTGACGATCACCGCGCGAGCCTCCGCGAGGTCTCTGCCGAGGTCGTCGTCGAAGTCGTTCTTCCCGTCGAACTCGACCGCAAACCCTTCGAGGTAGCGCTGGAAGTAGGCGGCGTCCTCCGCGGAGAGCGCGTAGTCGGCCGCGAACTGCCCGTGGCCGCCGTCGATGACGACGCTTCCCTCGCGTCCCTCGTCCGAGATCGCGTCGATGAGGTTCGCAAGGAAGACGTAGTTGCCGTACGGCTCGGTTCCGGCTCCGCCCTCGCCGCTCTCGAAGCTCTCCTTGGCGAGCGGCCCGCCGACGAGCGCGACGTTGTTCGCCTCGTCGACGCCGACGAGCGGATCGTCGGCCTCGGACGCGACCGGCACGCGGTCGTCGGCGATGTCGCCGTTCGCGGTCGCGACCGACGAAGCGAACGGGACGAACAGCTCCTTGACCGGGTCGTCGCCGACAACGGGCGTCGCGTCCACGTCGGAGATATCCCAGATGCCGTCGCCGGCGTCTCGGGCGGCGCGTTCGAGGTCCCAGTACTCGTCGTGGTTCGCCAGCCCGGAGTCGTACACCCGGGCCCAGCCGTCCTCGATGACCGTCGCGTTGTAGACGCTCCCGTCGGGGAGTTCGAGGAAGCCGAGCAGGCGACCGAAGTTGCCGCGAAGCCCCTCGTTCTCGTCGAACGACAGGGTGACCGTCTCGCCTTCGGGGAGCTTGTCCTGTGCGTACTTCGTCGCGTCGTCGCCTTTGTCTTTCAGCGCCGGGCCGTCGTCGATCCCTTCGTACTCCTGAAGCCGTTCTTCCGTGTCGCCCGTCTCGGGCGTGTCAATGCCGAGGATCCGGACCGCCTCGACCTGTCCCTCGGGGAACTCGACGTCGGCGGTGTCACCATCGGTGACGTTGGTGATCTCCACGTCGTACTCCTCGCTCGGATCGAGTTCGAGTCCGAGCCCCTCGCGGTCCGCGAACAGCTCGGGGTAGCTCTCGGTGTCGAGGTCGGTCGTCGTGGGAGCGAACTCCGCGCCGTCGTTGTTCTCCCCGTCGCTCACCTGATTGTCGTTGAATCGGATCTGTGAGTCGAGACCGTTCGCCAGCGCGTCGAGGTTGGCCGTCTCGTCGAAGTCGTTGAAGTCGGACTGGTCCATCAACACGATCAGCCCGCCCCCGTCGGCGAACGAGGAGAGCGCGTCGATTTCGTTCTCGCTGAACGGGTCCGACGGCGACGTGATGACGATCACCGACGCCGAGCCGGGGAGGTCGCTTTCGAGGTCCGTGGTCGCCTTGACGCTGTAGCCGTTCTCCCCGGTGTAGTCCGCGAACCCGGAGTGGCTGTCGAGGTCGTAGAACTGCCCGTGCCCCTCATCCCAGAGGACGGTGTCCGAGTCGGCGTACTCGTCGAAGACGTTCAACAGCACCTCTTCGTTGCCGTACTCGTCGAACGTGAGGCCGTCCTGCGCGAACGGGAATCCGAACGCGACGACCGGCAGGTCCTGATCGACCGCCATCAGCGGCAGCGGCGCGTCGTCCGGGTAGCTCGTGTCGTCGCCGTTGCCGTCCGCGTCGGTCGATTCCGCCGTCGACTCGGCCGCGACCGCGATCGCCTCCTCCGGGAGGCGGCCGTTCTCCGCCAACAGGCTCGCCGTCGAGTCGAAGACGAGCTCGTCGACGAACTCGGTCGGCTCCGGCTCCGGATCGTCGGGCTGGTCGCCCTCCTCGGAGGCCGCCTCGATGGTGATGTCGATGTCGAGTTCGTTCGTCACGTCGACGTCGCCCGTCTCGATGTAGGTGCCGACCGACTGCTCCGTGCCGGTCTCCAGCGTGACAGCGTTGTCGGGGTCGTTAAGACCCCCGTCGCGGTCGCCCGTCGGATACAGTCGGAACTCCCCGTCGAACGCGTCGGTGTCGCTGGTCGCGGTGATCGAGACGGTCTCGGTCCCCTGGTTCACGACCGCGAACACCTCGTCGAAGAAGAACTGCGAGTTGCGTCCAATGCCGTTGCCGCCGCCCGAGACGTCGCCGAACACGAGCGCGAGCTCGCCGTCGCCGTCCGTCGTCGCGTACGCGCTTTTCGAGACGAGTCCGAGGTACGTGTCCTCGTCGTTCGCGAAGTTCACCGTCGCCGTCCGCTCCGCCCTCGCCGTGTCAAACGCGCCCGTGCCGATGAGTGTTATCCCGCCGATACCGCCGGCCGCCGCTCCCGTAATGAGTGTTCGTCGTCGCATGAGTCGTTCGCGGCCGGCGTGCGTCGCCGCGGCTGTCCACGCTCTGAGAACCGGTCCCGGCGGAGGGATGAGCGCGAATGCGAGCGGATCGCTGGCACACGTTAGCCACGTCAAACGATGCGAGGAGATAGTTTATATAATTTTATACTACTTCTATTTTGCTTTGTATTCGCGTCTATAGATATGTACTCGGCGGCGAGGGGGACCGTTCGGACGGACGGGTTCGCGTCCCAACAGCAGACCTAAGTCCGCGAGCGGAGTAGCGGTCGGTGATGAACGTCATCGGAACCGTCGGGCTCCCCGGGAGCGGCAAGGGGGAGGCGGCGAACGTGGCCGAGGCGGCGGACATTCCCGTCGTCGTGATGGGCGACGTGATCCGCGCCGAGTGTCGCCGCCGCGGGCTGGACCCGGCGCAACACCACGGGCGGATCGCGGGCGCGCTCCGCGAGGAGGCGGGGGACGACGCCATCGCCACGCGGACGCTCCCGCGGATTCGCGAGGCGGCCGCCGAGAGCGACCGCGACGAGACCGTCCTCGTCGACGGGCTCCGCTCGACGGTCGAACTCGAACGCTTCCGCGAGGCATTCGGCGACGACTTCACGCTCCTCGCCATCCGCGCGCCGTTCGAACTGCGCGCCGAGCGGCTCGGTGAGCGCGGCCGCGACGACTCCGACGACGATCTCGAAGCGCTCCGCGAGCGCGACGACCGCGAGATCGAACTCGGGCTCGGCGAGACGCTCGAACGGGCCGACGTCGAGATCGACAACACCGACAGCCTCGCGGCGTTTCGCGAGCGGGTCCGCGAGGTACTCGGTATCGAAAGCGAAGCGGGCGATTCCGCCGAGATGCCGAACGCCGGGGGTGACAGCGCGTGATCTACAGCGTCGACGTGCGGATCGAGGCCCCGGTCCGCGACACCGAAGTGACAGACCGCGTCGCCGACGCCGTCGAGAACGTCTTCCCGGACGCCGAGCCGGTCCACGAGGACGGGACGCTCGTCTCCGAGACGCACAGCCTCGACGCCTTCTCCGACGTGCTCCACGAACAGGAGATCCTCGACACCGCCCGCCGCGTCTTCCGACAGAACCGCACCGACGAGGGGTTCGCCTTCGCGCTGAAAAAGCAGGCGGCGCTCGAAGGCGTCGTCAACTTCGCGGTCGGCGAGCCCGACGAACTGGGCGAGATCGATGTCGCGGTGCGCGTCCGCGAACCGGATGTCGAGTCGTTCATCGACTACGTCGCGCCCGAGACGGACGAGGGGCGGCCGGTCGATCCCGTCCGCGAATACGGCGACCGATTCGATCCCGAAGACGAGGCGTACTAAGACCGTCGCCGTCGCAAACCAGTTTTCTCCCGACTCAGTCGCTCAGCAGCGACGAGGTCGCCCCGCCGATCGCGCCGAAAGCGGCGGGGTAGACGGCCCCGGCGAGCAGGACGGCCGTGACGATGTCGGGGGCCACGCTCCCGTCGCCGACCGCGTACCGGAACGCGAAGGTCCCGACGAGCGCGAGCGGGAGGTAGCCGGCGAGGACGAACGCCCCGGCCTGTGCTCCGCCACCGGGGGTGTCAACGCCGGCGATCCGCCCGGCGACGACGCCGGCGACGAGTAAGAGGACTGGCGGGACGACGAACAAGAACGACGCGCCCTCGGCCTGCGAGACGAGGTTCTGCGACTGTGTGCCGCCGAACACTGCGGGGATGACGGTGTCGACGAAGTGAGCGTTATAGAACATCCAGCCGGACACCTGCCACGTCGAGATCGGGTCGTTCCCGAACAGCTCGGCGAGGAAGTTGAGTCCCGACAGCCCCTCCTCGATCCGGGCGCTCTGCGTGAGGTAGACGGTCAGATAGCTGAGGAGATAGGTGGCGGCACCCGCGACCGCACCGCCGATCGCGTCTCGAGTGATGCTCCGGACCGAGCCTGTCGCTGCGGTCGTTCCGCCGGTCGCTGATGATGACATGCGGCCGGTGTCGCTTCGGACGCGGTAAGTGTTTGTTGGGTCGTCGGTTCCGCCCCGAATCGGCCGAAAGCGGCGTCAGAAACCGCTCTCGCGTCGGAACCACTCCGCGGATCAGGCGGTTGCCTCTCGCCACTCCGCCTGCGAGATCGTGTACCGGACCTCGTCGTGGACGCTCCCGTCGGCGAACTCGAGGGTGTTTCGGAGGCGGCCCTCTCGACGGCCGCTGAGGCGGTCGACGTACTTCTCGATCGCGCGTCGCGACGCCTCGTTGTCGGGGTGGTGGCTCACGGCGACAACGTCTAAGTCGAGGTCGTCGAACGCGACCTCCGCCAGCGCCGCGGCGCGCTCGCCGGAGTACCCCCGGCCCCAGAACCGCTTCCGGAGCCACACGCCGAGGTTCGCGGTGCGCCGGTCCCACTCGACGTCGAACCCGCCGAAGCCGGCGATCTCGCCCGCGCTGTCCTCGTCCCCGCGCGGTCGGATCACGTACGTCGCGGCCTCGCCCTCGTCGAACCGCTCGCGGCCGCGTTCGAGGAACTCCAGCGTCTCCTTTTTCGTCTCGTGGGAGTCCCACGTGACGTACTCGGTCACCTCGTCGATGCCGGGGTCCGACGAGCAGATCCGGTAGCACTCGTCGAGATCGACGCTCTCGGGGGCCGTCGCTTCCAGCCGCAGTCGGTCCGTTTCGACGGTTTTGGGGAACACGTCATCGGAGTCGTCGGCTCCCGAGGAAACTCCATCGGCCGTGCGGGAAGGGATCGCACGCCCGAGCGTTTCGGCGATCGGCCGCAGTCACGCGTCGAGCGACTCGGGGGCGGTACGGAACGCGGTCACGCGTCGAGCGCGTCGCCGAGGTCGTCGCCGACGTTCGGCGGCTTTCGGTTCCGGAGCCGCGTCAGTGGTCGGGTCAACGGGCGGAGAAGTATCCAGCCGGGGGTGACCCCCCACTCACCCGATCAGGCCGACGCCCCGCAGCTCTTCGCGGATCGCGTCGCGTTTCACCAGCCCGAAGCCGACACAGATGATCAGGAAGCCGGCGACCGTCGTGGGGACGATCCCCTCGCCGAGGACGAGCCAGCCGACGACGGCCGCGAACACGGGCGCGACGTAGGAGACGAGGTTGATCTCGATCGGGCCGAGCCGGTCGAGCAGATCAAAGTAGATGAGGAAGCCGATCCCGCTCGCGACGACCGAGAGGTAGCCCAACGCGAGCAGCGACTCCGTCGTCCAGGCCACGTCGGCGACGGACTCGCCGAACCCAAGCGCGAGCAGGTGCGTGAGTCCGGCCCCGAGGAGCATCGACCACGCCTCCATCGTCTCGACGGCGATGTCGGCCTCGGAGGCCCGAGAGAGGACGGAGCCGAGCGCGAACGAGGCGGCCGCGGTCAACACGAGCAGCTTCGAGATGGTGCCGCCGCCGGTCAGGTTCGCGGGGTCGGGGTTCGCGAGGACCACCGCGCCGACGAGCCCGACCCCGAGTCCGAGCGCGCCGACGGCCGTCAGTCGCTCCGCGGGGAGGAAAGTGCGTGCGAACACCGTGGTCAAGAGCGGCGAGAGGCTGACGATGACGGCCGCAACGGCGCTGGTTACCGCCGGGTCGCTCTCGCCGACGAACAGGAACGCGTGGTAGGACGCGATGATGAACACGGCTCCGGAGACGACCTCCAGCCACCCGTCGCGGCCGCGCGGGACCGGGTCGTCGACCGCGTACGCCGCGTAGGCTAACATTGCGACGCCGGCTACGTCGAACCGGAACGCCGCGAACAGCACGGGCGGGAAGTACTCCAGCCCCGCGTTGATCGCGACGAACGCGGACCCCCACACGGCGGCGAGGAGCAAGAACAGCGCGAGGTTTCTGAGGCGGCTCACGTCCGCCCTCTCCCGGCGGCGGTCCAAAATGTTCCGAAAACGGTCAGGTTCGCTGCGTCCGCTCGCTCACGAGCGTAATACACGAGAGGCGTCCGCTTTCCGGAACCGAAACCACTCGTCAGCGCACCCGATAGCCGTCCGCGTCGCGGGCGACGACGCCGACGTCGGCGAGCCGCCGGAGGGCGTCGGCGACCGTCGACTCCCGCGCGCCGACCTCGTCGGCGACCGCCGCGGGCGTGCCGTCGGTCTCGACCACCGCGGCGATGACCGTCGCGAAGAACCGGCTGTCGGCCTGTCCGCCCAGTCGCTCGTCGATCTCGGTGAGGGCGTCCTCGACGCGGCCCTGAACCCACCGCTGCGCGAGCGAGAGCTCGCGGTCGAGGTCCCGGAGCCGCGCGAACTCCTCCGCGAGCTCGGCGAGGTCGCCGGTCGCGCCCGAGCCGTCCGGGACCTCGATCGAGAGGTGCGAACACCGCCCCGACATGTCGAGGCTGTTCTTCGCCGGATACGCGCTCTTCGCGCCGAAGCCGTACGGCGAGACGCTCACCTCCAGCCGGAGGCTGCGCGTGATCCGGAAGTACTTGCGTCGCTGGTCGTCCGTCGTCGACTCGACGAGACCGGCCTCCTCCAGCTTCCGTAGGTGGTCGATCACCGCCTTCGGGCTCACGTCGAGGTACTCCGAGATCTCCGTGACGTAGCACGGCTTAGTGGCGAGAAGCCGGAGGATGCGCCGCCGGTTCTCGTTACCCAAGAGATCGAGCAGTACCGCGGAGTCCATTAACGTGTGGTTAGCGTCGGAGCCATAAAACGGTGACTTCCGGGGGACGACGGACGGGTCCCCGCCCGGTATCGGCCGACCGACGCTCGTCGAGGCGCGGTCTTCAGCCGTCGGGAGCGAAGGGTAGTTAGCTGGGGGAGCGGATCGGGAGGTATGGAGGCGGCACTCATCGTTCTCGACGGCTGGGGACTCGGAAGCGGCGTGGGAGGCGGTGATCGGGCGGACGGCGAGACGGTCGACCCCTCGGGGCGACCCGCGGGCCGCGACGCGGTCGCGGCCGCCGGCACGCCGACGTTCGACGACGCGACCGCCTGCGGGGCCGACGGACGGCTCGTCGTTCACGGTCGCCGCGTCGGGCTCCCCGAGGGGCAGATGGGCAACTCGGAGGTCGGGCACCTGAACATCGGCGCGGGCCGGGTAGTCAAGCAGGCGTACACCCGGATCGCGGACGCGCTCGCGGAGGGGTCGCTCGCCGACAACGACGCCGTCGCCGACGCGCTCGACCACGCCGCCGAGACGGGCGGTCGCGTCCACTTCATGGGACTCGTCTCCGACGGCGGCGTCCACTCGGACGTCGAGCACCTGCTCGCGCTGATCGACGCCGCCGCCGACGCGGGCGTGCCGGCGACCTCGCACGCGTTCACCGACGGCCGCGACACGGCCCCGGAGATCGCGGACGAGTTCCTCACCGAGGTGACCGCGAAGGCGGACGCGCGCGGGACAGGCCACGTCGCTACCGTGACGGGTCGGTACCACGCGATGGACCGCGACGGGAACTGGGAGCGCACGCGGAAGGCGTACGACGCGATCGTCGAGCGCGAGGCCCCTCACCGCGCGGAGACGGCCGTCGAGGCCGCGACGGCGGCCCACGAACGGGGCGAGACGGACGAGTTCGTCGAGCCGACGCTGGTCGAGGATCGGCCCGCGCTCGCCGACGGCGACGCCGTGATCTTCTTCAACTTCCGGGCGGACCGCGCCCGACAGCTGGTCCGGCTGCTCACCGACACCGGACCGGAGTGGGGCTTCGACCTCGACCAGCCGGACCTCCGGATGACGACGATGACCGAGTACGACGAGACGTTCGAGTTCCCGGTCGCGTTCCTGCCGGAGATCCCCCCGAACACGATCGGCGAGGTCGTCGCGGACGCCGGCGGCACCCAGCTCCGGATCGCGGAGTCGGAGAAGTACCCCCACGTCACCTACTTCCTCAACGGCGGCCGCGAGGTCGAGTTCCCCGGCGAGCGACGCGAGATCGTGGAGAGTCCCGACGTCTCCACGTACGACCGGCAGCCGGCGATGTCCGCACCGGAACTCACCGACGAGGCGGTCGGGATCATCGACGAGGAGGACCCGGACCTGATGGTGCTCAACTACGCCAACCCGGACATGGTGGGCCACACCGGTGACTTCGACGCGGCGGTCGAGGCCGTCGAGGCCGTCGACGCGCAGCTTTCCCGGCTCCTTGACGTGATCGCCGACGCCGGCGGACACGCGGTCGTGACCGCCGACCACGGCAACGCCGACGACATGGGCACCCTTGAGGATCCTCACACTGCCCACACGTTCAATCCCGTCCCGTTCGTCTACCTGACGCCCGCCGGCGACGACGGAGGCCGTGCGGTCCGCGAGGGCGGGTCGCTGTGCGACATCGCGCCGACCCTGCTGGATCTGATGGACCGCGACCGGCCCGCCGAGATGACCGGCGAGAGCCTGCTCGTCGAGTGACCACGAATAAACGATAAACTTGGGACTGATTCCCACCCGTTCCACGGCATTTTAACCCCGCCACCGTCGTGTGATCGACAATGACAGACGACACGACGCCGGTGATCGCGGCCGCCTACCGAACGCCGCAGGGACGCGAGGGGGGCGTCTACGAGGACATCCGTAGCGAGGACCTCTCGACGAGGCTCATCGACCACGCGCTCGACGAGACGGGACTGACGAGCGACCACGTCGACGACCTGATGTGGGGCGTCGCACAGCAGCGCACCGAGCAGGACAACAACGTCGCGCGCGTCATCGCTCTCCTGTCCGAGTTGGGCGAGTCGGTGCCCGCGACCTCGATCAACCGCTGGTGCGCCTCCTCGATGCAAGCGGTCATCTCAGCGTCGGACGCGATCGCGGCGGGCAACCGCGACTGTATCATCGCGGGCGGCGTCGAGAACATGAGCCGCGTGCCGATGGACGGCGACTCCTACGAGCACCTCCACCCGGAGCTATCGGAGAAGTACAACGTCTTCCAGCTTCAGATGGGGATGACCGCGGAGAAGGTCGCCGAGGAGTACGGCGTGAGCCGCGAGGCACAAGACGAGTACGCCGCCCGGAGCCACCAACGCGCGGCGGAGGCGACCGAGTCGGGCCGGTTCGACGACGAGATCGTCGACCGCCGAGAAGCTCGCCGGCCTGTCGCCGGCGTTCACCGGGGACGGCACGGTGACCGCGGGGAACTCCTCGCAGATCTCCGACGGCGCGTCGCTGACGGTCGTGACGAGCGAGGCGTTCGCCGACGAACACGGTCTGGACGTGCTCGCCGAGGTCGGGACGAACAACGTCGCGGGGGTCGACCCCACCGTGATGGGGATCGGGCCGGTCCCCGCGGCCCGCGGCCTGCTCGACCGCGCCGGCACCGAGGTCGACGACTACGACCTTGTCGAACTCAACGAGGCGTTCGCCTCCCAGTGTGAGTACGCCCGTCGCGAACTCGGCATCGACGAGGAGGCGTACAACGTCAACGGCGGTGCCATCGCACTCGGTCACCCGCTCGGCGCGTCCGGCGCGCGCCTCCCGGTCACGCTCCTTCACGAGATGGAGAAGCGCGACGCCGAGCGCAGCCTCGCGACGCTCTGCGTCGGCTTCGGGCAGGGAGCCGCGATCGAGTTCCTCCGATAGCGCGACGACCGGCTCTTTTCATCTGTGGTGGCGCGCGCCTGCGAGGCCGCATCGCGGCCGAGGAGCGCCGCGCGAGGGAGTCGACCCGTCGGAGTAACGCGGAGACCGGTCGACGAGGCTGGGGAGGCGTGAGGTGCGAGGCTGTGCGGTGCGGGGCGGGACTCGAAGGGGCAGTCGCGAGGGCGGCGCAGGCGACGTAAGGACCACAACGAGGGAGCGCAAGCGACCGAGTGAGGACCGCAGCGAGCGTGCGCCGCTCTTGTTCGTCGCCGTGCGTGTAGCCGCGGTCGGGCAGCGGCTCGCCGTCGGCCGCGACGCGCGCGCCGTCTTCAGGCTCCTCGACCACCCTCCCGATCCGCGTCAGGCCGGCCGGACACGCCTCCCGCGCCGCCGCCAGTTCCGACTCCGGCACCGCACACAGCAGCTCGAAGTCCTCGCCGAAGTGGGCCGCCAACTCGAACCGCTCGTCGGCCCCGCCTGCCACCTCCTCGACCGCGGGGTGGACCGGAACTGTCCCCCGATCCAGCTTGATCCCGACCGCGCTCGCCTCGGCCAACTGGTGACACGACCGCGCGAGTCCGTCCGAGGAGTCCATCATCGCCGTCGCGGACCCCGAAAGCGCCAGCCCGTCGGCCACGCGCGGCGTGAACCGGAACAGCTCGTTGGCGCGCTCGACCGCTGTCTCGTCTCCAGTTTTAAATAATCGCAGTGCCGCGGCGGACCGCCCCCACTCGCCAGTGACGCAGAGCGCGTCGCCGGAGGAAGCGCCGTCGCGCGTGACCGGTCCCGCGTCGGTGACCTCCCCGATCGCGGTGGTCGCGGTCGTGAACTCGGCGTGTTCGTCGAGGTCGCCGCCGACGTACTCGGCGTCGACCGCCTCGCAGACATCGACCGCGCCGGCGACGAACCGCTCCAGTGTCTCGCGGTCGAACGCCGCGTCGGCATAGACGGCGACCGCCGCGCTCGCGCTCGCGCCCGTCGCGGCGACGTCCGACAGCGACGCGCCGACCGCGCGCCAGCCCGCGGTGTACCGCGTGGTCCCCGGCGGGAAGTCGGTCCGCTCGTGGAGCATGTCCGTCGTGATGACCGTCTCGCCGACGACGGCGGCGTCGTCGCCCGCGTGCGGAAGGTCGGCCGCGAGGGCTCGGAGAGCGTCGCGCTCGTTCACCGTTCCACGCTCCGCGCGTGAAAGCAATAAGCGATCGGTCCTAGTCCGCTGTCTCCCCGGCGATCGGTTCCGGTTCCCTGCCACCCCAGCGATCGGTCTCGGTCTCCCGTCACTCCCCGCGACCTCCACTCCGGCGCTCGAAGCCGGCCTCGATCTGTCCCTCGCCGAGCGCCACGCCGAATTTCGCACTACCGTGATACGTGTTGCCATGGAACATTTAACGGGGTAAAACAACATAACGAGTATTATCATTATCAATCATTGTGTTTATTGCTATCCTCTGAATCGTATCGGCCGTAATGGCAGTATCCGTACCCGCACACGACCACGCAGGGACCCGACGCACAGACCCGATTACCGAACGACCGCCGTAACCGCCCACACGACCCGATGACGATGCCTAACGACACGCCCGACGACACGACTCGACGCACCGACGGCACGACAGATCCGAACTCGACGACCCGGCCCAACCGCGCGACGGAGTCGGATTCGACCACTTCTCCGCAGATGAT
>PXST01000010.1 GCA_003023405.1 Halobacteriales archaeon SW_8_68_21
CGCCCGCGAGCGCGGCTGCCTGTACCGCACCATCGGGATCAAGGCGGTCGAGCCGCCGTTCGACGTCAACACCCGCGCGAAGAGTCTCCCCGGTCCCGTCGACGACCCGGATCTCGTCGAGGAGGTGGCGCTGGACCTGCTCCGCGAGTTCGACGAGACGCCGGTCCGGAAGCTGGGCGTGCGCGTCTCCAAGCTCGACTTCGCCGAGACCGATCAGTCGACGCTCGGCGGGTTCGACGCGAGCGACGGGACAGGAGGTAGAGGTGAGAACGCGGGCGATCACACCCGCGGGGGCGGCGCTCGGACGACCGCCACCGACGGCGACGGCGGGAAGCTCACCGACTGGGTCGACGGGGAGCCGAGCGCGGAGGAGGGGGAACGCGACGCGACGGGGGGAAACGCCGAGCGGCGGACCGGCGACGGACAGGCCTCGCTCGGCGACTGGTCGTGACCCCGCCGAGGGGAGATTTATCATAGCGCCGCGGGAACGGAAACGTATGGTCTCCGCCCTCCGCGTGGCCCTCCTCGGATCGAGCCGGAGTCGGCCGCTCCCGTGGCTCCGACTCGTCGCACCGCCGTTGTGTTTCGTCGTCGCCTTCGCGGCCTACGCGGTCGGCGTCTTCTCTATCGCCGGCGGCGTGGTGTTCGTCCCGTTCGACGCCGCGGCGCTCGGGGTCGCTGTCGCCGTCGGTCTCGCGTACCGACGGGATGGGCTGGTCCCCGCGTGGCTCACCGTCTACGCCGCGCTACTCGGGTACAGCGCGGTCCACTACTTCTTCGGGCTCTCCGGTCGGTCCTTCGTCGACCGCACGGCCGCGTTCCTCTCGCCCGACGGCCTCGTCTTCCTCGGCGTCGAGGCGTTTGTCTTCGGGACGGTCGCGTGGCTCATCGGGACCCTCACCGCGGTCGCGGTCGAGCGCGTCCGAGAGCGACGGGACGAGTTGTCGACTGCGTCGACGACGCCGGGAGAGTAAAAGCGAGCGAGTGGGTTTAGGTTCCCGAGCGACGACCGCGATCCATGGACGACGCCGACGATGTCGACGACGCCAACGACCCCGCCGACCCCGCCAACACCGACGATCCCGCCGACACCGACGACCCCGCCGACCTCGCGTGGGAGACGCTCGACTCCGCCGTCGACTACGCCTGCCCCGGATTCGACGTGCGCCGGGACGAGGTGCGGTTCCCGGACGGCGAGACCGACGGATTTCACTACGTCGACGAGCCGCCAGCGGTGGTGGTACTCCCGCTGACGCCCGACGGCGACGCCGTCGTCATCGACGAGTGGCGACAGGCGGTCGGGCGGGTGAACCGCGGGATTCCCGCGGGGACGATGGAGCCGGAAGACGGAGAAAAGGCCGAGGGTGACGACCCGAGCGACGCCGCGATCGAGCGCGCCGCGGCCCGCGAGCTGGCTGAGGAGACCGGCTACGAGGCGGACTCCTTCGAGCGGCTGACGACCGTCGAGCCGACGAACGGGATGGCGAACGCGGTCCACCACCACGTGCTCGCGACCGGCTGCGAGCCGACCGCCGACCGCGACCTCGACCACAACGAGTCGATCGCGGTCGAGACGGTCCCGTACGACGAGTTCCTCGCCGCGGTCGTCGACGGCGAACTCCGCGACGGGCGGGCCGTCACAGCGGTGCTGTGGTACGAACTGCTCCACCGGTGAGGTCGAGAGCGGCGACCGCCTCGGGACCGGGGCGCGATCCGGCACGGACAACCATTTTGCCCGGGGGGCCCTACCGAAGGTAATGACAGATCCCTCCAGCGGCGATCCGGCCCCGGACGGCGGGGTGTCAGAGGAGTTCGACGACGCCGGCACGGAGACGGTCTCCGACGACGCTGACGACCCGAAGGGAACCGGCGGGTCGCCGGGGATCGCGGTCGTGACCGCCCTCGTACTCGGCGTCCTCGGGCCGGTCATCGCGGTCGCGAGCGGTGCGGCGATCTTCGCGATCGACGCCGTCGTCGGCGGGCTTTCGCTCGCCACAAGCGTCGTCCTCACGCTGGTGTTCGGCCAGTACGTCGCGTTCGGCGGGCTGGCGCTCGGCTACCTCGCGTGGCGCGGGTTCGACCGCGGGGGGATAATCGAGTACCTCGGCGTGCGGACTCCCTCGCTCAAGGAGGTCGGAATCGTCCTCGGGAGCTGGGTGCTCATCCTGATCTCGGTCCTCGTGGTCTCGACGATCGTTCAGCTGCTCGGCACGGAGACGGCGGCGAACAGCAGCGCCGAGCTGGCGATGGGGAACCCGTCGATCATCCCGCTTTTCGTCGCCGCCTCGTTCCTCGTCATCGGTCCCTGCGAGGAGATCCTCTACCGCGGCGTGGTTCAGGGGCGGCTTCGCGAGTCGCTGCCGGCGGCCCCGTCGATCCTCCTCTCGGCCGCGATCTTCGCCGCGATTCACGTGATCGCGCTGACGGGCGGGGCCTCCGCGCAACTGACGACCGTCTCCATCCTCTTCGTGCCGAGCCTCGTCTTCGGCGCGGTGTACGAGTACACCGAGAACCTCGTCGTCCCCGCGCTGCTCCACGGGCTCCACAACGCCGTGCTGTTCACCGCACTCTACGTCACCGTCACGCAGGTCGGTTCGGACGCGATGCCGTCGGTCATCGGCTTCTTCCCCGTCTGAGCGGTCGAACCCCCTGATGAGGGACCCGCGACGCGACCCTTGATTCTTCGCGGTGGCGCGTGCCCGTGAGCGGTCGCCCCCGGTGACCGCGAACGGCACCGCGCGAGGTCGCCGGCGCGTAGCGCCGGCTGCCAGAGAATCTCTGATTCTCGCTGGAGTCAGAGTGCCGAAATCAGACGTTTTAGTACCTCTAATACCCAATATTTTGTCCTAGAGGAACATACATCACTAATTCAATATATACTCTATAACGTCTTCAAACTGAACGATAGAGCCTATACAAATATCTAATTATACTATATAGCCGTCCGATCTATCCTTTCAATCTCTGAGACGACCACTATAGCGCCGGCTGCCAGAGAATCTCTGATTCTCGTTGGAGTCAGTCGCCGGAGCAACGCGGAGGCGACTGACGAGGCTGGGGAGGCGTGAGGCTGTGCTGTGCGGGGTGGGACTCGAAGGGGCAGCCGGGAGGACGAAGCACGAAGACGCAAGCACCGCAACGAGGGAGCGTGAGCGACCGAGTGAGGAGCGCAGCGAGTCGCGCGAGTCCTCCCGGCTGGGGCTTCGGCGGTCTCGGTCACGGAGTTGCTCTCGGCGAAAGCACTCACGTACAGCCGAGCGGCTGGGGCTTCGGTGGTCTCGGTCGGAGCGTCGGAAGAGACGACACCGTATTTACTCTACGGAGCGTCTCAATACAAGTCCTCCAAGTCCTCCTCGACGTGTGAGTGTTCCTCGGCCGGGAACTCACCGCTCGTCACCGCCTCCTCGTACGCTTCCACGGCCTCGACCATCTCGCCGCGCACGTCGCCGAACTGCTTCGCGAACGGCGGCGACCACTCGCCGAGGCCGACCGCGTCGTTGATCACCAGCACCTGTCCGTCGCAGTCGGGACCCGCGCCGATGCCGATCGTCGGAATCGAGAGCGCCTCCGTCACCGCGCTTGCGAGGTTCGCCGGGACGTGCTCCAACACGAGCGAGAACGCGCCGGCGTCGGCGTGTGCGCCCGCAAGATCGATGATCTCCTCGGCGGCGTCCTGTTCGGTCCCCTGTCGGGTGTACCCGCCGAGTTGGTTCACGTGCTGGGGCGTCAGGCCGAGGTGGGCCATCACGGGGATTCCGACCTCGGTCATGTGGCGCGTGGTCTCGACGGTGTGGGGACCGCTCTCGATCTTCACCGCGTCCGCGTTCGCTTCCTTCAGGAGTCGGCCGGCGTTGCGCACCGACTCCGCCTCGTCGACGCCGAACGAGAGGAACGGCATGTCGGCGACGACGAGGGCGTCTTCCGTCGCGCGCGCCGCGGCCGCGGTCCGGCTCGCCACCTCGTCGAACGTGACCGGGAGCGTGGAGTCGTAGCACAGGGCGGCGTTGCCCATGCTGTCGCCGACGAGGACCACGTCGATCCCGGCCTCGTCGACGACCGCCGCCGTCGGGGCGTCGTAAGCGGTGAGCATCGTGATCGGATCGTCACCCTCTCGGAGTCCCCGCGTCGTAGTCATGGCTCCGAGTCGTCCGCGCGACGCCGTAAAATCGTCGGGAACCGAAAAGACGGGGCGTCGGCCCTCGAGACCTGCTCGCCGACATCGCGGCCGACCGCCACCGATTTGCCGCTCCGCCGCTCAGTCCGTCGCGTGCAACCAGTCGAGCGGGCCGAGTACGAGGGCGTCGACTACGCGTGGGTGATGCAGACGACGTTCGTCGTCACCATCCTCGTCGGCGCGCCCGCCGCGGCCCTGCTGTCGACGCTCGTCGCGCTGGAGTCGTGGGGCGCGCGCGCCGCGTTCGCGGTCCGGGTCGGCGCGCCCATCTGGTTCGTCACCGCGGTGGCAGTCGCGCTGTACGCGAAGCGGACCGAGGCCAGCGACGGCGGTGAAGACGACTCAGACGGCGACGGGAGCGACGACGGACCCAACGAAACCGACGACGAACCCGACGGCTCCGAGCTTGACGGAGACGACACCGAGGATCCGGCGACGGACGATCCGCCGGGCGGCACGCCGACCGAGGCGGAGAGGGACGACTGAGCGGGCGACGCGACCCCGCGCCGGTGCGCGCTACTCGGCGAGCAGGTCGGAAACCCACGCGAAGTCGACGCCGCCGCGCTCGGCGGCGACCGCGTCCGACCGCGAGTCGCCGACGAACAGCGCGGTGTCGGGAGCGCCGCCGAGCCGGTCTATCGCCGCGAGCAGCGACTCGGGGTCCGGCTTGTGGCTCCCGACGGAGTCGCGGCCGAGGATCGCCTCGGAGACGAGCGCATCGCCGAGCCCGTGCGTCTCGACCGCGACCCGACAGGCCGCCTCACAGTTGAGCGAGCAGACGCCCGCGGGCGGGTGAGGGGTGTCGCTCTCCGGACCGCCGTCGGTCGCGTCGGCCGACGCCCCGGTCCCGACCGCGAGCCGGTCGCCGAGCGGGAGACGCGCGGAGTCGCGGGCCCCCGTCCGCTCCGGAGCCGCGATCGCCTCTTCGACCTCGTCGCGGATGCCGTACTCGTCGGCCGCGTCGAGTAACCCCCACAGCTCCTCCGTCGGCGGGACGAGGGCGTGTTCCGCGTACACGTCGCGGACCGCCTCCGCGACGGCGTCCCAGTCGACCGCGAGTTCGACCAGCGTCCCGTCAAGGTCGTAGACGACCGCCTCGTAGCCGGGGAGCCGCGACCCGAGCGGCGTCGACCGCGAGTCCTCGCCGGTCACTCGCCGAACACCCCGCGGGCGACGATCGTCTTCTGGATTTCGGTCGTCCCCTCGTAGATCTCGGTGATCTTCGCGTCGCGGTAGAGGCGCTCGACGTCAAACTCGGTCGTGTAGCCGTAGCCGCCGTGGATCTGGACCGCCTCGTTGGTCACCGACATCGCGGCCTCGCTGGCGCGGTACTTCGCCTTCGAGGCGGCGACGCGGTAGTCCTCGCCCGCCTCCGCCTGCCGGCACGCCTCGCGGACGAGCAGCCGTGCCGCCGACACGTCGGTCGCCATCTCAGCGACCTTGTGGCGGACCGTCTGGATGTCCGCGATCGCGCGGTCGAACTGCTCGCGCTCCTCCGCGTACACCGTCGCCTCGTCGAGCGCGGCCTGCGCGACGCCGACCGCCTGCGCCGCGATGCCGATCCGACCCTCCGTGAGCGTCCGGAACGCGGCCGAGAGTCCCTTTCCCGGCTCGGTGAGCCGGTTTTCGGCCGGGACCCGGCAGTCGTCGAAGGTTATTCCGGTCGTGTCCGAGGCGCGGAGCCCGAGCTTCTCCTCCTTCCTGCCGATCTCGAAGCCGTCCGCGTCGGCGGGGACGAGGAACTGCGTGATCGCGTCGTCGTCCGCGCTCGTGTCACTCTCCTCGCGCACCGTCTTTGCGAAGACGACCGCCACCCCGCCGCGCTGCCCGTTCGTGATCCACTGCTTTTCGCCGTTCAGCGCGTACTCGTCGGTCTCGGGGTCGTACGTCGCCGTCGTCGACATCTGCGCTGGGTTCGACCCCGCCTGTGGCTCCGAGAGGCAGAACATGCCGACCGGACGCCCCGTTTCGGCCATCTCCGGCAGCCACCGTTCGCGCTGTGCGTCCGTTCCGAACTCGGCGATACAGGAGGTCGCGAGGCAGTGGACGGAGAGCGCGGTCGCGACCGCGAGCGACCCGTGCGCCAGCGCCTCGTTGACGACCGCGTAGGTCGTCTCGTCGGCCCCGAACCCGCCGTACTCCTCGGGGACCGTCAGCCCGGTGAGGCCGAGTTCCGCCAGCCCGTCCCACACCGCTTCCGGGAACGTCTCCGTCTCGTCCGCCTCGACCGCGGTCGGCCGAACCTCCTCGGCCGCGAACTCGCGGACGAGATCGCGGACCGCCGCCTGTTCGTCGGTGAGCGCCGAGCCGACGCGTGCTCCGGTCATGTCACCGACTTCGGTCCCTCACCGAAAAAAGTGAGCGATCGGGGGTCGACGCCGAGCGCCTCGGGACCGAGCTTCCCGGTCATCGCTCGCGGAGCCACGCCGCGACCGCCGCGGGGTCGGCGTCGAGCCCGCCGCCCTGCGCGAACGTCGGGCCGCCGCCCCCACCCCCGCCGAACTGGCGAGGGCGTCGGGGCCGTCGCCGGCGTCCGGTTTCCCCGCCGCGAGCGCTTCGCCGGCCGGCTCCCGGAGCTCGTTCGGGTCGGCGTCGTCGACCGTGCCGATCGCCCACCGCGCGCCGTCGACCTCGGCGGTCGGCAGGTCGCGCAGCCGGGCCGCGAGCAGCTCCTCGCGGGCGTCCCGCAGGTCGGCCTCCAGCCGGTCGGTCTCGCCGCGCAGTCGGGCGACCGCGTCCGGGAGGTCGCCGACGCGCGCGTCGAGCGTCGTCGCCGCGTCGAGCGCCGCGGCGTGGACCGCGCCGATCTCGTCTATGGCGGTCGGGCCGACGGCGAACTCGACGCGCGTGACGCCCTCGCCGGGGTTCGACCGTTCTAACACCGCGACCGGACCGATCTCTCCGGTGTTCGAGACGTGGGTCCCACCGCAGGCGGCGACGTCCCACGGGTCGGCGTCGGTCTCCGCCCCGTCCACTGCCGGGGCCGCCCCGTCCCCCGCCGCGCTCGCGCCGCCGACCGTCACGACGCGGACCGCACCGTCGCTCATCGCGCCCTCCTCCGTCTTCGCGTTGAACGCGATCCCGTCTACCTCGCGCGCTTCCTCGGCCGAGTGCGTCTCCCACGAGACGGGCAGCGAGTCCCAGACGGCGCGGTTTGCGAGCCGCTCCAGCTTGATCAGGTCGTCGTCGTCCAGCGGCTCGGCGGTCGTCAGGTCGACGCGGACCTTCGTCTCGGAGATGTCGAACCCGGCGTAGCCGAGGTCGTCGGCGATCCGGCGCGCAGCGCCGTACAGCACGTGCGAGGCGGTGTGCGCACGGGCGCAATAGGTGCGGAACGCGTCGTCGATCACGCCCGTCACTACGTCGCCGGGCGCGAGCGAGAGGGCTCCCGGGTCGGCGTCGAGCGCGTGGACGACCGCACCGTCGCGCTCGACGACGTCGTCGACGAGGTGGCCGTCGAGCGTTCCCCTGTCGGCCGGCTGGCCGCCGGACTCGGGGTAGAAGTACGTCTCGTCGAGGACGACCGCGCGGCCGTCGACGGACTCGACCGTCGCTTCGAACTCCCGGACCGTCGGCTCGGCCGGTGCGCGTGAAACGGTCATTGTCAGGTCCTAGAGGCGGGCGGATAAATAGGTGGCCGCCGCGTGGTCGTTTATAAATCTACAGTGGTGCGGTCGGCGTCGCCGGCGGCTCAGGGGCGGCCACGGAGCGGGCGCAGGCGACGTAAGCACCGCAACGAGGGAGCGAACGGAGTGAGCGACGAGTGAGGAGCGCAGCGAGCGTGCGCCCGCTCCGTGGCCGGGGCTTCGGCAGTCACGGATCGACTCCCGACGAAAGGATAACGAGAGCGAAACCCGCGGCTCACGACGACGCGTAAACGCCGAAGATCCGCGTTCCGCTCAGCCCTCCAGTTCGAACGCGACCTCGACTTCTGCCTGATACTCGCGGTCGGCCGCCCCATCGAGTTCGACCCCGAACTCATCCACCTCCGCCCAGTAGACGTTGTCGAGGGTGTCCTCGGCGCGGTCGATGGCATCGTCGGCCGCGGCGTCGAAGCTCTCCTCGCTCGTTCCGATCAGCGTGATCTTCTTAAATACCATTGCTGTATTCACCGTGTTCTTACCCAGCGCACGGTACTCGCGCGCCGGACGGGTGAAGCTTCATTTCCCACTACAATATACATTCGGGCGTCGCTTTGGCAGTGTTCGACTAGCGTTGTCGTGTAGACCGGGGGGTTCCGAGTCACCTTGTGAGCAGTCAAAAAGCGTGTTCACAAATTAGGTGTCACCTCACTGTGACTTGGATGGCACTCTTCGACAGGGTACTGCTGTATATAAACATACAGTATTTGATTATTACGTCCCTTTTTATATTCACTATGTGAACGATGGACTGTATGCTCCCCCGATACAGAGGTGAGTCATCCGGGTGCGCGTAATGGCGCACCTGTCCGCACGCGCGGACGCCGCTTACCAGAACAACTACCACCACAAACTGCGTGGCCGGCTCTGGGAGGCGCTTGACGGCACCGCCTACGACGAGCGACACGACGACGGCGAGCCGCCAGGATTCACCTACTCGAACCCGTTTCCGCCTCACGATATGAAAGAGGGCGACGACCGAAAGCTGCTGGTCGCCTCGCCGGAGGAGGAACTACTCGCCAACGTCGCCGCCGACCTGCTTGAGGAACCGGAGTTGAACGTCGGCGAGATGCCGTTCCACGTCGACGACGTGACTTCGCTCAAACCGGACGTCGGCGAACCCGGTACGCGCGGAACGATCGAAACCGGGACTGGCCTGCTGGTTCGGATTCCGTCGTGGCGATGCGAGGAGTACGACATCGACCACCCCGGCGGCGACACCGCCGTCTTCTGGCGACCGGAGCACTCGATGGAGCCGCTTCGCACACAGCTGGAGGCCAATCTCGATCAGAAACACGACCGCTTCGCCCACGACCATCTGCCGGGCCCGAGCGATGTCGACGGCGATCTGTTCGACGGTTACGAACTCATCAAGACGTTCGCCGTCCCGGTGACGGTCACCGAAGGTCAGGAGATGACCTACGTCCTGAGCAAGTGGGAGTTCTCCTATACCGTTCGGGACGATCACCACCGCCGGCATCTCAACCTCGCGCTGGACTGCGGGCTCGGCGAGCGGAACTCGTTAGGACTCGGGTTCGTGAATATTACGGAAAAAACGCGACCGGGCCAGAGCGAACTGGAGGGAAGCGATGCTTTCGCCTGACGACTTCAAAGAGGAGTATCCGGCCGACAAGCTGGAAGCCGAACTTCCGGATTCACCAATCGGATCGCTTCGGGATCTCCAGTATCTCTACGGGAAACTCTACACGCTCGCCACAACGGGTGGCGGCGAGTACGCCTCATATCTCACACCCGATGCTGCTGGCGATCTCATTGACACTGATGATAGCCTGATCGTCGTTCGAGTGGATGTGTCCAGTGACGAACCACAGTTGGCTACTGATCTTGATCCAGTGTTGGTAACGAGATATACTGATGACCTGATTCAACAGGTCGGCCACTGTAAGTATCCGGCAGCCCGCGGGATCGACCACAGCGTAACTCACCAAGCCGGGCGAAACAGTGATCCAGAGAAGCTGGCACGCTATGCGAAAGAACGGCTGACGAAGTGGGCTGTCGATGAGGTCGTGACGAAAGCAGCCGACGATCACTCCGATGGCTGGATTATCGAGCATCTAGCTGAAGTCGGTGAAGACGAGAGCGCACTTGAAGCGATCGAGGAGACGATCACTCGGAAGCTTGGTGGCGAATCAGCCACGTCGCTGTTAACGGTCCGGGTGAAAACCGAGTCGGACGGAGACTACCAGTGGCCTGGTGATCTCGACGTATTCAACGAGGCGATGCGCCAGCGGAAGCTCTCGAAGCTCGTCACGAAGAACAAGGCCGACGACTCGTCGGGGGAGGCGACCGACCTCGTTACGGGTCTCCCTGCTCGAACGGTCGGGACCTCCGAGGACCCGCAGAACTACTTCCTCGGCAAGCAGCTGGAAAAGTTCCCCGGACTCGACATCGAAGAGGCGTGGCGGTCGCATCCGATATCAGAAGATGCTGCGATCACCGTCATGAATGCCGGGACGTTCGTCGAAGCCTGTACCTTTCGAACGTTTGGCGCAAAAGTGTACTATTTGCCCTACGTGTTCGGCCGACTGACGCCCGAAACAGTATACGAGCTGTACGGGCTGTTGTATCAGGCTGCCGAGAGCGACGAAGACACGACACCGATCGAAAAGGCATACGAGCGACACCGTGAGCGGGACATCGACGACCGGAAGTTCCGGTTCTATATCTCGGCAGTCATGCCGCACCAGATGTCCCGATACGACGTGTTCGGCGAGACGCTAAACGGTCGACTTCATTACCCGAAGGAACTCGCGTTCACGCACAATCGATTCGTCCAGAACGTGTCGGCGTTCAACACCACGACAGAGTGGACGGCCCCGCTGCCGACAAACGACAAGTGGGGACTCCTCTCCGGGAGTGACGACCAACTCCACGCCGTCGCGACTGGCTGGTACTTCTACCAGACGTTCGCAGAACGGGACGACGACGAGGCGGATGCCGACGATCCGCGGATTACCGCGCTGGTGAGCGTGCTGAGCGGCGAGGCTATCGGTGTCGATCTCCTGCTCGAGGAGTACGTCGACCGGATCATCGACGACCAGACCGACGAGGACGACCACGAGGGGTTCCCGTCGTTTCTGGTCGCCAGCCAGTTCGCCCAGCTCTGCGCGTTGGCCGACGACGACCTCGACCTGTTGAAACCATCCGACCCGAGCAAAGACGCGATCACCCGCGAACCGAGCTACGAGACACACACAATGGATACCCACTTCGCCACAGACGGGGGCCACCCCGCCGAACCGAAACTCGAATCGTTCATCAACGACACGCCAGCACTGTCGCCCGACCACGACGCCGACCCCGAGTCCGTGACCAGCGAACGCCGTGGTGCGTTCCTCTTGGGCGCGCTCGTCGGCG
The DNA here is from genome assembly GCA_003023405.1 of Halobacteriales archaeon SW_8_68_21. Classification (GTDB taxonomy): domain Archaea; phylum Halobacteriota; class Halobacteria; order Halobacteriales; family Haloferacaceae; genus Halorubrum. The sequence continues at coordinate 11,194 of PXST01000010.1, forward strand.
ATATCGGAAGCTATCAGGAGTATAGCGAGGACCGCTCGACAACGCTGGTCGACCAGTACCCGGTCAAGTCGATCACCCGGTCCCGAATCAAAAAAGTTACTCAGGAGACGGTCGCCAAGACGTTGACCTACACGCGAAAAGAAAAGAAACAGGAAGGGATCTACCCCGGAACGAAGTCCGAACACATCGTCGAACGACTCCGAGAGACAATCCTCGATCCCGATCCCGATGATTGGGAGATTGAAACCGATGATCTCCGCTTTTATTACGCCCTCGGCGTGACCTACGGGATGAACGATCACCCCGACTGGAGCGGGACGGATAGCGACGGAGACGAGACGACCGACACCGAGGAGGAATACTAATATGTCCGACACTACCGACACCGTGACGAACCGCTCAGAGATCGTCTTCCTGTACGACGCCATCGACGCCAATCCCAACGGTAACCCCCTTTCGGGGGCGAACCGGCCACGGATCGATCCCCAGACTCAACAGGCGATCGTCACCGACGTTCGACTGAAGCGGTACCTCCGCGACCAGCTCGACGACGACGGCCACGGCGTCTACATTCGGAACGTCCAAGAGGAGGGCAATCAGTTCACCCGCGGCGAACTACTCGAAGATCGACTCAAGGCCGTCGACTACGATAACTACGATCTCGGTGACGACGAAGAAGCCGACCAGTTCCGCGAGGACGTGTTCGGCGAGTTCCTCGACAGGAGCGTCGACGTGCGCTACTTCGGCGCGACGATGTCGGTCGACACCGACGAAGTGTACGCCAAACACCTCCCAGATCACTTCACCGGCCCGGTCCAGTTCTCGCCCGGTAAGTCGATACACGCAGTCAATGAAAACGAGGAGTATGATAGCCTGACAAGCGTGATCGCAACGCAGGAAAACAAACAGCAGGGTGGTTTCGACCTCGACGACCACCGGATTCAGTACGGCCTCATTCGGTTCCACGGGCTCGTCGACGAACACGGGGCCGAAGATACCAACCTCACCGGCGACGATGTCGAACGGCTCGATACGCTCTGCTGGCGGGCAATCAAAAATCAGACGATCAGCCGAAGTAAGGTCGGTCAAGAACCACGGCTTTACTGTCGCGTCGAATACGCCGACGAGAGTTTCCATCTCGGCGGCCTCGACAGGGATCTCGAACTCGATTCCGATAACTCGAAGCCCGAGGAGGAATTACGGACGGTTCGGGATCTGACACTTGACGTGGAAGGGTTCATCGAGCGGCTCGACAACGCGAGTGACCAGATCAACCGCGTTAGAGTCGTCGCCAGCGACGTGTTGGATGTCTCTGCCGGCGGCGACCCGGGTGGGCCGACTATCCTCTACGACAGGCTTCGAGCGGCGCTCGGAGAGGATACCGTCGAGGTCATCGATGTCTACGACGAACACACCACAACGCTTCCGACCGACGGCGACATCGCCTAACGATGGGACAGCAATCGCTGAACGAGTGGTCAACCGAGGATGGGGGTTTTCATCCGGACCGGTGTCTCTCGTTTACCGTCCGTGGACCGTGGGGACACTTCCGGCGGATAGAGGGAAATATCGTCAAACAGACCTACCGCATCATCCCGCGAACGACTGTCGCCGGCCTGTTGGCCGCCCTCGCCGGTATCGAACGGGACGGCTACTACGATCTGTTCGCCCCCGATACGTCGGCAATTGCCATCGAACCGGTTCGCGAGATCCGGACGATCAACATGCCGATGAACACGTTGTCGACGGCGAGCGGGAACCTCCAGTCACTCAATGGACGGGGAAAGATCAGCGTGAAACTCCCCGACCCGACGACACTCCGGCAACAGCACAACTACGAGGTACTGGTCGAACCGGCCTACCGTATCGATATCTCACTGGCGGATGAGGAGTGGTATACTGAAGTTCAAGAAATGCTCGAAGCCGGAAGGTCACACTACATCCCGAGTCTCGGCCTCTCGGAGTATCTCGCAGAAATCGAGTATCACGGGGAGTTCAGTGTCGACGCTGGACCACAGCACGAGTCAGTCGCAGTCGATTCGGCAGTCCCGAACGCGGTCGACGATGTCGTTCTCAACGCGGGCACACGCTGTCAAATTGAGGAATCGCCGGCATTTATGAAGGCGGATTCCGGTGGTCGAACGACGACCGGGTTTACGACGTATACCTACAATCCGGATGCGGAGCCACTGACGGTAACGGATGTCGAGACCGCAAGTGTCGACGGTCGGACGGTGGTGTTCGTCTGATGGTCGTTCGGTACTCCCATCCGCCGGAAAACGGTCACGACGGTGTCGAACTGGCCGACCATCTCGAAGACGTTGCTCGTCGTGTTCGAGAAACCATCGACGACGACGCTGAGACCCCAGCGGGTGAGTCACTCCGCAATGTCGTCGAGACACTCGCGTACGTACACGACTTTGGGAAGGCGACGACGTTCTTTCAAGAGTATCTACTTGACTCGACTGAACCGGAGTTCAAGCAGTACCGATATCATGCCCCAGCCGGTTCGTTTGCGGCCTACTACGCGCTTGATGCGCAGGGCTTCGACACCGAGACATGCCTAGCAGGGTTCGTTGCGGTCGCCAAACACCATGGTCAACTTCCGGATGTGATAAAATACATCCACGGCCGTTCATACCGCCGCGAGAACGTCTCACCTGGGTCGCTCAATAGTGACGAACAGCTACAGACGGCAATCGCAAAACAGTTGGAAGATATCAACACTCACGTTCCGACACTTGCCGCGGAACTATTCGAAGAGGCGACCGATGGGGCCGGCTCATGGGAGGCATTTCGGATGTCGTTCACTGATGGACTTCTCGATGAGATCGCTTCGACCGTCGAGACGACTGGAAGCGGTGTCACAACCAACCGTGACTCGCTGTCCGACACCTGTTACGGGCTTATTCTGGAATGCTGGGGATCGCTCGTACTTGCTGATAAAACGAGTGCGGCAAGCCGGAGTGAGGACACTGGTTCGAGCTCCACCTATGACGCACAGCCAGCGTCGATGGAAGTATTGGATGAGTATGTTGACGAACTCGAATCATCGTCGCCTGCCAATCCGGATGGTTCCAGAACGGAGCGACTAAACCACTATCGATCACGCGCGAGGTCGGCGGTCATCGCGAACGCAAAGGGGTTTGCTGAGGAGGGCGGCGGCGTAGCAACGCTCACACTGCCAACCGGCATGGGAAAAACGCTCTCTGGGCTGTCGGGCGCACAGACGATCCGTGACAAACTCGACGGCGAGCGTATCGTCTACGCGTTGCCGTTTACTAGTATCATCGATCAGGTCGTCGATGAGATTGAAGACATATACGAGACCGATACACTCGGTCGGCTACTGACGGCCCATCACCACCTTTCAGAAACTAAGATCCGCGATGAAGACGACCTAGGCGCTGACAAGGCAGATAAGAAAGACGACGTGGCCGGAATGCTCGCGGAAAGTTGGCGTGCGGGGATCACCGTGACGACGTTCGTACAGTTGTTCGAAAGCCTCGCCGGCCCAGCCAACAAGCAGTCGATGAAGATCCCCGCGCTCCGTGATAGCGTCGTGATCCTCGATGAACCACAGAGTCTGCCACTTGACTGGTGGAAGCTCGTCCCGCGCCTCGTTACGATTCTGACCGAGCAGTACAACGCGACGGTGATCGCTATGACCGCCACGCAGCCACAGCTGTTCGATGCGACCACCGAGCGAATAGACAACGTAAGCGAACTGGTCGATGATCCGGATGTATACTTCGAGGCGACCGACCGAGTTCAGTATGAACTCGATACATCTGCCGAGCGGTATATCGAAACCCAATCCGAGCCGAAAGCATACGTCGACGCAGGAGCCGAACTGCTCAGCGCGGTCGACGCCGGAGCGTCGACGCTTGCCGTCTGTAACACGATCGACAGTGCGCGCACACTCTTCGATGAACTCACTGGTTCTCGACGTTCGCTCCTGAGTGTTGGGGACGTCTATGCCGACGAACTCGATGCTGGTGGTACGGCAGCTGACATCGATCCGGAGGCACTCGCTACTCGTATCAAGAGCCAAAGCGATGTATCGATACTCCATCTCTCAACCCGACTCCGTCCGCTCGATCGACTCAAGCTCATAGAAACAGCGAAAGAACTCACCGACGACGAACACGGTCTCATTACAGTCTCAACGCAACTCATTGAGGCCGGTGTTGACATCAGCTTCGACCGCGTCTACCGCGACTTGGCCCCAATTGACAGTATCGTCCAAGCGGCCGGTCGGTGTAATCGATCGTTTGAACGAGAACAAGGGCGGGTCGTCATCTGGTGGCTCGATGTTCCGGACGAGCAGAAAAAAACGCCGGCAGAAGCGGTCTACAATCGCGGGGCGACACTACTCCCAGTTGCGGCCGAAACGCTTGATTCCGTTCGTGAAGAGGATAGACAACTCTCCGAGACAGCCGTTGCTCGCACGGCTGTTAAAGAATATTATCGACGACTACACGCCGATAAAAACGTCGGCAAGAAAGAATACGTCGAGTACGTCGACGATCTACATGGGAACGAACTGAGAGAGCTATCGCTGATCGATCAGCGAAACGCAGTAGACATCATTATTTGTCGTACTGAAGCCGAACGGAGGCAGGTAGAACAGGTACGTGACGCGTGGAAGCACTATGAGTTCGACCGTGTTCGTCGGCTGATGGACGAACTCAAGCAGCTACGCGTGTCAATACCGATTTACCGCGGAGAATCTGGTAAGAAAGAAAAAATCGGACAACTGAATCAGGTTCATCAGGATACAGATGTACTGTGTCTCGATCTTCGTGAGCACGGATTGAACCAGTATTTCGACCGAAACACCGGATTCGTTATTCCCGATAGTACAGCCGAAAGGAGGATACTGTGACCGACGCAGGTCCGGTCGACCGCCTGTTGGCGACCGCTCGCGGCGAGCCAGTCGACGAACCGTTCCGCGTCACGGGCGTGATGGTACAGTACTACTACGTCTGTAAGCGCGAACTCTGGTTCGCGAGTCGGAACCTCGAGATCGACCGCGAGAATCCGACCGTCGTTCGCGGTACGCGCGTCGACGACACGGCCTACAGCGACAAACGGGAGAACCTCCACCTCGGGATGATCTCACTCGATCTCCTCGATGACGGCCGCGTCGTCGAGGTAAAACCCTCCTCGACGCTGACCGAGCCAGCCGAGATGCAGCTGTCGTACTACCTCTGGTATCTCGACCGCGTGGCCGACATCCAGCGAGACGGCGTCTTGGCCCATCCCCGAGAGCGCAAGCGAGAGCCCGTCGACCTTACCGACGAACGGATCGAAAAGGTCGAAACGGCGATCCGCGGGATTCACGATATCGTCGGGCAGTCCTCGCCGCCGCCAGCGGAGGAGAAACCGTTCTGTGACTCCTGTGCGTACCACGACTTCTGTTGGTGTTAATCATGGACCGAAACTACCACGTCTTTTCCGACGGCCGACTCGAACGAAGCGACGATACGCTCAGACTCGTCCCTGACGACGAAGACGAGAAAAAGTACATCCCAATCGAGAACGCTGAGGCGTTCTTCCTCCACGGCCAGATCGATTTCAACACGCGGCTGATGTCGTTTCTCAACGATCGAACAGTCGCGCTCCACGTCTTCGGGTGGAAGGATTACTACTCGGGCTCGGTAATGCCGAAACGCGGGCAGACCTCGGGAAAGACCGTCGTCAACCAAGTGCGGGCTTACGAGGATAGCGAGCATCGACGACAGCTCGCCGCCGCGATTGTGAGAGGGAGCATCCACAACATGCGGACGAACGTCGTCTACTACAACGGTCGGGATTACGATCTCGACGACATCGTTGAGGATCTGGAAGCAGCGGCCGCACGTGTCGACGACTCACTCTCAATCGATGAGTTGCTGGGTGTCGAGGCGACGGCGAGGAAAGCATACTACCGGAGCTTCAACGAGATCCTTCCAAGCGAGTTCCAACTCAGCCGGCGGGAGTACAACCCACCGCCCAACGAGATCAACAGCCTGATCTCGTTCGGTAATTCGCTGGTCTATGCCAACTGCGTCTCGGCGATCCGCGCGACCGCACTCGATCCGACGATCAGCTACCTCCACGAGCCGGGGGAGCGGCGGTACTCGTTGTCGCTTGATATCGCCGATCTGTTCAAGCCAGTACTCGCTGATCGAGTCTTGTTCCGACTGGTGAACCGGAACCAGATCTCAGATACCGATTTCGAGACGGAACTCGGCTCTTGTCTGCTGAACGAGTCCGGACGAAAAACGTACACGAAGGCATTCGAGGAAACACTGGAACGAACTGTCGAACATCCATCGCTGGACCGGAAGGTTAGCTATCAATACCTGATGCGGCTCGAAGCCTACAAACTGAAGAAACACCTGCTCACCGGCGAGGAGTACGATCCGTTCCAACGGTGGTGGTAATATGTACGTCGTGATGGTCTACGATTTGGAGGCCGACCGCACGCAGAAGGCTCTCAAACTGGGCCGACGGTACTTGACCCACGTCCAGAACTCAGTACTCGAAGGTGAAATTTCAGAAGGCGATCTGGCGACGCTGAAAAACGAGGTTGATGATCTGCTAAACCCCGGCGAGTCAACGATCATCTACGAGTTATCCTCTGATACACTTCTGAATCGGACGGTATATGGCGACGATCCGACCGAAGACCAGCGATTTCTATAGCGAGTTCCGTCGACCCCACGGGGAACGTGGCCTATCGGGGGTTGACGGAAGCTCTTTACTATATCCATACGTTAGGAGGCGTATGCCCCGGAAATGTGGCATGGTTTCAGACGAACCCTCGTGGGGTTGAAGCAGGGCCGCACGAACACGCCGAACACGCGGCCCGCGGGTTTCAGACGAACCCTCGTGGGGTTGAAGCCCCAATCTGGCAAAAGTGTTCGTAGCCCTCGGAGCTGGTTTCAGACGAACCCTCGTGGGGTTGAAGCCCCGAGCCGCGAGCGACTCGACGTCGTCGCTGAAGCGTTTCAGACGAACCCTCGTGGGGTTGAAGCGTCGAGTTCGGGAGCATGGAAGCCGCGGACCGGGTCGTTTCAGACGAACCCTCGTGGGGTTGAAGCGGGGCGTTTTCCGACCGGATGCGGGACCGTCTCGCCGGTTTCAGACGAACCCTCGTGGGGTTGAAGCTCACGCGTCGTGACGAAGCTCGGGCCAGAGATCCAAGTTTCAGACGAACCCTCGTGGGGTTGAAGCGATAACGGGGTGTCACCCCGGATTGATCCGGAATCGGTTTCAGACGAACCCTCGTGGGGTTGAAGCATCCCCGGCGGCGGCCGGTAGGGCAGCTTCGACGGTTTCAGACGAACCCTCGTGGGGTTGAAGCCTCGAACTCCCTGTCGTCGAGCGCGTCCTCGTGAACGTTTCAGACGAACCCTCGTGGGGTTGAAGCACGGAAGGCGGGAGGACTGCGAACAGCACTACGGCGGTTTCAGACGAACCCTCGTGGGGTTGAAGCCCTCACGGTCCTGACGACGCCCATGAAGAACGCCAGTTTCAGACGAACCCTCGTGGGGTTGAAGCGGGTTGTAGCTGGAGGACGTAGACGTCGGGACCCAGTTTCAGACGAACCCTCGTGGGGTTGAAGCTCACGGACCGACCGAGAGAGCCGGACGGTGCCGCTTGTTTCAGACGAACCCTCGTGGGGTTGAAGCTTCCAGTGCGTGAAGAGGTCCTCGTCAAACTCTAGGTTTCAGACGAACCCTCGTGGGGTTGAAGCCCTTAGCCGACTCTTCATCTCGCGTATGGCCTCGAGTTTCAGACGAACCCTCGTGGGGTTGAAGCGCGAAGAATGTCACGACGAAGCAGCACAACGTGACGTTTCAGACGAACCCTCGTGGGGTTGAAGCAGCACGTCGACGTGCTCGCCGGGACCGTCGAGTTCGTTTCAGACGAACCCTCGTGGGGTTGAAGCACTTACACCTCGCGCTACTCGAAGACCCAGCAGGAGTTTCAGACGAACCCTCGTGGGGTTGAAGCGCGCCGCCCTCCGCGCCGTCAGAAGACGACTCGGGCGTTTCAGACGAACCCTCGTGGGGTTGAAGCCACGACGGGGTCGCGCGTTTTGCTCACTTCGGTCGTTTCAGACGAACCCTCGTGGGGTTGAAGCGATATGATGCGGTCCGTAGTACCGGTAGTAGTTGAACGTTTCAGACGAACCCTCGTGGGGTTGAAGCGTCGCCCGAGTCGTGCGTTCCGAAGACCGCGCCGGGTTTCAGACGAACCCTCGTGGGGTTGAAGCGGCGGGATCGAGCCGACACGCGAGACGGCGACGCCGAGTTTCAGACGAACCCTCGTGGGGTTGAAGCACCGTCGGCAAGAGAAAACCGCTCAGCGAGCCGTCTCGTTTCAGACGAACCCTCGTGGGGTTGAAGCCTCCGACTCGGGGACAACCTCGACTCGGGGAATCAGGTTTCAGACGAACCCTCGTGGGGTTGAAGCGAAGCTGTCTATCACCTAGACGAATCCGCGTCGGGTTTCAGACGAACCCTCGTGGGGTTGAAGCAAAATATGAACTTCAACCCCGTTAGTGGCGGAGGTACGTTTCAGACGAACCCTCGTGGGGTTGAAGCCTCGGCGAGCGCGTCGAGTTGCTCTCGAAGGTCGTTTCAGACGAACCCTCGTGGGGTTGAAGCGAACTGCGCTGCGATCTTCTCAAGCGCGCCGTCAGGGAGTTTCAGACGAACCCTCGTGGGGTTGAAGCTTCTAGAGGCGACGCTCGGCGAGAAGCTCAAAGTGAGTTTCAGACGAACCCTCGTGGGGTTGAAGCACGACACAGGCGAAGAGTACATTTTCGACAACCTTGTTTCAGACGAACCCTCGTGGGGTTGAAGCGTCGCTTTTGAGATACTCGTGGAGTGCCGTCCCGCGGTTTCAGACGAACCCTCGTGGGGTTGAAGCCACTCGTCGCGAGCAGCGGAGACGCCGTGCTTGAGTTTCAGACGAACCCTCGTGGGGTTGAAGCTCCCGCGAGGGAGCGAACCCGAGTTACCGAACAGGAGTTTCAGACGAACCCTCGTGGGGTTGAAGCCCTCTGCGGCCTCGGCCATCGCGCCGTCAACTGCCGTTTCAGACGAACCCTCGTGGGGTTGAAGCCAGCTCTCCGACCTCGACGACGCCATCGAATCTGGCGTTTCAGACGAACCCTCGTGGGGTTGAAGCGGACACAGGAAAAAGTCCTCGCCGGGGACTCCGGGGCGTTTCAGACGAACCCTCGTGGGGTTGAAGCGAACTCGTTGCCGGCCGCGTCGGTGACGGTCACCACGGTTTCAGACGAACCCTCGTGGGGTTGAAGCGGCGAGCAGCGGCTCGGCGGTGGCACTCGCCCCGTTTCAGACGAACCCTCGTGGGGTTGAAGCCGGCGAGGCGGACGGGATCTCAACTCTCTCCGTCTAGTTTCAGACGAACCCTCGTGGGGTTGAAGCGGGTAAATGTCGAAGAGGGCGAAGGCATCCCGGAGGTTTCAGACGAACCCTCGTGGGGTTGAAGCAGCCGGATGGACGTATCGTCCGTGTCGTGGTTCTCGCGTTTCAGACGAACCCTCGTGGGGTTGAAGCAACAGCGCGACGATGGCTGATCCGGACTCGCGGACGGTTTCAGACGAACCCTCGTGGGGTTGAAGCCGGCCACGCGAAGAACATGAGCAAGCGGCTTGACCGCGTTTCAGACGAACCCTCGTGGGGTTGAAGCGGCCGATGGACCTCAACCAGCGCCGCCGGAGGCTGTTTCAGACGAACCCTCGTGGGGTTGAAGCGGTGAGTGGGTCCGAGGATACGACGGTATACGTCTAGTTTCAGACGAACCCTCGTGGGGTTGAAGCGGCTTCGAGGAAGTATCGAAGACGACTACTGCCCGTTTCAGACGAACCCTCGTGGGGTTGAAGCCGCGAGGTGGCAGAGCGGCACCCAAAACTCGATCCTGTTTCAGACGAACCCTCGTGGGGTTGAAGCTCCACACAGACCAGCGTCATGTGATGGATGTCCACCGTTTCAGACGAACCCTCGTGGGGTTGAAGCGACGCCAAGCAGGACGGAGACAGCGAGACAGAACCGGTTTCAGACGAACCCTCGTGGGGTTGAAGCGACGTGACCCATATCCCGACCGTCGTCCGCGAGGCGGTTTCAGACGAACCCTCGTGGGGTTGAAGCGCGGACCAGCTCATCCGGCATGCTGACTGATGGGTGTTTCAGACGAACCCTCGTGGGGTTGAAGCGCGCTCGGGTTCGTCGCGGCGCTGTGGCCGGTCGTCCGTTTCAGACGAACCCTCGTGGGGTTGAAGCCGTATAAATAATAACTCACCAGTCTTGTCGGGCGAGTTTCAGACGAACCCTCGTGGGGTTGAAGCACCAGATGTCATCAAGCGTGCTGGAGCTGTCACCGGTTTCAGACGAACCCTCGTGGGGTTGAAGCCTGCGCGGCGAACGGGACGTCAAGGACCCCGAAGGGTTTCAGACGAACCCTCGTGGGGTTGAAGCATCTCTCACGCCGCGCTGATGGAGGCGCTTCAGCGTGTTTCAGACGAACCCTCGTGGGGTTGAAGCATCGAATCAGGCGAAGCTATCGCTGAGTCTGTCGTCGTTTCAGACGAACCCTCGTGGGGTTGAAGCGAGGGGACGGGCGAGGGCGACCGGATCCGCCCGGGCGTTTCAGACGAACCCTCGTGGGGTTGAAGCAATCGGGAGCGAGGAGGAAAAGCTCGCACTCGCCCCGGTTTCAGACGAACCCTCGTGGGGTTGAAGCACGACCTCTTCCCGCTCGTCGTGGGTGCCGTCCGGCGGTTTCAGACGAACCCTCGTGGGGTTGAAGCTGGTAGGCGACGAAGTCGCGGTCGTAGTTGTACTTCGTTTCAGACGAACCCTCGTGGGGTTGAAGCACCAGATGTCATCAAGCGTGCTGGAGCTGTCACCGGGTTTCAGACGAACCCTCGTGGGGTTGAAGCGGGTGGTGAGCCGTGAGCGAGTACACTTGCCCCGGTTTCAGACGAACCCTCGTGGGGTTGAAGCCGCGTGCGTGCGACCCCCGTCCGCTACGGCCCGACGGTTTCAGACGAACCCTCGTGGGGTTGAAGCTCAACCAGCTCCCGGCGCGTACGACCGAAATCGCCGAGTTTCAGACGAACCCTCGTGGGGTTGAAGCGAGACTGGTCGGCGCGAGATGTTTGGGCGTACCTCGGTTTCAGACGAACCCTCGTGGGGTTGAAGCTTCAAGAACGAGACCGGGTCGAACATCACACGGTGTTTCAGACGAACCCTCGTGGGGTTGAAGCGGATCCGGAGCCGGTATCGCTCATTTGCGCGGAGCGTTTCAGACGAACCCTCGTGGGGTTGAAGCGAGTACATCGGAGAGCGCCGACCGGTACGAACACAGGTTTCAGACGAACCCTCGTGGGGTTGAAGCATGCCCTCCAGTGCCTGTCCGAGGCCGTCGGCGCGTTTCAGACGAACCCTCGTGGGGTTGAAGCAGGCTGACTACCGTCGAAGACGATGTCACCCTCGCCGTTTCAGACGAACCCTCGTGGGGTTGAAGCGTGATCTCGACGACCACGCGAGTTGGCGCGAGGTCGTTTCAGACGAACCCTCGTGGGGTTGAAGCGGGTGCTACCGCCGTTGTCCGGATTGGGGCCGGAGCGTTTCAGACGAACCCTCGTGGGGTTGAAGCGATGACTGTGTCGAGAAGCCGGGCACGGTCTTGGGCAGTTTCAGACGAACCCTCGTGGGGTTGAAGCAAGAAACCACCCTGTCGTCAGGTCGGTCCGGACGTAGTTTCAGACGAACCCTCGTGGGGTTGAAGCTGGTGGCGTGTCGGTGTCCCTACTTCCGCCGCCAGTTTCAGACGAACCCTCGTGGGGTTGAAGCTTTAGCCAGATCGGCACCGTGTTCGTGGTCATCATCGTTTCAGACGAACCCTCGTGGGGTTGAAGCGTGTGCTCCTCGCCTGCTCCATAGTGGTCGTAGAGCGTTTCAGACGAACCCTCGTGGGGTTGAAGCACCGGCGGGGGGGTGTGTTAAACACGGAGTCGAAGTTTCAGACGAACCCTCGTGGGGTTGAAGCAGGTGAAGATCGAATGGCGATCCAATCTGTATTTGAGGTTTCAGACGAACCCTCGTGGGGTTGAAGCGGCACGGTGGTTCGGTACTGTCCATTCGAGCCTTGAGTTTCAGACGAACCCTCGTGGGGTTGAAGCGAGGACGCGATGACTGACGATGAGAGTGACGGTGGTTTCAGACGAACCCTCGTGGGGTTGAAGCCGCACCCCGGACAGTCGACGGCGAAGGTCATACAAGGTTTCAGACGAACCCTCGTGGGGTTGAAGCAATCACCTGCGCGAAGTTCGCGGCCATCGTCGCCGTGTTTCAGACGAACCCTCGTGGGGTTGAAGCTTCGACAACAGCGTTATCAACCCGAGCAGTGGGACCGTTTCAGACGAACCCTCGTGGGGTTGAAGCGGGTCGGGAAACCAGTCAGGGCTATCGGGGTCGTCCGGTTTCAGACGAACCCTCGTGGGGTTGAAGCTCGTTGAATCGGGGCTGCTCGACACCCGCGCTCCAGTTTCAGACGAACCCTCGTGGGGTTGAAGCTACCGACAGTGCGGACAGTAGCGGTGGCGATGGGGCGGTTTCAGACGAACCCTCGTGGGGTTGAAGCGACCCGAAGATCAGGAAGTCGCGGAACGCGAGCGGGGTTTCAGACGAACCCTCGTGGGGTTGAAGCAGCGGGAGGACGCGCGACCGGTCGACCGTCTCTGCCTGTTTCAGACGAACCCTCGTGGGGTTGAAGCGCCTCAGACAGCCCGATCGACAGGCCAAGCGACGTGTTTCAGACGAACCCTCGTGGGGTTGAAGCACCCGAACGGTTGGGTAGCTTGGAATGATGTTTGCGTTTCAGACGAACCCTCGTGGGGTTGAAGCTGTAAATCGGCTCATCGGCTCGCCTCCACAGTCGCCCCGCGCGTTTCAGACGAACCCTCGTGGGGTTGAAGCACGGCGACCGCGACCGTCGCATCCGAAAACGACAGCGTTTCAGACGAACCCTCGTGGGGTTGAAGCCTCCTCAATGTCGGGGACGATCTCGTCGTCGAGGGGTTTCAGACGAACCCTCGTGGGGTTGAAGCATCTGCCGACGCCGGCAGCGGAGGCGCTCGTGGTGGGTTTCAGACGAACCCTCGTGGGGTTGAAGCACACCGAACGGCACCGTCGACGAGCGTCCACGCGGGTTTCAGACGAACCCTCGTGGGGTTGAAGCTCATGCTGTGATTGATGTACAGAGTAGTCAGTACCCGTTTCAGACGAACCCTCGTGGGGTTGAAGCCGTTCTCGGTAAACACGGCGCGACGGCGCGTCAAGCTGTTTCAGACGAACCCTCGTGGGGTTGAAGCCGGTTCGGCGGGACGATCTGGCAGATCATCACTGAGTTTCAGACGAACCCTCGTGGGGTTGAAGCGGCTCCAAGTGAGCCGTGACTGCGCGTGGGAGAAACAGTTTCAGACGAACCCTCGTGGGGTTGAAGCCAGGCGCACGCTGAACAGGAGCTGGACAGCCGGCTTGTTTCAGACGAACCCTCGTGGGGTTGAAGCAGACAGTCGTTCTCAGGGTCAAAGTAGTGGTCGCCGTTTCAGACGAACCCTCGTGGGGTTGAAGCCACCGGAACCTGTGGGGTGAACCCGGCGGGGAGGCGTGTTTCAGACGAACCCTCGTGGGGTTGAAGCTTGGAGCCGGGTGCGCGGGCGTCCGGACGCGGTAGGTTTCAGACGAACCCTCGTGGGGTTGAAGCGGCCACGAGTGGATCGCGACGTTCGTCGAGACGACGTTTCAGACGAACCCTCGTGGGGTTGAAGCATCTCGCATCGGGTCGTGGTCATCGCAGCACGGAAGTTTCAGACGAACCCTCGTGGGGTTGAAGCGAGGAGATCGGCGGGGCGGCGATGGGGGTTGCGGAGGTTTCAGACGAACCCTCGTGGGGTTGAAGCGAACACAGCGTCCGCTTCGAGTCCTATTCGACGGAGTTTCAGACGAACCCTCGTGGGGTTGAAGCCCCATGCGAAGCCTGCCGTCGCCATCGCCGACGCGGTTTCAGACGAACCCTCGTGGGGTTGAAGCGTCGACGGCCGCATTGACCTGACAACCGACAGCTTCGTTTCAGACGAACCCTCGTGGGGTTGAAGCTTGGACATTGACAGGGAGATACTCAAAGAGGTGGTGTTTCAGACGAACCCTCGTGGGGTTGAAGCCTCACGATCGGTGAGCTTCCGGCGGCGCTCGCGAGTTTCAGACGAACCCTCGTGGGGTTGAAGCGTAATATACTACGAAAAGGAAGGGGTGTTAGTCCTGTTTCAGACGAACCCTCGTGGGGTTGAAGCTCGTAGTTGTCAGATGTACAGGTGAGCGATTTACCGTTTCAGACGAACCCTCGTGGGGTTGAAGCCCGATCGCCATGTTGATGGCTGCGACGGTGTCGAACGCGTTTCAGACGAACCCTCGTGGGGTTGAAGCCTTCCTGAACCGAATTGACGACTGACAGGTGCGTGCCGTTTCAGACGAACCCTCGTGGGGTTGAAGCGCGACGTATCGGGCGATGACGGGCGACCCGCGGGAAGTTTCAGACGAACCCTCGTGGGGTTGAAGCCTCGTCGCAAAACGGGCACATCCCGCCGCCCTGGTTTCAGACGAACCCTCGTGGGGTTGAAGCTTTCAGGGCCTCGTGTTGAGACTTCCAGAGTCTAAGTTTCAGACGAACCCTCGTGGGGTTGAAGCACGCCGATCGGCATGGACCTCCATCTGGTGAGGGACCGTTTCAGACGAACCCTCGTGGGGTTGAAGCTCGGCTTTTGTGACATCGAATCCTGCCCGGTCAAACTGTTTCAGACGAACCCTCGTGGGGTTGAAGCGTCGACGGCTCGAAGCGGCCGATCGTGGTTCCCCGTGTTTCAGACGAACCCTCGTGGGGTTGAAGCGAACCGCCCGTCGCTCGCGAACACCGACGCCACGTAGTTTCAGACGAACCCTCGTGGGGTTGAAGCCTTGTTGACATGCTGTCGTTAGTGGACAGCGCGGTGTTTCAGACGAACCCTCGTGGGGTTGAAGCCGTCTACAGCGAAGATCGCCACGATACAATCGTCTCGTTTCAGACGAACCCTCGTGGGGTTGAAGCTCAACGAGCGGGTCGAGATCCTCCGTCGGGAGGTCGTTTCAGACGAACCCTCGTGGGGTTGAAGCCATTCATGACAGCATTCATCGACACACTGAGTCGGTTTCAGACGAACCCTCGTGGGGTTGAAGCCAGGTATCGCCGATGACGGTGGGGTTATCGCCGGCGGTTTCAGACGAACCCTCGTGGGGTTGAAGCAATCTGGCCTATCTCGGCCACCATCACGTCTCTGGGAGTTTCAGACGAACCCTCGTGGGGTTGAAGCTCTGGTGGAGAAGAAGTCACCTTTGAGATAACAAAGTTTCAGACGAACCCTCGTGGGGTTGAAGCCGCTCGGGTTGGAGGAGCCACGGCCGCGCGAGCCGCGTTTCAGACGAACCCTCGTGGGGTTGAAGCATCGCATCCTCTGGGTTTGTAGGAATCATAGGTCTAGTTTCAGACGAACCCTCGTGGGGTTGAAGCAGACGATTTCCACGCTCCTGCTACTCTACTGGGCTGGTTTCAGACGAACCCTCGTGGGGTTGAAGCCACAAGCGCGCGGATGCTGTAGCCCTCCGGGATGCCTGTTTCAGACGAACCCTCGTGGGGTTGAAGCACTCTCGATTAGATGCGTAAGCGCCGCCTCGATCAGTTTCAGACGAACCCTCGTGGGGTTGAAGCGAGCTGCCGCTCGCGCTCGCCGGTGATCTTGAGACTGGTTTCAGACGAACCCTCGTGGGGTTGAAGCGTACTGGAGTGCTACCCTCGTGGGGTTGAAGCCGCACCCCGGACAGTCGACAGCAAAGACCATACAAGCGTTTCAGACGAACCCTCGTGGGGTTGAAGCCCTTGTCGATCCACTCGGTCTCACGTTTCGCGTACGGTTTCAGACGAACCCTCGTGGGGTTGAAGCCCAGACCCAGAGGACAGCACCGAGTTTGACTTCGTTTCAGACGAACCCTCGTGGGGTTGAAGCGCGCGCTCGTAACTGGCGACGAAGAGCCGTTCATCCGGTACGCACTCGCGTTTCAGACGAACCCTCGTGGGGTTGAAGCCCCACGCGAACCCCGCCGTCGCCATCGCCGACGCGGGTTTCAGACGAACCCTCGTGGGGTTGAAGCAAGTCGACGAAGAACAGACGACTCGGGACGGCTGGAGTTTCAGACGAACCCTCGTGGGGTTGAAGCTCGACGACGTCGTGGTTCGCGAGCGCGGTTGCCGCCGAGTTTCAGACGAACCCTCGTGGGGTTGAAGCAAGGACCTCGACGGGCGGGATGCCGCCCCACTCCTGGTTTCAGACGAACCCTCGTGGGGTTGAAGCGTAACTAATGGCCATCACTGTCGCCGACGTGAAAGCGTTTCAGACGAACCCTCGTGGGGTTGAAGCGCATCCGGAACCATCGGCTGGAAGTGGAAACAGAAGTTTCAGACGAACCCTCGTGGGGTTGAAGCTTGCTCATCCCCGTCGTCCTCCGGACGGTGGTTCTCGTTTCAGACGAACCCTCGTGGGGTTGAAGCCCGTCCTCGCGTCTCGGGCGCGCCCAGTACGAGAACGTTTCAGACGAACCCTCGTGGGGTTGAAGCGCGACGCTCCTCGGGATGTGTACCTACGTCGCCGCTGTTTCAGACGAACCCTCGTGGGGTTGAAGCGTGCCTCCCCGCTCCGAACGCCTCGTGCGTCGGCGGGTTTCAGACGAACCCTCGTGGGGTTGAAGCGCTGAAAGCGCTGCGATAATCAGCATCGCGAACACGCGTTTCAGACGAACCCTCGTGGGGTTGAAGCACTTGTCTCAACGACAGCCTCCTGCTCGTTATCGCGTTTCAGACGAACCCTCGTGGGGTTGAAGCCGAATCGTCGACGTGTGGGCCGCCATCATGCCACGGGTTTCAGACGAACCCTCGTGGGGTTGAAGCGAGCAGGCGACGATCTCGGGCGCGCCCTCGTTCCCGTTTCAGACGAACCCTCGTGGGGTTGAAGCGTCCGGCCGCCGCTCAACCGGATGTATTTCTCCGCGTTTCAGACGAACCCTCGTGGGGTTGAAGCACGCAAGATTGCGACGTGGTCCGCCGGGACGATCCGTTTCAGACGAACCCTCGTGGGGTTGAAGCGCGCCGCTGAAGCGGACCAACCTGATCGGTGTCCAGCGTTTCAGACGAACCCTCGTGGGGTTGAAGCCCGTTGTCTTCAACGAATACCGAAACGGTGTAGACCGTTTCAGACGAACCCTCGTGGGGTTGAAGCCCGATCGCCATGTTGATGGCTGCGACGGTGTCGAACGTTTCAGACGAACCCTCGTGGGGTTGAAGCTCCTGATCGACGGGAGTTCCGTGAACGACATGGGTCGGTTTCAGACGAACCCTCGTGGGGTTGAAGCGCTCATCTTGTCGGCTTCGTCAATCCCCTCGTCCCACGTTTCAGACGAACCCTCGTGGGGTTGAAGCGTTCAGCGCCGAGTCGAAGCCCAACCGGGGTTTGCCGTTTCAGACGAACCCTCGTGGGGTTGAAGCGGAAACTGGGGCAAGGCGACCCGACACGCCGAGGAGGGTTTCAGACGAACCCTCGTGGGGTTGAAGCTCTATACAGAGACCCTAACTCACGCCGAAACTGCTTGTTTCAGACGAACCCTCGTGGGGTTGAAGCGACAGTCCGCCGTCGTCGTCCGAGTCGTCCGAATCCGTTTCAGACGAACCCTCGTGGGGTTGAAGCGCACCACTCGACGAACTGATCGACCCGGTACCGATGGTTTCAGACGAACCCTCGTGGGGTTGAAGCGATCGGGTCGTCGAGCAGCCCGTCGTAGTAGTTGAGTTTCAGACGAACCCTCGTGGGGTTGAAGCACTCTCGATTAGATGCGTAAGCGCCGCCTCGATCAGTTTCAGACGAACCCTCGTGGGGTTGAAGCCCCCCATCACGGGGGGAGTCCCCGACGGTCGCGAGAGTTTCAGACGAACCCTCGTGGGGTTGAAGCACCACATACACCCAGTAAATCACAAATCTATATCTAGTTTCAGACGAACCCTCGTGGGGTTGAAGCCGACCCGGCCGCATTCTCAGCGCCTGTCTCACAGCCGTTTCAGACGAACCCTCGTGGGGTTGAAGCCCAGCACCGCGCCAGCGATACCGCCGATGTTGGCCGTTTCAGACGAACCCTCGTGGGGTTGAAGCCCGAACCAGATACGCGTGTCATCATTGCCTATCGCCGTTTCAGACGAACCCTCGTGGGGTTGAAGCAGTACGCCGTATCCTATCCGTCGCATATCAGGGAGTTTCAGACGAACCCTCGTGGGGTTGAAGCGGAGGGAGGCGGATCCGGAGGCGGCGGGTCGGAGTCGTTTCAGACGAACCCTCGTGGGGTTGAAGCGTTGGATCATCGTCAGGGTTGCCCAACTACCCCGCGTTTCAGACGAACCCTCGTGGGGTTGAAGCGGATCACTACGCGAGCGGATCGCGCACGTCGCCCGTTTCAGACGAACCCTCGTGGGGTTGAAGCGAGTCAAGAAACGCCTGACGTAGTTTCAGACGAACCCTCGTGGGGTTGAAGCGACGTCGAGCGTCGACCTGATCGACGACGAGGCTCGTTTCAGACGAACCCTCGTGGGGTTGAAGCGCGAACACGTCGACGAGGTCGAGGACCATATCCGCGTTTCAGACGAACCCTCGTGGGGTTGAAGCAACACCCGAAGCAATTGCGTCACAACGGGCGTCGGTTTCAGACGAACCCTCGTGGGGTTGAAGCCGAAGATGATCAACCCGCTGATGCGGAACTAATAGAGTTTCAGACGAACCCTCGTGGGGTTGAAGCGGCGTACTGGCGCATCTGGTCCGGGTCGTCCTCCCAGTTTCAGACGAACCCTCGTGGGGTTGAAGCGTGAACAGTCCCTCCTCCGTCCCCTCGCGGAGGAGTGTTTCAGACGAACCCTCGTGGGGTTGAAGCACAGTAACGAAACACCATTAGATACCCCCTAAACCCGGTTTCAGACGAACCCTCGTGGGGTTGAAGCGACGGGCTGGACGACTCTCCACGTCGGGTAGATCGTTTCAGACGAACCCTCGTGGGGTTGAAGCTGTTCCGACGCCTGCCGGCAGCGGCACGAGCGCGAGTTTCAGACGAACCCTCGTGGGGTTGAAGCGGGCCTGAGGAGGTGCGCGCGCTCACGTGGCTGCTCGTTTCAGACGAACCCTCGTGGGGTTGAAGCCGAGTGACTACACCGAGATAGCCACGACGGGTGCGAGTTTCAGACGAACCCTCGTGGGGTTGAAGCCTCATGAGCAAAAAGCGCCGTCTTCTCACCGCCCTCGTTTCAGACGAACCCTCGTGGGGTTGAAGCTCGAAGACGGTCGCGATCAAGGCGACCGACGATGGTTTCAGACGAACCCTCGTGGGGTTGAAGCCAGAACGATACTGCCACGATTGCGGGACCGACGACTGTTTCAGACGAACCCTCGTGGGGTTGAAGCTCCGTGAGGACCCCAGCCGCGAGCCCGTCGATCACGGTTTCAGACGAACCCTCGTGGGGTTGAAGCCGAGCGCGGGGATCCCCCCGACGACGACCGCGACCGTTTCAGACGAACCCTCGTGGGGTTGAAGCGATCCACGCTCTCGCGTCGTCCCGGTCGTCGAACGTTTCAGACGAACCCTCGTGGGGTTGAAGCTAGAGGAGGTCGATGGCGATGCCGAGTGAGAGGGTGTTTCAGACGAACCCTCGTGGGGTTGAAGCGAACCGAGCGACCGGGCGATCGACGTCGTCGGCGGTTTCAGACGAACCCTCGTGGGGTTGAAGCGCCACCGATGACCCCTTAGCTGGGCGAGGACCTCGTTTCAGACGAACCCTCGTGGGGTTGAAGCACCTCGGCGCGACAGTTCGAGCAGGCGACGATCTCGGTTTCAGACGAACCCTCGTGGGGTTGAAGCACAGCGTCCGCCTCGTCGTCGCCGGAGTCCTCGTCTGTTTCAGACGAACCCTCGTGGGGTTGAAGCCGTCGTAAACTGACGCGCTCTTGAGAGAGGTCTTAGTTTCAGACGAACCCTCGTGGGGTTGAAGCACGGGTCGGGGCCTTTGAGTCCGGTCCGGGGCGTCGTTTCAGACGAACCCTCGTGGGGTTGAAGCAGTCGAAGACAGAAAATGAAAGTTAGACACACTCGTTTCAGACGAACCCTCGTGGGGTTGAAGCGAGCCATGCGGTCGAGGGAGTGTGACGGATCGTCGTTTCAGACGAACCCTCGTGGGGTTGAAGCTTGAGAGCTTGTCGTCCCTCGGTCCCGTCCGGAGTAGTTTCAGACGAACCCTCGTGGGGTTGAAGCCCGTCTGCGGGACCTCCAATTAGGTCCCCCTGAGGGTTTCAGACGAACCCTCGTGGGGTTGAAGCCGATTCTCAGCGATCACGTCTCCCGACCGAGGTCCGGTTTCAGACGAACCCTCGTGGGGTTGAAGCCGCCATCGTGACCCACCAGCGCTGTTTTGCTCTAAAGTTTCAGACGAACCCTCGTGGGGTTGAAGCAATCAATATAACAGGCGTCGAGAACACGGAACCGAGTTTCAGACGAACCCTCGTGGGGTTGAAGCGACAAGTCGGTCCGGGTCACCGGAACGCTCGACGTCGTTTCAGACGAACCCTCGTGGGGTTGAAGCAGCGTCCGAGGAGGCGAGGGTAACGGTCGAACTCGTTTCAGACGAACCCTTGTGGGGTTGAAGCTCTATATCGGAGTTCTCGACGTAGACCTCTCCCTCGTTTCAGACGAACCCTTGTGGGGTTGAAGGAATCGATCCGAGACGATCGCACGTGGAACGTTGTCGTGTTTCAGACGAACCCTTGTGGGGTTGAAGGGGATGCAACGCGCCGTCGTCAGTCCACCGCTCGCCGTGTTTCAGACGAACCCTTGTGGGGTTGAAGCCGTTCTTGACGGAGAAGAATTCATCAACTCGACGTACGTTTCAGACGAACCCTTGTGGGGTTGAAGCCAACGTTGTGACCGTGAGCAACGGCACGGAGATCGGTTTCAGACGAACCCTTGTGGGGTTGAAGCGAGTCGGGGAGGAGTCGGATCCGGTAGAGGTGGAACGTTTCAGACGAACCCTTGTGGGGTTGAAGCCATCTCTTCAGTCCGGTCGTTCGACCGATATTTGAGTTTTAGACGAACCCTTGTGGGGTTGAATCACGTCAAGCGTGTGTTCGATCGCGTCGTCAAGAGCTGTTTCAGACGAACCCTTGTGGGGTTGAAGCGATGAGCGAGACGGCCGGCGAGCATGTGGCGACGCGGGTTTCAGACGAACCCTTGTGGGGTTGAAGCCCACTCAATATCTCCCGTCTCCTTGTCGAGTGCGTGTTTCAGACGAACCCTTGTGGGGTTGAAGCAGCCGGTCGACCACGACGTTCACATGGCGGAGCGCGTTTCAGACGAACCCTCACAGGGTCGAAGCCGCGAACGGCACGGTCTCAACGCGCCCGACCAAGCGTTTCAGACAAACTCTCGTGGAGTTAAAATGGAGTCTACGGACTGCCCGGCGCGCCTTCCATCACGGCGAAGTCCTCGCCGTCGTGGTCGACGCCGATCACCGCCCAGTCGTAGGGGGGTTTCGTGGAGACGAGCCGCTCTTGAAGGTCGGCCGCGCGGTCGCGCCACGTGACGAAACACCGGAGTCGCGGTGTCTCACCCCCGTCTGCGAGATACGGGTCGAGGTCGTCGTCGTCCAGACACAGCACCGTCACGGACACGCGCCGCCACTTGCGTTCCGCGACGAATTCTCGTCCGCCCTCGGAGACGGTGTATCCCAGTTCGCGGAAGACGTCTCTGGCCTCGGTCGTCGGGGGGATGCTCGCAGTGGCCATCTATCTCAGAGTTGGTCATCATCCGTGATAAACTTTCTCACGATTTCGCTCGCGGAGAATCGGCGCACCGTCGAGAACAGGCAAGAGAGGCGCGAGCACGGCTCACTCGTGAGCGGCGTCCCACTCGTCCGGCTTCCGACGGTTTCCGCACTCGGTACACTGGATCCGGCCCATCGTGTCCACCGCGGTGTCGAACGACCCGCAGTTGCCACAGCGGAACCCCCAGCGCGACTCCCCCGTCTCGTCGGCGAACACGACGTAGAAGGGACCGTCCGCCCCGCGTTCGGCCCGGGACCGGTCGGTGTACACCCGCTCGCCGCTCGGCGTCGTCGTCGCTTCCAGATTCATGGCTCCCGCTATCCGACGGAGCGACTTAAGCGGGGGACTCGCGCGTCGGGAGCGAGTGAGTCACGGGAGGGACGGTCGGGGAAAGGACGGTTGCGAAAGAGGCCGGACGCTGCGCGGACAGGACGATTACGTCCGGAACGACTCGCCGCAGCCGCACTCGGAGACGACGTTGGGGTTCTCGACCTCGAAGCCCGCGGCCTGAAGCCCGTGTTCGTAGTCGAGCGTGCTGCCACCGATGTAGTTGCGGCTCGCGGGGTCGACGAACACCCGAAGCCCGTGGTGTTCCACGACGAGGTCGTCCGCCTCCGGTTCGGTGTCGAAGCGCATCCCGTACGACAGCCCCGCGCAGCCGCCCTGCTGGACGAACAGCCGCAGTCCGGCAACGTCGGTGTCGAGCCCCTCGCCCTCCAAAAGCGAGAGTGCCTCCTCGGCGGCGTCCGGCGTCACCTCGATCGCCGGGTCGGTTCCCTCGGTCTCGGTGTCGGCCGCTTCGGTACTCATGCGAGCGGGTTCGGCGCGGACACTCAAAACCCTGCCGG
This sequence comes from Halobacteriales archaeon SW_8_68_21, assembly GCA_003023405.1. Taxonomy (GTDB): domain Archaea; phylum Halobacteriota; class Halobacteria; order Halobacteriales; family Haloferacaceae; genus Halorubrum. Next base: position 34,060 of record PXST01000010.1, read on the forward strand.
CGGGAGCAGCGCGGACGACGCGGCGGTCGGAAGGTCGCGACACCGGCCTCAGGGCGCGTCGTCGGTCGGATCGGCGAGCGGATCGGCGGCCTCGGCGTCGACGAACGCGACGAGGTCGTGGAGGCTCTCGACCTCGACGGTGGGGTCCACATCGAGGTCGCGGTTGGCGTTGTGGTCGCGCCTGAGGAGCACGCCGTCGAGGCCGGCTCGCTCGGCGGCGATCACGTCGGTCGCGCGGTCGCCGACGTAGAGTCCCCCGGAGGCGTCCAGCGCGTCGAGCGCCTCGTCGAGGTAGTGTGGGTCCGGCTTCCGGCGGCGGAAGCTGTCAGGGCCGAGGTCGCGGCCGCGGACGAACGAGAACGCGTCGAGTCGGAAGTGGTCGACGACGAACTCGACGGTCGGGTGGTAGTTGTTGCTCACCAGTCCGATCGAGGCGCGTTCAGCAAGCTCGTCGAGAACGTCGACATCGGGGCAGAGCCGCCTCGTGCCGGCTGCGAGCCGCGCGACGGCCCGCTTGGCGCTACGCTCCTCTCGCGCCCGAAAGAACTCGGCGGAGTCGACGCCGATCTGCTCGCAGGCGGCCCGAAACTCGTCGTCGTACTCGTACGTTTCGAGCGATCGCCGGAGGTCGCCGGTCACGCGCAGGTCCCATTCTTCGAGCACGTCGTTGAGCGCGCGGGCGTGAACCGCATCGTCTGTCCCTCGGCCGTCGAGGATCACGCCGTCCATGTCGAAGAGGACGACGGCCCCCTCGTCGAGGGTTGTCGGTCTCATCGGACCTTCTTCCGCGCGTACGCCGAAATCCCTTCGCTCACGAGCACGACCGCCAGGATGGCGACGAGCAGGGCGGACACCGTCCGCCAGGCGAACGAGTCGATCGCCTGGAACAGCTGGACGCCGATCCCGCCCGCGCCGACGAAGCCGAGGATCGTGGCCGCTCGGACGTTGATGTCCCAGCGGTACACCGAGATCCCGACCAGCGCGGGCTTGATCTGTGGCACGATCCCGTAGACGAGGAGTTTGAACGGGCTCGCGCCTGTCGCGCGAACCCCCTCCACCTGGCCGAAGTCGATCTCCTCGATCTCCTCGCCGAGGAGCTTCGCGAGGAAGCCGATCGACCTGACCGCGGTCGCGACCGTCCCGGCGAGCGCGCCGGGGCCGAACATCACGACGAAAAGCAGCGCCCAGACGATCGTGTGGACCGACCGCGAGACGGTGACGATGAGCTTTCCGAGCGCGTACGTCGCCTTGTTCGGCGTCGTGTTCTCGGCGCTGATGTAGGCGACGGGCGTGGCCATCAGGACCGCCCCGATTGTCCCGACGACGGCGATCTGGATCGTCTCCGCCAGCGGGCCGACGGCGTTCGGCAGGTACGCCCAATCGGGCGGGTACATCCGTCCGAGCAGGTCACCGACCTGAAGCGGCGCGGAACCCACGTACCGGAGGCTCATGTCGAGCCACTCCCACGATCCGACCACGACCGCGGCGGCGATGACGACGGAGCCGACCCGGAAGAGCCGTTCTCTCGCGTCGAACCGGCTCCAGTCGGGCGGGGCTCCCGTCATCACTGGACCCTCCGTCGGACGACCGCGCTGACGATCTCCGCGACAAGGACGACCGCGATGATGGCGATCAGGATCGACGCCACGTAGTCGTACTCGTACCGGGAGTACGACCGCTGGAGGAGCACGCCGAGTCCGCCGGCACCCACGATCCCGACGATCGTCGACGAGCGGATATTGATGTCCCAGCGATAGACGGCGAGCCCGGCGAACCGCGGAACGACCTGCGGGACGACCCCGTAGACGAGTCGCTGGAACCGGGAGGCTCCAGTGGCCTCGATGGCCTCGACGCCGCCCATGTCGATGTCCTCTAAGTCCTCGGCGAACAGCTTCGAGAAGAACCCGATCGTCTTGAAGCTGATCGCGAAGATCCCTGCGAGTGGACCGAAGCCGAGCGCGATGACAGCGACGATCGCGACGATCAGCCCGTCAATGGCACGCGAGACGCTGATTATCCCCCGGCTCAGGTAGTACGTTGGCCGGGGCGAGAGGTTCCCCGCCGCCCCGAGCGCCACCGGCAGGCTGATCGCGATCCCGGCGACAGTCGCGATCATCGCCATCGCGATCGTCTCTATCATGCGGTCGACCAGCCTGGCGATGTTCTCGCTACCGGTCTCCGGCGGCAGCATCGAGTCAATCAGCTCGTAGCCGTACCCCAGCCCCGAGATGAACCGCCCGGGCGTGATCCACAGACTCGCTACCGACCAGACGACGAGCGCGAGGACGGCCCCGTACACCGCCCACTTCGTGTAGCGGTTTCGGAACGCCGTCGGCCGTCGCCACGTCCGCCGCTCGGCCGCGTCAAGCGAGTCGGGCGAGTCGGGCGACGCCGGTGATTCGGTCGCCATGGGTCAGTCCTCTGCCGGGAGGCGGCCGTTTCCGGCGTTCGACCGGTTACCGGTGATTTCGGGCGTTCCCTCGCCGGCGGTGCCGTTCGACGGTCGGTCCGGGTCCGCCGCGGGCGACTCCGGCGGTTCTTCGCCCCGGTAGATGACCCCCTTCGACTCGTCGGTGAGGTCGGCCGCCGGGCCGTCGAAGACGAGCTCCCCGCCGTGGAGTCCCAAGATTCGATCGGCGTACTGTTCCGCGAGGTCCACCTCGTGAATGTTGATCACGACCGGGACGTCACGCTCCGCTGCGATGTCAGTGAGTAGCTCCATTACGTCCCGGGACGTCTCGGGGTCGAGACTCGACGTTGGCTCGTCAGCCAAGACGATCTTCGGCTCCTGGACCACCGCCCGTGCGATGCCGACTCGCTGACGCTGGCCGCCGGAGAGCTCGTCGACCCGCTTGTTCTCCATGTCGCCGAGACCGACGAGATCGAGCAACTCGTACGCCCGCTCGATGTCTTCGGGCGGGAAATTCCGGCGGAGCGCGGCCCAGTTCGAGACGTAGCCGAGCCGCCCAGACAGGACGTTCTCCATCACCGTGAGCCGCTCGACGAGGTTGTACTCCTGGAACACCATCCCGATGTCCCGGCGGGCGTTCCGGAGTCCGTCCTCACCGAGCCCCGTCAGTTCGCGGCCGTCGAGGCGGACGCTGCCCGTCGTCGGCTCAACGAGCCGGTTGATACACCGGACGAACGTGCTCTTGCCGGCTCCGCTCGGGCCGATCATCGCGACGACCTCTCGGCCGCCGATCGTGACAGACACGTCGCGCAGTGCCTCGTCGCCGGTCGGGTACGTCTTCCCGAGGTTCTCCGTTTCGAGCATCGGTTACAGGTTCCCGCTCTCGTACTCGACGCCGTTGTATCGCTGGATGACGAGGATGTCGTGGAACACGTCCTTGTAGTCGATCGGGATGTACTCGGCCTCGCCGGTGTTCTCTGCGTACTCGGTTTCCGTCCAGTCGGTCCCGATGGTCGCCTCCTTGATCCCGTCGACGATGTCGGGGTGGAGGTCGTAGCGGCGGACCAGCGGACCCGGCGGGAACGGATTGCTCCCCCAGACCACCTTGAAGTCCTCATAATTCATCTCGTCGTCGGACTGGATGAGGTCGTCGAAGCACGTGCTACAGATCGGGCCGGCGTCGTAGTCGCTCACGAAGACTCCGCGCCCGGTCTGATCGTGGCCGCCAGAGAAGTTGACCTCGTAGTCCTCGTTGGGCGTCACGTCGAAGTACTGGTCGAACAGCGCCGACGGCGCTTGGTGACCGGAGTTCGACGCCGGCTCGGAGTGCGCGACGGTGACATCGTCGCGCGCGAAGTCCTCGACCGATCGGATATCGTCCTCGTCGGCGCGAGTAATCGCCAGCAGCCGGTAGCCGAACTGACCCGAGGGACTGATCGGGTCCGCGAACGGGACCACGCCGCCGAGGTTGACTCCGAAGGCCGACGTTCCAGTCGAGATGTCGCCCAGGTGTCCACGTCCCGCTCGGAACGACTCGACGGTCGCCGCGTTCGAGTCGACGGGCTGCCACTCGACTGACCGGCCGGTCGTCTCCTCAAGCCGGTCCAAAAGCGGCTGGATGCTCTCTTGATACTGCGCTTGGCCGGATTCACCGGGCTTGTCGACGAAAATGAGCGGATCTGGGTCGACCCACTCGCTCTCGTCGTCCGGGAGCTCCTGCGGCGGCTCACCGTGGGCTATCTCGTCGATGTCACGGTTCTGCATGTTTTCCAGGTCCGTTTTGCTTCCCTGGAAGTAGTCGTTCTCCGCGACAGCCGTCAGCAGGTAGTTGTTCTCTTCCCAAGCCGGGTTCGCGTACTCAAACGTCGAGTCGTCCGCGAGCATCGGGTCGCCCGGCTCCCCCCCGTCGCTGCCGTCGCTGTCGTCGAGGCCGGCACCGGCGTCTCCGCCGTCGCTCCCGCCGGAACAGCCGGCCAGTCCAGCGAACGCGGCTGCGCCGCTGGCCACGAGGAATTTTCGCCTAGAACTCGGTCTCGTCCGTCCACCGTCGTCTTTCGACATTACGGCTAAAACGTCTGATTTCGACAGCAAGAAGCCTGCTATGAGGGGTATTGCGGCGTCAACACCGCTCGCAAACGCGGGGGAGCGATACCGACGGACACGTTCTGTCCGGAGCGTTATCCAACGGCACAGGGAAATATATATTACACCGGAACGCTCCGAAACGGGCTATTCGAACCGCTTTCGAACGCTCTCGGCGTGCGCTTCCAACCCCTCCGCCTCCGCGAGCGACGTGATCGTTTCCGAGAGGTCGTCGAGGGCGTCGCGGTCGAGCCGCTGGACCGTCGACGACCGGAGGAAGGTGTCCACGGAGAGCCCGCCGTACCGCTTCGCGCCGCCGTTCGTCGGTAGCACGTGGTTCGTCCCGGTCGCGTAGTCGCCGGCCGCCACGGGGGAGTACGGGCCGAGGAACACCGAACCGGCGTTCGCGATGCGGTCTAACAGCGCCTCGTCGTCGTCGGCCACGATCGAGAGGTGTTCGGCGGCGTACTCCTCGGCGAACAGTACGGCCTCGGGCATCGAGCGCGCGTGGAGGACGCCCGACGCCTCGTTGTCGAGGGCGGCCCGGATCATCTCCTCGCGCTCGCGCTCTCCGGCCTGCGCGTCGACCGCGTCGGCGACGGCAGCGGCGAGGTCGGCGTCGGCGGTGACCGCGACCACGGAGGCGTTCGGGTCGTGTTCGGCCTGCGCGACCAAGTCCGCGGCGACCAGTTCGGGGTCGGCCGTCCCGTCGGCGAGGACGAGTACCTCGCTCGGCCCGGCGAGGAAATCGATCTCGGCGTCTCCCTGTACGATCGACTTGGCGGCGGTGACCCACTTGTTGCCCGGGCCGACCACCTTCTGGACCCGCGTTACGGTCTCCGTCCCGTACGCGAGCGCGGCGACGGCCTGTGCGCCGCCGACCTGATACACCGCGTCGGCTCCCGCCTCGTGGATCGCCGCGAGGGTGACCGGGTTGAGCTCCTCGGCCGGGGGGGTCGCGACCGCGACGTGGTCGACGCCGGCGACGACCGCGGGGATGACGCCCATCAGCGCGCTGGAGGGGTACGCGGCCGCGCCGCCGGGCACGTACACGCTGACGCGGTCGATCGGTCGGAACCGTCGGCCCAGCTCTCGGCCGTCGAAGTCGTCGCGCCAGTCCGCAGGGCGCTGTCGCTCGTGGAACTCGCGGACGTTCGCGGCCGCCGCCTCGACCGCGTCGAGGACGGGGTCGTTCGCGTCGGCAAGCTCGTCGTGTGCCCGTTCCGCCGCGTCCGTCACGTCGATGTTACCGACGGCGACGCCGTCGAACTCCTCGGCGAACTCGCGGACCGCGACGTCGCCCTCCTCGCGGACCCGCTCGACGATCCCTCGCACGTCCTCGCGGACCGCCTCGACGCCGGCGTCGCGCTCGAAGAAGGCGCGCCGTTCGGCCGGCGAGAGGTCCGCGACGCTTCGTACGTCCATACGCCTCGTCGGAGGCGACGGGGCAAGGGCGTTCCGACTCGGGCGGGGCGTCGCTGGCGCGTCAGTCGTCCGGCTGCTCCGTCGGTCAGTCCGTCTGCGGGACGCCCGCGCCGTGCGGGCCGTGGTCGTGGTGTTCGCGGCTCGGCTCGAAGTCGGTACACATGTCGTAGAACACGGCCTCCGGGTCGCGGTTCCACTGCCACTTCCAGCGGGTGCGGACCAGAAGCGAGATCTTCCGAGTGAACGACAGCTCCGGGGTCGCAGACACCGTGTCGTAGCCGCGGTCGCGGATGAGGCGGTGGTGGTCGACGTACAGCACCGCCGCGAGCAGCACCGCGAGCTGGCAGTCCTCGGGGAGGTACTTGATGCCCGCGACGCCCTCTTCGTAGAGGCGCTCGGTGCGGGCCATCTCCTCGCGGACCGCGGCCGCGATGTGTTCGTCGAACTCCAGATCGAGGACCTGCGCTTCGCTCACGCCGTGGCGGCGGAGCGTCTCCAGCGGGAGGTAGATCCGGTCGCGCTCGACCACGTCCTCGCGCACGTCCCGAAGGAAGTTCGTCATCTGGAACGCCTCGCCGAGCTTTGTGGCGTGGGGCAGCGCCTCGGCCTCCGCCTCGGGATCGAGGTCCATGATCGCCGTCATCATCCGGCCGACGGCGGCCGCAGAGCCGTCCATGTACGCCTCCAAGTCCGCGTACGTCTCGTACCGGTCGGTGTCGATGTCGCTCGCCATCGCGTCCACGAACGAGTGGACATCCGCGTCGGGGATGTCGTTGCGTTCGCACACCTCGGCGAACGCCTCCAACACCGGGTCGTCGGTCGGCTCCTCGCCGAGCGCGGCCGCCCGGAGCCGGTCGAGTTCGGCACGCTGTTCGGCCGGCGGTGCGGTGTCCACCGCGTCGACGACCTCGTCGGCGATCCGGAAGAAACCGTACAGCACGTACGTCGGATGACGGATCCGCTGGGGCAGCAGCCGGGTAGCGACGTGGAACGTCTTCCCGGTGCGGCGCTGGATCCGCTTGCTCCGGGCAACCTGGTTTTGCTCTACCATGCTGACCCCGGAAGGCCGGCAGGGAGGGTCACGTGCGGGTCGCCCATCATGCGATAAAAATCGAACTCCAAGAACATAACAGTTCGCACGACTCAGTTTGGTTCCCTTCCCGACCGGTTAATTCCGCCTGCGAATCCGGCGTGTGAACCGACCGTTCGGTCAGTAGAACGTGTCGCTACAGTCGTAGACGACGCCGTGTGCCGGACAAACGTACTTACAGTGGCGGTGGTACATCGGCGTCTCACAGACCGGGCACGGACGGCCGCCGTCGTCCACGGTTACGTCGCTCACGGCGGGGAGACGGGGGCGAGAGGCAAAACGCTGTCCACGCGCCGCGGGCGGCGCAAGACCTGACCAGTCAGCCGTTCGGAGCGGACCCGCGGCGACTCACTCCTCGGCGGCGAGGCGGTCGAAGACGGAGCCGGCGACCGACTCCTCGCCGAACGGAAGCGTCAACACGCCCTCCCACTCGGACGCCGTGAGGGCGTCGACGGTCTCCCGGTCGAGTTCGACGCGTCTGACTTCGGTCCCGTCGAGCGCCATCGACACGACGAACGCCGCCGGGTCGTCGGTCGCGCCCGCGTCGTCAAGGCGGCTCCCGAACGACTCGACGCCCGCCTCGGAGAGGACGACCTGAACGAGGTACTCGTCGTCCTCGGCGAAGACGCCCTTGACGCGGTCGAGGTCGCTCGCGTCGAACAGCCGCGCGTCGGTCCCGTCGTCGCCGGTAACCCGGGCCACGAACGGCGCGTCGGCGTCGACTGAGGCCGCGGTCGGCCCGTCGTCGCTCGTACCGGCGGTCCCGCTTCCGCCACCGGCCGCCGGTCCCGGCCCGTCGCCGCCGATTCCCTCCATCGCCTCCCCGTCCGTCACCTGCGCCGCGCCGGCGAACCCGACGGCACCGACCCCACAGGCCGTGCCGAGACCGCCGAGTACGCCCCGCCGAGAGATATCCATACCCCGCCGTTCCGGCGAGCCGTAAAAAGGGTTACACGCCGATTGCCGCGCGTGATAATCACGGGTTCGACGGATCGAGAGGCAGATTCCCGGTACGCGAACAGAAATAATTCCCGCTACGCGGACTCGAAGGCGACCTCGTCGCGGGTCGCCGTCTCGCTGAACAGCCAGTCGGCGTGGTCGACCGCGTACTCGCGGTGGTCCTCGGTGATGTAGCCGAGCGCGTCCTCGACGACGACCGGGCGGTAGTCCCGGAGCCCCGCGCTGCCCGCGGTGTGGAGGACGCAGACGTTCGCGAGTGTGCCGCAAATCAGGAGGTCAGAGATTCCGTGCGCGTCGAGGTACCCATCCAGGTCGGTCCGGTAGAAGGCGTCGTAGGTGTGCTTCTCGACGACGTGGTCCGCGTCGCGCACGTCGAGGTCGGCGACGAGTTCGGCGTCCCACGACCCTTCGACGACGTGTTCGCCCCACCGGTCGAACTCGTCGTAGTAGTGCGCCCCGTCGAACTGCTCGGGCGGGTGGACGTCGCGGGTGTAAACGACGCTCGCGCCGGCCTCGCGGGCGCGGTCGACGAGTGCCATCACCGGCTCGACCGCCGCCTCGCTCGGCTCGGCGTAGAGGCTCCCGTCGGGGTCACAGAACCCGTTTTGCATGTCGACGACGACCACCGCGGTCTCGGTCGGATCGAACGCCATACCGGGGGTTGGAGCGCGGTTCTCAAAAACCGTCGATCCGGTCCGCGAGCGTCGTCTCGGCCACCGTCGGGTCCGTCGTCTCGGCCACCGTCGGCGGGCGTCGTCTCGGCCACCGTCGGGTCCGTCGTCTCGGTCACCGTCGGCGGGCGTCGAACGGCCCGGAGAAATCTGCCGGCCGCGGCCCCGAAGGAACCGACAGACTAGTTACCGGGGCGTCCGATACGGTCCATATGCGACGGGTTCTCACCCTCTCGACCGCGGCCGCCGTCGTCGCCGCGTTCGCCGTCCTGTGTGTCGCGTTCACCGCCGGTGTCGCCGCCGCGCCGGACGCCGGCGTCACCCACGGCGCGTCTGTCGGCGATCCGACGGCGTCGGACTCCGTGCCCTCCGCGTCCGCCGACGAGTGCGACCCCGGCGACGGCACGGAGTTGGTCGGCTGCTGGAACGGGACGCACTACGAGGAGTCGGTCGACTTCGAGGAGACCGGCGGACTCAACCGGACGCAGTTGGCGGCACTGACGGACCTGACGATGGCGCGCGTCGAACACGTCCGCCAGCGCCCCTTCCGCGAGGACGTGCCGGTCGAGACGGTCTCGCGCAGCGAGTACGCGAACGACACCGCGAGCGGCGGCAACGAGTCCGAGGCGTTCCGCCGCTGGAACGACCAGGTGTGGAAAGCGCTGTTCGTCGTCGGCGACGACGCGGACGCGAACGACGAGATCGACTCGGTGCTCGGCGGGGCGGTCTCCGGCTTCTACTCGCCGACCGAAGACCGGATCGTCATCGTCGTCCCGGACGGCGAGTCGGCCGAGATCGACCCCTCGACGCTCACCCACGAGCTGCTCCACGCGATGCAAGACCAGTACCACGACCTCACCGACCCGCGCTACGCCGGCGTCACGCAGGACGGCGACCTCGCGGTCAACGGGATCGTCGAGGGGGAGGCAGTCCACGTTGAGGAGCGGTACGCCGCCCGCTGTGCGGACAACTGGACCTGCGTCGACGCGCCCGAGAGCGACGGGGGCGGCGGCGGGTTCTCCGGGAACATCGGCATCCTCCAGACCGTCCTCCAGCCGTACGGCGACGGGGCAATCCACGTCCGCGAACTCGTCGACGAGGGGGGGTGGGCGGCCGTCAACGAGACGATGAACGACCCGCCGGCGTCGACGGCGGAGGTCATCCACCGGAACGCCGACTACGACACGAGCGAGGTCGAGTTCGAGGACGCGGCGACGGGCGGCTGGGAGACGTACGGGGACCAGGGCGTCGACGGTGCGGAGACCGCCGGGGAGGCGTCGATGTTCGTGATGTTCTGGTACCAGAGCGCCGGCGTACAGTTCGACGGCGCGTACGAGTACTCGGTCCTCGATCCCGACCGACCCGTCGGCGGAAACTTCAACGTCCTCCTCGAAACGGACGCGGAACTCCAGACGCGGGCGGTCTACAACTACGCGCACCCCGCGACGGACGGGTGGGCTGGCGACGAGCTGTACCCGTACCGGAACGGCGATCGGGACGGGTACGTCTGGGCGACGGAGTGGCAGACCGAGGCCGACGCCGCGGCGTTCCGCGACGCCTACGTTCGGATGCTGACCGCGCACGGCGACGGCGGCTACGAGGACGGAACCGTCTACGCCATCGGCGACGAGAGCGACTTCTCCGGCGCGTACGGCGTCGAACGCGACGGGACGAGCGTGACGATAACCCACGCGCCGTCCCCGGAGGGCGTCCTCGAACTACGCCCGGACGCCGACCTCGCGCTCCCGGACACCAACGGGGCGAACGGATCGGACGGGGGCGGCGACGATGGGAGCGGCGGTGATACCGACACCGACGGGAGCGACGACACCGACGGCAGCGGCGGCGACAGCACCGACGGAAGCGGCGGCGACAACACCGGAAACAGCGCGCCCGGATTCGGCGTCGGGGCGGCGCTCGTCGCCCTCGTGGCCGCGCTGGGGCTGTCTGTGCGGCGGTCGTCGTAGTCCGGCGATCGTCGGTGCGGGACTGGCGCGCTGTCGCTGCGGGACTGCCCGGCATCGCCGCGAGACCGCGACGGGCGCGCTCGGACACGGGTGGCTTTTCGTTCCCGCGGCCGAACGGTCGGACATGAGCGAGTTCGACATCGTCGACGCGGCCGCGGTCCGAGAGGGCCGCGCGACCGACGCGTACTTCGAGCGGACCGAGGCGGCGCTTGCGGCTGCGGGACGGAACCCCCGCGTCGTCGCCGAGGTGACCGCGGACCAGTTCCCGGACGGGGAGTTCGAGCTGTTCGCCGGGCTGGGGAACGCGGTCGAACTGCTGGCCGGCCGCGACGTCGACATCCACGCGATCCCCGAGGGGCGGTTGTTCGACGGCGGCCCGGTGATGCGGATCGAGGGGCCGTATCTGGAGTTCGCGCGGCTGGAGACGTCGCTTCTGGGCTTCCTCTCGCACGCGTCCGGGATGGCGACGGCGGCGCTGGACTGCCGGCGCGCCGCGCCCGAGTCGTCGGTGCTCTCCTTCGGCGCGCGCCACGTCCACCCTGCGATGACCGCGGCAGTCGAGCGCTCCGCGCTCGTGGGTGGGTTCGACGGCTTCTCGCACGTCGCCGCCGGGGAGCTGATCGGCCGGGAGGCGTCCGGGACGATGCCGCACGCGCTCGCGATCTGCTTCGGCCGAGGCGAACAGGAGACCGCGTGGCGCGCCTACGACGAGGGCGTCCCGGCGGACGCGCCCCGGATCGCGCTGTGTGACACCTACTCCGATGAGGTCGACGAGGTGCTTCGGGCCGTGGAGACGCTCGGTGACGACCTCGACGGCGTCCGCCTCGACACGACCGGCTCCCGGCGCGGCGACTTCCGACACATCGTGCGGGAGGTTCGGTGGGAACTCGACGGGCAGGGCCACGGAGACATCGACGTGTACGTCTCCGGCGGACTCGGCCCCGAGGACCTCCGGGGGTTGTCCGACATCGTCGACGGGTTCGGCGTCGGCGGGTACGTCTCCAACGCGGACCCAGTCGACTTCGCGCTCGATCTCGTCGCCGTCGACGGCGAACCGGCGGCCAAGCGCGGGAAGCTCTCCGGCGCGAAGGCCGTCTACCGCACCACAGACGGTGTCCACGCCGTCGGACTCGCGGACCGCTCGGGGCCTGAGGGGGCCGAGTCGCTCATGGAGCCGGTGATCCGCGACGGCGAGGTCGTCGACGGCGACGCGTTCGACCTGTCGGCGGCGACGGAGCGGGCGCTCGCGGACGCAGAGGCGGTGGGCTACGGGAACGACCAGTAGTTTCACAGTTCGACGATATCGCTCGGATCGGGGCGAATAGCCCTTCAGGCCCGCACACCATCCGTTTTTGCGACGGCCCAAGAGATTCGGCGTCGCGAGCGGAGCGCGCCCGATGGAGCCGCGGTTCTGCGTTCGGCGTCGAGCGGGATCGACGCGGTCGAGTTGAACTCGCCCGGACGCGGGAGTGGGTGGGAAGAGACGGAGAGGGACGGCAGGGCGGCAGAGCGAACTACAGCTCTTCGACGGCACCGCCGTCGGCGCGCTCTCGGAACACCTGTCCTTCGATGAGCGTCACGATCGTATCTTCCTCCTGCCACGCGGTGGGCGAGAGCTTCGCCTTCCGGCAGGCGCGAGAGAGGAACTCCGCGCCGGACCAGCCGTTCTCGACGGGGACCGTCGGGTAGAGCCAACCGTGGGCGTTGCCGCTGTCGACGGCGACGCCGTGGGTGCCGACCCCGAGGTCGGCGAGGGGGTCGTTCGTGAGAACGGAGTTCGAGACGACGAACACCGAGACCGTGAGGTTGTCCAGCTCCTTCGGCTCCACCTCGGAGCCGCAGGAGTCGTCGGAGGCCGCCTTGATCGCGGCGGGCGTAGAACGCCTCGCGCATGCTACCGGGTTGTTCGCGTTGTCCGTGCTGGACAAACGACTCGACCGCCTCCCGCGCGAGTTCGACCGCTCGTGCACCGTCGTCGTACGACAGTTGAACGGTCTGAGCCTCGGACATGAAAGTCTATTACGTTGCTGACGACTTGAACGCTTCCCTTGGAGCACCGCTCGCACGGCGCTTGCGGCGTCTCGGCCGAAACGCGCCCGACCGAACCGCTTATTCGCCGGCAGGCGAAAGGGCGAAACGGACAGAGGGAGCCCGACTCCCGTGCCTCCGGCATGAGGAAAGTCCCCCCACCGGCCGGACGGGCGACCGGGCACACGCCCGGAGTCGGAGACGGCTGGCGCTGGAACAGCAACGACACCCCCCGCCTCGACCGATGATCCGCGCGAACCGACCCGCGAGGGAAGGGAGTTAACCCGGAGAGGGAGCGTGGCTCTGCCACGACATGGACGGGCGGGAACGGATGGAACGGCGAATCCTCGCCGGTGCAAGTCCGTGCCACAAGGTAGTCCGGCCACGGCGCGGACGCTCAGCCGAATGTCGGGACGAACCGAAGGGGGCTTACTCCCCTCAGTCCGCTTAATCCCGTTAGCGACGCGACTACACCTCCCGATGAGAGTACGACCGGCGCGTGCCTGCGAGCGGCCGACAGGCAGGTCGACGAGGTTGGGGAGGCGTGAGGTGCGGTTGCTGTGTGGGGCGGGATTCGAAGGGGCAGTCGCCGGCGGCTCCGCCGCCGGCTGCCCGTGGCGCGTCGCGCCACGCTGTCGCGAGGCGGGCGCAGGCGAAGCAAGCACTGAAAGGAGCGAGCAACGCGAGCGACTGAAGCGCACAGCGAGCGTGCGCCCGCCTCGCGGCTGGGGCTTCGGCGGTGTTCATGTCGGATCTCAGTTTATAAGGAAAATCGTCGTACAGCCGAGCAGCTGAGGCTTCGGCGGTCGTCGCCGCCGGTCCACAGTCGGTTATTTATAACTGAACGGCTGAGGCTTCGACGGTGTTCGCCGCCGATCCGCGCTCGATTACTTATAAATAAACGGCTGAGGCTTCGGCAGTGTTCGTCGCCGATCCGCCCGCGACGATTTATAAGTAAACGACTGGGGCTACAGCGGTGTTTGTCGCCGATTCGTTCTCGACAACTTATAAATAGCCAGATAAAAAGTCCGACACAGACCCGTATCAGGCCGTTTCCAGCTCCTTTTCCATCTCGCGGAGCCGCTCAATGCGGTTCTCCGTCGACGGGTGCGTGGAGGCGATCTTGCCGACGAAGCCGGCCTTGATCGGGATAATAAAGAACGCGTTCATCTCCGCCTCCTCGCGGAGGTCCTCCTCGGGCACCTTGTCCATTCGCCCGTCGATCGTCATCAGCGCCGAGGCGAGCGCGCCGGGTTGCCCCGTGATCAGCGCCGCGCCGCGGTCGGCGGAGTACTCGCGGTAGCGCGAGAGCGCGCGGATGAGCAGAAACGAGATCACCCATACGACCAGCGAGACGAGGATCGCCACGATGACGGGCGCGCCCTGCCGGTTGTCGCCGCCCAACAGCCACCCCCACCGCACGATGAAGAAGGCGATAGTCGAGAGGAACGACGCGATGGTCATCACCATCACGTCGCGGTTCTTCACGTGTGCGAGCTCGTGGGCGAGGACGCCGTCCAGCTCGTCCTCGTCCAAGCTTTCGAGCAGCCCGGTCGTCACCGCGACGGTCGCGTTCTTCTTGTTCCGGCCGGTCGCGAACGCGTTCGGCACCCGGGTGTCGGCGACCGCGACCGTCGGCTTCGGGAGGTCGGCCTGCTGGCTCAGCCGCTCGATCCGGCGGTGGAGGCCGGGGTACTCGTCCGGGTCGACCTCGCGAGCGCCCATGCTCCGCAGCGCCAGTTTGTCGCTGAAGAAGTACTGGGCGACCGAGAACCCGCCGAGCATGACCAGCGGGAACAGGAAGTCACCGAAGTACACCGTCAGCACGCCGACGAAGACGACGTAGAGGGCAAACAGGAGGAACATCGTGAACGCCATCCGTCCACGCAGTCCCCAGTCTGTCTTCCAGTCCATATGCGTAAGTTACCGTTCGGTGCGTTAAAGCCTGCCGGAGGCTGCGCCGTCCCGCGGCCCAAAGTCGACGAGTGCGGTGCGTTTTTGATCCGTCCGCACGACCGACCGGCATGGAAACCGTTCTCGTCACGGGCGGCCGCGGAGCCTCCGGGCGCTGGGTCGTCAACCGGCTCGCCGGCGACTACGAGGTCGTCGTCGTCGACTACGAGCGGCGAGGCGCTCGATGTCGTCGCCGCGGTCGACCCCGACGCCGTCGTCCACTGGGCCGCGATTCCCGTCGCCGGGACCCATCCCGAGGGGCGGGTGTTCGAGACGAACGCGCTCGCTGCGAAACACGTCCTCGACGCCGCCGGTCGCGTCGGCGCTCGGATCGTTCAGGCCTCCAGCGACGGCGCGTACGGCTTCTTTTTCGCCGACCCGACGCCGCTCCCGGACGAACTGCCAATCACCGAATCACACCCGCTCCGCCCGGAGGACCCGTACGGGCTCTCGAAGGTGACCGCGGAGGCGGCGGCGGGCGCGGTCGCGCGCCGCCACGACCTCCCCGCCGTCTCGATACGCCCGTCGTGGATCCAGTACCCCGGGTCGTACGCCTGCCGCGCGAACGAGTACGTCGACGATCTCGACGCCGGCGCGGGCAACTTCTGGTCGTACGTCGACGCCCGCGACGTGGCCGACCTCGTCGCGGCCGCGCTCGCGGGCACGGCGGGACCGGACCCGGCCGTCCCGTCCGGGACCCACGAGGCGGTCAACTGCGTCGCGGCCGACAACGCGCTCGGTCGCCCGCTGCTCAATCTCCTCCGCGAGGCGTACGGCGGCGTCCCCGACGACTGCGCCGTCGACGAGGGCGACGACCGCGGTGCCTACGCGACCGCGAAGGCCGAGCGGCTGTTCGACTGGACGCCGTCGCGCTCGTGGCGCGACGCCGCCGACGAGACCGTCGCCGAGCGCGGGCCAACCCGTCCCCGATGTCGGACCGTCCTCAGATCGACAAGATTGCGTTGACCAGCGTCCGCGTCGCGATGGCAGTGACCGCGCCGAGCCACGTCAGCAGGACGAAGTGGATGTAGCCGTTCGCGGGGTTGCCGCCGTCGATCCGGCGGATCATCTGCGAGGAGAGCGTCGCGTTGAACAGGACGACCGTGAGCAGCAGGTACTCGATGAGCGGGATGTCGTAGGCTCCGGGGTAGACGATCTGGCCGATGTCCATCTGTTCGAGCCCGAAGTCGGCGGTCAGGTCCGCCAGAATCGAGACGATCTCTAACCCGATGAAGAACGCGAACGTCGCCGCCGCCGTGATCCCGTACAGCAGCCCGATGAACGTCATCGCCGCCTGTCGCCGCTGTTCGCGGAGCTGGTTGGCGGCGTTCATGTTCTTCGAGATCAGCTCACCGAGCATCTTCGGGTCCCCGCCCATCCGGCGACCGACGAGGTACATCTCGGAGAACTTCTGGATGAGGTACGAACGGGTGTCACGCGTGAACGCTCGCCACGCGCTTTCGGTGCTGATCCGCACGTTGAGCCGGCGGTAGAGCCGCCTGATCGATTCCGAGAGCTTGCCGAAGTTCTTGTCGCGGAGCGTGGTGAGCACGTCGGTCGTTGTCGACTGCTTCGCGCTCTCCGTCGCCCCGAGCGCGCGGACGAACGACGGGAACTCGCCGTCGCGGGCGGTGATCGCCCGCTCCTCCTGCCGGAGTACGACTCCGGTGACGATGAGCGGCGAGACGGGGACCGCGAGGTACAGCGGCAGCCGGACATCGTCGAGGAAAAAGAGGAGTCCGGGCAGCCCCGGCCCGTACCCGAACATTCCGGCGGCCGTGATCCCGATGATTACGAACGAGAGCCCGCCGCCGCCGATCAGTGACGCCCACAGCTTCAGGTCGCCGGGGGCGCGCTCGTCGGGGTGGTACCAGATCGGGTCGTACGGGGAGGTCGCGCGGATCATCGCGTAGAAGCCCAGTTGGACGAACACGAACAGCACGATGACGGCCGCGACCGTCGCAGTCGGGTCGTTGCCGGTGAGAATCGGGAGGACGACCGCGAACACTAACGCGAACGTCATCGAGAGGATCATCGACATGTACAGGTCCTTCATCACCTCCAAGTTCGAGAGCGCGGACTCGTAGCGGGTCTCGTACTGCGCGAGCATGACGTCCTGCTCGGAGACGAGAAACTCCTCTAATGACTGGCCCGCGCCCATCGTGTAGCCGAGCCGGTCGAAGAAATCGGCCATCACGTCGGAGGGGACCTCCTGTGCCCGGCGGCGACACGCGTCGTCGAGGCTCTGGTTCCACGTGTCGACGAGGTGGACGATGCGCCCGATCTCCTCGGCGGCGACGCCGTACTCCTCCTCTTTCGCCAGCGTCCGGAACACCTCCATGCGGTCGATGTTCGTCGTCGAAAGCACCGTCATATGCGTCATCACGAGGTGGAGTTGGTTGTCGATCTTCGTCTCCAGACCAGAGAGGTAGATCTTCGGGTAGATGACGGCCGCGACCAACACGAGCGCGCCGAACATCGGGATCGGGACCCGGGCGGCGATGTGGAGCGGGAGCGCGACCAGCCCGACGACGCTCGCGAGGAACACGAACACCGCCGGTACCAACACGAGACCGACGTACTTCCGCTTGGAGATGTCGAGCTTGTCGTACGACTCCATGACCTCGGAGGTCAGTCGGAGCGCGGTCGCCAGCCCGTCGCCCATCTCCTTTACCGCCATCTCAGTGCGTCCTCCTCGCGGTCGTCACAGTCGTCTCGGTCGTCGCGCGTCCCTTCATGATCGCTACCTCGTGTTCCGGTACATGTCGAAGGGAAGTCCCTCGACGCCGTCGCGTTGGAAGGAGTTGATCGCATCGTTCACCTCGTGGTAACCCAAGATGCCCTCCTGGATCATGCGCTCAATGAGCTCCGCGCGGAAGTCGAGATCGTCGTAGATGTCGCGGGTGTCGGCGTACCCCAGAAGCGTTGCGATCTGCTCTTCGAGCACGTAGGAGTTGTTCATCCCCTGGAAGACGATCTCGTCTTCGACGGGGTCCCAGCTGAACACCTCCCGGGTGACGACCCCCTCCATCTCCTTCGAGTACCCCTCGATCTCTTGGACGCTCGTCACCCGGCGCAGGACCTGGTCGCCCTGTTTCACGCGGTTCTGGAATAGCGCCACGTCAGCGTTGTCCATGAACGTCTCCGGGACGTTGATCGGCTCGGAGGTGAACCGCTGGATCATCGAGACGATGTCCGACGCGTGAAACGTCAGCATGATCGGGTGGCCCGTCTGGGCCGCCTGGAACGCCATGCGCCCCTCGGCACCACGGACCTCCCCGACGATGATGTAGTCGGGGCGCGACCGCAGCGCGGCGGCGACCAAGTCGAACATGTCGACGTCCGAGGAGCCCTCGCCGCCGCCCTCGCGGGTCAGCAGCTGCTGCCACGTGCTGTGCGGCGGGATGACCTCGGCGGTGTCCTCCGCGGTGTAGATCTTCGAGTCGTCGGGGATATACGAGAGGATGGCGTTCAGCGTCGTCGTCTTCCCGGACGCCGTCTCCCCGACGACGAACACGGTCTGTTCGTTCTCCAAGCAGAGCCAGAGATACGCCGCCAGTTCCGGCGAGAGCGTCCCCCAGTTGGTGATCTGGTTGATCGACAGCGGCACCTCCTCGCCCTGCCGGATCGTGAGCGAGGACCCCTTCAGCGAGACGTCATCGGAGTAGATGATGTTGATACGCGACCCGTCGGGCAGCGTAGAGTCGACGATGGGGTCGGAGTCGGAGAGGGGGTCGCCGATCCGCTCGCCCATGTTGCGCAGCCAGTTGTCGAACTCCTGTGGCGTGCCGAAGTCGACGGTCGTCTCCAGCATGCCGAAGGTGCCGTGATCGACGTGACACTCCTTGGGGCCGATGACGTGAATGTCCTCGTTGGCCGGGTCGCGCATCACCGGTTCCAGCGGGCCGAGTCCAACAATGTCGCGGTTGAGCCGGTACCGAATGTTCTCGTAGGTCTCCTCCGTTACCGACAGCTTCCTGAAGTTCTTCAGCTTCGAGAGTCCCTTCCGCCAGCCGCCCGCGGAGTCGTCGACGTGGGTCACCTCCGCTAGCAGTTCCTCGATGAGGTCGTCGTACTCCGCCTCGTTGTCCGGCGCGGTGTGCTGGCCACTGGCCGTGAGCAGCCGGTTTTTCACCTCGTTGAGCACCTCCACCTGCGGGCCGGTGACTTCCGGCTCGATGGCGTAGTACTTCGTGTCCTGCCCGAGGTCGCCGTAGATGTGGCTGTAGATGGGACCGCCAACGGGATAGATGACATTCGGGCGCTCGGACTCGTACTCGTCTTTCGGCTCCTCGATGAACTGCGGGAACTCCCCCGTGATCTGTTTGAACTCGCGGAGGTGTTCCCGGAGGTGGGGCCGCCGCATGGCAGCCTTCCGGAGCTCGTCGGACGGTTTGGCGGTGCCGTGTTCGGTCATGTCCCACGCTGCGTCGCCGAGATGGTCGCGGTCCGGGCGCGCGGACCGACTGTGCGTCTACGGGTCATGCGTCAGGCGACGCTGCGGCTCTCTATCACGATACCGGTTCCGGACCGGACCGAGAACCCGATCGTGTCGCCGACCTGCTCGCCCATGCCCGCGAACCGCTTGACGTTGATCTGTCGCCGGATGTTGTTGCCGACTTCGATCATCTCCAGTTCGAAGAACACGTCAGCGATAGAGCGGAACGGGCCGATCGCCTCGTCGTCGACCGCCGAGGGGTCGACGGTGAGCACCACCACCTTCCCCTGCGAGATGATCTCGCGGAAGAAGGAGATGATCTCCAGGGCGGCCTGTCGCTCCTCGTTTTTCCGGACCAGTGCCTCGAACGTGGGGTCGTTCCGGAAGATGGCGTCGAACGTGTCGAGGAAGACGACGTCGGAGTTCCACATCGCCTCGGCGTCCATCAGCCGCTTGAGCAGCTCCTTCCGCTCGCCGTCGCCGCCGGAGAACGCGCCGCCGGAGTCGAAGTCAGCGTGGAGGAAGAGCAGCTCCTCTTGTAAGAGCGGTTTCACCGTGTCGTACTCCAGCGAGTGCATCTGGTCGATGAACCCGCGGACGGTGAGTTCCGTCGACATCATCGTCACCGACGCGCCCTCCTGAACCAGCCCGTAGGCGAACCGCTGTGAGACGGCGCTTTTGCCGGCCCCGTAGTCGCCCTCCATGAGGACGATGCTGCCGCGCGGGATGCCGCCGCCCAGCTCCTTGTTCAGTCGGTCGCGCTCGCCGAGGCCCAAGGAGAGCAGGTTGTCGTGTGGCATCTCAGTTCCCCCCCACGCGGAACTGGAACAGCTCCTCGTCGCCGTTCACGGTGAGGAACACCCGGTGGTCGCCGTTGTCGAGGCCGTCAGTCGTCTCGCCGAACTCGTTCGCGTCGATCGTGAGCCGCACCACGTCGCCGCGGCTCCAGGCGTTCGCCCCGTCCACGGAGACGAGTTCGCCGGAGGTCGCGTCCGGGCGGACGAACTGCCCGTCGAGGACGACATCGAGGTCCGACCCGTCAGGCGCGAGCCGATACGTGCCGGTGTTTTTGACCAGCAGCGTCACGTTTTCGTCGCCGCTCGCGTTGTACACCCCCGCGTTGGCGTCGGAGATGATCGTCACGTCGGTCCGGAGCGTCTCTGTCGCGTCGAGACCGGCGTCCTCGACGGCCGCGCTCACGCGGTCGACGCCGGTGGTGATCGTGCCGACGACGCCGGCGGCGATCACCAGACTCGCGATGAACAAGATCAGGTGTGAGACGGGGACGCTGGCCATCTACGCGCTCACCTCCGTCACGGTCGCGGCGTCGCGCACGCCGGACTCGACGACGAGGACGACGCGGGTGCCCTCCTCGATCGTCGTCGCCGTGTCGTTCTGTGCGACCTCGACGCGCAGCGTCTCGTCGCCGAGCCAGAGCGCGGTGTCGCCGTCACCGTCGACGGTCGTCGTCGCGTTCGGGCCGCCGACATCGACGTACTCGTTGCCGACGACCAGCGTCGCGTCGGCCACGACGAGACCGACCGACCCCTCGTTCGTGGCGTTGACGGTGAGGGTGTCCGTACCCGTGTCATCGGTCGCGTTCGTCACCGCGAACTCGGTGTTCTGCCGTTCGAGCGCGCGCTCGTTGATACCGTGTTGGGCGTCGGAGACGCGGTCGAATCCGTTGGCCGCCACGGGATAAAACGTCGTGAACGCGAAGAACAGCCCCGCGACGATGATGGCCGTGGACGCGGAGACGCTAACGCCCATCTCCCCACCCTCCCTCGGCCGGGTCGGCGCGGTCGGAACGGGGATTCGGGTCGTTCATCGGTCGCGTGGAACCGTTCCGGTCGGGCCGGTCCTCGCGGCGGTCGTCGCGGCGGTCCACGTCGGTCCGGGGTCGCGCGTCGCCGCGGTCCGCCGCGTCGTCGCGGTCCGCGCCGTTCGTTCGCCGATCGCGGCCGTCGGGCGCGTCGCCGAGCCCGGACGCGTCGTGACCGTTCCGCTCCGGTGTCGGCCGCTCGCCACGCCCGTCGTGGCCGTTGCGGTCGGTGCGGTTGGCGCGGCCGTTGCGGCCGGAGTCGGCCCGCCCGCCCCGCCGGCCGGTGTTCGCGGACGAGCCGGTCGGTGCCCGACCGGTCGACGAGGTTGCGGTCGATCGTACCGAACCCGGAGAGGAAGTCGCGGAGCCGCACCGCAGCGTCGGGACCGACCCACTCGATCCGCTCGTAGTAGTTGATTGCACGCATCGCGTCGGTGACATCGCTCTCGGAGACGAGGAACTCCAGCCACTCCATCACGAGGAGGTCGCCGACGTAGTCACCGGGTAGTTCGGTGAGGTACGGCTTGCCGCGGCCGTTTCCGCCCGAGAGGTCGTCCTTGCCGACGTACTGAAAGCCCCCAGACATCTCGGCGGGGTCGGCGGCTGGTTCAGGGTCGGCCGGCTCCGGATCTGCCGGTTCGTCGAAGCCGTCGTCGGACTCGTCGAAGGAGTCGGTTTCGTCGCCGGGGTCGTCGAACGAATCGTCCCCGAATGGGCCGTCGTCCGCGGCGTCGTCGCCCTCCTCGGCCCACTCGGCCTCCCCGGATTCGTACTCTTCTTTCAGTTCGCTGAAACTCTTTCCATCGTCGTTCATATCGTCTCCGTCGTCCGCCGTTTCGGTCTCGGACGCGGCGTCGTCCGTGCTGTCGTCGTCCAGTTCCTCGAACTCCTCGTCGAAGTCGTCATCGAGGTCGTCGAACTCGTCTCCGTCGTCGAGATCCTCATCGAGGTCGTCGAACTCGGCGTCCTCGGCCTCGTCGTCGAACCCGTCCGACTCCTCCTCGTTGAGGAGGTCGTCGTCGAAGAATCCGTCGGCGTCCGCGTTCGCCACGTCTTCGTCGAGATCCTCTTCCTCGCCGCCTTCCTCGTCGTCGAAGATGCCGAACGACCCCTCGCCACCGCCGGCGACGCTGTCGAAGCCGCCGGAGTCGTCAACGAAGGGGTTGATGCCGCGCGTGACCATTTCGTAAATGTCGAGGAGGTTGCGGACATCCTCCTCGATGTCGTCGACCGCGGCGGAGATCTCCTCGTTCTCGGAGCGAACCGTCGAGACGGTCGAGGAGAGCGAGGCGACCTCGTTTTCCAGCTCGTCGAGCCGGTTCTCCAGCTCGTCGGTCGCGGCACCGCCGCCGCCACCGCCGTCGTCGAACTCGTCGTCCCACTCGTCCATGCCGTCGAAGTCGTCGAAGCCGTCGCCGCCATCGCCGCCGCCCATACCGCCCCCCATCCCGCCGCCGGTCATCCCGCCGCCGCCCACGTCGCCACCGAAGGGGTCATCGCTGCCGTCCATACCACCGGAACCGTCGTCGTCGGAGCGTGGCGACTGCCCAGGCGGCGGTTGGAGCTCCCCACACCGGTAGTTCGATGCCCATTACTGTGTACGACCTACAGAAACCACTTCAATTCACTCCTCAAAATATCAACCGTGAGAAAGCACGTCGCGAGACGGAGATCGACCGACGTGAAGACTATAACGCAGAAACGCGGAGCGCAGGGAGTAGCGCAGACGGCCGAACGCCGGTCAGATCGCGCGCTCAAACCCGTCCGCGGCCCGGACGACGAGACGACCGTCGGGACCGAACCGGACCGTCCGGCCGACGGTGTCGCCGACGTCGCTGGCGACGATCGGAACGCCGGCCGCGTCGAGCACCTCGCCGACCCGCTCAACGTTCCGCGGACCGACCGCGTCGGTGAGATCGAGCATCTCGGCCCCGCCGGCGACCCGCGCCTCCAAGCGCCGCGGGTCGCCGCCGATCAGCGAGTCGATTCCGGCGTCGACGTACTTCGCGGGCCGCGAGACCGCAGTGGTCCGTCCCCCGCCCGCCGGCAACATGGCGTGAAGGAGCCCGCGAACGCCCGTCCGGTCGTCGACGAGCGCGACTGCGACACAGGAGCCGAGGCCGCTGGTCGTCAGCACCGCGTCGTCGTTCGTGACCGCGAGCTCGCCCACCCCAACTTTGATCCGGCCGCAGTCGTCGGCTCTCGGACCGCCCGTGACGACGGTCGGCTCCGCGTCGGCGACCGCGTCGCTCCCCGTCCGGTCTGCCGGGTCGTCCGGCCGATCGTCGGAGAGCGAGCGGGTCACGACTCCGAGAGCCGGTCGAGCGCCCGGGCCAGTTCGCGCTCGTCGGGGAGCGCGTACACGTCGCACCGCGCCTGGATCCCCTCGGTCCGGATCGCGGCGTCGATCACGAACCCATAGTCCTGCCGCTCGCTCAGCTTCGCGACGAGGGGGCTGATCGTCGACGCGCCGATGTCGTGGACGAACTCCGGCGGCGAGTGGGTGATCGTCGTGCCGAGCACGTCCGCCCAGCCGTCGATGAACCCGCTCGTCATCACGTTGCCGAGTTCACAGAGCGCGTTCTCGGCCATGTCGCCGAGCGGCTCGTCCGGGTCCATCGGTAACATTGCGTCCGCGACGGCCGCCGCCGACGACTCCTCGAAGAGGATGGCGAGGTAACCGCTCGGCTGTCCCTGAAACTCGAACACCGTCCCCGCGTGCGGCTCGGTGCCGACTTCCGCGGGCACGTCGGCGAGCGGGACGAACCGAAGCCGACTCACGTCGACGCTCGTCTCCAGCCCGGTCATCATCGAGATGTTGTCGGCGGCGTTGGCCGACCCCTCCTTCGCCAGCGACGAGAACGTCGACAGCGACTCGTAGGGGACCGCCGTGCTGGTGGTGCCGTCGTTCGACGCCGTGCCGGACGCGTCACCGGCCGCTGCCGCGGGAGCCGTCTTCCCGACGATGAGGTCGCGGAGTGGGCCCGAGTCGGGCAGCATGTAGATGGAGAAATCGAGGTCCGTCGTCGTCGCGTCCAGCCGGCTCTCGAAGAGAAAGACGCCGTCGCCGGCGAGCGCCCCGTCCGGCAGCACCGCCGCGCCGTCCGCCTCGAAGTACCGCGGCGGCGACATGTCGATCGCCTTCCCGAGGTAGTTCGCCCAGCCGTCGAGGAACCCGCCCAGCGCGATGTTGCCGACCTCCGTCACCGCGCTCCGCTCCATCGACTCCCCGCCGGGCAGAAGCGAGAGCAGGGCGTCGGCGTTGACGGCGTCGAACGCGAGGACTGCCTCCCCGTCTAACCCACCGCGGAGCCCGACGCTCACGCCGATGGACTCCCGGCCCGCGAACGACTCCGCGAGGTCCTCGCCGCTGGCGACGCTCGCGCCCGTCACTTCGACCGCGAGGTCCGTTCCGGTGAGATCCGAGAGCGCGCCGGCAGCCTGTTTCGCCCCCTGCTCAGCGAGGCGGTTACACGCGCCGAGCGCGCGGACGTCGACCCGCATTATACCGCCGAGCCGATGGCGTCGAGTACGTTCGGCTTCTGGAACGGCTTCGTGATGTACCCCTCAGCGCCCGCCTTGATCGCCGCCTTCATCTTCTCCTCCTGCCCGACGCTTGTACACATGATCACCGTCGCCTCCGGGTTCTCCTCTAAGATCTCCGTCGTCGCCTCAATTCCGTCGCGGATCGGCATCACGATGTCCATCATCACGAGGTCCGGTCCGTGCTCTTCGTAGATGTTGACCGCCTCGACGCCGTTCTCAGCCTCCCCGACGATCTCAAACTCCCCTTCGAGGATCTCTCGGAGGAGGTTCCGCATGAACTCCGAGTCGTCGGCGATGAGTACCCGCGTAGCCATTGTTGCCTGAAAGCGAGGAAAGCGATCACTTAATCGCTCCCCCGCGGTTCTCACGGTTGAGAACGGAATCAAGAGCGGCGGAGCGACGAAGGACCGATCCCGCGTCTCACACCCAGTGACCGAGGAGGTACGTCGCCCCGACGAGGACCGTTCCGCCGAACGTCTCGCGCGTCCCGATGCCGAACGGCAGGAACGTCGCCGGCCCGTCGTCCCCGTCCTCGCCGCCCGACTCGCCGTCCGGGTCCGAGGAGTTGCCGTCCGACTCCGAGGCGTTCTCGTCCTCCGCCGACGAGTTGTCGTCCGCCGATCCGTCATCGCCCGTGCCGAAGGAGCCGGTCGAGTCCCCGTCGTCGGTGTCGTTCCCGCCGGTATCGGTCCCGTCGTCCGTACCCGCCTCGCCCTCGTCGTCGTCGAGCGTCGTCTTTGCCGGGTCGCCCTCGACGACGAGAGTCCCGCTGTGGGTGTCTTCGTCGAGGCTGAGCGTGAACGGATAGCTTCCAGGGTCGAGATCGGCCGTCACGGAGCCGAACCCGTACGTCCGGGACTCGTTCGGCGCGAGGCGCACTCCCCAAGAGCCGGTCGCGCTGCCGTTGTCGACGCCGAGGGTGAGTTCCCCGTCCCCGTCAAGCCCGCCCGCGTTGCGTGCGGTGACTTGGATCGACGAGAGGTTCTGGTCTTCCATGACCGTGACGTTCTCTGGGGCGTCATCAATCACCAACCGGTTCGGGTTGTCGGTGTCGCCGACGACCACGACCGTCCGGCTGTCACGGAGCGTGGACCCTTCGTACAGCTCGTAGTTCAGCCGAGTCCCGGGCGACACGCCGTCGAGACCAGCGCCGATCGTGAAGTTACCGTCCGAGATCTCGAGCGGCGACTCGGTGCGGAGGGGGTCTGACTCGTCGCTCACGAGCGTCGCCGACAGCTCTCGCACCGGAAGCAGCGAGGTCGTCCCCGTGACGCGGCCGTCCTCGGCCTCGACCATGATCTCGCCGTCGTCGGTGACGGCGTCGTACCGGAGGTACCGTTCCGCGACGGTGAACGACGCCTCGGCGCGCACCGTCTCGTCGCCCGCCTCCCAGTAGGGGAACTGCCCCGAGACGCCGTCGGCCGCCTCGAACGCTTTCGGCGGCTCCGTGTCGTCGGCGAAGGCGTACCGCTGCCCGGTGGTCCCTTCGAGCGCGAACTCGACGGCGAACTCGTCGCCCGCCTCAAGTGGCTCGGTGAAGTGGTCGCCGTCGCTCGTGTCGATCACGAGGTAGAAGCGCCCGGGCGCGTCGGGAGTCTCCAACTCGGTCGCGTCGGCCACGAGGAGCGTGACATCCTCCGGGTCAGCGCGCGACAGGTCGAGCGCTGAACGCGGCTCGTTCCGGCCGGGGTTCGTCTGTCGGACCCGAAGCGACACCCCTCCCTCTTTGTTCAACAGATCGGTCAGGACCTCGGTGTCGACCGTCTGTCCCGCCTCCAGCGGACCCGCAGCGTTCTCCGCCGCGAAGTGCGACAGCGCGCCCCAGATGCCGGTCGACTCGAATCCGAGGACGATTCGGTTGCCCTTCGTCACCGCGGTCCGTTCGACGCCGTTCTCTCGGAGGGCCGCGAGCGATTCGGTCTCGGACTCCTCGTCGAGGGCGCTCGGGTCGATGCTGGTGAACACCTCGACCTCGTCGTGGTGTGTCGGCTTTTCTAACACGAGGTCCGCCTGATCCGCGACCTCGGTCGGCGTCACCACGCCGGAATCGTCCACGACGAAGGTTCCGTTGGTGATCGCAAGTCGATAGCGCTGCGGGACCAACGGGCGAGCGAGTCCCCCCGCGCCCGTCGCGCTTGAGAGGGCGCTAAGATTCTCGGCGACGACGTTCCCGTTCTCGTCACGGAACTCCAGGTTACAGGTCGTGTTCGCGCAACTGTCCACGTTTGTCGCTCCGGTACCGATCGTCCGCGTGTTGATCGTCGTCGTCCCGCCGTTGAGCTTGACCACGTCCACGAACCCGACCGACCGGCCCGCGTCGGTGAGTCGATTCCCGCCGATGAGCAGGTACGCCGGCCCGTCGGGGTTGTCGAAGGCGTGCCGAATCTCGACCGGATCGCCCGCGACACCGGTGTACGTCTCGCGGGAGAACCCGCCGCTGATCTCCGGATACTCCGTCGGACCAGCGGATCCGGCCGCCTCGACCGCGGCGGGCACCGTCGAAGCGGAAGTGGGCGAAGGGGACGGGGTCGAGAGTCCCGCCGCGGCCGGGGCGGTCGCGGTGACGCCGGCGAGCGCAATGATAAGGGAGAGCCCGATCACCGCGACCTGAAACGCCGACAGCCCGAACGTGGGACCGAACCGAGGGCTCTCGTCGGGAGCGGCCGTTCCGTCGCCGGCGGTCGGCGTCGAGTGTCCAAAATGCGTATCGGTCGCGTCGTCGTGTTCCATCGTCATGTGGAGGTGTTCACGGGGGCGGACCGAGAGACGGCCCCAGGTCTGTTAGCGACGACTCCACAAGTCACCGACTAAAGCGTACCCACCCGATTATCACGCCGTGTAACGAGAGTGGGGTGAATGGGGGCGGGCGGGCGGGAATCGCCAGACGTGAGGGGAACTGTCGGTCCGAAGAATTAAGCCCTACCGGGGCCCGAATGACGGCAGTATGCCATCGTGTCCCCGCTGTGACGCACCGGTCGACGACGAGTCGCGGTACTGCGCGCAGTGTGGCGTCCCGCAGACGGAGGACGCGGCCGAGGAGTTAGACGAGTACGTCCGGCGGCAGGCGGAGCAGGTGGCGGGGGCCGGTGGCGGCGGGTCGGGCGCGGGCGACGCGTTCCCGTCCAAGGAGGACCTGACCGACCGCGAGCAGCTCTGGCGACGGGGGTCGTACGTCCTCGGATACGGAACGATCGTCGTCGCACTCACGCGGATCCCGGCGGCGGAGTTGTGGCCGCTGATCCTCGCCGGGCTAGCGATACTGCCGCCAATCCGGCGGCTAACCGCCGAACCGCTCGGTAGCCCCCTGAAACGCGAAGTGATGGCGGGGATCTACGCGGTCTTCGCGCTGATCGGTATCGCGCTGTTCGCGCCGTTGTGAGAAGGGAGGAAGCGCCGCCGACCGCAGCGACCGTCACTCGATCCTGAAACCGCCCTGCTCTTCGGCTGCGCGAACCAGGTCGCCGATGCTGTCGCTCGCGGAGAGCCCCTGACTCGCCGCGAACCGTTTTATCATCACCGGCGGGACGTCAACGGTGGTCTCGGAGGCGGCGAGCAGCAGGCCGATCGCCTCCGGGGTCGGCGAGTTCGGGCCGGCGTTCGACGCGAACCACGAGACGAGCGTGTCGAACGTCGCCGTCACGTCGTTCGAGACGGTCCGCTGGCGGGTGGTGTCGCCGTTCGCGTGGAGCGTCGCGTCGATGCCGTACGCGAAGCCGTCGCCCTCGAAGGAGTCGGCCAGCCACCGGCTCACCGACTGTCGGTCGACCGCTTCGCTCCCGGTCGCCGACCTGCCTCGACGCTGCCCTGCGGCCGCGTTCGGCGGCTGTCCGTCGCCGGACGGTTCCCAGCGGGGTCGTTCGCCGCCACCGGGTTGCCCGCCGGCGTTGGGCTGACCGCCACTGGGTTGCCCGCCGCCGGCGGGCTGGTCGCGTTCACCGACGCCGGGGCCGGCCGCGCTCGCTCGCGGGTCGTCGCCAGCGGGGCGGCGGTCCGAGGGGTTCGCCGGGTCCGCCGCGGTGAAGTCGGAGTCGTCGTCCGCGGGCGGGGCATGGTGCTGTCCGCGCGAGCGGCCGACGTTGGGTCGGCCGTTCGTCCCGACGACGTAGCGCCCTTCCCCGATCTCGACGACGTTCTCGTCGTCGGTGAAGTCGAGCTCCTCTGGGTCAGCCGGCAGCGCGTCGTCGTCATTCATGAGTCGCGGTAGCGCACGCCGAAAAATAGGTGTTGTGGGCGGCCGAGCCGCCGCAAGGTGGTTACCGCGCTGTTTGACTCGTCAGAGCCGGACCGCTTCGCCGTCCTCGGTGAAGAGGTCAGGCGCGCTCAGTTCGACGGATGTCGTTGCCGACGACGGCGAGACGATCTCGACCGACGAACTCTGTCCCTCGCCGAACGCGTCCTCGGTGCTGTTCACGTGTGCGTAGGTGTAGTTCCCGCTCCCGTCAGTGACTTCAGTCAGACTCCCGAACGGCCGCGCACCGGGGTTCACAACAATCGTGTAGTCTGTGTCGTCGTCCAACACAGCATTGCCAGACCCGACAAAGCTTCCATCAGAGTCCTGAACGGCGAACGTACTCGCATTGAGTTGACTCGCGTTTTGGATATCGTCTACAGAACTACTACTGTTGGCCGGTTCATCGGTGAAGACGAGATTGGCCTGTCCGTTTGGCCCAACTGCCTGGATCGTTGATTCGGATAGGTCGATCTGGTCGGCACCGGCGGCACCAGACACGGAGATCTTGATCGCCTCCAGTTCCCCTGAACTGTTGTTACCGACGATACCGACTTCACTCGTCACGTCGATCCGCTCGGACACGAGGTCCGTACTCTCCTGCCCAGTCGCCTCCGCCTGTGACTGGAGGAAGCCGGCCGTGTTGATCAGGACGCCGGCGGCGATCGCCGCTACCAGCACCATCGCGATGAACACGATGAGGGTCCCGATGCCAACCTGACCGCGCTCCTCACTGTTGTTGATAAATTCGAACATTGTTACAGCCTCACCGAGGTCTGTTCACTGGTCAGTGTCGTCGGGACGCGGAGTTCCGCGGTCGTGGTCGCGCCCGAAGGCGTCGTGAAAGTTACAGAGAGACGGTCACCACCTTCGAGGAATCCGTAGACTCCGTCGCCGCTGGTGTTTAGATCGATTCCGACATCCGCACGATCGCTAGCGTCGGTGAGAACGACATCACCAGGGTCTCCGGTATAAATATTGATTGTCGTTTCGCTACCGCCGAGTTGGAAAGTTTCCTGACCGTTAGTCCCAATAAGTTCGACGGTCGTCTCGTTCAGGTCGATATTATCGGCACCGGGAGACTGCGCCACGGTGATATTCAGTTCGTCGACGACCCGGGTATCCCCATCGTCCGTCACGTTTCCGGACTGACTCACCACCTGAAGCCGGTCTGAGACCTGACTCGTACTCTCTTCGCCCGTTGCCTCCGCCTGCGTCTGGAGGAACCCAGCTGTGTTGATCAGCACGCCGGCGGCGATCGCCGCTACCAGCACCATCGCAATGAACACGATGAGGGTGCCGATCCCCACTTGGCCGCGCTCTTCCTCGTCCAGTATGGTTTCGAACATTGGTTGTTTGCGTCGGCCCCCGGCCTGCCCGGCGGGCGTTATCGTTGAGAATTGGTATTTCATATTTAAGATCGCGCACTCGATTATCTGAACTGATAAAAGGCTTCCGTGCTGCGATTTTCGGAATATTTTCGGGAATATGATTACAGAATTTATCAACGATATTCCGGCGGGGATATCAAATCTGGATCTGCCGGCGACAGGCGGCGACCGTCCTGACAAGAGGCGAATGGCTGAGAACACAAACGGGCGGGTGGAGACGGGCGTGATCGACAGACGAATGGGAAGCGTGGTCGCGCGGTTTCGAGACGCGTCAGCGTTCGCGTTCGCGCACCGAAGGGTCGGCCCGCTCCGGTGGGGAGTTCGACTCGGGCCGGTCGGAGTCGTCGTCCGCGGTCACCAGCCGGTCGAGGCGGCGCTCAAACTCGGCGTCCGTGAGTTCGCCCTCGACGTAGCGGTGCTTGAGGCGCTCGACCGGGGACTGGGTCGTCGCGTCGGCGGCCCGAGAGCGCTCGCGGTCGGCCGCGATCCGGTCCGCGAGGTAGCCGCCGAGCGCGCCGCTGCCGACGACGTACGCCGCGCCGACGAGCGCGAGTCCGAGGACGCCGACGGTCGCCGCGGGCGACACCGATGCGGCGATCCAGACCGCGAAGAACGTCAGCGGCAGCGACGACAGCGCGACGAGCGCCCCCGTCATGGCACCGATTCGTGGGCCGCGGGCGCTCGCGGACCCGTCGGTCCAGCTCGCCACGCCGCCGCCGACCGCGGGCGCGATCAGCCCGACGACTGGCAGGACGCTCACGAGCACCGTGACGCCGGCACCGATGCCGGCGCGCGCGGCGAGGTCGGAGAGGCGGCCGACCGGCGAACGGTCGCCGCGAGCGTCGGCGGCGGTCATCGTCGGAGTCGCGGAAGTCGAGTCGATTCGCTGTAGCGACACCGCCACGAAGCCGACCGTGCGATCGTACTCGGAACCTCATCTCGACAAGGAGCTGCCATTACGATTCGTACGGGACACGAAATCAAAAGGGCGTCGGGGAAGGGCCTACGCGTCGGTCTCCGTAGTTTCGAGGGTGACCACGAGAAGGGTCCAGCGGCCACGGGGTGGGAACCGCGCTCTCACCGGTCGCGCAGGCGCGACAGCTCCGACTCGGGAATGACAAACTCTCGTGTCCCCGGCTCGTAAACGGCAAGGCTCCCGGCGACCAGCGCCATCGACGCCGCCAGCAGCCCGGTGTTGATCAAGAGTAGCGCCTCCGCGTTGTCGAACCCCGTCCCGAAGGCGGCCGCCGGTGTGCCGACCGCCACGAGGACGACGAGTCCGAAGCCGACCATCAAGTGCGCCATCGCCGTGCGACCGGACGACCGATACGCCGCGACCGCGAACGCGACGAGGGTCGCGCTCGCGCCGGCCAACACGGTGGTCGTCATCAGGTACAGCCCCTCGATTAGCTCCATACCGCTCCTGCTCGAACGTCGATAATAAACCCACGGGAGCGGGTATCAGCGCCGATAACACGCCGGTCGGAGTGAACGGAACCGAGCGATTGCGGACGGTGAAAACGGATGATACGCCCGTGGAATCAGGCGACGAGAGGTGTGACGCGCGTCTGACGATCACCGGTACCCTTTTACAACCCGGAAATCAATTTCGATAACGTGAATGGTGGGGGACGATCTGATCACCGTACTCGGTAACAAATACAACACGGACATCCTAGCGGCGACCGGCGACGCGAAGTCGGCACAGGACCTCAGCGACCAGCTGGACGTCCCGATCGCGACGTGTTACCGACGGATCAACGAGCTGGAGGAGGCGGATCTGCTGGAGCTACACGACCGCCCGCTCTCGGAGGAACACCGGCGCGTGAAGGTGTACCGCCGGAAGGTCGACGGGGTCGAGGTCGACTTCCGCGACGGACTCACCGTCGAGGTCGAGGAGCGGTCGGCGGTGAAGAACCGGCTCGACGACGTCTGGCGCGACCTCTCCTCAATGGAGTAGTCGGCCGAACCGACGGTTCCTCCCCGTCAAAAGGACGGCCGGTCGTCGGAGCCGCCCATCATCGAGAAACCGCCCGCGCGCTCGTGGACGATGATCCCCCCCTGTCCGATCTCCATCGGGAAGATGTCGGTGTCGATATCCTGTTTCCGCATCTTCGCCACCCAGACGTAGCGGTTGACGCCGGAGTCGGTCGGCGTCTGGATGAAGTAGATGTTCCCGTCGGTGAGGAAGTTCTCCAAGCCGACCTCGGTGTCGGGGAACACCGCGCCCTGCTCGTTGATGAGCAGCGACGTGAGTCCGCTCGCCTTGAGGATGTCAGAGAACTTCAGCAGGTACGTGCGCTTCTCCTGTTCAGCGTCGAAGAAGAGCTGGAACATCGACAGCGAGTCGAGGACGAGCCGGTCGAACTCGCCGTCCTCGACGGTGTCCAGCAGGCGGTCGACCGCCGTCGAGAAGTCGGTCTCCCGCAGCATCTCGCGTTTGTCTAAGATGACGATGTCGCCGTCCTCGACCATCTCGTCAAACCCCTCGAAGCCGACGGACTCGGCCGCGCCGCGGATGTCGGCCTCGTCCTCCTCGAAGGAGACGTAGACGCCGCGCTCGCCGCATTCGGAGACGCCGTGATGGAGGTACTGGATTCCGAAGATGCTCTTGCCCGTGCCCGGGTTCCCCGAGACGAGGACCGTCGACCGCTCGGTGATGCCGCCGGTGAGGATGGAGTCGATCCCCTCGACCCCGGTGGAGACGAGTTCTGACATTCGTCTCCCTTTTCGCGGTCGGTGTACATAAAAGACGGTTCAGTACGGCGGACGAACTGACGGCGACAGTTTTATCTCTCGACATGCCGCTCGTTCGTGTATGCCTGGCGAGGCGTGTCCCGTCGCACGCGACGGTGATCGACAGTGAGCGATCCGTCGATACTCGTCGTGGAGGACGAGCCCGACATCGCGGCGCTGTACGCCGGCTTCCTCGAAGAGCGGTACACGGTCGACGTCGCCGAGACCGCCGCCGAGGCGATCGATCAAGTCGACGCCGCGGTCGACGTGGTGCTGCTCGACCGGCGGCTCCCGGACGGGAGCGGCGACGACGTCTTAGACCACATCCGCGGAGAGGGGTACGACTGCCGCGTTGCGATGGTCACCGCGGTCGAGCCCGACTTCGACATCATCGACATGGGGTTCGACCTATACCTCACCAAGCCGGTGAGCCGTTCGAAGCTGCTCGCGGCCATCGACACGCTCTTGACGCGCAGCGAGTACGACGACCTCGTTCGAGAGGCCGCCGCGCTCGCCAGCAAGCGCGCCGTATTGAATTTACAGAAGCCGGCCGCACAGCGCGAGGGGAACGAGGCGTACGCCGAACTCGTCGAACGGCTGGAAGATCTGGACGCCGACATCGACGACCTCGGCGAGTCGCTGTCGACCGACGACTACCGCGCGATGTTCCGCGACCTCGGCGAGGCCTGACGCAGCGCTTTTGATTCGTCCGCCGATGCCGTTGTCCGTCTTGTCAGAGAATTCGCCGACGGCAGCCTCATTCAGGACGAAGTTTGAACGGACCTCGCACAGACTCCGCCCCGAATTTGTCCGGTAGTTGAAAAATCTATATCCCCGTAATCGCCCTCGTGGGGGACATGACGAGACAAGACACGCGGCGACGGTTCGTGGCGACGAGCGGCGGACTCGCGACGCTGGCACTCGCCGGATGCCTCGGCGGGGACGGCGGAGAGACGGGCGACGGCGACGGAATGGACGACGACGGGATGAACGACAGCGACGACGGGATGGGGGACGACGGAATGAACGACAGCGAGGACGGGATGGGCAACGACGGAGACATGGACGGCGACGACGGGATGACAGAGGCGGCCACGGTCCGGGTCCGGATCGAGAACGTCGCCTCGACCGAGTTCTATCCGGCGGACGCGCCGACGGACGGTGCCGTATGGGTCACACCGGGGGCGTACGCCGTCCACGAGGGCGAGAATCCGATCTACGACCTCGGCGAGTCGGCGTCGGTCGGGCTCGAAGCGCTCGCCGAGGCCGGACCGCCGACCGGCTTCGAGGGCGAGGACGGACTGGTCGAGGAACTCGACGCGTCGACGGACGTTCTCCACTCGGGCGCGTACACCCCGGCCGAGACGGTCGCGGACCCGAACGACCCGGCGGGAGAGGTCCCGGGCGCGCCGCCGATCGCGCCGGGCGGTGCCTTCGAGTTCGAGGTCGACGTCGCGCCCGGACAGCGGCTCTCGTTCGCCTCGATGTTCGTCCCCTCGAACGACGTCTTCGTCTCGACTGACGAGGCGGGGATCGGGCTCTGGCCCGAGGACGGCGGCCCGGTCGACGGCGACGTCACCGACGCCGCCGGGCTGTTCGACGCGGGAACGGAGCCGAACGCGGAGCCGCCCGGCACCGGTCCCGACCAAGCGCCCGCGCAGGACGCCCCCGATCAGGGGGCCGACGAGGGGGGAACGATCCGTCGACTGAGCGACGTCGACGACGGCCACGAGTACCCCGGGGTCGAAGACGTGGTTCAAGTGACCGTAACCCCGACGTAGATCATGATCAGCGTTACCGAGCATCGAGAAGCGTTCCTCGCGGCGGCGGCCGGCGCGGCCGGAGTCGCCGGCTCGTACCTCGTCACGGGGTGGACGCCGTCGTTCGTCGTTCGGCCGATCGACCAGACCATCGTCAACCTGACGCCCGGCCCGATCGTGACGACGGCGATCGAGACCCTCGGCGACGCGGGACACCTGATCCACATCGCCATGGCGCTCGCGGTCGCGACCGGGCTGTTCGGCGCGGTCGCGTTCGGGGGCCTCCGGATCGCCGCACGTACCGGGCGGCGGGCCGCCGGCGTCGCCGCCGCCGGCGTCGGGTCGTGGCTGCTCGCCGCGGGACTGACTGGTTTCTCGGGGGCGTTGGGCGCTGCCGTCCCCGCGGCGGCCGTCGTCGGGATCGGGTGGACTGCTCCGACGACCGGCCGCACGGCGGACGGCTCCGCGCCTCGGGTTTCGACCGGTTCCGCCACCGCGAGCGCAGACGAGCCGTCCGAGGGGACGAGCGATCCGGGCGGCGGCGTCGACGGCGTCCGACGCCGGACGCTCGGCGTCCTCGCCGGCACGCTGGGGTTCGTCGCCGCGACGGTCGTCGGCCGGCGATCGGTCGTGGGGGGCGACGAGCCGCTGCCCGACGCGCCGCGGTCCGAGGGCGCGACCGCGCGGCTTCGGGAGCTGGAGACGGCGTCACTGTCGGTCGAGAGCGACGACCTCCACGGGATGGTGAGTCCGATCGGCGAGTTCTATAACGTCGACATTGCGGAGTTCGACCCGGAGGTCACCGCGGCAGAGTGGTCGCTGACGTTCACCGGCGAGACGGGATCCGACCGGACGGTCGATTTCGACGAACTGATCGACCGCCCAGTCGAACACCGGGCGATAACGCTCCGCTGCGTCGGCGAGGACCTGAACGGACCGAAGCTGGACAACGCCGTCTGGACGGGAACCCCGATCCGGCCGCTACTGGAGTCCGTCGACCCGCGGGGCGAGTGTAACTGCGCGATGCTGCGCGGCGAAGACGGGTACTACGTCCAGTTCCCGGTCGACGTGCTCGCCGAGGGGTTCCTCGCGTGGGGGATGAACGGGAAGGAACTACCGACCGGCCACGGCCACCCGGTCCGGGTGCTGATCCCGGGCCACTGGGGCGAGACGAACGTGAAGTGGCTCTCCGAGATCGAGCTGTTGAACGTCGAGGACGACGGCTACTGGGAGGAGCGCGGCTGGGAGGGGACCGGCGAGGTGAACACCGTCGCCAAGCTCTGGGACGAGGGGATCACGGAGCTGAGCGACGGCCGGATCGAACTCGCTGGCCACGCCTACGCGGGGACCCGCGGGATCGACCGGGTCGAGGTGTCGACCGACGGCGGCGACACGTGGACAGACGCCGACCTCTCCGAGCCGCTCCCCGACGCCGACATCTGGCGGCAGTGGCGACACGCCTTCGACCCGGACGGCGGCCGCGAGGTCGTCGTCCGCGCGGTCGACGGCGAGGGCACCCTCCAGACCGAAGCGCCGACGGGGTCGGTCCCGAGCGGTGCGGCGGGGTGGGTGCGCCGGACGGTCGGCTGACGCTGCCGTCTCCGTCGCGCGGTCGAACGGATCGCCCCTTCGGGGTCGAAAGGATTTTCGCAGCCTACCAGACACAACAGTACGCCAAATGGAGAAGGCCCTGTGGTACCTGTTCGTCGCGAGTCGCGGGGGGGCAAACAGGGTCCGAATCGTCCGGGAACTCCGCGACCGCCCCCGGAACGCGAACGAACTCGCGGAGGCACTGGATGTCGACTACAACACGATCACGCACCACCTCGAGATGTTGAAAGAACACGACGTCGTCGAACCGAGCGACCACGACTACGGGAAGCTCTACTTCCTGACCGACCGCTTCGAGCGCCACGGCGACACGTTCGAGGAGATCACCTCGGGGGTGGACGCCGAATGAACCCGGCGACGCCGACCGGGATCGCCATGCTGATCGCGGGCGTCAACAGCGCGCTGTTGGCGGTGCTTGCGGCGGTGTGGTTCGACAACTACCGCGAGTTCGGGTCGACGCTTTTGTTGGGGCTGTTGGGTTTTTGTGCCGTCCTGCTCGTCGAGAACCTGATCTCCATCGCCTTCTTTTTCAACAGCATGCGGACGCTGTACGCGATGGACCCGGTCGTGGGACGGGTCGTACTCGGGATGAGCCTGCTCGAACTGCTCGCCGTCTCGCTTCTGACCTACGCGACGCTGAAGTGACGGACTGGCGGGTCGTCGCAGCCGTCGGTGCGGCGGCCAGAACGGCTCACGAGAGCTGATCGCCGACCGTCTGGTCCGCTTCGGCGAGGAACGCGTCGCGTTCGCCGACCGGGATCGTCGCGCCCGCGGCGACATCGTGTCCCCCACCGTCGCCGCCGACGGACTGACTCGCCTCGCGCATTACCGTCGAGAGGTCGAGACCCTGCCGGACGAGGGCGTGAGACCCACGCGAGGACACCTTCAGTTCCTCGGCGCTCTTCTCGGCGAAGGCGACCACCGGCTTCGACCGGTCGACCGCCGGCGAGCCAACCGCCATCCCGGCGACGATGCCGACAATGGTCTCGCGGATGCGCGACCCGGCGTCGAACCACTGGAGGTGGTCCTCGTGGGCGACGCCCTCCGTTTTGACCCACTGGAGGCCCTCGGAGAGGTTCCGGCGGTGGGTACGGAGGAGCCGTCGGGCCTCGGCGAGGGCGTCGCCGCGGTCGCCGAGACACACCGCGAGACCGACGTCGCCGCGCTCGTAGCGGGCGGTCGCGTTGAGCAGGGTGGAGAACTCGCTCACGTCGCGCAGTTCGGTGCCGACCTCCTCGTCGACGAGCGTGTACGCCGTGCCGACGAGCGCCTCGATCCGGTCGGACGGGACGCCGGAGGCGACCGCCCGGCGCATCAGCGCGGAGGCGAGCCGCCGGCGCTCGTCGGCGTCGAGGTCGACCCAGCGCCGCCACTCCCCGTCGCGTTTCACGTCGACGTCGAGGTCGGCGAGGAAAGCGATCGCGCCGGCCTCGTCGTTGGTGATGCCGGGGATTTTCACGTCGGAGGCGTACTCCAGAAACTTCGGGAGCGGGCGGGTCTGTCTGCCGTAAAGATCGAGGTCGGTCCGCGCGTCGAGGACGCCCGCGTCGACGCCGTCGCCGACGATCGCCTCGTTGGCACCGACGAGGCCGTCGGTCGAGTCCTGCATGTCGCCGACTGCGCCGACGACCGCCAGCCCGGCGAGGTCGCGGTTGTCGCCGTCTGGGCCCTCCAGCGCGCGAGCGAGCAGGTAGCTCGCGCCGGCACCGGAGAGCTCGCTCGCGCCGTCGATCCCTTCGAGCAGCGGGTTGAGGTGATACCGCGTGTCGCGGTCGGCGGGCTGGTGATGGTCGGCGATGACGGGGACGAAGTCGCCGGCCGCCTCGTGGTCGGCGATGACATCGAGCTGGCCGGAGCCGAAGTCGGTAAAAAGCGCAACGTCGTACTCGCGGGCCGCGATCTCCGCGATCGAGTCGGCGTCGAGCTGCTTCTCGAAGACGACTTCGTGGTCGACCCCGGCCCGCGCGAGCGCGGTGGACGCGATCGCGGCACTCGTGATCCCGTCGGCGTCGATGTGCGAGGTCAGGAGGACCCGACCGGCCTCGCGCAGGCGGTCGGCGCAGTCGGTCGCGCGGTCGACGAGGTCGGGGACTGGGGCGGCGACTGCCATTGCCACCGGTTGGTGCCCGATCGGGCATAAACGCACGCTTCGGCGGAGCGGCGCGGTCGGCGGAGCGGGATCACGGCTCCGTCGAAGGGGCATCAATTGCCGTAACTGACGGTTATAGAAGTTTGTGGGCGTATGAGCAACAAACATGACACGTGGGTTTTCCACCCGGAGTCTCCACGCCGGAGCCGAGCCCGACTCGGCCACCGGTGCCCGCGCCACGCCGATCCACCAGACGACCTCGTACGTCTTCGACGACGCGGACACGGCGGCGGAGATGTACGCGCTCCGGGCGGAGGGCCACATCTACTCCCGGCTGTCGAACCCGACGGTGAACGTTCTGGAGGACCGGCTGGCGGATCTGTCCGGCGGGTCGGACGCGGTCGCGACCGGCTCGGGGATGGCCGCGTTCGACGCGATCGCGACCGTCCTCGCGAGCGCGGGCGACAACGTCGTCGCCAGCTCTGAGATGTACGGTGGCACCGCCGCGTACCTCACGAGCATCGCGAACCGGCGGGGGATAGAGGCGCGGCTCGTCGACACGCTCGACTACGAGGCGTACGCGGACGCGGTCGACGACGACACCGCGTTCGTCCACGTCGAGACGATCGCGAACCCCTCGCTCGTCACGCCCGACTTCGAGCGGCTCGCCGACATCGCCCACGACCGCGCGGTCCCGCTCGTCGTCGACAACACGTTCGCGACCCCGTTCCTCTGCCGCCCGTTCGAACACGGCGCGGACATCGTCTGGGAGTCGACGACGAAGTGGATCACGGGCAACGGCACCACCGTCGGCGGCGTCGTCGTCGACGGCGGGCGGTTCCCGTGGGACCATCCCGACGCCGACTACGACGAACTGGACGGCGAGTCGCCGGCGTTCCCGGTCGACTTCGTCGAGCAGTTCGGCGACGCCGCGTTCGCCAACGTCGCCCGCCAGCGCGGGGTGCGGCCGACCGGCGGCCAGCAGTCACCCTTCGACGCTTGGCAGACGATCCAGGGGCTCAATACCCTCCCGCTGCGGATGGAGCGGCACTGCGAGAACGCGCGGCGGGTGGCCGAGTCCCTCCGCGACGACGAGCGCGTCGACTGGGTGTCGTATCCGGGATTCGAGGACCACCAGAGTCACGGCAACGCCGCCGAGTACCTCGACGGCTTCGGCGGAATGGTCACCTTCGGCGTCGACGACGGCTACGAGGCCGCGAAGACCTGCTGTGAGTCGGTCGAGTTGACGAGCTTTCTCGCGAACGTCGGCGACGCGAAGACGCTCGTCATCCACCCGGCCTCCACGACGCACGCACAGATGGACGAAGCACAGCAGCGGCTCGCGGGCGTCTACCCCGGGATGCTTCGGCTCTCGGTCGGCATCGAGGACCCCGAGGACGTGATCGACGACCTCGACGCGGGGCTGACCGCGGGCGAACGCGCGGCGAGCGGAGAGAGCCCGGACCGAGGCGACGGTGAGGATCTGGTCCGATGAGTGCCGTCTCGACCGACCACGGCGTCGCCTCGCTGGGGGAGTTCACCTTCGAGTGCGGGCAGTCGGTGCCCAACTTCGAGGTCGCCTACGAGACCCACGGCGAGTTCGACGGCGACAACGTCGTGTTGATCTGTCACGCGCTCACCGGGAGCCAGAACGTCGCGCGGTCGCCGGAGCCGGAGCGCGACGCGGAGACCGCCGGGGGCGGGCAGGCCGGACAGGCCCGCGCGTGGTGGGACGATGTCGTCGGCCCGGGGAAAGCGATCGACACGACGGAGTACTACGTCGTCTGCGCGAACGTCCCCGGCTCCTGTTACGGCACGACCGGCCCGGCCAGCGAGCGGCCGGCGGACCTCGACCTCCGCGAGGAGCCCGACCACGACCGGTGGGGGACCGCGTTCCCGCCGGTCCAGGTCGAAGACTGGGCGCGGGCGCAGCGGCGGCTGCTCGATCACCTCGGCGTCGGGCGGCTCCGAGCGGTCGTCGGCGGCAGCGTCGGCGGGATGAACGTCCTGGAGTGGGCGAAGCGGTACCCAGACGACGTCGACCGCGCGGTCACGATCGCGACCGCCGGGCGGCTCGACGCGCAGTGTCTCGCGCTCGACGCGGTCGCGCGGCGGGCGATCCGCGCGGACGCGGACTGGAACGGCGGCGACTACTACGGCGAGGACCGGCCGGACCCGACGGAGGGGCTCGCCATCGCGCGTCAGATCGGCCACGTCATGTACCTCTCGAAGGCGTCGATGGAGCGGAAGTTCGGCGTACCGCGAGGTGGAGTCGTACCTCGACTATCAGGCCGAAGGATTCGGCGACCGGTTCGACGCGAACAGCTATCTCTACTTGACGCGCGCGATGGACGAGTACGACCTCGCCGCGGGTCACGGCACGGACGCGGACGCGCTCGCCGCCTTCGACGGGGAGGCGCTCCTCGTGAGCTTCACCGCCGACTGGCACTTCACCGTCGAGCAGTCGGCCTCGCTCGCCGACGCCTTCCGCGAGGCCGAGGTCCCGGCCGCACACCACGTGGTCGACTCCGACCACGGCCACGAC
Organism: Halobacteriales archaeon SW_8_68_21; assembly: GCA_003023405.1. GTDB lineage: Archaea > Halobacteriota > Halobacteria > Halobacteriales > Haloferacaceae > Halorubrum. Next base: position 74,812 of record PXST01000010.1, read on the forward strand.
GCGTTCCTCGTGGAGCCAGAACACGTCAGTCCCCCCGTGCGCGACTTCCTCGCCGACGGCGTGGAGGGCCGCGCCGTCACGGACGAGGGGGGTGACGACGACCCCCGCCCCGACTCCGACCACGCGCCCGTCCACGCGAGCCTGTTCCGGGGGTAAGCTCAGTTTTTAAAGGCGAGCGTGCGGCGGCGCGTGCCGATGAGCACCCGGAGGGCGCGAATCGCAGGCGCGAGGGAGTCGACCAGTCAGAGCGAAGCGAAGACCGGTCGACGAGGCTGGGGAGGCGTGAGGTGCGGGGCGGTGCTGTGCGGGGCGGGACTCGAAGGGGCAGTCGCCGGCGCTGCGCGCCGACCGCCAGAGAATCTTCGATTCTCGCGGCTGGGGCTTCGGTGGTGTTCGTGTCGGTCCTCCGTTTATAAACGGTGGTCGCGTACGGCCGAGCAGCTGGGGCTTCGGTGGTGTTCACCGCCGATCGACCGGCGACCATTTATAAGCGAGCGACCGGGGTTCCAGCGATTCTCGCTGATGATCCGCGATCGCCCATTTATAAACGATCAGTCGAGACGGGACGGCGTTTTCCCGGACGATCCGCAAAGACACACGATCAATCATGACAACGTTCATCATTCCCGGCCGCGTGATTTTCGGAGTATGCCAGGCGGACACGCGCAGACCCTGCGACCGTTCATGTGGCGCGCGGAGCGACTGTACCCGGACACCGAGATCGTCTCGCGCACTCACGAGGGGCGCACGCGACACACGTACGCCGAGTACGCCGACCGGACGGCGCGGCTCGCAAACGCCTTGGACGCCCACGGGATCGAGCGGGACGACCGGGTCGCGACGTTCTGTTGGAACCACACGCGGCACTTCGAGACGTACTTCGGCGTGCCGAACACCGGCGCGCAGCTCCACACGATCAACCCGCTGCTGCCCGACGAGCACATCCGGTACATCGTCGACGACGCCGACGACGAGATCGTCTTCGTCGACCCCTCGCTGGCCGAGAAGATCGCAGGCGCGGCGGAGGGTGCCGCGGAGTTCGAGGGCGTCGACTTCGTCGCGATGGGTTCTTCGGAGATCGACGCGCTCGACGCCCCCGCCTACGAGGAGTTCATCGCGGACCGCTCGACCGAGTACGACTGGCCCGACCTCGACGGCGACCAGCCCGCCGGCCTCTGTTACACCTCCGGCACGACGGGGAAGCCGAAGGGCGTCGAGTACACGCAGTCGATGCTGTGGAGCCACACGATGGCCTCCCAGACGCCGCAGGGGATCCCGATGGAGGACTCCGACGTGGTCATGCCCGTCGTCCCCATGTTTCACGTCAACGCGTGGGGGATGCCGTTCACCGCGACCGCCGCGGGCGCGAAACACGTCTACCCCGGGCCGTCGCCGGACCCGGCCGACCTCGCCGCGCTGATCGAGGAGGAGGGCGTCACCGTCTCCGCGGGCGTCCCGACGGTGTGGCTCGGCCTCCGCGAGTACGTCGAGGGGGGCAACGAGGTGGACCTCTCGACGCTCGACACCGTGATCATCGGCGGCGCGGCCGCGCCGCGGGCGTTGATCGAGTGGTACGACGAGCGCGACGTGGAGGTACTCCACGCGTGGGGGATGACCGAGCTGTCGCCGATCGGCACCGTCTCGCACCTCAAGCACGACCTGCGCGAGACCGACTACGAGACGCAGGTAAAAAAGCGGTCGAAACAGGGGCTCGTCGCGCCGGGGCTGGAGTTCGAGGTCATCGACGAGGACGGCGAGGAGGTGCCGTGGAACGGCGATGACTTCGGCGAACTCCGGATCCGCGGGCCGTGGGTCACAAAGGAGTACTTCAAGCGCCCCGAGGCCAACGAGGCGGAGTTCGTCGACGGCTGGCTGAAGACCGGCGACGTGGTCACCGTCGACGAGGACGGCTACATACAGCTCGTCGACCGGACGAAAGACGTGATCAAGTCGGGCGGCGAGTGGATCTCAAGCGTCGAGCTGGAGAACGCGATCATTGCCTACGACGGCGTCAGCGAGGCAGCCGTGGTCGGCGTGTCTCACGAGCGCTGGCAGGAGCGCCCCGTGGCGTTCGTCGTCGTGACCGACGGCGTCGACCGCGAGGAACTCGTCGAGCGGATCGAGACGGGACTCCGCGAGGAGTACCCCGAGTGGTGGGTGCCGGACGCGGTGGAGTTCATCGACGAGGTGCCGAAGACCGCCACCGGGAAGTTCTCGAAGAAGGACCTCCGCGAGCAGCACGGCGACCAGTCGCTCGTCGAGGGCGCGGTCCCCGAGGCCGACGCGCCCGAGGAAGAGTAGTCGCTCGCGGCCGCGAGCTACTCGTCGTTGCGGTCGCCGATCACCCACTTGTGCGAGTAGCTCTCGCCGCAGGTACAGTGGGCGTACGCGTGGACCACGTCGCCCTCGGCGTAGAGACCGCCGACCTCCTCGTTTTGCGCCTCCGCGAACGCGAAGACGAAACGGATCTCGTGGTCGTCGTCGGGGGCGTCCGCGGCGAAGGGACACGTCCCGTCGTCGAGCGAGCGCGCGATTTCTCCCTCCGCTCCCATCGCCGTCTTCGCGAACTCCATCGCGCCCATGCCCGTACCCGCCTGAAACGCGGACCGACCGGTCTCGCCGTCGAGGATCAGCCGGACGCCGCCGTCGACCTCGGTGCCGACGCTCCGGAGCCGGGAGTCGTCGTCGAGGTACGCGTCGCTCACGCAGAAGACCACGTCGTCGAGCCGCTCGCCCGCGAGGAACTCGTCGAGGTTGCTCATGCCGGGCGGAGGCGCGTGAACGGTAAAAGGCGTGCGAGTCGCGGTCGAGAGCGCGAGCGACGGCCGGAACGGTGAGTCGCGGCTGGAATGGTAAGTCGCGGCGCGACGAACGGGTCGATCCGCGCTGATTGATGGTAGATCATGTAGAATCGGAGTAAATGTTAATACGTACCACGGGGATCTGTCGTGTGATGAGCGCGCAGACCAGATCCGGCGACCGGCTCGCGGAGTGGGCGCAGTTGGTCGACGAGGACGTCCCGGAAGAGCTCCGCGGAGAGCGTTCCAGCGACGGATAACTTCCGCCCCGCTTCGCGAAGGCTTTAGGCCGAAGGCGGCGAAACGCCGGCGATGGCGACCGAAGCCGCCGGGATCGACCGACACCTGCTCGTCGACGGGTTCTTACAGCGACGCCGCTACCAGCTCCGGTTGGCGGACGCCGCCGCCGACGAACAAACGCTCGTCTGTCTCCCGACCGGCCTCGGCAAGACGACGGTGAGCCTGCTCGTCACCGCGGAACGGCTCCACGAGGCGGGCGGGAAAGCGCTGTTTTTAGCCCCCACGAAGCCCCTCGTCCAACAGCACGCGGAGTTCTACCGCGAGGCGCTCTCGATTCCCGACGACGAGATCGTCGTGTTCACCGGCGACGTGAAACCCGACGACCGCGCCGCCGTCTGGGACGACGCCCGGATCGTGATCGCGACCCCGCAGGTGGTCGAGAACGACCTCGTCGGCAACCGGATCTCCCTGCGGGACGTGACCCACCTCACCTTCGACGAGTGTCACCGCGCGACCGGAGACTACGCGTACGTGTACATCGCGGAGCGCTACCATGCCGACGCGGCCGATCCGCTCGTCACCGGGATGTCGGCCTCGCCCGGCGGCGACACCGAGGAGATCGAGACGGTCTGTGAGAACCTCGGACTCGTCAACGTCGAGGTGATGACCGAGGAGGACGCCGATGTCGACGAGTACACACATGACACCGACGTCCAGTGGGAGCAGGTCACCCTCCCGGACGAGGTCCTCGCGATCCGCGACGGGCTCAACGAGGTCATCACCGATCGGCTGGAGAAGCTGAAACAGCTCGGCGTGACGAACACGACGAACCCCGACCTCTCACAGAAGGACCTCAACAAGATGCGGGGACAGCTGAAACGGATGATGGACAACGACCAGTCGGACGGATACAAGGGGATGAGCACCCACGCCGAGGTGATGAAGCTCCGGCGCGCGACCGAACTTGTCGAGACGCAGTCGGTCGAGTCCGTCCGGCGCTACTTCGAGCGCCAGCGCGAGGCCGCCAGGTCCTCGGGCGCGTCGAAGGCGAGCCAGCGGATGGTCGCGGACCCGAAGGTGCGCAAGGCGATGCGGAAGGCGGAGTCGTTCGACGGCCTCCACCCGAAGTTCTCGAAGGCCCGGATCCTCCTCGCGGAGACGCTCGGCATCGACGGCGGCGAGCGCGCCATCCTGTTCACGGAGTCGCGCGACACCGCCGAGGCGCTCGTGGAGTTCCTCTCCGCGAGCTTCGACGTGCGGAAGTTCGTTGGGCAGGGCGACAAGGACGGCTCCGACGGAATGAGCCAGAACGAGCAACAGGAGACGCTCGACGAGTTCAAGGCCGGCGAGTTCGAGGTACTCGTCTCCACGAGCGTCGCCGAGGAGGGGCTCGACGTGCCCGAGGTCGACCTGGTCTGTTTCTACGAGCCGGTTCCGACCGCGATCCGGTCGATCCAGCGCAAGGGCCGGACCGGCCGACAGGCCGAGGGGAAGGTCGTCGTCCTGATGGCAGAAGACACCCGCGACGAGGCGTTCTTCTGGATCTCCCGCCGTCGCGAAAAGAAGATGGCGAGCCAGCTCGCCGAGCTGAAGGAGGCCACCGACGACATCGAGGAGACCGTCGGCGACGACGGGCAGGCCGGTCTCGACGCGTTCTCGGACGGATCCGACGACGAGAGCGACGACGCCGGATCGGACGGCGACGGGGGGCCGGGCGGCGGTGTCGACGCCGGAGCCGCCGCCGGCGACGCTGATGAGCCCGGCGATGCCGACGAGCTTGGCGACGCCGGCCTCACCGACTTCGCCGAGAACACGCGAGCGGGCGACGAGAGCGCCGAGGGGGACGCGACGACCGACGAGGGAACCGACGCCGACGACGACGGGGTCGTCGCGACCGCCGGCGTCGACGAGGGGGTCGAGGTCGTCGTCGACCAGCGCGAACTCGACTCCTCGATCGCGAAGGACCTCTCGACGCGCGACGGCCTCGTCACCCGGCTGGAGACGCTCGCGGTCGGCGACTACGTGCTCTCCGACCGGGTCGCCGTCGAGCGGAAGTCCGCGGCCGACTTCGTCGACTCCATGCTCGACGCCGACCGCTCGATGTTCGAGCAGGTCGGCGAGCTCTCGCGGGCGTACGCCCGTCCCGTGATGGTCGTCGAGGGGACGAACCTCTACGGGCAGCGCGACATCGACCCCAACGCGATCCGCGGCGCGCTCGCGTCGCTCGCGGTCGACTTCGACGTGAGCGTCCTCCGCACCGAGGGAGAAAAAGACACCACCGAACTGCTCGCGACGGTCGCCAAGCGGGAACAGGAGACGCGCGACCGCGAGGTGAGCGTCCACGGCGAGAAGACGACGAAGACCCGCGCCGAACAGCAGGAGTACGTCGTCTCCTCCATCGCGGACATCGGTCCCGTCACCGCGCGCACCCTCCTCGAACACTTCGGCACGGTCGAGGCCGTGATGACCGCGCCGGAGGACGACCTCCTGGAGGTCGACGGCGTCGGCCCGGTGACCGCGGAGCGCATCCGCGAGGTCGTCGGGAGCGAGTACGAGTAGCGCTCGGACGACGAGACGTTCGATGAGCTGTTAACGCGGCTGATCCGCGAGCGCCGGGAGAGCGTTCGCTCGGGTGCCGGTCTGTGGGAAGGGACCGACGCGGCGGACCGCGCGAGAGCGAAGCGCCGAGAGATGAAACGCGGGGTTGACTCGCGGTGTCGGACGCCGACTTCGACGTGAACGGGATCGCCGGCACCCTGAACGTCGACTTTGTCTGAGACGAGTCAGTCGAAGCCGCTCACCAGCGTCACGACCCACTGGCCGAGGTCGTACTCCGATCGGACCTCGACGCGTGTCACCCACTTCACCCACTGGAAGCCGCGGCGGTCGGGGGCCACGAGTCTGGCGGGCGCGCCGTGGCCGTGGGAGAGCGGTTCGCCGCCGACGCGCGTCGCGAGCAGGGCATCGTCGGCCTCCGCCAGCGGGAGGCTCCAACGGTAGCCCGTGACGGAGGTGAACCGGACGTAGGCGGCCTCGCGGTCTGGGGCGTCGCCGTCGGTCGCCTCGGTTTCGACGCCGCCGGCCGCGTCCAGCAGGTCGCCGACGCGGATCCCGCCCCACTCCTGGACCGTGTACCAGCCGCTCGTACAGTCGAGCAGCGCCGCCGTCCCGTGGCCGGCGTCGAGGCCGGCGGCGGTCAGCTCGACGGGGTCGCTCACGAGGCCGTCGACGCGCAGCCGGTAGTCGTCCCGGTCGATCGGGTCGGGGTCGTCGGCGACCCACGAGGTGATCGGAAAGGCGGCGTTGCCGGTCCCCTCGCGGGGCTGTGAGCCGGTGAACCGGCGGTCCGCGCCGGCCCCCCCGAGCGCGTCGTTCGCGGCCTGTTGGATCCGGTAGGTCGCGCCGCCGGCCGCGAGCAGCGTGAAGTAGCGGACCGCGGTCCGTCGCCGCTCGAAGTCGACGCGGCGCGGGAGCCGGAACCGGGTCGACGCGTGCGCGGCCACGAGGGGGACCAGAGCGAGTCCGAACCCGACGTGGACGGAGAGCAGCGTCCAGTACGAGAGGCGCACGTCGACGCCGAACACCCACGCGACGCCGGTTGCGAGCGCGCCGACGGTGGCGACGAGCGCGAGGACCGACAGCGCGGTCGAGCGTCTCCAGAGGTCGGGGTCCGTGAGCCGCCGGCGGACCCGCGCGAGTTTCCACGCGAGCAGCGCGACGACGCCGACCCCGAGCGAGCGGTGGAGCCAGAACAGCGGCCAGCCTTCGGGGACGCCGATCGTGAACGAGACCAGCCCCGTGACCGCCTCGGCGACGACGAACGCGAACAGCGACCAGTCGACAGCCCGCGGCGGCGGCTCCAGTCGGCCGAGCGCGGCGCGGAGTCGGTCCGTCGCGGCCATTTACGGTTGGTACGTGCTACCGAGACAAAAGGGTGTTCAGAGGGTCCGTCGCCCCCCTCACAGCTCGTAGGTCTCGCCGTCGACCGCGAGCGGTTCCTCGAACGCCTCGTCGGCGGGATAAAAGTGCGCGAGGTGAACGAGCCGCGTCCGGTCGGCGTCGAGATCGTCGGCGATCGCGAGCGCCCCCTCCCGCGTCATGTGCTTCGTACCGAAGGTGCGCGGGACCCCGTCTGGACCCTCGTGACGGCCGCCGATCGGGTGGTGTTCACAGAGCGAGGCGGGGACGATGGCGTCCGCGAGCAGGAGGTCCGCGTCGGCGAGCGCCTCGCGCGAGCGGCCAGGGACGTCGTAGCTGGTGTCGCCGGTGAGCGAGAGCTTCGCCCCGGTCTCCGGGTCCTCGACGACGACGCCGTAACAGGCGAGCGGCGGGTGGTCGACGGGGACGAACCGAACGTTGAACCCGCAGGTCTCGAACGGCTCGAACGGCTCCCGGGCGTGGACGCCGATCCGGTCGTCGAGGTAGTCGTACTTGCGCCGGATCGTCTCCGCGACGCTCCGGTCGGTCGCGGGGTCGGTCTCCGACGGCGCGTGGACCGGAAGCCCGTCGACGAGGCGGTAGACGTTGCCGAGTCCGTCCAGGTGGTCGAAGTGGATGTGCGTCACGAGACCGGCGTCCGGCAGTGGAACGTCGGCCGCGAGGAACTGCTGTCTGAAGTCGGGACTAAAATCAACGAGCAGCGACTCGCCGGTCCGCTCGTTGGCGACGTGGACGGAGAAGCGCGACCGCGACACCCCGCGCTCGCGGGCCGTCCGGCAGGTGTCGCAGTCGCAGCCGACCGTCGGGGTCCCGGTCGTATCGCCCGTCCCGAGCAGGGTGACGCGCATGAGGCGTGGTGGACGGGCCACGGACTTAGCGTCCGCGGTCGCGGCGGCCGCGGCGGGGGAGACCACCGCGCGGTCGCCCGGACCGCGTCCCCCACGTATAACTCGGAGCCGCACCGATCTGGACACATGTACACCAGTCGCAGCCTCACCCTCGCGCGGCTCCCGTCGGGAGTGCCGGTCCGGACGACCGTCCACGCGTACGGCCGGGGCGAACTCGTTGACGGCGACGACGGCCCCGAACTCGACGCGCCGCCGGACTCGCCGATCGTCTACGCGCAGGCGGCACAACACGGGCGGGAGGTGAACGGAACCGCGGTCCTCCGACGGCTCCACGACCGGCTCCGTCCCCGGCCGTCGCCGACCCGCTCACCTTCGATCGGGTCTCGTACACGACGCCGGAGTCGCTCGACTCGCGGCAGCCGAACATGAACCGCTGTTGGCCCGGCGACGCGGAGGGGTCGCTCCACGAGCGGATGGCCGACCGGCTCTGGGCGTTCGCGAGCGAGGCGGACGCGGTCGTCGACCTCCACACCGGGTCGCCGTCGATGGCGACGCACACGGTGTACATGCGCGGCGACGACGACTGCCGCGGGCTGGCGGAGGCGTTCGGCACCGACCTGCTGCTCGCTGAGGCCGCCGGCGACGATCGCAAATCGGAAGATTTGCGAGCCAATCAGAACTCGTCGAGTTCTGATGACGACGCCAACACCGAGTGGGACGAGCGGGGGTTCGCCGGGAAGTTCCGCGTCGCCGCCACCCGCGAGGGGATCCCGACGATCACGCCCGAACTCGCCCACAGCCGGGAGGTCGTCCCGGAGGCCGTCGAAACCGGCGTGACGGGGATGTTCGGCGTGCTCCGGCACGAGGGGCTGCTCGGCGGCGACCCCGACCCGTGGGACGGGACCGTCGCTCGCAACCACCTCGGACGGGTGATCGCCGACGACTCGGGGCTGTTCGTCCCCGAATCCGACCTCGCCGTCGGCGATCGGGTGGAGGACGGGGAGCGCGTCGGCGAGGTGTTCGACCCGACGACGTTCGAGACGCTTCAGGTCGCGCGTGCCGACCGCGACGGGATCGCGTACTCGGTCGCCCGAGGGTCGACCGTCACCGCGGGCGCGACGCTCGTCGGCGTCGCCGAGCGGATCGACGAGGCGTGAGAAGCGGAGCGAGGCGGCGAGGAGAAGGCCGGTCGAACCGACCGAGCGCCGGCTACGGTCGTCGAACCCGGATCCGTCCGTCGGCTGCGACCGTGACGAACAGCCGGCGGCGGACCTCGCGGCCACGGGTCGCGTCGCCGGCGCGGTCGCCGATCGCTCGCATCAGCTCCGGCGCGGTCTGGTTCACCTTTACGCCGGCCTCGTCGCAGGCGTCGTACACGCGTTTCGGTGCGTCGTAGAGGTCGGTCCCCGCCTCGATCTCGACGCGGACCGGCGCTGAGAGCGCCTCCGCGAACGCGACCGTCTCACGGGCGCGCTCGACGTTGTCGCGGGCGCTCGCCTCGACGCTGGAGACGTTCGCGCGCGAAGTGCCGAGCCGGTCCGCAATGTCCGACTGTCGGAGCCCGCGCTCGCGGAGCGCCAGCACCTCCGCCTGTCGGCGGGTGAGAACGCTCTCGTCGGCGTCGAACCCGGCCTGATCGAGGACCGAGTCGGCGTCGATGTCCGCGGGGTCGGGCCGCCCGTCGTCTGCCACCATGCGATCACCGACGGGCCGGGCGCTCAAAAAACGGCGGTTTCGCCGGGTGGCGGACGGACCGATAACCTCGGTCCGGCGCGTGCCTGCGAGCGGTCGCCCTCGGCGAC